>NZ_FJUR01000001.1:2096250-2770625 GCF_900067135.1 Rhizobium sp. 9140 | reverse complement strand
GAAGGCCTCTATACGCCGCGTCAGGCCGCAGCAATGCAGTCCTCGTGGGTGATTAGCTCAGTTGGTAGAGCAGCTGACTCTTAATCAGCGGGTCGTAGGTTCGAACCCTACATCACCCACCAAACCGTCTTTTCCAGTGATTTGTCTTTTTACCTTCGTGTTTGAAGCACCATTCTTCACGAGATTGTCTCCCGGTACTCCCCTTCATTTCAGTCGGGACGGCCCTCACTTATTAACGATCGTGGCAGCAATGGCTTCGACGAGATGGCCGAAAAGGCGGTCGAAGCGCTGGAATGCGCCGGTTGGAGCGGGAAGTCCGCGGTTGTTGTTGCTTCCATGATGATTCCCCCCGAAAATCCGCTTCAACGCAGCACATCGTCCTGTTTCGGGAGTGCTCAGCGGCTTCCCGAAGCAACACGGCGCACCGTCCCCATGAGGGACCGAGCGCCGCGCTTTCGATCGTCAGAGCGTGCCGACGGCCTTCTCGAGCAGGCCCCAGGCTTCGCCGCCGAACTTTTCTTTCCAGCCGGTGTAGAAGCCGGCCTTGGCCAGTACGTCGCGGAAGGGCGCCTTATCGACCGTATGGAATGTCAGCCCGGCGGCCTCGATATCGGTTCTCGCCTTTTCATTCAGAGCCTTGATGTCCTCGCGTTCGTGGACGGCAGCACTGTACAGCTCTTCCAGAATGATGGTCTGCGCCTCTGCGGGTACGGCCGACCAGCGGCGGTTGTTGCAGAAGATGTGGTGACCGTCCCAGATGTGGCCCGTCATGGAGACGTGCTTCTGGACTTCATAGAGCTTGGAACTCTGGATGAGGGCCAACGGATTTTCCTGTCCATCAACGATATGGGTCTGGAGGGCCGCATAGAGTTCGCCGAAATTCAGCGGCGTCGGCGCGGCGCCCCGGGGTCTGGAACAGGGTGTACAGAGCTGGTTCCCGGGAACGCGAATCTTCAGGCCCTGCAGATCCGCCGGCGTGACGATCGGCTTGCTGCCCGTCGTGATGTTACGGTAGCCGTTGTCGAGCATTTTCGGGAAGACGAAGAGGCCCGCTTCGAAGAAGGCCTTGCGGACGAAATCCCCGAGATCGCCGTCCATGGCCTTCCAGACGTCGTCATATGTCGGGAATGCGAAGGCAACGGCGTTGATGGCCGCGAAAGGCACGATGGTCTAATTGACGCTCGAAGTGGACATCAGGTCAAGGGCGCCGCCGCGGACCTGCGCAAACATGTTGGATTCGCCGCCGAGTTGGCTGCCCGGATAGACCTGAAGGTCGATGGCGCCTTCCGAGCGCGCTGCGATGGCCTTCGACGCCTCGACGATACGGGTGACGCCGGGGTGCGTGGGCGGAAAGGCCGTGCCGTAGCGCAGCTTGACCTTGGGGGCCGCGCGCAGAATGCCGGGGGCCGCAATAAATCCTGCAGCGGCACCCGCCGCAAATGTGCCGAACGCTCTCCGTGTGATGTTCATGATGTTCCTCCCAGGTTGATATGTGTCAAACCTTCCGCTGCAGCCTTTGGCGCGCGGTTCGGTCGTTATGATCGGTCGGTGTCGGTGGTGATGAGCGAGACAAGCTGACGAAGCCGTCTCGTGGATCGTCCGGTTCCCCGCGGTCGGTTCGGAAAACACGATCTCGATAGCGATCAAGCTCCGTGGCTACCAAGCCCCGTGGCAATCCAGCCATTGCATTCCGTCGATGCAGCTCCCCCTGCCTCTTCCATTCGCCGATCCGCGGCTATCCTCCCACCTTGTTTATGACTGCCATGGTAGAATGTCAACTAGATGCGCAAGAGGTATTTTAGAGAGGTCGAGAATTCACGCTTCGATGAGATCGGCACGCTGTTCGCGCAGGCGATGCGCCGTCCGCAGGACCTCGCGCAGATGCGCCGCCATGCTGTTTCCAGCCGTGACGGCATCGCCCGCTTCGATGGCATCCACGACGGCGCGGTGTTGTCCGAGGAGAGTGCGAAGGTGAGACGGGTCAGGTAGGCTGAGATAGCGCACGCGGTCCATCTGCAGCTTGACGGACTGGATGACACGCCAGCTCTTCAATAGGGACGCCTCCTCGCAGAAGCTGCGGTGGAACGCTTCGTCGAGATCGAGGAAGAGGTCGAGCGCCTCCGCGTTGACGGCCTTTTCCTGGTCGTAGAGATTGCTTTTGATTTCGGTCAGGAAGCGCCGGGAACAGCCTTCTGCCAAGCGCTTTGTGATAGAAACCTCCAATGCTTCCCGAATGAACTGCGCCTCTTCGACGTCCCGAAGGCGGATCGGTGCGACGAAGCTGCCACGTTGCGGGAGGATGTCGATGAGGCCTTCATCGGCCAGCCGGATCAGCGCCTCGCGCACCGGCGTGCGGCTGACGCCGAGCTGAAGGGAAAGCTCCTTTTCGCTCAGTGCCTCGGACGGAGTCATGGCAAGCGTGATGATCGCGCGCCGCAGCTTCTCGTAAATCTGCGCAGCGATCGGCTGGCGGGGATTGATGGTCAGAAAAACCGACGAGGCGGCGGCCCCTATTCCGGATTTCGAGATTTCATCCGTACGCTTCACCACCATTTCGGCGATCCTTCATGTCTATCGTTTGAACGGTAATCGCACAGTTTCGAGAGAATATCCACGCCCGACACGTTGACAGTCTGCCATGGTAGTATATTAAAGGGCGCGACCCTAATGGTCGGGATGGCGAGGAGTGCGTCCCGACTCGGTCGACTGGGGAGGCTTCCGTGCTTCACTTACCGTCGATTTGTATCGCCCGATTCGTATCGTCAGGCATTTCCCTTGGCCGAGCCCGGTCGATGTCGGTCACGCCCTCTGTCGAGCCGGCGCGGCGCTTTGGGTTCCCGATGAGACGCGCGCACGCGAAGTCGCGAAGCCCGAAGAGGAAAAGAGCATGAGACATATCTGGCGCTGGTTTGGTCCGATCGACAAGGTCACGGTGCAGGATGCCGCGCAGGCTGGGGCCTCCGGTATCGTCAGTGCGTTGCATCATGTGCCGACGGGCACGGCCTGGACCCTGGCGGAAATCCAGAAGCGGCAGGCGGAGGTTCGCGCGGGCGGTCTGGAGTGGGAACTCGTCGAGAGCATTCCCGTGTCCGAGAGTATCAAGACGCAGACCGGCGACTGGAAAGCGCATATCGAAGCCTGGAAGGAAAGCCTGCGGCAGCTTGCCAAGGCTGGTATCTCGACGGTCTGCTATAATTTCATGCCGGTTCTCGACTGGACGCGGACGGACCTTCGCTGGGAAACGGACGACGGCGCCCGCGCCATGCGCTTCGACCTCGTCAATTTCGTCGCCTTCGATGTTCACGTGCTCAAGCGTCCGTGCGCTGCGGAAGACTATCCGGTGGCCCTTCTTGAGACGGCCAAACAGCGTTTCGCAGAGATGTCGCCGGAAAAGATCGCTTCGATCTCGCGCAATGTCGGCGCCGGCCTGCCGGGTTCGGCAGATGGCTACAGCATCGACGAGCTGAATGTCGCGCTGACGCGTTATGACGGTATCGGGGCCGAGAAGCTGCGAGCGAACCTCATCGATTTCCTCGCCGAAGTCGCCCCCGTTGCCGAAAGCCTGAACATGCGCCTGTGCGCCCATGGTGACGATCCGCCGTGGCCGCTCCTCGGCCTGCCGCGGGTGCTTTCGACCGAAGCGGACTATGTAAAGGTTCTGGAGGCGGTCGATCTGAACGCCAACGGGGTCACCTTCTGCACCGGTTCGCTCGGCGCCCGGTCCGACAATGACCTGCCGGCCATGATCAAGCGCCTGGCGCCGCGCATTCATTTCGCGCATCTGCGCAATGTGACGCGCGAGACGGACGGCTTGCCCTGCTCCTTCTTCGAGGCGCAACATTTGGGCGGCAATACGGACATGGTCGCGGTGATTGCCGCGCTCGTCTCCGAGGAGCGCCGCCGCAAGGCCGAGGGACGTGCGGACCACGTGATCTTCATGCGGCCCGATCACGGCCAGGAGATCCTCGAAGACCTGACGCGCGGTGCGCAGCCGGGCTATCCGGCCATCGGCCGCCTGAAGGGCCTCGCGGAATTGCGCGGCACCGAGCAGGCTTTGTCTCATGCGGAATATGGACTGAGTTAAGTGATGACACGGCTCGATAGAACGACTCACCTGCCTGTACATGTCGAGCGCCCGGCGTTCGATCCGGCGACCTTGAAGGCCGGCATCGTGCATATCGGCATCGGCGCTTTTCATCGTGCCCATCAGGCCGTCTATACCGATCTGGCACTTGCGGCCGAGGGCGGCGACTGGGGGATCGTGGGCGCCAGCCTGCGGTCCGTCGACATCGTCGCGGATCTGAAAGCGCAGGGCCATCTCTACAGCGTCGTCACCCGCGGGGCGGACGGCGATCGGCCGCGCATCGTCGGCTCGATCGTCGAGGCGATCGCCGCGACGGAACAGCGGGAGCATCTTCTCGACCGGCTCGCCGACAATGCCATCCGCATCGTCACCCTGACCGTGAGCGAGAAGGCCTATGGTATCGATCCGGTGTCGGGAGGGCTCGACCTTTCCCATGCAGCTATCGCGCATGATCTTGCAGCACCCGGCGCGCCTGTCGGCGTCATCGGGCTACTGGTCGAAGCGCTGGCGCGCCGCATGCAGCTGGGCCGTGAACCCCTTGACCGTTCTCTGCTGCGACAATCTTCCGGGCAATGGACAGGTGGTTCGCCGCCTCGTTCTGGAAATGGCGGAAAGACGCGATGCCGCACTGGCGCAGTGGATCGAACGGGAGATCCGCTTTCCCTCCAGCATGGTCGACCGGATCGTGCCGGCGGCAACGGACGTGACGCGGGGGTTAAGCGCCTCCCTCATCGGCGCGGACGATCATCTCGCGCTGGAAACCGAGCCTTTCACCCAGTGGGTCATCGAGGACGATTTCGTAGCCGGTCGCCCCGCCTGGGAAGCGGGCGGTGCGGTCTTCGTTAGGGATGTCCACGCCTATGAAACGATGAAGCTCCGGCTTCTCAACGGTTCCCACTCCCTGATCGCCTATCTTGGCCAGCGTCACGGCCTTGAATTTGTGCGGGACGTCATGGCTGTTCCCGAGCATGCCGAGCGGGTTCGCAACCATATGAAGGTCGTCCTGCCAACGCTCGACGCCGTTCCGGAGATCGACCTCCCGGCCTATTGCGACCAACTCATCGCGCGATTCTCCAATCCGGCCATCGCGCATCGCACGGCGCAGATCGCCATGGACGGAACGCAGAAGATGCCGCAACGCATCTTCGCGCCGGCTATGGAAAGGCTGGCAGCCGGCGATGATGCCGCAGGTTTTGCCGATGTCGTGGCACTCTGGCTTGCCTATGTCGTTGCCGTCGATCGCCTGTACGATCCGCGTGCAGATGAGCTGAAGGTCGCCGCGCAGCAGACGGTTGCCGTCAAATCTTCCGCGCCCTTCTTCGAGGTCGCCGGACTGTTTCCGCCGGCACTTCAGGAAAACACGGCCTGGCGCACCTTGGTCGAGACCCGGCTCTCGGCAATGAACGCTCTCTGAAAACTCCGAGGCGCGAAGGCGCGCAGGAGACTGACGACATGGTGACGATTTCCGTTCGCGAGCCCTACAAGCTCGAAATCGACGACAGACCCGTTCCCCAGCCCGGCCCGGGCGAAGTCGCGATCCGGGTTCGTCGTGCCGGCATATGCGGGTCCGATATGCACATTCTCCATGGCTCCAATCCCTTCGCGGTCTACCCGCGCGTCATCGGTCACGAATTTGCCGGTGTCATCGAGGCGCTGGGCGAGGGCGTGTCGTCGCTCGCCATCGGCGAGCATGTGGTCGCCGATCCGGTCATCTCCTGCGGCACCTGCTATCCCTGCCGCATCGGGCGCTCCAACGTCTGCGCCAACCTGCAGGTCATCGGTGTCCATCGCGATGGCGGCTTCCGGGCGGTTGCGATCGTTCCCGAAGCGAATGCCGTGAAGGTCTCGTCCAAACTCGGACTCGACGTCGCAGCGCTTGCCGAACCGCTGGCCGTCGCGGCCAATGTTCTCTGGCGCACCGAGTGCACGCATGAGGACGTCGTCCTGATCTACGGTGCGGGCACCGTCGGCATCACCGTTCTCCAGATGGCCAAGATGAAGGGTGCCCGCTGCATCATCGCCGATATCGACGCCGACCGCCTCGTGCGTGCACGCGAATTCGGCGCCGATGTGGCCATCAATTCGCGCGAGCAGTCGGTGGCCGAGGTCGTCGCACCGGAACTCGGTGGTCTCGGTCCGTCGATCGTCATCGACGGTGCCGGCATTCCGAGCCTGCTCGAAGAGGCCTGCCGGGTCGCAGCACCGGCTGGACGCATCGGGCTTCTGGGCTTCTCGCCCGGCCCCTGCAACATCAGCCAGCAGGAAATCGTCCGCAAGGAACTGACGCTGGTCGGCTCGCGCCTCAACCGCCGTTTCATTCCCGAAGTCATCGGCTGGCTGGAAGCTGGTCTGCTTCGCCCGGAAGCCATGATCACGCAGACATTCGACGCCCATGATGCCCGCGCCGCGTTCGATCTTGTCGAAAAGCACCCCGAGCAGACGCTGAAGGTTCAGCTTGTTTTTTCCTGACATGCGCGCGATGGCGGCCTTTCGGGCACAGTCGGAAGCCGCCCATCATTAAAATTGCGTGACCTGACCCGGAATGATCCGATGTCTTGCATTCAATCTTAGTGGTCCCTTAATTTTAAAGGCTGATAGTCCTCCGCATGTTTTGGATGGAGGATTATTTATGGCTGGGCTTTTTTCATCGACGTCAGACCGTGTTTTGGAGGCGCTCGATCTTTCGTTCGCCATCATCGAATTCGATATGACGGGTAAGATTCTCAAGGCGAACGAGAATTTTTGCGATCTTCTGGGCTATTCCGAAAGCGAGATCGTCGGCCGTAACCATCGCATCTTCGTCGAAGCGGACTATGCAGTATCCGACGCCTACACGGCCTTCTGGAAGAAGCTCCGGGACGGAGAGTTCGTCTGCAGCGAATTCACGCGGATCACGAAGAGCGGCGCTGAAGTCTTCATTCGCGGCAATTACAATCCCATCCGGAACGCGACCGGCAAGGTCGTCAAGGTCATCAAATTCGCCAACGATATCACCGAGACGAAGATGACGGCTATCGATTCCGGTGCCAAGATCGACGCGATATCCCGCGCGCAGGCGGTGATCGAATTCAAGCCCGACGGCACGGTCATCACCGCCAACGACAACTTCCTCAAAGCCCTTGGGTACAGCCTTTCGGACATCGTCGGCAAGAACCACAGCCTGTTCGTTGATCCCGCCTACCGCGCGTCCAGTGCCTATGCCGACTTCTGGAAGAAGCTGAATGCGGGCGAGTTCGTATCCGGAGAGTTCACGCGTATCGGCAAGCGCGGGCAGGAGGTCTTCATTCAGGCGTCCTACAATCCCGTTTTCGACCTGAAGGGCCGGGTCATGAAGGTCGTCAAGTTCGCGACCGATGTGAGCGAGCGCGTGACGAATGTCGATCGTCTGGCGGAGAGCCTGTCGAAGCTTGCGGACGGCCATCTCGGGCAGCAGATCGAGACGCCGTTTCTGCCGAGCCTCGACAAGCTGCGGACCGATTTCAATGCAGCCTGTCGTAAGCTCGAAAGCGCGCTGAAGGCGGTGAGGTCGAATGCCGAAGCGATCGCCGCCGGTGCGGACGAGGTTCGTGTGTCGGCCGACGACCTTGCGCGGCGAACCGAGCAGCAGGCGGCTTCCGTCGAGCAAACCGCGGCGGCGCTCGAGGAAATCACCACCACGGTCAAGGGATCCAGCCAGCGTGCCGAGGGTGCAGGCGTTCTCGTCGGTCGCGCCAAGGAAAGTGCGGATCATTCCGGCGATATCGTGCGCGAAGCGATCTCGGCGATGGACAAGATCGACAATTCCTCCCGCGAGATCGCCAACATCATCGGCGTCATCGACCAGATCGCGTTCCAGACCAATCTGCTGGCGCTGAATGCCGGTGTCGAGGCGGCACGGGCAGGGGACGCCGGCAAGGGCTTTGCGGTCGTCGCCCAGGAGGTTCGCGAACTCGCCCAGCGCTCTGCGGTCGCTGCCAAGGAGATCAAGGCACTCATCACGACGTCCACGTCGCATGTCGAAGACGGTGTGTCGCTCGTCAGCAAGGCCGGCGAAGCCCTGCAGACGATCGCCGGGCATGTTGGGCAGATCAACGAGGATATCCGCGCGATCGTGGAGGCCGCCCGCGAGCAATCCACCGCACTCGGTGAGATCAACCAGGCGATCAACACGGTCGATCAGGGCACGCAGCAGAATGCGGCCATGGTCGAGGAGCAGACGGCTGCAAGTCATGGTCTTGCGGAAGAAGCCCGGGCGCTCTTCGATCTTCTGGAGCAGTTCCAGTTCGACGAGCCAGTGTCGCATCGGGCAGTCTCTTCTCTCTCCGTTGCACGCGGCGGCCGTACCAAGGTTGCGGCGTGATCCGTCAAGGTTAGAAAACCTTCAGTGGAACGGCCATCGCGTCTCTGTGACGCAATGGCCGGGCGGGCCGTGACGGGAATAAACAGAATACCTGTCATCTCCGGACGGAAAATCTTGACAAATCAACACATCATGTTCGAATAAAGATGACAACTTATTGCGGAGACTGTCATCTTGCTGGTCATTCTTGCCGACGATCTCACGGGCACGCTCGATGCTGCGGCGCCCTTTGCTGCGCGGGGGTTGGCGGTCGAGGTCGCGCTCGCGCCGGCTGCGATCCCTGAGGCTCTGGCAGATGGGCCGGATGTTCTCTCGATCAATCTCCAGTCGCGGGAAGTCGGTGCAGAAGCCGCGCAGGCTGCGACACGTGCCGTTCTAGATGCGTTGCCTGCGGATATCATACTCTTCAAGAAGGTCGATTCGCGGCTGAAGGGGCATATTGCTGCTGAGCTCGACCTGATGTCGTTTCGGGCGGCATTGGTGGCCCCCGCGATCCCTGACTTCGGCCGTATCGTTAAGGACGGGAAAGTCTGCGGCTTCGGCGTCGATGTGCCGATTCCGGTTGCCGAGCGCCTCGGCGCGCACGCCGCCAAGGCGCGGATACCCGACACGGCCGACATGGACGCAATGGCGGCGCACCTTGATGACGCTCTGGCTGCGGGTGTGGATCTGCTCGTCGGAGCGCGGGGCCTTGCAGAAGCTTTGGCGCGGCGGATGACTGGCGATGCGCCGGCCCACGCGGCCGAGGTTCCAGCGGGGCCTGGCCTGTTCGTCATCGGGTCGCGCGATCCCATCACGCTGGCACAGATCGAGCATCTTCGCGCCCGTCATGCCCCGGCTTATGTCGCCGCACCGAACGGACGCCTGGCACCCGATGATCGTGCCGGCTCTGCCCTGACACTGGTGCAGGCCGTTCCGGGGGAGAAGGAGGTGTCGTCGCTCGATGTGGCGCGCCATCTCGCCTCGGGTGTCTATCCCGCCTGCGTGGCCCCCTCTGCGACATTGATTCTTTCGGGGGGCGCGACGGCAGAGGCGGTGCTGGAGCGCATGGGCATCCATCGGTTCCGGCTGATGGGAGAATGCATGCCTGGTCTTGGTGTTGCCTTTGCGAACGGGCATTGCATTATCGCGAAATCGGGTGGTTTCGGCGGGGCGGAAACGCTGAGCGAGATCGCCGGGCAGATGCTTCGGGACGGGGGTTGAGAAATGGGATTGGAAGCGGGAACAACACGCAAGAGCCTCGGCGACGTGGTGTTCGAGCGCATGCTCCGCGCCATCAAGTCCGGAGCCTACCAGCCGGACGAGCGCCTGCCGACGGAGCATGATCTTGCTGCGGAGTTCGAAGTGTCGCGCCCGATCATCCGCGAGGCGTTGCGACGCCTGCGCGAGCAAGGGCTGATCTACTCGCGACGCGGGGCGGGAAGCTTCGTGCGGGCGCTGGGTCTGAAGGAGCCGCTCGGCTTCGGGCAACTCGAAAACGTCGCCGATCTTCTGAACTGTTACGAGTTCCGACTGACGCTGGAGCCAGCTGCAGCCAGTGCCGCTGCAGCGCGGCATACGGAGGCAAGCCTCACCGCCATCGCCCAGGCACTGGAACTGATGCGGGACGCGACCAACCGCCAGTCGCACCGCGTGGATGCGGATTTCGAGTTCCATCTCGCCATAGCCCGGGCGGCGCGCAATTCCTACTTCTCGACGGCCATGGAAGCCTTGAAGGAACACATCGCCGTCGGCATGAAATTCCACGGCGCGTCGGTGAAGCGCGACAGCGCCGGGCTTGCCCGGGTTTTCGGCGAGCACGAAGCCATCGCCAGAGCCATCGCCTCGGGTGATGGTCCGCTCGCGGGACAGTTGATGCGGGAGCACCTGACGGGGTCGCGCGAGCGGCTGTTTCCCAACTGAGAGCATGATGCCGGCGTCTTTTGTCGGAAGACGCCGGCCGGGGCCGTTAGTAGGCGGCGCGGTAGATCGCAAGGACGTCTTCGACGCTCATGTCGATCGGGTTGTTGTCCATCAGACGACGGTTGGCGTGGGCATCCGCCGCATAGACCGGCAGATCGGCCTCGGTCGCGCCATGCGCGCGCAGCGACATCTCGATGCCGAGATTGCGGCAGAAGGTGTGGGCGGAGCGCTGGAGGTCGTCCTGCGAGAGCCGTTCGCCGAGACCGAGCGCCTGCGCGACTTCGGCAGACTTTTCCGCTGCCACCGGCTGGTTGAAGGCGAGAACCTGCGGAAAGATGATGGCGTTCGCCAAGCCATGGGGCAGGCGAAGCCGCGTGCCTAGAGGGTAGGCGATTGCGTGGCCCGCCGCGGTGTTGACAGGCCCAAGGCAGATGCCACCGTAATAGGAGGCGAGCATCATTCCCTCGCGGGCTTCCGTATCCGTGCCGTCGCGGACGGCGCGAGCGAGAAAGCGACCGACGAGATGAAAGCCCATGCGGGCAAAGCCATCGATCATCGGATGGGCGCGGCGGTTGGTGAAGGCCTCGACGCAATGCGCCATGGCATCCACGCCGGTGGCGGCCGTTACGGCCGGGGGTACGGAGTAGGTCAGTTCGGGATCGAGCACGGCCACATCGGCGATCAGGTGCGGGCTTTCCACCGCGATCTTGTTGCCTTTTCCGGGATCGGTGATCAGCGAGCGGATGCCGGCTTCCGACCCTGTGCCGGCGGTGGTGGCGACCTGCACGAGGCGCGTCCGACGACCGGCGACCTTGTTCGGTCCTGCCACGTCGGCAAGCGTCTGGTCGCCGTCCCAGAGGGCGGCGACGAGTTTCGCGACGTCGAGCACCGAGCCGCCGCCAAGGCCGACGACCAGGTCGGGACTGCAGCCACGCGCCGCCTCGATCGCCGCATCCAGCGTCGTGATGTCGGGCTCTCCGGGAATGGCGTCGAAGACGGTGATGCGGCCCTTCAACGCAAGGCGATCGATGAAGCCGGCGGTGATAGGCGTTGCGATGACCAGCACAGAGGTCGCGTCGGCGGCCCAGGTGCCGACGTCGCCGATGGTGCCGGCGCCGACGATGAGGCGTCGCGGCTGATGAAGGGTGATGGGCGCTATGGTCATGGCGGTTATCCCTGCTCTGCGTGCGCGACGCGGCCGGCGACGAGCTTGCGCGCATAGGCGATCGCTTCGTTCATGTTGCCATGGTTGGCGATGCCCTTGCCGGCGATGTCGAAGGCCGTGCCGTGATCGACCGAGGTGCGGTCGATGGGCAGATCGACGGAAACGTTGACGGCCGTGTCGAAGGCGACGAGCTTGATCGGGATATGTCCCTGATCATGGTACTGGGCGACGATCAGGTCGAACGCGCCGGTATAAGCACGATGGAAAACGGTATCGGCCGAGATCGGGCCGTAAGCGTCGATACCTTCCGCCCGCGCCGCCACGACGGCCGGGCCGATCTGGTCGTCATCCTCCGTGCCGAAAAGGCCGTTTTCACCGCAATGCGGATTGATGCCGGCAATGGCGATGCGCGGCGCGGCATAGCCGATGCGCTTCAGGTGGGCGTCGCCGGCGCGGATGGTGGCGAGCACGCGCTCCGTTGTGGCCCGCTGGATGGCCTCTTTCAGGGAAACATGCGTGGAGACGTGGATGACCTTCAGCTTCTCGGACGCCAGCAGCATATAGGCGGCCTTGGAGCCGGTGAGGCTGCGTAGCATGCCGGTGTGACCGTCATAGTGATGGCCGGCAAGGTTCAGCGCTTCCTTGTTGATCGGCGCGGTGACGATGCAGCCGATGGTCTTGGCTTCTGCGTCGCGCACGGCCTTCTCGATGAAGCGAAAGGCGGCATCGCCGGCAACCGGGCTCAGCTGTCCCCATGCGAGCGGCGCGCCTTCGATCGGCAGATCGACGACGTAGGGCACGAGATCGATGTCGAGGCCCAGCGCATCGCGTGCCGCTTCGAGCGTCGGCAGGTTGCCGTAGATGCGGGTGCGCTCGCGGTCTTCCGCCGACATGTCGATGAGGGCGCGCACGGAAATCTCGGGGCCGACGCCGCAGGGGTCGCCCATGGTGATGCCGATGATATTGCTCATGAAAGTCTCCGTCCAGCCGCACTGTCCCAGCCGGGAGCCAGGCGGACATGTTTGATCGCGCGACGATGATAGGTGTAGGCGAGATGCAGCGTCCCGTCCGGCTCTTCGAGCAGCCAGGGATAGGACATCTCCTTGTTGCGGCCGTCGATCGAGTCGTTCGACAGGCAGGTGCCCGGTCCCGTCTCGATGATCAGCCGTTCGGGAAAGGTCAGGCCGTCATCGGTCGAGAAGCAGAGCGCGACCGGTGCACGGGGCACACCCCAGACCGGCACGCAGCCGCCCGTGGGATCGGCGTCCGGGCGGTCGTCGGCGTCGCCGAGCTCGTCATAGAGCGAAGCGCGCCGCTCGGAAGACTGGCTGGCGTTGACAGGGTTGCAGATGATGGCGAGCCGGCCATCTCTCAGCTGTGTGGCTGCGATAGATGAATTGTTGTTCGGAACGTCGGTGGGGGCAGGCGCCGACCATGTCCGTCCGCCGTCCGTGGTTTCGGTGCGATAGATAAAATCGGCTTGCCTGCGGCGGAAGAATGCGGCGTAGCGATCGTCTCCCAGGCTGACCGGGCCGAGATGGACGCAGCCGATCGAGGCGTCGATATCCTGCAGCGTCCACGTATCGCCGCCGTCTTGCGAGATAGCCGCGGCCGCTTTGTCGTGGCTCCCGTTCCATTTCTGATTCGGGCGCTGGATGCAGCGGAAAATCGGAAGCAGCCATGCGCCATCCGCCCTGACGACCACGCCGGCCCGCACGAAGCAGCCGAGCGGCAGGTCGAGATAGCGCCCGCCTGGCGCCGTGAGCACAAGCGGATCGGAGGCATCGCGAAAGACTTCGGCCATGCGGATCCGGCATTCGTCCTGGTTTCCGGAGGGCTGCGCGGTGTGGAACAGCCAGAGCTTTCCGTCCGGAGCCGCAAAGAACATCGGGTTCTGTTCGGAATGCGCCGGATCATTGCTCAGTTGCTGAGGCGGTCCCCAGTTCGATGCGCCTTTAGGAAGCACGCTGGCGAAGATCGAAATATCGGATTTGCCCTCCAGCGTTCCACCGAACCACGCGCAGACGAGTGCACCATCTTCCAGTCGATGCAGAAAGGCGGCGTGGTTCTGGATCATCGGCGAGGGAAGCAGCGCTTCCTCGCGTCCTGAGGCCACGGATACAAGGGCTCCGGTCATGCCGCGGGCGATTTCTTCGGGATTCATCTGGTCCTCCATGCCGGTCAAAAGTCATGGATTTTGCATAGTTGTCAAGTTTTGCAATGTCATTCAAGCAAAATATTCCGACAAGCTAAAACATTATGCCATTGTAACTAATGATATTTTTATAGAAAATTTTTTTATGAGAAATGACATTGGAAATTAATTTGACAAAGTTGCGGTGACGTTAGATGGTATGGCAGTCTTGGCGAGAGGAAGCTCGGGACAACGGATCATTGCCGGCCGGACGTTTCGAGCGGCAGCGCGACATGAATGCCTTGAGAAGGCGAGCGTCGCGTTCAACGGATAAAGAGGGAGGAGACTATCGTGAAGAAAACACTGATTCTCGGCGCGCTGATGTTGTGCACCGCCTTGACGCCGGCATTCGCCGCGTCCGGCCCGATCAAGGTCGTGCTGCCCGAAGAGGCCGACCTGCTGGAGCCCTGCATGGCGACCCGCTCGAACATCGGGCGTGTGATCATGCAGAATGTCAGCGAGACGCTGACGGAACTCGACGTGCGCGGACAAGAGGGCGTGAAGCCGCGTCTGGCCGAGAAGTGGGAGCAGAACGCCGATGGTTCGTGGCGTTTCAATCTGCGCCAGGGCGTCAAGTTCTCTGACGGCACGACATTCGATGCCAAGGACGTGAAGCACAGCTTCGACCGTATCTTCAGTGACAAGAATGCCTGCGAATCCCGCCGTTACTTCGGCGGAATCAAGATCGAGGCAAAGATCGTCGATGATCACACGATCGATTTCAATGCGGATCCGGTTCAGCCGATCCTGCCGCTGCTGATGTCGCTCGTCACGATGGTTCCCGAGGAAACGCCGCTCGAGTTCATTCGCGAGCCGGTCGGCACCGGACCGTACAAGCTTACCAACTGGACACCGGGCCAGCAGATCGTGCTCACCGCCCGTGACGACTACTGGGGCGCCAAGCCTGACGTGACGGAAGCGACCTACCTGTTCCGTGCCGACCCTTCGGTTCGCGCGGCGATGGTGCAGGCCGGCGAAGCGGATCTCGCGCCGTCGATCTCTCAGCTCGAAGCGACGAATGCCGCGACCGACCTGTCCTATCTCGACAGTGAGACCGTCTATCTGCGTATCGATCACAACATTCCGCCGCTCTCCGATGTGCGTGTCCGGCGCGCGCTGAACCTTGCAATCGATCGTCAGGCGTTCCTGGGCACGCTGGTGCCTGAGAGCGCGGTTCTCGCCACGGCCATCGTGCCGCCGACGACGCTGGGCTGGAACCCGGATGTGAAGCAATTCCCGTTCGATCCTGAAGGCGCAAAGAAGCTGCTCGCGGAAGCCAAGGCCGATGGCGTGCCGGTGGATACCCCCATCGAGGTCATCGCGCGTTCCGCGAACTTTCCGAACGTCACGGAAATCATGGAAGCGATCCAGGGGCAGCTTCAGGATGTCGGCTTCAAGATCAACCTGAAATTCGTCGAAGTGGCCGAGCACGAGCAATACTACTCCAAGCCCTTCAAGGAAGGTCGTGGGCCGCAGATCGTTGCGGCGATGCACGACAACTCGAAGGGCGATCCGTCGTTCTCGATGTTCTTCAAGTACGCTACCGAAGGCACGCAGTCCGGCTTCTCCGATCCGAAGGTGGACGACCTGATCAAGCGCGCCTCGGCTGCCGTCGGCGACGAGCGCGCCAAGCTCTGGTCCGAAGTCATTGCCTACGTTCATGACGATGTGGTCGCCGATGTGCTGCTCTTCCACATGGTCGGCTTCGCCCGGGTTTCCGAGCGTCTGGCATTCACGCCGACGATCGCCACGAACTCGACGCTCCAGCTGTCCGAAATCAAGATCAAGTAATGCAGGATGGCGGGCGCTACGGCGCCCGTCTCCAGGTTACGGCAGCGGCGGGATGATCCCGCCGCCCATGCCGCAGGAATTTCTGGCGAGGATGCCATGTTAAGCTTCATTCGAAAACGCGCCATCGCCAGCCTGATCTCCCTCGTCGGATTGATCGTGCTGGTGTTCTTCCTTTCGCGACTGACGGGCGATCCCGCGGCGCTGTTTCTCCCCGTGGAAGCCTCGGCCGAGTTGAAGCAGCAGTTCCGTGAACTGCACGGCCTTAACGATCCGCTGATGGTGCAGTTCGCACATTACGTCGGCGATGTCGTCACCGGTGATTTCGGCGAATCCCTGCGCAAGGCGCGCCCGGCGCTCGACGTGGTCCTTGAAGCTTTCGTCTGGACGCTCTGGCTGGCGGCCATCACCATGACGCTTGTGACGGGCGCCGCTATCGTCGTCGGTTCGCTCGCTGCCTTTCGTGCGGGCGGCTTCTTCGACCGCTTCTCCTCGGTCGTCTCGCTGATCGGTGCCTCCGTGCCGGATTTCTGGCTCGCGATCGTCGCCATCGTCGTTTTCTCGGTCAATCTCGCCTGGCTGCCGACGTCGGGCACGGGCTCGATCTGGCACTGGATCCTGCCGATCTGCGTGCTCTTCGTGCGGCCCTTCGGCATCATCGTCCAGATCGTGCGCGGCTCGATGATCGGTGCGCTATCCTCGGCCTACGTCAAGACGGCGCGGGCGAAGGGCGTGAAGTCGGGGCCGATCATCTTCATCCACGCGCTGCGCAACGCCATGCTGCCGATCATCACGGTCATCGGCGATCAGGCCGCCAGCCTGCTCAATGGTGCCGTCATCGTCGAGACGATCTTCGGTTTTCCCGGCGTCGGCAAGCTGATGATCGACAGCATCCTACAGCGGGACTTCAACGTCGTGCTGGCAGCAATCCTCGTCACGGCGCTCGCCATCTTCCTCATGAACATTCTGATCGACCTTGCCTATGCGCTGCTCGATCCGCGCATCCGGCATTGAGGGGCAACGCATGACACTCCAGACGATCGACGCGCCGCTGTCGGAAGAACCATCCTTCCTCGTGCGCATGGGCCGCATGCTGTGGGCCGACAAGTTCGCACTCTGTGCGGCCATCTTCCTTTTGATCATTCTGCTCCTCGCCATCATCGGCCCGCATTGGCTGGGCGATCTCGCGACCAAGCAGAACCTGCGCGGACGCAACGCCGCGCCGTTCGACTGGGAGCGCGGCTGGGTTTGGTGGATGGGCGCCGATGCGCTCGGCCGGCCGCTGCTTGCGCGTATCGTGGTCGCAACGCAGAACACGCTGATGGTCGCGGCGGGGGCCGTTGCCATTTCCTCCATCACCGGCACGCTGCTGGGCCTGATTGCCGGCTTCTCCTCGCCGCGCGTCAACCAGATCATCATGCGGCTTGCCGATGTGATCATGTCCTTCCCGTCGCTGCTGATCGCGGTCATCGTGCTGTACGTTCTCGGCGCCTCGATCCTCAACCTTATGCTTGTCCTCGCCATCACCCGCATCCCCGTCTACCTGCGCACGACGCGGGCTGAGGTGCTGGAGATCCGCGAGCGCATGTTCGTGCAGGCGGCGCGGGTCATGGGCGCCTCCAGCAAGCGCATCCTCTTCCGCCACATCCTGCCCGTGGTTCTGCCGACGCTGACGACGCTGGCGACGCTCGATTTCGCCTATGTCATGCTCGCCGAAAGCGCGCTGTCCTTCCTCGGCATCGGCATCCAGCCGCCGGAAATCACCTGGGGCCTGATGATCGCGCAAGGTCGCCAGTATCTTCAGAATGCCTGGTGGCTGTCCTTCTGGCCGGGCCTTGCCATCATCCTCACGACCATGTCGCTGAACCTCCTGTCCAACTGGATGCGGATCGCCCTCGATCCCGTACAGCGCTGGCGTCTCGAAATGAAGGGTCGCAAAAATGGTTGACCATCTCCTTGAGGTCCGCAACCTCTCCGTGGAATTCCACACGGCCGTTGGGGTGGTGAAGGCGGTTCGCGATATCTCCTATCACCTCGACCGCGGCGAAACGCTCGCCATTCTCGGCGAAAGCGGCTCGGGCAAGTCCGTCTCGTCCTCGGCGATCATGAACCTCATCGACATGCCGCCGGGGCGGATCAGCGGCGGGCAGATCCTGCTCGACGGCGTCGATCTCCTGACCATGCCGGCGCAGGCGCGGCGCGAGGTCAACGGCCGGCGCATCGCCATGATCTTTCAGGATCCGCTCAGCCACCTCAATCCGGTCTATACCGTGGGCTGGCAGATCCGCGAGGCCCTGACGGCGCACGGCACGGATGGCGCCAAGGCGCAGGCCGAGGCGTTGCGGCTGATGGGCCGCGTCGGCATTCCCGATCCGGAACATTCGCTCGACAAATATCCGCACGAGTTTTCCGGTGGCCAGCGTCAGCGCGTCATGATCGCCATGGCGCTCGCGCTGCGGCCGGATCTGCTGATCGCCGACGAGCCGACGACGGCGCTCGACGTGACCGTTCAGGCGGAGGTTCTGGCGCTGCTCGAAGAGTTGCAGCGGGAAACCGGCATGGCGATCCTGATCATCACGCACGATCTCGGCGTCGTCGCCGAGGTCGCCGACCGCGTCGTGGTGATGGAGAAGGGCCAGCTGGTGGAAAGCGGCACGGTGCGCGACGTCTACCGCAACCCGCAGCATCCCTATACCCGCAAGCTCATCGCCGCGGCTCCCGGCAAGGGCGAGATGCATGCGCCGCTGCCCCGTGTCGAGCCCGTGCTTCAGGTGCGCGATGCCCGCAAGACCTATGGCGCCTTCGACGCGCTGAAGGGCGTTTCGTTCGACCTCATGCCCGGCGAAACGCTGGCGGTGGTCGGCGAGAGCGGATCAGGCAAGTCGACGCTCGCCCGCATTCTCTTGCGCCTCGACGAGCCGACCGCAGGCAGTGCGCTGTGGAAGGGCAGGGACCTCTTCAAGATGGGGGCCGCCGAACTCTACAAACTGCGGCGTGACCTGCAGATGGTCTTTCAGGACCCGACGCAATCGCTCAACCCGCGCATGACCGTCTACCAGCTCGTGTCGGAGGCCTGGGTCATTCATCCGGATATCCTGCCCAAGGCCAAGTGGCGCGCCCGCGTCGCCGAGTTGCTCGTCCAGGTCGGTCTCGGGCCGGAGCATATGGGGCGCTATCCGCACCAGTTTTCGGGCGGACAGCGACAGCGCATCGCGATTGCGCGCGCTCTCGCGCTCGAGCCGAAGCTGATCATCTGCGACGAGGCTGTCTCGGCGCTCGACGTGTCCGTGCAGGCGCAGGTCATCGCGCTGCTCGACAATCTTCGCAAGACGATGGGCATCGCCTTCATCTTCATCGCGCACGACCTGCCCGTGGTGCGCGACTTCGCCGACCATGTGATGGTGATGCAGAACGGCAAGGTTGTGGAACTCGGCACCGTTCGCGAGGTCTTCGAGACCCCGCGCGAGGCCTATACGCAGGCGCTGCTGGCAGCCGGCCTCAACCCCGATCCCGACGTGCAGGCCGCTCATCGCGCTGCCCGTCTCCAGCGGGCCTGAGGCCTCCGGCCACCGCTGCACATATCCAGAATTCAGGAGAATGTCATGTCCAAGAAAGCCTTCGTCGCGCTCGTCACCTGCTTCAACGACGATGAAACGATCAACTACGCCGCCACGCGCGCCCAGGTGCGCCGGCAGGTGGCGGCGGGCAACAACATTATGTGCGCCGGCACCAATGGCGACTTTTCCGCCCTGACCTACGACGAGAAGGTGCGGCTGACCGAAGAGGTCGTGGACGAGGTCGGCGGCGAGGTCGATGTCATCGTCAATGCCGGCATGCCGGCGACCTTCGAGACGCTGAAGCTCGCCCGGACGTTCGACCGCATCGGCGTCACCGGCATCGCCGTCATCACGCCCTTCTTCATCGCCTGCACGCAGGACGGCCTGATCCGGCACTTCTCGACGGTCGCGGACGCTGTGCAGACACCGGTCTATCTCTATGACATTCCCGCCCGCACGCAGAACCACATCGAGCCGGAAACGGCGCGGGTGCTGTCCGCGCATGGCAACATCGCCGGCATCAAGGATTCTGGCGGCGCCAAGGAAACGCTGGAAGCCTATCTCGCCGTCGGCAAAAGCGTCGAGGGTTTCGAGGTCTATTCCGGCCCGGACCATCTCGTGCTCTGGTCGCTGCAGAACGGCGCTGCAGGCTGCATCTCCGGCCTCGGCAATGCCATGCCCGACGTGCTCTCCGGCATCCTGAACGCCTTCAACAGCGGAGATATTGCCGAGGCGGAACGTCAGCAGGCCATCTACACCGCCTTTCGCACCGACCTCTACGCGCTCGGCTTCCCCCCGGCGCTGGTCAAGCGCGCGCTCTACCTCACCGACCCCTCGGTCGGCGCCAGCCGCCAGCCGGCCTTGCTGCCCGACCGCGAGCAGGACGAAAAGATCGCCGTCATTCTCCAGCGCTACGGTCTCATGGCAGCCTGATCGGCATTCTCGAGATTTCCCGTGGGACATCGCAAAAAGATGCCTGCTGCAACTGGACAAGCCGGGCGAAGGTCTTTATACGCCCGATCACACCGCAGCGATGCAGTGTCGCACGGCTCACAAGCCTTGCGGGATGGGTGATTAGCTCAGTTGGTAGAGCAGCTGACTCTTAATCAGCGGGTCGTAGGTTCGAACCCTACATCACCCACCAAAACTTATTCAGAGACATATATATGATGTTTGACCGCGCTGTGGCGCGGCTTTCGTCGTTTTCCCAGTTTCCGGTCATCCGTTTGAATCAGCAGATGCGCGTCTTGCGTCAGCGTCCTGTCTCGGCCCGGCACTCCCTCCATCTTTCACACGCGGACCCGGACAACCCGTCGAACGCGCTGGTGCAGCAGCGATGGCGGCCTTAGCGACGGCTTTGTTACGCCGCAAGACCTTCTGTATTTATTTTGTCGACAGGGATTGCGTGATTTGCTAAACCCTTCTCAACAGCGGGTGAGCGATGGAGATGTCGTTCGGTGCGCGCTTCTTTTGGAGAGATGAGATGACCGATTCCGTTTTTGCCGGCTGCATTCCCGCACTGATGACGCCTTGCCTGTCCGATCGCACGCCGGACTTCGATGCGCTGGTGCGCAAGGGTCGCGAACTGATCGACCTCGGCATGTCCGCCGTCGTCTACTGCGGGTCGATGGGCGACTGGCCGCTCCTGACGGATGAGCAGCGGCAGGAGGGGGTTCGTCGTCTGGTGGAGGCCGGGGTCCCGGTCATCGTC
This sequence comes from Rhizobium sp. 9140, assembly GCF_900067135.1. Lineage (NCBI taxonomy): Bacteria > Pseudomonadati > Pseudomonadota > Alphaproteobacteria > Hyphomicrobiales > Rhizobiaceae > Rhizobium > Rhizobium sp. 9140. The sequence continues at coordinate 2,749,885 of NZ_FJUR01000001.1, read as the reverse complement.
GGCACGGGCGCGGTCAGCACGGCTTCGGCCGCCGGACATGCGGCCCATGCCGCGAAGGTGGGTGCGAAGGGCCTGATGGTCATCCCGCGGCTTTTGTCGCGCGGTTCATCGCTTGCCGCTCAGAAGGATCACTTCTCGGCTGTCCTGAAGGCGGCCGACGGTTTGCCCGCCGTCATCTACAACAGCCCTTACTATGGCTTCGCCACGCGCGCCGATCTTTTCTTCGCGCTGCGCGCCAGCTTCTCGAACCTCGTCGGCTTCAAGGAATTCGGCGGCAAGGCCGACATGACCTATGCGGCCGAGAACATCACGTCAGGCGATGACGATCTCATCCTCATGGTCGGCGTCGACACCGGCGTCTATCACGGCTTCGTTAATTGCGGCGCTGGCGGCGCGATCACCGGCATCGGCAATGCGCTTCCGAAGGAAGTGCTGCACCTCGTGGCGCTGTGCGAAAAGGCAGCGGCGGGCGACGCCGAAGCGCGCCGCGATGCAAAGGAGCTGGAAGAAGCGCTGTGGGTGCTTTCCACCTATGACGAAGGTCCGGACCTCGTGCTGCACTACAAATATCTGATGGTGCTGAACGGCGATGCGGAATACGAGCTGCACTTCAACGAGGGCGACGCCCTCAGCGCTTCGCAGCGCCGCCACATCGAGAACCAGTACACGCTGTTCAAGGCCTGGTACGCATCGCGCTATCCGGCATAAGCGTATCGCTTGACGACGTGAAAGAGCCCATGCCGTAACCCACGGCATGGGCTCTTTCGTTTCGGAGAATGCCGATCAGACTACCATTTCTGATGAACGTGCGGCGCGATCAGGTTCTTGTAGATCTCGCGCGAGGCGGACATCACGTCGTTCGACAGCGGTGCGAGATCTGCAGCTCCAGCATTGGCGCGGGCTTGCTCCGCATTGCGGGCGCCGGGGATGACGACTGTGACGGCGTCGCTCATCAGGATCCAGCGGAGCGCGAAGGCGGCCATCGTGGCACCCTGCGGCACCAGCTTGCGAACCTCTTCTACGGCCTGCAGGCCGACCTCGAAGGGAACGCCAGCGAAGGTCTCGCCGACGTCGAACGCATCGCCGTTGCGGTTGAAGTTGCGGTGATCGTCGCTGGCAAATGCCGTGTCCGCGGTGATCTTGCCGGACAGGAGGCCGCTGGCGAGCGGTACGCGGGCGATGACGGCGATGTTCTTGCGGCGGGCTTCCTGGAAGAACAGGTGGTCGGGACGCTGGCGGAAAAGATTGTAGATGATCTGGATGCTGACGACGCCGGGATATTCGATCGCCTTCAGCGCTTCCTCGACCTTCTCGACCGACACGCCATAGCCGCTGATCTTGCCGGCCGCTTGCAATTCGTCCAAGCCTTCGAACACTTCGGGACGGTAGAGGACCTCTGTGGGCGGGCAATGAAGCTGAACAAGGTCGAGCACATCGACGCCGAGATTGAGCAGGCTGCGGTCGATGAAGCCTTCGAGGTTCGCCTTGGTGTATCCGTCGGCGACATGAGGGTTCAGCCGGCGACCGGCCTTGGTTGCCACCATCGGCCGTGTTCCACCGCGCGTTTTCAGCACGTCGGCAATGATCTTTTCCGAGCGGCCGTCGCCATAAACGTCGGCCGTGTCGATGAAGGTGATACCGGAATCGAGCGCGGCGTTGAGGGCCGCGCGGCCATCGGCTTCGCTGACGTCGCCCCAGGAACCGCCGATCTGCCAGGCGCCGAAGCCGACATTGGACACGGTGAACGGCAGTCTGCCGAAGGAATGGTTTTTCATGATGATCTCCCTTTCGAAGTCCCTGCTATGACCCGCAGCGCGGGTCTCAGGGTGCCTTCCGATCGAAGGCTATGGCCGAACGACATCGCCATGGCAAGCAATGCCATGCTGGCGGCGAAGGTTCCAAAGACGAAAGCCGGGCATTGCTGGAATGCCCGGCTCGATGAAGCGTGATGAGGATGGCTGTCAGGCCGGCTGCATGGCGCCGGGACCGGGAATGGCCTTTGGCGGCACCTTGCCGAGGATGATCATGCCGAGCACTTCGTCCTTGGTCACATCTTCCGTGCGGGCATGCCCGACGACCTGACCGTTCTTCATGACGGAGACCCGATCGGCGAGATCGAACACGTCGTGTATGTCGTGGCTGATCAGGAAGATGCCGATGCCTTCGCGCTTCAGCTGCCGGATAAGATCGCCCACCTGCGCCGTTTCCTGCGGCCCGAGTGCGGCCGTCGGCTCGTCCATGATAAGGATGCGGGCGTCGAACAGGATCGCACGGGCAATGGCCACGGATTGCCGCTGCCCGCCCGAAAGCGCCTTCACCGGCTCCTTGAAGCGGCGGAAGTTCGGGTTGAGCCGGCCCATCACTTCGCGGGCCTTTGCTTCCATCGCCACGTCGTCGAGCGTGCCCCACGGCGTGCGCAATTCGCGTCCGAGATAGAGGTTCGCGGCCGCATCCACATTGTCGGCGACGGCGAGCGTCTGGTAGATCGTCTCGATCCCGTATTTCTTCGCGTCTCGCGGATTGGAGATCTCGGCCGGCTGGCCGTTGATCAGGATCTCGCCGGCATCGCGCTTGTAGGCGCCCGAAAGGATCTTGATCAGCGTCGATTTGCCGGCGCCGTTATGGCCGAGAAGCGCCACCACTTCGCCGGGGTAGAGATCGATCGAGGCATTGTCGACCGCGTGGATGCCGCCGAACGAGATCGAAACGTTCTTCATCTCGACGAGGGGTGTGCCGGACTGGCTGGTCGCGGCGTTGTTTCCGCCGGCTGTTGCAGGGATGCCTTGGGGTGTTGTCGTGGTCATGATCGGCCTCCTTACTTGGCGCGCGCGCGATAGACGGTGTCGAGCCAGACGGCGACGACCAGCACGAAGCCGACGACGATGCGCTGGAGCGGGCTGTCGATGCCAAGGAGCACCATGCCCGACTGCAGGGACTGCATGACGAAGGCCCCGAGCATGGCGCCAGCGATGGTGCCGACCCCGCCGGCAAGCGAGGTGCCGCCGATGACCGCTGCGGCGATCGTATAGAGCTCGTCAAGCTCGCCCTGCGCATTGGTGGCGGCGTTGAGGCGGGCGGTGGAGATGGCGGCGGCGATGGCGCACAGAATACCCATCAGCGCGAAGATGCGCACCGTAACCCAGCGGGTCTTGATGCCGGCGAGTTCCGCCGCCTCCTGGTTTCCGCCGATGGCAAAGACATAGCGACCGAAGCGCAGGCGGGTGGAGATGAAGGTCATCACGATGCCGACGGCAATGGCGATGAGCACGGGAACGGCGATGCCGTGGGAGATCTTCAGCCCTCCCTCAGGCACGGGAATGGCGTTGGCCTCGGCATAGCGAAGGGCGATGTTGACGGGCCAGTAATAGTTGTTGGCAACGAGCACGGCCCCAATGACGACGGCGCAGGAGAGGGTGGCCAGCACATATTCCGCCCAGACCGGCCGACGCGGAAAGCCGAAGCGCTTGCGCTGCTTGCGGGCGTTGAGAATGGCGCCGACGATGGCGAGGCAGGCGATGAGGCCGACGACCCAGCTGGCGGTGGCGCCGATGGAGCCTTCCGTGCCGCCGCCCATCAGGCGGAAGGTGGCATTCATCGGGGCGACCGTCTGCCCTGACGTGACGAACCATGTGGCACCGCGCCAGACGAGCAGGCCGCCGAGCGTGACAATGAAGGAGGGCACGCCGAGAAAGGCGATGATGACGCCGTGGAGCGCGCCGATGAGACCGCCGACGACGACGCCACAGGCGAGCGTGACGATCCAGATGAGGGAGCTGTCGAGGCCAAGATATTGCGGCAGGATCTGCGCCTGCATGACGCCCATCACCATCCCGCAGAAGCCGAGCACGGAGCCGACGGACAGGTCGATGTTGCGCGTGACGATGATCAGCACCATGCCGGTTGCCATGACCGCGACGGACGACGTCTGCACCGTGAGGTTCCAGAGGTTGCGCGGGGTCAGGAACAGGCCACCCGTCAACAGGTGGAAGCCGATCCAGATGACCAACAGCGCGCCGATCATGCCGAGCAGGCGCGTGTCGATCTCGGTGGCGCGAAAGAAACGCCGAACCGGATTTTCGGTCGTCGCCCGTGCCGGGTTGAATGGTATCGTATTGGTGGTTTCGGCCATGGCCTCGTCGTTCTCCCTCATGAACCGGGCAATGAACCGGGCAGGCGTGCCGTGTTTCCACGACCGCGCGCGATCCTCCGCCTGTGCAGATCCCTCATCCGCTCAAATCGGGGCGGACGCGGCATGCGCGATGCCCCGTCCGCCCCGTTTCACATTGGCTTGCCGATCAGCTGCAGGCCGATCAGTTGCAGGCGCATCAGTTGCAGGCGGGGACCGAGCCGGCCTTCACGCCCTGGCAGGCTTCTTCCTTGCTGATCCACTTGGCGTCGATCACGGCGTTCAGATTGTCCTTGGTGATCGGCATGGGGGAGAGGAAGACGGACTTCATCGGCACCTTCTTCGGGCCGCCTTCGAAGGTCTGGACGTCGGTGATCGCGTCCATCTTCTTGCCGTTGGCGAGATCGACCGCGATTTCCGCGGCGCGCTTGCCGAGAACGCGGCTGTCCTTCCAGACCGATACGGTCTGTGTGCCGAGCGCGACGCGGTTGAGCGCAGCCTTGTCGGCATCCTGGCCGGAGACGGGAACGGAGCCTGCGAGACCCTGCGCATCCAGCGCTGCGATCGCGCCGCCGGCAGTGCCGTCATTGGAGGCGACAACGGCATCGACCTTGTTGTCGGCGGCGGTCAGGAACTGCTCCATGTTCTTCTGGGCCAGTTCCGGCTTCCAGCCATCGGTATAGGCTTCGCCGACATTCTTGATCTTGCCGGCGTCCATGGCTTCCTTCAGCACTTCAACCTGGCCGGAGAAGAGGAAGTCGGCGTTCGGATCGGCCGAGGAGCCCTTGATGAAGACGTAGTTGCCTTCGGGCTTTGCCTTCAGCACTTCGCGGGCCTGCATACGGCCGACTTCCTTATTGTCGAAGGTGATGTAGAAGGCTGCGGGGTTTTCGATCAGGCGGTCGTAGCCGACGACCGGGATGCCTTCGGCGGCAGCCTTTTCGATAGCCGGGCCGATCGCATCGGAATCTTGCGCCAGAACGATCAGGGCGTTGGCACCCTGCGAGATCAGCGACTCGACATCGGTCAGCTGCTTGGCGGCGGATGACTGGGCGTCGGCCGAGATGTACTTGTCGCCGGATGCTTCGAGTGCAGCCTTGATGGCAGCCTCGTCGGTCTTCCAGCGCTCTTCCTGGAAGTTCGACCAGGACACGCCGACGACGAGGTCCTTGGCCTGCACCGCGGTGTGCAGGGATACGATGACGGCAACGCCGGCCATGAGTTTCAGAACGGATTTCATCAAAACCTCCCAAACGCGGCTGACCGTTCGCGCGAACCTCCCGCACGACCCCCGCCCAGCCCGAAAACCTGTCGAACACTCCTCCTGAGAGTTTTTTCTCGACAGTCGAGAAAATAGATGTCAGAGATTTCCAGGGCTGTCAACACGATCATTTCTGGGGTTTTTCGGCAGGTTTTTTGGATTTCGGGCAGGGAAGGTCAGACTACACATGCTCATCAAGTCCGGCTCCGAACAGATGCGCCAGCAGAACATCCTGCTCGTTCTCTCAGGCCTGCGGCGTCATGGTCCGCAGTCGCATACGGACCTTGGAACGCGCACCGGGCTGTCGTCGGCGACCGTCTCCGCCATCACCGTCGAGCTGGAAAAGGCAGGCGTGCTGGAGCGGAGCGAGCAGCAACCGGGGGCAGGGCGCGGCCGGCCCCGTGTGCTGTTTTCGCAAGTGCGCAATTGCGGCTATCTGATCACCGCGCAGATCTCGTCGGATGCCGTGCAGTATTCGCTGGTCGATTATGCCGGCCGACTGATCGACCGGTTCGACGAGGCGCGGCGCCATGATGCACAGAGCACGTCCCTCTTCGCGCCTCAGTTTCGCGAGGCGCTCAGCCGGCTCGCCGAGCGTTCGCGGCTTGCGCGCGAGACGGTGATGGCGATCTCGATCAGCAGCAAGGGCACAGTCGATGCCGACGGGCATCGGCTGCTTTGGTCGCCGCTTCTGGGCGAGCAGGAGATCGACTTCGCAGCCCTTCTGGCGCCGGACTGGCATGCGGCCGTGACGCTGAGCAACGAGACGTTGCTGGTGGCGCAGGCGCTTGGGGTTGCTGCTAAGTCCGCCTCGGAGGATGGCGCGCTGGCCGTTGTTTCGCTCGGTCATAGCATCGGGCTCGGCATCGCACGCCTGCGGCGACATGACGAGGTGGAGGCAAGCGCGCCCAATTTCGGGCATATGCTCCACGCTCCGGGCGGCGGGCTCTGCCGTTGTGGCGGGCAGGGGTGCATCGAGGCGACGGCAGGGTTCTACGGCATCCTGCGCACGGCCTTCCAGGTGCCGGCAGACACCATCCCGGCGAAATTCGTTCCGCTGCCGGAGATGGACAAGATCGCGCAATCGGCGCGGGGAGGAAACCGGATGGCGGGCTATGCCTTCCGTCAGGCCGGGCTCGCGCTGGGCAACGGCCTGTCGCGGTTGATGAGCTTCCATGGCCGCATGCCGATCGTTTTCACCGGACCGGGAACGCGTTATTTCGATCTCCTGGCGCCGGGTATCGATGAGGGTCTTTCCGCCTCGCACGAAGTGCGGCTGAAGGGGCGGCCCGAGATCACGGTGCACCCCGACGAGCAGCGGCTCGTCTTCGAGGGTCATCTCGACCGGGCTCTGACGAGGATGGATCAGACCATCGCCGAAGCCCGGCTCTCGCCCTCCGAGAAGCGCTCTGCCTGACGAGATTTCAAGTTTTTCCCGTTTGTCTTTTCGGGATAACCGGTTCCCACTTATCCCTGACAACCTTTAGACCCCGAGGGTCTTCAGCCGGCTCTCGCGCAGGAGGCCGCTCGCATCCATGATCGGATGGGCGACGGAGACGATATGGGCGTTGATGCGCTTGAGGTCGCGCAGCATGTCGAGATGCAGCGAGCTGGTCTGCAGACTGTCTGTATGTCCGTCGCGCAGGCGCTGGAAATGCCGCTCGGCCGACTGTTTCTCAAGATTGCGGACCTCGACCTTCACCTCCATCAGTTTGCGGGCAAGGTCCATGTCGCGGGTGACGAAGATCGTCTGAGCGATGCGCAGATTGTCGATCGTCATGTCGAACAGGGTCTGCAACTCCTGAAAGCCGGCGTCGGAGAATTTGAGCCCGAGCGTGATCTTCTTCGTCACCTGATCGAGCAGCCCTTTCTCGATGATGTCGCCGATATGCTCCAGGTTGATCGCATAGTCCACGATGACGATGGAGCGCCTGCCGTTCTCGTCGTCCAGACCCTTCCGGCCGAGCTTCGAGAGGTAGATCTTCACCTCCTGCTGGAGGCTGTCGACGCTGTGCTCCAGGCCTGCGATCTGCCGCAGCGGCCCCATGTCGTTGGTGCGGAAGCTGTCGGACGCGAGGATCAGCATGCGCTCGATGAGATCGCCGACGCCCAGCACCTCGCGCGTGGCGCTGGCAAGGGCGACGACGGGGGTGGAGAGTTCGTGATCATCGAGGAATTTCGGCGCGTTCTCCCGCTCGGGCTGGTCGGGTACCATGCGCATCATCAGGATCGAGAGGCTGCGGGCGAAGGGCCAGGCGGCGATCGCCAGCAGGATGTTGAAGATCAGATGCGCATCGACCGGCAGCTTTTCCGGCGGCAGGGGCAGACGTCCGAGCAGTTCCGCGCCGATGCCGGCGAGCGGCAGGGCGATGAGACAGCCGCAGGTCCGCACGATGAGGTTGCCGAGCGTCACCCGGCGCGCCGCCGGCGGCCCGTTGAGGGTGGCGACGAAAGGTGGGATGGCGCCGCCGAGATTGGCGCCGAGCACCAGCACGACGATGAGGCCGGGGGAGAGAATGCCGGTGGAGGCGAGCGACAGGATAAGGACGACGATCGCAAGGCTTGAGGACGAGATGAAGGCGAGCACTGCGCTGAAAATGAGCGCGACCAGCCAGGCGCCGTCCAGAAGCGCGATGAAAGCGGCGAGCGCCGGCGAGGCGCGCATCGGCTCCGTCGCGAGACCGAGGAGATGCAGCGAGAGCAGCATGAGCCCAATGCCGATCAGCGCCGTGCCGGCGCCCTGCCGGCCGCTATGTTTGCCGCGATAGAGCGCGGTGCCCGCGAGAATCAGCAACGGCGAGAGCCATTCGATGCCGGTCGAGACGATCCAGGCGGTAACGGCGGTGCCGATATTAGCGCCGAGAAGCACGATCTGCGCCAGCCGCTGCTTGACCATGCGGCGCTCCACGAAGGACGACACCATGAGCGCCGTGGCCGTGGAACTCTGAAGGGCCACGGTCGCCACGAAGCCGGATAGAAAGGCCCGCCAGCCGCGCTTCGTGCCCGTCGCAAGACCCGTGCGCAGCCGGGCGCCGAAGGCGCGCGATACGCCGTCCTTGACCAACGACAGGCCGAAGAGCAGGAGCGCGATGGCGCCGAACAGGTTGATCATGACGATGGTGGATTGCATCGATCTTTATCCCGGCATGTCAGGCAGGTGGGGCTTCGCCCGCAGACATCAGGAGCATAGGATGCGCAATGAGGCGGGGCAACGATACTGCTGAAAGTAGCGCGTTGTGTGCGTTTTGCACGGTGTCGCTGCGACGCCGCTCGTCGCTCCCTCTCTTCCACGAAGCGACGAAAATGCTTCAGAGACCCTGATCGGGTTCGTTCGGCATCAGCGAGGGACGCACGAGCGACAGCAGATGGTCGATGCGTCCCTCCCGCTCGCGTTCCGTCATGGGCTGCGGCCGGCGGATGAGGGCGGTCACCAGCGATTCGCCGATGATGGCGCCGACGAGCAGGCTTGCAAGTTCCGACGGACGCTCCGCCTTCAGGCGGCCGGTGTCGTTGAGGCGGGAGAGGATGCCGGTCAGCTTCTCCTTGCAGTAGCGCAGGCCGTTGTCATGAAAGGCGGCCGCGAGTTCCGGCGCGTGCGCGCTTTCGGAAATGACCAGCCGGGTGATGTTGACCTGGCGGTCGGAGAGGACGAAGGCCGAGAGCCGGGAGAGGATATCGCCAATTACGGCATCGGCCGGCTGGTTGTCCTCCGGCATATCCAGCTTGATGTCGTCATGCATGACCCGGTCGATCAGGGCGACGAACAGGTTTTCCTTGGTTCCGAAACTCCGGTACACCGTCTTCTTCGACATGCCGCAGGCCTTGACCACATCGTCCATATGCGTCGAGCGGTATCCTTGCGAGACGAAACATTGCTCCGCGGCAGCGAGAATCTGGTCCCGGCGCTCGGCTTCGCTCAGAGCGGCGGGACGGCCAAGTTTTTTCTTGATACTATATCCGCATATGCTCATGAGGGACCTCTTGACTTTCGGAAACCGATGAGTTTTCTATCATTAGGAAACTGCAGGGTTTCCCGTCAAGCCCGAGGGGCCTTTACCCCGGACGAAACGGCAATATGGATCCGATCATGACCTTCCCCTTCGTCCGTATGGCGCTTGTCGCTGCCATGGCGGTGTTTTCCCTGACGGCCTGTTCCGATGATGAGGCGCCAGCGCCGAAGCCGGTGCCGCGCGTCCGCGTCGAGACCGTCGCTCCCAAACCCTCGAAGAGCGAGATCAGCCTGACGGGCTCGATCGCCGCGCGCACGGAGACCAATCTTTCGTTCCGGACCAGCGGCCGCATCATCGAGCGCCTGGTCGATGTGGGCGACGCCGTGCGCAAGGGGCAGCTTCTGGCCCGGATGGACGACGAAGTGCAGCGGGCCGATCTCGATTCGGCCCGTGCCACGCTGTCTGCCGCCAATGCCGACCTGTCGCATGCCACGGCGGCGTTCGCGCGCCAGCAGACGCTGCTTCGCGCCAATTCGACGGCGCAGACCACCTACGATCTCGCGGAAGAGAACCTGAAGGTCGCGCGCGCCTCGCTGAAGTCGGCCGAATCGGCGCTGACCAATGCCGAGGAAACGCTGTCCTACACCGAGCTGACCGCCGATGCGGACGGGATCGTGACCGCACGCAATGCGGATGTCGGCGAAACGGTCCAGGCGGCACAGGCCGTCTTCTCCGTCGCCGTGGACGGGCCGCGCGATGCGGTCTTCGATATCTACGAATCGCTTCTGCGGAGCGGAGAGCCGCCGGACGTCACTGTCAGCCTCGCATCGGATCCCTCCGTCGTCGCCCGCGGCCCGGTGCGCGAGATCGCGCCGACGGTAGATCGGCAGACGGGCACCGTGCGCGTCAAGGTCGGGCTCGACCAACCGCCGGCCGCCATGACGCTTGCCTCGGTCGTGCGGGGCACCGTGTCGCTTGTCGGTCCGCCGGCCTTCACGCTGCCGCCGACCGCGCTGGCCGCCTCGAATGGAAAACCCGCTCTGTGGATCTTCGATCCCGCCAACACCACCGTTTCGCTCCGCCCGGTGACACTCGCCGAATACCAGACCGGCGCCATGATCATCGCAACCGGCCTGAAGGCCGGCGATCAGGTCGTGGTCGATGGCACCAAGCTGCTGCGCCAGGGCCAGACCGTCATGCTGTCCGAGGGGACCACCCCATGAAGCCCGTCCTCATTCTTCTTCCGCTCGCTTTCATGCTGGCGGCCTGCTCCGACGACACCGAAGCGCCGCTGCCGCCGCCGCGGCCGGTGAAGTCGCTGGTACTGGAGGAGACGAATTCCGTTCCGCTGTCCTTCGCCGGCACCGTCGAGCCGCAGATCGTCACCAATTACAGCTTCCAGATCCTCGGCCGCATGATCTCCCGTAACGTCCAGGTCGGCGATCCCGTGGAGCGCGGCACGTTGCTGGCCGTGCTCGAAGCCACGGCGCTGGAGCAGGACGTGCAGGCCGCCCAGGCGTCGCTCGTCAGCGCCCAGGCGTCCGCCAACAATGCCCGTGTCGTAGAGCAGCGCCAGAAGGGTCTTTTCGCCAAGACCGTCGTGTCGCAGGCCGCCGTCGAGGATGCGGTGCAGGCCGCGCAGGCTGCGCAATCCGCCGAACTGCGGGCGAGGGCGAACCTTGCAAAGGCGCAGGAGCGTCTGAGCTATGCGAAGATCGCCGCCGACTATACCGGCGTCGTCACCAGCACGGCCGCCGAACCCGGCCAGGTGGTTGCCGCCGGACAGACGGTGGTGACGGTGGCGCGGCCCGATCTGCGCGATGCCGTGGTCGATCTCCCCGCCTCTGCGGCGTCCGGCATCAAGATCGGCGATCCCTTCTCGGTCGTTCTCCAGTCCGACCCGACGACGGTGGTCAAGGGCCGCGTGCGGCGCATCGAGCCCTCGGCCGATCCTGTCACACGTTCCCAGCGCATCCGCATCGCGCTGCAGGCGGCGCCCGCCGCTTTCCGTCTGGGCTCGGTCATCGCGGTTTCGCTACCCGATACCCGTCCGTCCGAATTGCTGCTGCCCGCCTCCGCTATCGTCACGCGTGACGGCAAGACGCTGGTGTGGATCATTCCGGACGGGACCGATGCCGTCGCCACGCGCGAGGTCACGACCACCGGCACCGGCGACCGTGTTGCCATCACCTCCGGCCTCAAGCGCGGCGACCGCGTCGTCGTCGCCGGGGTCAATAGCCTGACCGACGGGCAGAAAATCCGCGTTTCCGGAGATTTGAAATGAAGCCGTTCAACCTGTCGGACTGGGGGCTGGGTCACCGCTCGCTCCTCTGGTATTTCATGCTGGTCTTCTCGCTTGCCGGCTTCCTGTCCTATCTCAATCTCGGTCGCGAGGAGGATCCCTCCTTCACGATCAAGACGATGATCATCACTGCGCAGTGGCCCGGCGCCACCGTCGAGGACACGATCAAGCAGGTAACGGAGCGCATCGAGAAGAAGCTCGAGGAACTGCCGCAGCTCGACTACACCAAGAGCCAGACGGTCGCCGGCCAGACGACGGTATTCGTCTATCTGCGCGAAACGACGCCGGCAGCGCAGGTCCCGCCGACATGGGTGCGGGTGCGCAATCTCGTCGGCGATATCGCCGGTAACCTGCCGTCCGGCGTTCAGGGGCCGTTCTTCAACGACAGCTTCGGCGACGTCTACGGCAATATCTACGCCTTCACCTCGGATGGCTTTTCTCAGCGCGAGCTTCGCGACACTGTGGAATCCGTGCGGGCCGAAGTGCTGACCGTGCCGAACGCCGGCAAGGTCGACATCATCGGAGCCCAGGACGAGGTCATCTTCCTCGAATTCTCCTCTCGTCAGCTGGCGGCCCTCGGGATCGACCAGCAGAGCGTGGTCGATACGCTGCAGGCCCAGAACGCGGTTGCGCCCTCCGGCGTCATGCAGGATAGCCCGGAGCGCATCAGCGTCCGCGTGTCGGGCCAGTTCTCCTCGGAAGACAGCCTGCGCAATCTCAACCTGCGGGTCAACGACCAGTTCTTCCGGCTGAGCGACGTGGCCTCCATCCGCCGTGGCTATGCCGATCCACCGAGCACGATCTTCCGCTACAACGGCGAGCCGGCGATTGCGCTGGCGGTGAACATGAAGCAGGGCGCCAATCTCCTGGCCTTCGGCGAGGCGCTGACGGAGCGCATGGACAAGATCGAGCAGAAGCTGCCGGTCGGCATCGATGCGCATCTGGTCTCCGACCAGCCGAAGATCGTGGACGAGGCGGTGTCCGGCTTCACGCGTGCACTGTTCGAAGCTATCGCCATCGTGCTTGCCGTCTCCTTCGTCAGCCTCGGCCTGCGGGCCGGACTGGTCGTCGCCGTGGCCATCCCGCTCGTTCTCGCGATGACCTTCGTCATCATGGAATATCTCGGCATTTCGCTGCAGCGCATTTCGCTCGGCGCGCTGATCATCGCGCTCGGGCTGCTTGTGGACGACGCCATGATCGCCGTGGAAATGATGGTGGCGCGGCTGGAGGCGGGGGACGACCTGCGCAAGGCCGCAACCTATGTCTACACGTCCACAGCATTCCCGATGCTGACCGGCACGCTGGTGACCGTTGCGGGCTTCATTCCCGTGGGCCTCAACAACAGCGCGGCGGGTGAGTTCACCTTCACGCTGTTCATCGTCATCGCGGCATCGCTTATCCTCTCCTGGATCGTCGCCGTGCTCTTCACACCGCTTCTCGGCGTGCTGATGCTGCCGAAAACGATGAAGCAGCATCACGGCTCCAAGGGCATCGTCGCCCGCGTCTTCTCGCGAGTCCTGCTCCTATGCATGCGCTTCCGCTGGGTCACGATTGCCGTGACGCTGATCGTGTTCGCGGGCTCCGTCTACAGCATGCAGTTCGTGCAGCAGCAGTTCTTCCCCTCATCGGACCGCAACGAGCTTATCATCGACTGGAACCTGCCGCAGAGTGCCTCGATCCGCGAGACGCAACGGCAGATCGCGCAGTTCGAAGCGGAAAAGCTGAAGGGCAATCCGGATGTGGAGCATTGGTCGAGCTATGTGGGGCAGGGCGCGCTGCGCTTCGTCCTGTCGTTCGACGTGCAGCCGAACAGCCCGGCCTTCGGGCAGACGATCATCGTCAGCAAGAGCATCGAAGCCCGCGATCGGCTGAAGCCGGATCTCGAGGCCTATCTCAAGAAGACGTTTATCGGCACGGATGCCTATGTGAAGCTCCTCGATATCGGCCCGCCCGTTGGTCGCCCCGTCGCCTATCGCGTCAGCGGTCCGGACATCCAGACGGTGCGGCAGCTGGCGCTCGACCTTGGCAATATCGTCGGTGAGAACAAGCACCTCGGCGACGTCGCCTATGACTGGAACGAGCCGTCGCGCGTGGTCAAGATCGACGTGCTGCAGGACAAGGCGCGCCAGCTCGGCATCACCTCGCAGGACATTGCAACGACCATCAATGGCATTGTCGGCGGCACGACGGCAACGCAGGTGCGCGACGATATCTACCTCGTCAACATCGTCGGCCGTGCGGTCGAGGCGGAGCGCAGCTCCATCGAGACCTTGCGAGACCTCCAGTTGCCCGTCGGCGATGGCCGGTCCGTGCCGCTCGCCGCCGTGGCCTCCTTCCGTTACGATGTCGAGCAGCCGCTGATCTGGACCCGCTCGCGCATCCCCACCGTCACGGTGCGGGCCGGCATGATCGACAAGGTGCAGCCGGCAACGGCCGTCGCCGAACTCGATCCGGCGGTCAAGTCGTTCGAGGCGACCCTGCCGCCCGGCTATTCGATCGCCGTTGCCGGTGCCGTCGAGGAAAGCGGCAAGGCGCAGGGACCGATCGCTGCCGTCGTGCCGCTGATGCTGTTCGTCATGGCGACGATCCTGATGATCCAGCTTCAGAGCTTCAGCCGGCTCTTCCTCGTCTTCGCGGTCGCGCCGCTCGCCATCATCGGCGTCGTCGCGGCGCTGCTGCCGAGCGGGGCGCCTATGGGCTTCGTGGCCATCCTCGGCATCCTGGCGCTGATCGGCATTCTCATCCGCAACTCGGTGATCCTGATCGATCAGATCGAGACGCTGCGGCGGGACGGCGTTGCGCCCTGGCGTGCCGTCGTGGAGGCGACCGAACACCGCATGCGGCCGATCATGCTGACGGCTGCCGCTGCCAGCCTCGCGCTCATTCCGATCGCCCGCGAGATCTTCTGGGGGCCGATGGCCTACGCCATGATCGGTGGGATTATCGTGGGGACCGTCCTGACGCTGCTCTTCCTGCCTGCGCTCTATGTCGCCTGGTTCCGAATCCATGAAGAGAAGCCCGAGGACAAGCCCCGGACGGACGCGCCTCCGGTGGCGCAGCCCTCGGCCTGACGCCATCGCATCGATCGTCATTATCTCCGCCGCCCGTTCATCCGACGGGCGGCGTTTTCGTCTGGCATATCGGCTCGGCCTGACGGGCAGGTCAGCGTCAAACCCGATCGCGCGCATCCGAACATTTCATTTCCAAATGGTGGAATCCTTTGCCAAAACATTGGGGACCAAGGAGGCGATGCGATGACACTGACGGGGCCACGGCCGGACTGGCTGACATTCGATTGCTACGGAACGCTGATTCAATGGGACGAAGGCCTGATGGCGGCGATCTCGACGATCCTGTCGGGGCAGGCCGGCACCGTCGATCCCGGCGCCTTCATCTCCACGTTCGACGGGTATGAGCATGCGCTCGAAGCCGAGCGGCCGCATCGGTCGTTTCGCGAGGTCAGCGCGCTCGCGCTGGAGAAGACGATGGTGGCGTTCGACCGTGCGTTCGATCCCGCGGATGCCGGCATCCTCACCGGATCGATCGGCCGGATGCCGCCTTTTCCGGAGGTGGTGGACACATTGCGCCAGCTCAAGGCTGCCGGTTTCAAGCTGGCGATCATCTCCAACACGGACGACGCAATCATCGCGGGCAATGTCGCCCAGCTCGGTGGCGTCATCGACCGGGTGATCACGGCCGAGCAGGCGGGTGCCTACAAGCCGTCGGCGCAGATCTTCCATCACGCGTGGAAGAGCCTTGGCATTTCGCGCGAAGAGCTGGTGCATATCTGCGCCAGTCCGCATCTCGATCTTGCGGCGGCGCGAGACTTAGGCTTTCGTACGATCTGGATCGACCGGGGAACGGGGCGCAAGCCGCCGGAGGATTACCGGCCGGATGAGCGTGTTCCCACGCTCGACCAGGTGCCCGGCCTGCTTAGGGCTGCCGGCTGGATGCAAGAGGATTCTGGAGGCCGATATGGCGCATGAACTGACGATCTCCAAGACCGGCCCCGCACTGCTGCGCAATTCGTCGCTCGAGACGGAGGACATCTGGCAGGCCCGTGTCGATCTCGCCGCGAGCCTCCGCATGGCGGCGCGGCTGGGGCTGCAGGAGGGCATCTGCAACCACTTCTCGGCCGTCGTTCCGGGCCATCGCGATCTCTTCCTCGTCAACCGTCTCGGCTGGGCCTTTCAGGAGGCGACGGCATCGTCGCTGCTGATCTGCGACTTCGAGGGTCATGTGATTGCGGGCGACGGCGTGCCGGAGGCGACCGCCTTCTACATCCATGCCCGGCTTCACAAGATGAGCCCGCGCGTCGGCGCCGCGTTTCATACGCATATGCCGAATGCGACAGCACTCAGCATGGTCGAGGGCGAGCCGCTTGTCTGGGCCGGGCAGACCGCGCTGAAGTTCTACGGCCGCGTGGCGATGGACGAGGAATATAACGGGCTGGCGCTTGACGAGCGGGAAGGCGACCGGATCGCCGCCGTCCTTGGTGATAAGGACATTTTGTTCATGAAGAACCACGGCGTGATGGTCTGCGCACCGAATATCGCTGAGGCCTGGGACGATCTCTATTATCTGGAACGCGCCGCCGAGGTGCAACTGAAAGCGATGAGCACCGGTCGGCGCCTGCTGCCGGTGTCGGACGAAATCGCAAGCGTCACTGCCCGCCAGATGCGGGAGGGAGACCCGGAAAGCGCCCGGCTTCATCTGGAAAGCGTGCGGCGCGTACTGGACCAGCAGCAGCCGGCCTACCGGACCTGACGGCTTCGGAAGTGCTTTAGCCGGGGCGCATGTCCTCGCCGTCTTCATCTTCGTCTCCGATCGGCGCTTCCATCGTGAAGACGACGCCCGTGACGTCGTAACGCAGTTCGGCGCTGCCACCGAGACTGTTGGACAGCACGCGCTCGATCATTCGGGTGCCGAAGCCACGGCTGGTCGGCGGTGATACCGGCGGGCCGCCGCTCTCTTCCCATGTCAGCTTCAGGCGATGCAGGGATGTGTCCGCCACCGCATGCCAGCGGACGCGGATGCGTCCGGACAGGTTGGAGAGCGCGCCATACTTGATAGCATTGGTCGCAAGCTCGTGCAGCGCCATCGCCAGCGTTAGGACAAGGTTGGACGAGACCTGCAGATCCGGACCGTCGATGTCGATCCGGTTGGGATAGCTGTCCCAGAAGGGATCGAGCGTGGCCCGGATGATCCGGCCGAGATCGGCACCCGAGAAATTGCCAGAGACGAGCAGATCCTGTGCCGCGCCGATCGATTGCAGGCGCGAGGTGATGGCCTTGCCCGCGGCCTCCTTGTCCGGTGCCTGCCGGAGCGTCTGGTTGATGACCGACTGCACCGTCGTCATCAGGTTCTTCATGCGGTGACTGAGTTCGCGCACGGTGATGGCGCGAGCCTCTTCGGTGCGCTTGCGATCGGTGATGTCCATCGAGAGGCCGGACATCTGCGATGCCTGCCCGTCGGCCTCGTAATAGACCAGCCCGCGAATATGCACCCAGCGCATCCGGCCATCGGGAAAGACGCATCTATGCTCGACGTCATATTCCTCGTGACGTTCCACCGCCTTGCGGAACGCGTCGCGCACATGCGCCTGATCTTCCGGCAGAACCGCGTTCAGCAGGTCGTCGACCGTGAAGTTCTGATCCGGCGCGTAGCCGAAGTTCGCCTTGCAGTCCGGCGAGGCGACAAGCTCCATGGTGGAGAGGTTGAGCGTCCAGTAGCCGAGATGACCCGCCTCCATGGCGAAGCGCAGCTGCGTCTCGTTGCGCTTCAGCTCTGCCGTCCGCTTCTGCACCTCGCCTTCCAGCAGATCGCGGTCGCGCTCAAGCCGCACCACGCGATCGCGTTCGAGCGTCACGTCCAGCTGAGATGCAAAGAAATAGGTGAGTTCGCCTTGCTCATCGAAGACGGGCGAGATCAGAAGACGATTCCAGAAGGGCTCGCCGTTCTTCTTGTAGTTCACGACGTCGATTTCGATCGGATGCCGCTTCTCGATCGCCTCGCGCACCTTCTGGATATCGTCGCGATTCGTATCCGGCCCCTGAAGGAAGCGACAGTTCGTGTTGATGATCTCGTCGCGCTCGTAACCGGTGAAGCGGAGAAACGCGTCATTGGCAAAGACGATCGGATTGTCGGGCTTGGAGGGGTCCGTGATGAGCATGGGCATGCGCGTTGCGCGGACGGCCGCTGCGAAGGGATCATGGCCCACGTCCTTCCGGACAATCTGGGCTTCAATACGCTGATGCTCTGTGACGTCGTTCAATGATCGTCCTCTCGGTGACCTTTCTCCTAGACGGTAAATTCAGGGCGGCCATTTAAAAAAACAATGTCTACTGTCGAAACTTGATAATGCGAACCGCGTCCCGGCTGGGGGACGCGGTGATTGCATGATATACGGTGGGAACGCTACGGAGCCTCATTTTCCGTTTTGCGACAGCACGCGGTTGCTGGCATCGTCGAGCGCCCGGCTCGTGTTCTGCCCATCACGCTTCAGCCCGTTTGCCGTATTGCCACAGCCGGTCAGCGTGAGGGCGGCGATGCCAAGGATGGCGATAAAGATTGGGCGCATGGTGTCTCCTATGGGTTGAGGATGTTTTCTCGGACAGAAAATTGTGGCGAGACGGGACTTTTTCAATCCTCATCTGGGGGATGTGTTTGAAGCCCATGTCGATGCCGCTTTCGTCCGCGTGAAACTGCGGCTGACATAGGGAGAACCGGCAAGGCCGAACCGCCAGGGATGCTCGATCGCCTTGGTAATGCCGATCCGGGGGCCTGTGATCACCTCTGGGGGCGCCTCGGGGGCTGAGAGAAAGAAGGGCGCCGCAAACAGCGACAGACCATCGTGCCCGCCATCGATGCCGAGCGCCTGACAGACCCGACCGGGGCCGGCACAGAGGAGCCTCGGATGATCAAGCCCGCGGCGTTGCGCCATGACATCCTGCCCGGATGTCGGCTGTAGAGCCCGGATCAACACGGCGCTGCCCGGACGGCAGACCATGTTGACGCACCAGTGAATGCCGTAGGACCTGTAGACATAGGCGTGCGCGGACGGCCCGAACATGGCGCGGTTGCGGGTCGTCGGACCGCGAAAGCTGTGCGACGCGGCATCATCGGGCTCGTAGGCCTCGGTCTCCACGATGACACCGCCGATACCATCGACGAACAGGGACGCACCGATCAGATCCCGGGCAACGTCCACAGCGGAGCGATCAAAGAAGTCAGCGTCGATCATCATGTTCTCTGGCGTTCCGAGCCTGCAGGTGAGGGCAATCCGGGGGCTTCCGAGGGAACCATACCGGCGATATCCCGTTTTGAAAAAAAGGAGATTTTTCATGTTCGTCAAGGATTTCATTCGTGTCACGCTTCTTTCCGTGGCACTGGCTTTGCCTGCCGGTGCCACCGTCGCGCAATCGCAGCAGGGCGAATGCGCCGTCGGTGTACCGCCGTCGGGAACGTCACCAAATGCCAATCCCGGCAGCGGCTCGCTGACAGAGAAGCTCAACGACTGTAACAGCGTGCTGAAGCCTCCGGCCGTCGGCGATGGAGAGATCGTCGAGCCGGCGCCTCAGACCGGTCAGATGCCGGTGATCACGCCAAATGATGTGCCGCAGGATGGAAATCCGCCGAAACAGCCGTAAGTCTCTCTCAAAGACTGTGAGAGGGTTCCATGGCAGACGGACATCAGGCCGGCAGGCAAGCGGCAACAATCGGCGGTGTACCGCTCAAGGATAGCGCGATGGAAGGTGACAGACGGGGGCGCCTTGCGGAAAAGCCCTCTGCCATCCCCTATCCCGGGTTGAAGGATGTCTTCTGGCGGGTCATCGCCGAGATTGGCGAGGACCGGGTGACGCTGATTGCGGCCGGCGTCACCTACTATCTTCTGCTTGCGCTCTTTCCCGCTCTTGCCGCGCTCGTCTCCATCTACGGCTTCGTTGCGGACCCCGGTGCGATCGGTGCTCAGGTGACCCTCCTTGCCGATGTCGTACCCACTGGATCTCTCGACATCATTCTCGACCAGTTGAAGACGCTGGCGACGCAGAAGACGTCAACGCTGTCGATCGGCTTTGTGTTCGGCCTCGTCGTCGCGCTGTGGAGTGCGCATAACGGCATGCGCGCCTTGTTCGACGCGATGAACATTGCCTATGGGGAAACCGAAAAGCGCGGCTTCTTGAAGATGACAGGCTTGGGCTTTCTCTTTACGCTCGGTGCGCTCGGCGTCGCCGTTGTCGTGATCTCCGCGATCGGCATTCTGCCGGCCGTGCTGTCTTTCCTCTGGCTCGATCGCTGGGTCGAGCTTCTGGCGCGGTTCGCGCGCTGGCCGCTGATGCTGGCCATTGTCTGCTTTGCCACGATGATGCTCTATCGCTACGGCCCGAGCCGGGAGACGGCGCAACTGCGCTGGCTGACCTGGGGGGCGGCTTTCACCAGCATCGCCTGGCTTGGCGCATCGCTCGGCTTTTCCTACTACATCGAGAACTTCGCGAATTATAACGCGACCTATGGCACCCTCGGCGCCCTGATCGGCTTTATGGTGTGGACCTGGATGTCGGTGATCATTCTGATCGTCGGGGCGGAGATCAACGCCGAGCTGGAGCACCAGACAACCATCGATTCCACGACCGGGCATCCGAAGCCGATGGGCGAGCGCGGTGCCTATGTGGCCGACACGATCGGCGACCCCGCGGCATAATCGCGCCGCATGAGGCAAGTCCCGGATGGAGCGCACAAGAAAGAAGAGATTGTCGCATCTCCGCGGCAATCGCTCTTAACGTCTGAAAAAATATCGCATCTGTAGCCTTACTGGGGCTTCGTCTCGTTCATGGCGGCTTCGTGGTACCAGCTGTCGATGATCACGGGGGAGGCCGGAGCCTCGACCTTCGCATCCATGCCGGTCTTCCAGGTGTTCAGCCCCTTGAGGCCGCCGATCGGGAATTGGTAGATCGTTGCCGAGTGGCGCTGTGGTGTCGTTGTCATGGCATCGGCTCCCTTTTCTGTGTTGGAGTTATATGACGTTCATATGCACATATTTTGCGCTGAATGTCTAAAAATAAATCAAATCTCTGTCAGGTTTTCGCGCATTTTCCCATTGGGCGGCAGATTTCCGGCTGTTGCCCGGTGTTTCTGCCTTCATTTTCCACTTACCAACGGCCAGAGGGCATGCGCTGTTCCCGCTAGAGTGCAACGCTCTGCTGTGCCGGGGCAGAAATTGCTTCGTCTTTTCAACATCGCCGTCGCGAGGCTCCGGTTTTCCGTGCTTCAGCCGTTAACAAAATCGTCATCTTCACCGAGCGGGCGGCAAACTGGCACGGCGTGTGCATTCCTTTCAGTTCAGAGGGGCCGGTTTTCGGTTTCGGGCATCGACCTCCTGAATTGCTCACCACCTATGAGAGATTTGTCATGACCAAGTATAAGCTCGAGTACATCTGGCTCGACGGGTACACACCGGTACCGAACCTGCGCGGCAAGACGCAGATCAAGGAATTCGACGCGTTCCCGGCACTGGAGCAGTTGCCGCTCTGGGGCTTCGACGGTAGCTCGACCATGCAGGCCGAAGGCCGCAGCTCTGACTGCGTTCTCAAGCCCGTTGCTCTCTATCCCGATCCGGCCCGTACGAACGGCGTTCTCGTGATGTGCGAAGTCATGATGCCCGATGGCGTCACGCCGCATCCGACCAATGCCCGTGCGACGATCCTCGACGACGAAGGCACGTGGTTCGGTTTTGAGCAGGAATACTTCTTCTACCAGAACGGCCGTCCGCTCGGCTTCCCGGAGCAGGGCTACCCGGCTCCGCAGGGTCCGTACTACACCGGCGTCGGCTACAGCAATGTCGGTGACGTCGCACGCGAGATCGTCGAAGAGCATCTCGACCTTTGCCTCGAAGCCGGCATCAACCACGAAGGCATCAACGCCGAAGTGGCCAAGGGCCAGTGGGAATTCCAGGTCTTCGGCAAGGGCTCCAAGAAGGCTGCCGACGAAATCTGGATGGCACGCTACCTTCTGCAGCGCCTGACCGAAAAGTACGGCATCGACATCGAGTACCACTGCAAGCCGCTCGGCGACACCGACTGGAACGGCTCGGGCATGCATTGCAACTTCTCGACCGCCTACATGCGCGAAGTCGGCGGCAAGGCTTATTTCGAAGCCCTCATGGCCCAGTTCGAAAAGAACCTCATGGACCACATCGCCGTCTACGGCCCCGACAACGACAAGCGTCTGACGGGCAAGCACGAAACGGCTCCGTGGAACAAGTTCAGCTACGGCGTTGCTGATCGCGGCGCGTCCATCCGCGTTCCCCACTCCTTCGTCAAGAACGACTACAAGGGGTACCTGGAAGACCGCCGCCCGAACTCGCAGGGCGACCCCTACCAGATCGCTTCCGCCGTCCTCAAGACGATCTCGGAAGTCCCCACCGAAGGCTATGCTTCGGCCGCAGCCTGACACTGTCAGCGTGTTCCGCCTCTTTGCCGTTGGCGAAAGGGGCGGGCGGGTGATGGGCCTGCGACGCGGGCCAATTGAAGAGAATGAAAAGCGGCGCTGGGTAACCAGCGCCGTTTGTCTTTGTCTAAACGACAGAATTCAAACGAATCGATATCGACGTGGCCGCGCGTCATATGTAGCGCTCGGCTTGGCTGTTGTGCCGGTGTGGCTGCTCCGGATCACTGCGACCAAGAAAGGGGGCAGATACAAAAAAGCCCTCCCGCCAGTTTCGGCGAAAGGGCTCGACGTTCTAGCAGTCTGCAGATCATCATCTGCAGAACAGCAGCGGTATGACGCTCTTCAGCGCGTTACGGCGCGGGCGCTGCGGCCGGAGGCGTTACTGGAGCGACTGCAGGCGGCGTCGTCACGGCTGGCGTCGCAGCGGCGCTGCCGTCGATGTAGGGCAGGACTTCCATGCCGCCGTGGTAAAGCATGCTAAGCGCCACGTAGAAGATGACGGCGAGGCCGACATAGGCGATCCAGCGGTGCTTGTGCAGCAGATTGGCGATGAAGCTGGCGGCAAGGCCCATGAGTGCGATCGAGACAATCAGGCCGATGACGAGCACGGTCGGGTGATCCTGTGCTGCACCGGCGACGGCAAGAACATTGTCGAGCGACATGGAAACGTCGGCGATAACGATCTGCGTTGCCGCCTGCAGGAAGGTCTTGCGGACTCGGGTTTCGTCTGCGGCGTCGCCCGTTTCATGTGCAGCATTCTGGTCGGCCTGGCGCAGTTCGCTCCACATCTTCCAGCACACCCAGAGCAGCAGCAGACCGCCGGCGAACTGGAGACCGACGATGGCCAGAAGCTGTACTGTGATGGCTGCAAAGGCAATGCGCAGCACGGTTGCCGCGATGATGCCGACAAGGATCGCCTTGCGACGCTGGTCGGCGGGCAGTCCGGCTGCGGCGAGGCCGATGACGATGGCATTATCGCCCGCCAGCACCAGATCGATGGCGATGACCTGTAGAAATGCGGCCAATCCGGCTGCGGTAAAAATTTCCATATCCGATACGTCTCCCTCGTGCCGTTCGCTTCGAATGACAATTGCGTTATCTGTCCGCTAAAGCCATTCAATCGGGTTAGGCAAGGAGAAATCGACGAATTCGACGTGCTGTCGCTGATCGTCGTTGCGGGATGTCACAAATTGGCATTTCGGAAGTGCATCAAAGTCGTTCGATGGCCGTTAAAGCTAGGGCGTCCCTGCGCCGAGGACAGAATTCGGTCGATGGTCTATCGGCGTAACGGATCGACAGCAATGCTCTCGCGCTGTGTCACATCATAGAGCGCCGGTTCGATCCGGCTCGTTTCGACATTGGGGAGATAGTAAAAGTGGACAAAGCCCAAGGCGAGCAGTCCGCCAATGACATTCATGGCAGCGAAGATCAGGATTTCAGAATCCATTTTGCGTCTCTCGTGAGAACGCCCCGGTTTCAGGGAAGGCCGTGCGACCCTTTTGCCCAAGGGTCGCACGGCCGGTTTCGGTCTGTCCTACAGCGCCGGTACGCGGCGTTTTGCTGCCATCAGCAAGTCCAGTTCGGTCATGGAGGGTCCGAAGCGTTCATAGAGACGCTTTGCCTCGTCGGTCTCGAGACCGTAGCGCGACTGAAACTCTTCCAGGGTGCAGGATTCGCCACGCACCGTCTTCCCCCGTATTCCCTTCAAATCCGTCATGTCACCGCTCCCTTGCACGTCTCAACTGCAAACTCGCATGTGAACGCCTCGGTTTCGGCGAAGTTCCCTTAGCGCCGCGCAATTCGGAGACACGGAGAAAGGTTTGCTGGAGGCAACGATTAGGGCACTACAGCGCGTACTTGGCCGCTCAGACTTGCCGATTACCCTGCAGAGCGTTCAGAGCGGTCATCCCCGCTGCCTGCGCCTGAAGCTGTGATGAGAACTTGCCGGTTGCGGGGTGGGTGACGCCGCGGAAGGTCAGCGTGAAGCTCCATTTTCCATCCCGCTGCTTGGCAACGGTTACGCTGGACGTCGCCTGTGTCATCTCGTCTCTCCCGCTTGAGGCCCGGCCATCCGTCTTGGAGTTGCCACCCGTATCGACAGTTGTCCCATAGTCCATCTGGATGGCAGCGGAAATCTCTTTCGCATATAAGGCTCGGGGAGGTGTTTTCTTCGCATGTGCAAAACGCATAGCTGCGATGCAATAAATCTGCTCGTACGCGCGGCGGAAAATTGTATGATGAACGTATCGAAGCGATGCACCTCCTCCCGCAAAGCTTCGACGTCCTTGACGATCCTATCCTCCTCCCGGGATTGTCGATGGTGGTTGCAGCTTATCCTCCTCCCAAGCTGCCAACCGGAATTGAGAGCCTGCTGCACCTCCTCCCGCAGCGGGCTCTTTTCGTTTTTGGTTGGTGTTGTCGCGAAAGCGCCAAAGGCGCTTGAAAGGCCTCGGTCAACGTTCGGATCCATGGCCTTCTCTCACCTCGATACGCCGTGCTGCGCCTACGCGGCATCGAGCTTCTGTCATTTCATCACCACGCCGCTATGTCAGAGGAACATCAAACATAGGCACGCGTTCCGACTGTGCGTTCGAAGATGGACGGAATGCCGGTCGTGGTGACCGCGAGCTTGTGTTCCGGAGAGTGATTGTCGAGGAGAGCGTTTTGCCAGTCCGTACCATCATGCTGGGGGTCTTCGGCTTCGTGATTGCAGCGATCCTGAGCGTCGTTTTCGTCCAGCGTCTCGAAGGGAAATCCGGCGACCAATCCATTACCTCTCCGGATCCGCTCGTCGTCGCGCCGGAAAAGGCCGCCGAGCAGAATCCGTGAGCGCCGGAAGCTCGCCAAAATCGACGCCAACCGCCGGCGCCCGTCATGCCGGTCCCGGCATTAGCTCTTTCTGCCGTTCACCCTCGCTGAACGCATCATCAAGGCGGTCGTGATGCCTCTGTTTTACTTCAATCTGTTCGATCATGAAGGCTTCTCTCGGGCAGAGGAGCCCTACGCTTTCACGGATGTTGCCGCAGCGCTGGCCGAGGCCGAGATTGTGCTTGCGGAAATGGCACTCGATGGTCTTCCGCGAGGGCCTGACAGCCGCATCGAGGTCGAGGTGCTCGATGTGAACCGGACCTGCGTCGCGAAGGTCAGCCTCGAACTTCGGCGGCAGATTTTCACCTGACGCCCGTCTTTTCACCTGACGCCCGTCGTCGCTCAACGGCCCGCCGAAGCGGTTTCTCCCAGACGACGTACCGCGTCGATGATCGGTGGCATCAGCAGCGCGGCACCGGCGTTCGACAGGTGGTCGTCGTCGAAATAGAAGATCCGGTCCGTCGAAAGGCTGTTGATGCAGCGGCCCTGAACAAAGCTGTCGCAGAAGATCGCGGATGGTTTGATCTTCGCGAGTCGGGAATGCTCAAGCGTGTCGAAAGCCGCGATGATGGCGGCGTTGCGGGCGCGGTAGCGATCCGACGACGTTCCCAATGGCTCGACATCCGTCGACGTCATGGCCGCGCGGGCCAGCAGATCCGGTACGTTCCAGCCCGCTTCGGGTATAGGATAGACGAGCACGACGTTCACACCCCGGTCGAGATAGGCATGGATATCGCCGAGAAACGCGGCGAGCACACGCTCCTTGCGGGCAGGGTCGGTCTCGCCGCCCATCTCGTCGCGACGGTCATAGAGGTCGGCATAGGTCGGCTTCAGAGCCTCGATGCCCCCCTCGCCATTGTCGAACGCGTTGCCATCCAGATAGAGCGACCAGCGGCTGACCATGATGACGGTCCTGATGCCGCTCTTGGCTATGTAATCCTCCACGCCTTCGAAGAAGGGGTTGCAGCGGAGGCGGTATTTTGCGTTCGAGACCACCAAGCCAGAAAAGCCGGCGCAGGAGGAGTGGGAGAGAGCATAGAGGTTGAGCCCCGCCCGCGCGAAAGCTCGCAAAGCCTCGCCGGTGATCGCGCCGGCATGCGAATCGCCGATCAGGATCGTGTCGCTCTTCTCCGTGTTCGGCGTCATGCAAGCACGGATCGGATGGGGCAGCGTCGCCTCGCCCTTGTCGAAAAGACAGGTCGTCATCGCCGGGTCGGGGTGAGCCTGCACCTCGAGTGCTGCGAGGGCCGCCGGTGGCAGGCGGAACGACAGGCCGTCGTCCAGCCGCCCCGCTGCTCCGATCGCCATCATCACAACGGCGACCGCGCCGGTCGCGCCGAGAATACGGGGGCCGCTGGCCAGCGCCTTGATGCGGCCGGTGCGAAACGGCGTCTCGACGAAGCGCCAGGACAGGATGGCGAGGAGCACGGCGGTAAGGGTCAAGAGCGCCATCAAAAGAGGCGTCGGCTCGGTCAGGCTGCGGATGCGCGCAAAGGCGAACAAAGGCTGGTGCCAGAGATAGAGACTGTAGCTGATCAGCCCGATGCCGGTCAGTAGCCGCAGGGAGAGGAGCCGATGCACGAGCGTGCCTTGGCCGGCAAAGAGAATGATCAGCGCGGTGCCGCCGACCGGCGCCAGCGTCCAGGCCGAGGGAAACGGCGTGCCGTCGTCATAGAGGAAGACCCCGGCGAGCACAGCGGCTAGGCCGATCAGGGAGAGGACGTCGTTGCCGGGCTGCTCGCGCTTCAGGAGAATGAGCGCGCAGAGCGAGCCGGCCAGCAATTCCCAGGCGCGGGTGTGGGGAAGGTAGAAGGCTGCGTTCGGAAAAGCCACGGCGCCGTAGACCGCGAGCGCGAAACTGGCGAGAGCCATGAGGAGAACGGCGGCGAAGCGGACGCGGGCGCCGTAGCGATGGAGAGCCATGAGCAGGATCGGGAAGACGACGTAATACTGCTCCTCGACCGCGAGGCTCCATGTGTGCAGCAGCGGCTGCTTCTCGGCGGCGGCGGCGAAATATCCGCTTTCCTGCCAAAAAAGGACGTTCGACAGGAACAGGCAGACGGCGATGATGCTCTCGCCAAAGCTTTTCATCTGCGCCGGCAGCATCCAGGCCCACGCGAAGGGCAGGCAGCAGAGGATCACGGTGAAGAGCACGGGCATGATGCGCCGCGCCCGCCGCTCGTAGAAGCCGAGAATGGTGAAGGTGCCCTTGTCCTGCGCGGCCGCGATGATCGTGGTGATCAGGTAGCCGCTGATGACGAAGAACACATCGACGCCGACATAGCCGCCGGCGAACCAGCCGACGCCCGCATGGAAGAGGATGACCGGGACGACGGCCACGGCCCGGAGGCCATCGATTTCGGGTCGGTGCTGCATGGGATCTTCGCGTCAGGGGGGCGGCTAGGGAGAACGTAAAATGACGGCGGAGCATCGATCCGTCGCCTAAAGGAATAGTCCGTCGCCGGCATTCTTCAAGACGCTAATGGAATAGCGACCACGCATTCTCCGCCGGTGTGGCCGTGGTGCACGTTTCGGTCCGGCAACCTCAGGGACGGAACAGGCGCCAGCGATTCGGACGGAAAGCGATGCGCGTGCCGGGGGTGGCTGCGACGTCGGAAGGCAGCTCGATTTCGACACGGCGCGTGCTGCCGGCGATATCCAGCTCGACATGCCGCGTGCCGGCAACGCGCCGGCTGAGCGTGACGACGCCGGCAAGACAGCCGCCGCAGCCATCGAGCAGGTCGATATCGTGCGGGCGGAAATAGAGGTCGGCCGGACCTTCGGGCTCTCCGGGGGCGCTGACGCCGATCGAGCGGTCCTCGAGCCATAGCTGTCCGTTCTCGATGCGCACCTTCAGGGTGTTGGACTGGCCGATGAAGCCGTAGACGAAGGGGGAGTTCGGCGTGTCGTAGATCTCGTCCGGCGTTCCCACCTGCTCGATCCGGCCCTTGCTCATCACCACGACGCGGTCAGCCAGTTCCATCGCCTCGTCCTGATCGTGCGTCACGAAGACGGTGGTGTGGCCTGTGCGGTCGTGGATCTCGCGCAGCCAGCGGCGCAACTCCTTGCGCACCTGCGCGTCGAGCGCCCCGAAGGGCTCGTCGAGCAGCAGCACGTTCGGCTCCACCGCCATGGCGCGGGCGAGCGCGACGCGCTGGCGCTGGCCGCCCGAAAGCTGCGCCGGATAGCGCTTCTCCAGGCCGCCGAGTTGCACGAGATCGATGAGATCTTCGGCGCGCTTGCGGATGTCGGCCGCAGCCGGGCGACGAGACGAAGGCCGCACCTTTAGCCCGAAAGACACGTTGTCGATCACCGTCATATGCCGGAAGAGAGCGTAATGCTGGAACACGAAGCCGATATTGCGCTGCTGCACGGTCTTCCTGGAGGCGTCGTCGTCGCCGAAATAGATCGTGCCGCCGGTCGGGCTTTCCAGCCCGGCAATCAGCCGCAGCAGCGTCGTCTTGCCGGAACCCGACGGGCCGAGGAGGGCGATGAGTTCGCCCGAGCGGATGTCGAGCGAGACCTTTTCGAGGGCCGGGAACCGGCCGAAATCCTTGCGGATGTCCTGAACGCGTACTTCCATGAAACCATATACCTTTTTCAGTGCTTGCGTGCGGCGGCGATCTGCGCACTGAATTTGAATTCGAGCAGCGACTTGATGACGAGCGTCACCAGCGCCAGAAAGGCGAGCAACGTGGCCACGGCAAAGGCGCCGATGAAATTATACTCGTTGTAAAGGATCTCGACCTGCAGCGGCATCGTGTTGGTCATGCCCCGAATATGGCCTGAGACGACCGAGACGGCGCCGAATTCGCCCATGGCGCGGGCGTTGCAGAGCAGCACGCCATAGAGCAGACCCCATTTGATATTCGGCAGCGTGACGTACCAGAAGGTCTGCCAGCCGCTGGCGCCGAGCGAAAGGGCTGCCTCCTCGTCGCTCGTGCCCTGTTCCTGCATCAGCGGGATCAGTTCGCGGGCGACGAAAGGAAAGGTGACGAAGACCGTGGCGAGCACGATGCCGGGCACGGCGAAAAGCACCTTGATGCCATGGCTGCTCAGCCATGGGCCGAGCAAGCTGTGCGATCCGAACAGGAGCACGAAGACGAGCCCCGAGATCACAGGCGAGACCGAGAAGGGCAGGTCGATCAGCGTGGTCAGAAACGCCTTGCCCTTGAACTCGAACTTGGCGATGGCCCAGGCGGCGGCGATGCCGAAGGCGAGATTGAGGGGCACCGCGATGGCCGCGACCAGCAGGGTCAGCCGGATCGCCGCCCATGTCTCGGGATCGGCGATGGCCTCGAAGAAGGCGCCCGGCCCCTTGCGCAGCGCTTCCGTGAAGACGATGGCGAGCGGCAGCACGAGGAAGAGGCCGACGAACGCCAGCGACAGCGCAATCAGGCCGTAGCGGGCGAGGCGGCTTTCCGAGGTCGCGGATCGCACCATCTCCGATGTTCCGCCGGATGCGGGAGCGGCAGCATCATGCGCCATAACCATACCTCCGCCGGCTCCAGGCCTGTATGGAATTGATCACGAGCAGCATGACGAAGGAGATGATCAGCATGACGGCGGCGATCGCGGTTGCGGCGGGATAGTTGAACTCTTCCAGCCGGATGACGATGAGCAATGGCGCGATCTCCGAGACATAGGGCAGGTTGCCGGCGATGAAGATGACGGAGCCGTATTCACCCACGCCACGGGCAAACGCCAGCGCAAAGCCGGTCAGAACGGCCGGCGCGAGGCCCGGCAGCAGCACGCGGCTGACGGTCTGGAAGCGTGTCGCGCCGAGCGTCGCTGCGGCCTCCTCGACCTCGCGGTCGATCTCTTCCATGATCGGCTGCACCGTCCGCACCACGAAGGGCAGGCCGACGAAGATCAGCGCGAAGACGATGCCGAGCGGCGTGAAGGCGACCTTGATCCCGAGCGGCGTCAGCAGGCTGCCGATCCAGCCGTTCGGTGCGTAAAGCGTGGTGAGCGCGATGCCGGCGACCGCCGTCGGCAGGGCGAATGGCAGGTCGACCATGGCGTCAATGACACGCCGGCCGAAGAAGCGGTAGCGCACCAGCACCCAGGCCAGCAGCACGCCGAAGACCACATTGGCCAGTGCCGCGAGGAAGGCGGTTCCGAAACTGATCTTCAGCGCGTTCAGCGTTCGCTGATCGGTCGCCAGCGTCCAGAACGTGCTCCAGCCGAGCGCGCTCGATCGCCAGGCGAGACCGGAGAGCGGAATGAGAATGATGAGAATGAGCCATGACAAAGTGACGCCGAGCGCCAACCCGAAACCCGGGATGACGCTCGGCTGTCGAAATTGCCACCGCTGAGGGAGGCTTATCGTCATGTAATCTTATTGCCCCGGCTTGTAGATCTGGTCGAAGACGCCCCCGTCTCCGAAGAATTTCGGCTGAGCTTCCTTCCAACCACCGAATTCGTCAATGGTCGAGAGCTTAACATCCGCAAAGCGCTTGATATCGTCGGGATCGGCCGCTTCCGGCTTGAACGGGCGATAATAATGCTTGGCGGCGATCTTCTGCCCGACATCGGAGTAGAGATACTGGAGGTAGGCCTCGGCCACCTTGCGGGTTCCCTTCGCATCGACATTGCCATCGACCAGCGCCACCGGCGGCTCGGCCTTGATGGAAACGGACGGCGTGACGATGTCGAAGTTGTCGGGGCCGAGTTCCTCAAGCGAGAGATAGGCCTCGTTTTCCCAGGCGATCAGCACATCGCCGAGACCGCGCTGGACGAAGGTCGTCGTTGCGCCGCGCGCGCCGGTGTCGAGCACCGGAACGTGCCTGAAGAGCTGGGCGACATAGTCCTGCGCCTTGGCATCGTCGCCGCCATTCTGCGCGAGCGCCCAGGCCCAGGCGGCAAGGAAGTTCCAGCGTGCGCCACCCGACGTCTTTGGGTTCGGCGTGATCACCTGGATGTCGTCCTTGACCAGATCGCCCCAGTCCTTGATGCCCTTCGGATTGCCCTTGCGGACGAGGAAGACGATCGTGGACGTGTAGGGCGCGCTGTTGTTCTCGAACTTCGACTTCCAGTCGGCGGGGATCTTGCCGCTTTCCTTGGCGATGGCGTCGATGTCGGCTTCGAGCGCGAGCGTCACCACGTCGGCCTCGAGGCCATCGATGACGGATCGCGCCTGCTTGCCCGAGCCGCCATGGGAGGTCTGGATCGTCAGCGTTTCCCCGGTGTCGGTCTTCCACTTCTCGGCGAAGGCGGCGTTGAAGTCCTTGTAGAGTTCGCGCGTCGGATCATAGGACACATTCAGGATCGTCTGATCGGCAAACGCGAACCCCACACCCCCGACCTGAATGCTGGTGGCCAGCAGGGCCACCGTGAAAAAGCGGGACAGTCCCTTTGCGTTCATGAATCTCGACCTCCGTGTTGTCGCACGTACTCTAGCGGGTCTGTAGAATAGGATAACAAAGAAGTTTGCGATTGCGACGCCCTTTGGAGAAAAGTCCTGCCGTCAGGTCTCCCACTCGCGCAAGATTGATGCAACAAGGCACCCTTACGTCCGGCAGAGAGGGGATACCCATGACCGAAACGCTGTGCACGCCGCAGGAGGTTATCTCGTTCTGGTTCGAGGATATCGACCCGGAACAGTGGTACAAGGCGCACCCGGCGCTGGATGCGGAATGCGACCGGCGTTTTCGCGCCACACATCTCGCCGTGTCACGCATTGTCGGCTCCGACTGGCGGGCGACGCCGGAGGCGCGGCTTGCGACCCTCATCCTGTTCGACCAGATGTCGCGTAACATCTATCGCGGGTCGCCGCTGGCTTTCGCGACGGATGGTCTCGCGCGCCGCGAAGCGCGGCTGGCGCTGGAAGCGGGCGCCGACCAGGCGGTCGCGCCGGTGCAACGCGCGTTCTTCTACCTTCCGTTCGAGCATTCCGAGGCGATGTCCGATCAGGATCTCGCGGTGCAGCTCTTCACGGCGCTGGGCGATCCCGTGCTTCTTGATTTCGCCGTGCGCCACCGGGAGATCGTCGCCCGCTTCGGTCGCTTTCCCCATCGCAACGCTATTCTCGGCCGCATGTCGAGCCCGCAGGAGGAGGCGTTCCTACTGCAGCCGGGTTCGAGTTTCTAACGTTCGGCCGGAGTAACCTTCTGCAGGAAGCCTAAAATTCGCCATACCCGGCCGCCAACCGGAGCGGGTATGGCACCTTCCTGCCGCCTGATTCTTTCGGCACCGTGCCGCGTTCTTTTCCAGTACCTTTCGGCCTCATCCGTCGGGAAGACAGACCCAACCGTGAAAGCGTGTTCCCCAACGATGCTTCGTTTCCTCGTCCTTCTGCTCATCCTTGTTTCCAGCCTGTCACCCGTGGTGGCCCAGCAGGCGCCCAGCCAACCCCCAGCAGGCCAACCCCCGGCAAACCAAACCGGGGCAAGCCAACCTGCGGCAAACCCAGCGCCGGCGACGCCCGCTGCAAGCGTCGGGCGGCAAAGTGCCGGTGGTAGCGAGGCCGTGCGGGACAGGCCGGACGACGCGCAGGCCGATGCGGCTCAGCAGCTCGACGCCGCGCGCAAGCGGCTCGATACGCTGGCTGCACAGGTCGAGGCGGCCGATGCTGCGGAAACCGCGCGTTCGACCCAGGCCAACAATTCCAATGCTGCCGACAACCGGCTGGCCGAAATCAAGGCGCAGGTGGACGACCTGTCGCAGCAGGTTGCCGGCCAGATGGATGCGGCCCGCACGCGCATCGAGCAGATCAAGGCGCGGTTGACCGAACTCGGCGATCCGCCGGTGGCCGGTGCGGAGCCTGAAGCTTCCGTCGTGACCGAAGAGCGTGGCCGCCTGATCGCCGAGCGCAACGCCCTGAACGCCGTGACCGGCACGGCCGAAACGCTCGTCGCGGATGCCAACGCGCTCTCGACGACCATCACCGAGAAGCGCCGGGTGCTGTTCTCCAGCACGCTGCTGCGGCACACGGACATCAACATCGACATGCTGGTCGATGCGGGCCAGGCGCTGGTGGTCGAGGCGCAGGCGTTTTCCCGCAATATCGGTAGCTGGCTGACCTTCGTCTTCACCTTCAAGCGCGTACCGCTGATGTCGGCGCTGTTTCTGTCGCTCTGCTCGGCACTGGTGCTTCTGGCCGGTACGCACCGGCTTTTCGCGCCGCTTCTGCGCCGTTCGGTGCGGGACATGAACCCGACCTACATCGCCCGCCTGTCGCGCGCCTTCGGCTCGACGCTGGTGCCGACCATCGCATCCGCCACGTTCGCGACAACGGCATTCTTCTTCCTGCAAACATTCAATGTCCTGCGACCGGATATCGCGCCGATCGTGGTGACGTTTCTGGCGCTCTGCGTCGCTCTCCAGTTCGTCTGGACCATCTCCACGGCGGTTCTCGCACCCGGTCAGGCCGTCTGGCGGCTGGTGCGCGTGTCGGATCGCGGCGCGCGATTGCTGGTCGCCCTCATCATGGCGATGGCCTTCGCAAATCTCTTCGATTACCTGCTGGAAACAATCAGCGTCACGCTCGGCTCGCCGCTGGTGCTGACGGTCGCGAAAAGCCTGATCGCCTCGATCCTCATCGGCCTGCTTCTGATGGCGATCGCGCTGATCCGTCCTGTTATTTCTCAGGGCGAGCCGCTGGACGGGCAGGGGCGGCCGTGGCCGCGCGCCATCTCCATCCTGCTACTCCTCGCAGGCCTCGGACTGATCACGGCGGCGCTCTCCGGCTATGTCGGGCTGGCACGCTTCATCGCCACGCAGATCGTCGTCACCGGCGCGATCTTCGTCACCATGTATATCGGCATCCTCACCGGCAAGGCGCTGGCCAAGCAGAACGCGCTCGCCAAGACCGTCGGCGGACGTTACCTCTCGCACCGCTACCGGCTGGAGCCGATGGCTCTGGATCAGATCGGTCTTGCGGTCGGGCTCAGCATCTACCTGCTCGTCGCCCTGTTCTTCGTGCCGCTTCTGCTCCTGCAATGGGGCTTCAAGATCGCGGATATCGAGGCGTGGGCATACCGGATCCTTACCGAAATCCGCATCGGCACCATCACCATCTCGCTCGTCGGCATCTTCGCCGGCATTCTTCTGTTCATTCTGGGCTTCGTCATCACCCGGTGGCTCCAGCGCTGGATCGACGGCAGCGTGCTGGCGCGCAGCCGGGTCGATCTCGGCGTGCGCAATTCGGTCAAGACGGGCATCGGCTATCTCGGCATGGGCATTGCGGGCCTGATCGGCATTTCCGCCGCGGGCCTCGACCTGTCGAGCCTTGCGCTGGTCGCCGGCGCCCTGTCTCTCGGCGTCGGTTTCGGCCTCCAGAACATCGTCTCGAACTTCGTCTCCGGCCTCATCCTGCTCGTTGAGCGACCGTTCAAGGTGGGCGACTGGGTCATCTCAGGAACGACCGAGGGTTTCGTCAAGCGCATCTCCGTGCGCGCGACCGAGATCGAGACGTTCCAGCGGCAGACGATCATGGTGCCGAACTCGCTGTTCATCAACGCCTCCGTCGGCAACTGGACCCACCGCAACAAGCTCGGGCGTGTCGATGTCACCTTTTCCGCGCACGCCTCCAACGATCCGCGCAAGGTGGTGGAATCGCTGCGCGCCGCGGTGACGGGGCTGCCGAACATCCTGCGCAATCCCGAGCCGATCATCGTCTTCCGCGGCTTCACGTCGTCCGAGCTCGAGTTCGAGGTGCGCGTGTTCCTCGCCGATATCCTGCAGGGCGTCTCCGTTCGCACCGATGTCCGCATGGCTGTCTTCGAGCGTTTTCAGGCCGATGGCATCGCACTGGGCGGTCCGGCGGCACCCGAAGTGCCGATCAAGATCTCGCCGGAGGATGCCGAAGTGCTCTCGGCCATCTTCCAGGGAACGCGGTCTGAGGCTTCAAGGGCGTCCTCGCCGTTGCCGGGAGACGCCGGCGGCTATGTGGAGCAGCCGAGCGTCGAACCGCCGGACAGCCGCGGCAATGATGTGCCGGATTCCTCCGAGAGCGACCGGCGCGATGCGCTGCGGGGCGAGGCATTGCGTGCCGATGCCAAGCCCGGCGTTTCCGCTGCGGCATCGCCCGCACCGGTCACCCCTGCGCGAAAGGTCGATATCGGCGAAGACAAACCGGCACCGGGCAAGGGCACGGAGGGGACGAAAAACGGTTCCCGCAAGCGCCGGCCCGGCCGGCCCCGCTGAGCGTCGTTCGGCATTTGACGGTATGAACGTCGCGCCGGCGAAGACTGTTTTCGCATTCTCCGCCGGTTTGTCGCCGTATTCCTAAAATAGCCACCCTAGGTAGCGGCCTTTTAACGACTGCGAAAACCTTTTTTGCTAATGTCTCTCTCAGTGTAGAAAAAGAGAGCGCGCAATGTCTTTTTTCGGTGTGTCGGGGATGTATTACTCCGGAGAGTCCCTGCAACAGCACCGTATCGTGCTCGCGGAAGATAGTAATCTCTTCGCGGCAATGGTGTCGAAGCGTCTTAAGGAACTCCTCGATATCGATGTCATCGTCTGTAAGGACTATGACGAAGTCACCTTCGCCATTGAGAACGCTTCCTTCCCCGCGACGCTTGCCATCTCGAATATCAATCTTCCCGGCGCTGAGAACGGCGAGGCGCTGTCCTATCTGGTCGATATGAGCATCCCGACCATCGTGTTCACGGGCACGTTTCAGGAAAGCACGCGCGAGTCGATCCTGGCCAAGGACATTGTCGATTACATCATCAAGGACAGCGTCTTCGCCGTGGATATGCTGGTGGAATCGGTCTGCCGCTTTCTGACCAATCACCGGCACCATGTCATGATCGTGGACGACAGCCCGACGGCCCGCGCGCTTTTGACGACGCAGCTCAAGCGGTTCAATTTCCGCGTCAGCACTGCCGATTGCGGCGCGACCGCGCTCGAACTCCTCAAGCGCCATTCGGATATCGGCCTCGTCATCACGGACTACAACATGCCCGATATCGACGGCTTCGAGCTGACCCGGCGCATTCGTGGCGCCTATGGTCCGCATCAGCTGCGCATCATCGGCGTATCCTCCTCCACGAACCGTCTTCTGTCCGCGCGCTTCCTGAAGGCCGGCGGCAACGACTTCATCATGCGGCCGTTCGTCAACGAGGAGTTCTACTGCCGCGTCAACCAGAACCTGGATACGCTGACGAAGATCCGCACTCTCGGCTCGAAGATGGCGCTCAGCGCCTGATCTGACCAACGGCGACACTCTTGGGTCCAACGTTGCAGATATGACGCTTGCGCTTGCCTGATGTGCACCAGGCGCCCGCTCCGGGCGCTTGGTGTTTGTGCTGCGCCACGCCGACCTCCCCGATCTTTTATCCGTAGCGATGTGTACCCCGTACTGTTTTCGGGTCGCGTTAACGGAACACAAAACCCTTCATGGTAAGCCATACGAGACATAACAGATCCCGCTTGCGCAGCGTTGACGGCCGGGATCGTGACGGGAGCAGAACCGACATACGGTGTCCTGCTCGAAAAGGGTGGGGACCTTGACGTTCAGCAAGCAAGAGCAGACCGGCGATGCCGCGCGGAAGCAGAGCGGCAGGTATCTGCTGCTGATCGAAGATTCCCGTGTCTTCTCGACGCTCATCCGTCACGAGATCCAGAACGGTGAGGCCATGACGGTGACGCATTGCGCCTCGCTTGGTGACGTTACGCGGGCGCTGGAGTGCCAGAGCTTCGATGTCGCCGTGCTCGACCTCAACCTTCCCGACGCGCCGAACTGCGAAGCGCTCGACCTCGTGCTCTCGCACGGCATTCCCGCCATCGTCTTCACCGGCAGCTTCAATGACAGCACGCGCGAGCGCGTCATGGCGCGCGGTGTGGTGGACTGCATCATCAAGAACAAGCGCGACTCGGTGTCTTCGGTCGTTGCGGCCGTCAATCGCATGCTGAGCAATGCCGGCACGAACGTGCTGGTGGCGGACGACGATGCGGAACGGCGGCAGGCGCTGGCGTCGATCCTGCGCGAGCAGCGGTTTCAGGTGACCGAGGTGACGACGGGGCAGGACGTGCTCAGCGCCGTGCTGGAGGGCCGCGTCGATCTGGTAATCTCGGAATATGCATCTAGCGAACTCTCCGCGCAGCAGCTTCTCGTCGGCCTGCGGTCCTATGAATGCGAAACGACGGTGCCGATCATCGCCATGGCCCCACAGTCCGCCCGCGGTCAGGCGGCGCGCTTTCTCAAAGGCGGCGGCGCCGACTTCGTCGAGCGGCCGTTCGACCGCGACGAGTTCATCAGCCGCATCAACCGGTCGATCACCGTCAACCGGCGTATCGCCTCGCTAGAGCGCCTGGCGTCGCGCGATTACCTCACCGATCTCTACAACAGACGCTTCTTCTTTCAGGAAGGGCCACCCATTGTCGAGCAGTGCTTCCGCCGCAACGCGGGTTCCTCGATCGCCATTCTCGACATCGACCACTTCAAACGCCTGAACGACACGTTCGGCCACGAGGTCGGCGATCTCGTGCTGAAGGCGGTCGCACGCACGCTGCGCAATTTCGTCGGCAACGACCACCTTCTCGCCCGCCTCGGCGGCGAGGAGTTCGGCGTGTTGTTCGACGGGCTCGATATCTCCGCCGCCACCCTCTATTGCGAGCAGTTGCGTGAAACGATTGCCCGGACGCAGGTCGTCACCGACGACGAGGACCTGTCGGTTACCGTGTCGATCGGCCTTGCGCCCATCGAGCAGCGCGAGGTGTTCGACAACTACCTCCACGCAGCCGACCAGTTCCTCTACATGGCCAAGCACGCCGGCCGGAACCGGATTGTGTCCGAACTCACGATGATCAATACAATGGCGTCCTGATACGCCACACCCGGATTGGGCAAGTCCTTAACGAGGGGACTGGGCAAGTGTGACCTTGCGGTCGGCGCGTTCCTGCTGCGGCGAACGGTTGTAGAGTTCGCGATAACACTTGGAGAAGTGCGACGCGGAGACGAAGCCGCAGGCGACGGCCACCTCGACCACCGGCATGGCCGACTGGACGAGGAGGTGACGGGCGCGGTCGAGCCGGATTTCCAGATAGTAGCGGGCAGGCGAGCGGCCCATTTCCTGTCGGAACAGCCGCTCGATCTGGCGTCGTGAGAGACCGGCGCTGTCGGCAAGTTCCAGCAGCGACAGAGGCTCGGCAAGATTGCCTTCCATCAGCTCGATGATCGACAGGACCTTGGCGTTCTGCACCCCGAGGCGCGCGCGCAGCGGCAGTCGCTGGCGATCGTGCGGGCCGCGGACGCGATCCGTCAGCGCCTGTTCGCAGACGCGATTGACGAGGTTCTCGCCGAAATCCTGATCGATCAGGTTCAACATCATGTCGAGCGAGGCGGTGCCGCCGGCGCAGGTGTAGATGTTGCTGTCGATCTCGTAAAGATCCGCAAAAACATCGACCTGCGGGAAGGCTTCGGCGAAGCCCGGCAGGTTCTCCCAGTGGATGGCGCAGCGCTTGCCCGTCAGCAGGCCGGCCGAAGCCAGCACATGGGCGCCCGTACAGAGGCTACCCACGGCGACGCCGCGATTGTAGACCTCGCGGAGCCAGGCATTGACGGACTTGTTCTGGAAATCCTCCACGAAGACGCCGGAACAGACCAGCACCATCGACGGCCGGCTCTCGCCGCCCAGGTGCTTTCGCTCGTCGGCGACCGATGAGTTGACCTCCAGCGCGATGCCGCTGGAGGACACGACCTGAGCGCCATCCGTGGAGGCGAGCCGCCAGGAATAGGCCTCGTAGCCCAGCATCCGGTTGGCAATCCGCAGCGTCTCGATGGCGGCCGCGAAGGGCAGAAGAGAAAAATGGGGAACAAGGAAGAAGACCAGCGAGCGCTTGGCAATGAGCGGCTTGTTCACGAGCGATATCTCCATGCAGGGCAGATGGCTATTCGTCGCTTGGGAACGGCCGACGAGCTTGCTTGAATGCGACACTGGCATGGATGGTCGCGACTGCCAAGGAACAAAATTTGCGACATCCTGCGCCGTGCCTGAAAAAGCATCTGCCGATGGTGCAAACGCCCAATTATATTGCTTTGCAGCATAGGGACTGGAGGGTGGAACAAGCGATGCGGGCTCGGCCCCCCTCTTGACTGATCTGTTTGCGACGCTCTGACATGCGGTGGCCTTGTCGGAAACAGAAGGTTTGAGGGTCATCTCGTCCGCGTTTGAACACGGCACAAAAAAGGGCGTCCTGCCGAACGGCAAAACGCCCTTTTGTCATGGCCGCGGCGGGAACACGGCGGGTCCTCTTTGGCGTCATTGGCGGATGGGATCATTGCGCAGGCGTGTTCCGGCTGTCGGTGGATGCGGGAAAGCCGATGTCCTTGAGCATGTCATAGGACAGCGATGCCAGAGCGCGTTCGGAGCGCCTGTCCTGCCATGTCTTGACGATGCGATGTGCGAGCGACGTGGCGCCAGCAAGCGCACGCGATCCGAACGATGGGGTTGAGGGTGAACTCGAGAGGCTGAAGGTAGACATTGCACTGGTTCCTTTTGATGAGGTTCTTCAAAAGGTCGCGACCATGAGGGCATCATGTCGCAACCTTATCTATCAATCCAACGAATAGAATTGATGTGTCAGTTCAGCATTCTTGATGATCATTGACATCGAATATGCCGATGTCGCGTCGGACCACCGTGGGAAGATTCCGCAATTGCCGGCGCGTGATCCGGCGTGTCGCCGCAAGCTTTTGCCGGTCGATGATTGCCCGCACGATGCGGATGATTGTGCCGATGGGATAGCGCGCCAATTCCGCTGGCTCTTGGATAGTCCTCGTCTTGAAATGGATGATGTTGCTGTTCATGGCCGGCGTCTCCGTTGCCCGTGCCTTGACAATGCGCGTCGGTCGATGTTCAATCAAACGAAATGAACTCATGGTATCGTTCAGTTTTTCTGATGATGGATCCCACATGAACATGATGATGCGGCACGCGCTGCCGATGCTCGAGATCGACGTGCTGAAGACCTTCGTGGCCATTGCCGAGACCGGCAATTTCACCACGGCGGCCGAAGCCGTCTACCGTACGCCGTCGGCCGTCTCCATGCAGATCAAGAAGCTGGAAGAGCTTCTCGGTTGCGCTCTGTTCCTCCGGGATGCGCGCTCGGTGTCGCTGACGCCGAAGGGGGAGGTTCTGCTGGGCTTTGCCCGGCGCATGCTGGCACTCAACAATGAAGCAGTCACGCGCTTCCTCATGCCCGACATGCACGGCGTGGTGCGCCTCGGCGCGCCGGAAGATCTTGGCGAGCGTATCCTTCCCGACGTCCTAAAGCGGTTCGGGGAGACCT
Organism: Rhizobium sp. 9140; assembly: GCF_900067135.1. Taxonomy (NCBI): domain Bacteria; kingdom Pseudomonadati; phylum Pseudomonadota; class Alphaproteobacteria; order Hyphomicrobiales; family Rhizobiaceae; genus Rhizobium; species Rhizobium sp. 9140. The sequence continues at coordinate 2,709,692 of NZ_FJUR01000001.1, read as the reverse complement.
TTCCGAACGTCACGGTCGATGTCACCATCGGGCAGAGCAATGTCATGCGGAAACGCGTCGAGGAGCGGCGCATGGACATCGTCATCTACAACAGCTTTCCGAGCGAGACGCTGCGCGACGGCGAGATCCTCATGGAGGAAAGACTCGTCTGGGCGGGCACACGGTGCGGGACCGCCCATCTGCGAGACCCGCTGCCCGTCTCGATGTGGGAAGACGGCTGCGTCTGGCGCGCCGATGCGATCGACAAGCTCAACAAGGCAGGGCGCGCCCATCGCGTGGCCTTTCTCAGCGCACATACGACCGGCCAGAAGGCGGCGATCCTCGCCGACCTCGCGATTGCACCTTTGCCCCGCTATCTCGTGCAGGGCGATCTCGTGGAGCTTGGGCCGGCGGAAGGTCTGCCGGATCTCGGAACCTACAACATCGGCATCCAGACGATCGACGATGCCTCTGCGCCCGTGCTGGCGGTCGCCGAACACGTGCGCGCCGCCTGCATCGCGCTCGTCTGATCGTCAGGCGCTGTCCGTCGTCTTCTTCAGCCAGCGCAGCACGCGGATTTCGTCGTCGTCCATCCAGCGCGTCATCGTCTCGCTGGTGCTCTTGCGCTGGGCGCGAAGGGTGCGCAGTTCGCCGTTCTCGAAATCCTCGAACACCTTGGGGTGAATGTAGGAGCTTCGGCACACGGCGCGCGTATTGACCAGTGCGGCCGCGATGCCATCCACCGCCTCGTTGATCTGGCGCTTTCGCTGCCGCTCGCTCGTTGCCGGCTCCACGGTCGAAAGCGCTGTTGCCGCCATCTGCGTTGCGCCCCAGGTGCGGAACTGGCGCGACGAGAACTCACCGCCGGTCGCCTCGCGGATATAGGCGTTCACGTCCTGCGAGCGGATCTGGTGGCGCTCGCCGTCCTCATCGAGATACTGGAAGAGATGCTGGCCGGGCAACTCCTGCAGCGATCGGATGATGCGGGTTATCCGGCGGTCATTATGGCTGAGGCGCCATTCCTTGCCCGATTTGCCCTTGAACTGGAAGTGCACGCTCGATCCCGACACTTTCACATGCCGGTTTTTGAGCGTCGTCAGGCCGTAGGAACCGTTTTCTTCGGCATAGACCGTATTGCCAACGCGGATGAACAGGTGGTCGAGCAGCCAGACGATGGTGGCAAGCGCCTTTTCCATGCCCGGCGTGCGTATGCGCAGATCATGATCGACGCGCTCGCGGATTCGCGGCAGACGTGATGCGAAGGACGGCAGCAGCGCGAACTTTGCCTTGCCGCGCTCGGCATGCCAGTCGGGATGGTAGCGATATTGCTTGCGGCCGCGCGCATCCTTGCCGATCGCTTGCAGATGCGTCTGCGGATCGGGCGAAATCAGAACCTCGGTATAGGCGGGGGGAATGGCGAGCGCCGCGATGCGCTCGACTTCGCCCGGATCGGATATGCGCTGGCCGTCCGGTCCGTAATAGAGGAAGCCATTCTTGCCCTGCTTGCGGGTGATGCCCTCTTCAAGCCGGGAAAGATAGACGAGTTCGGGAGCAGGCGTATCGCCAACTTGGCCGGCGTCGCGTTTTTTGCCGACCGAAGCGGCTATCGAGGCTGTGATCTGGTCCACGGCCGTAAGAACTTTATCGGCAAGCGGAAGTTCCGCTGCGAAGCATTCCATGGTGCAAATTTTTCGACAAAGGCGTTCCGATTTTTGTCACGATCACGTGAACCTTTTTGAAGGCCCGGCGTTAGGTGGTCGAAGACACATGTCTTTCTTCCACTGGCGTTATTCAAGGACCCAAGCCATGACCGCAAAGACCATCGCTACCGTCGGCATCGTACTCGTCTCTCTCGTTTCGCTTTCCGCTTGCGGTAACACGATCCGCGGCATGGGTCGGGACACGGCAAACACCGTCAACGCCACGCAGGATGCGGGCCGCAGCGTCGAACGCGCCGCCAACTGATCCGATCTGATTTCCCCAAGCGCCGGCGACCGTGGGTCTGCCGGCGTTTTCGTGTCTGGCAACAGGGCGCAGCTCGCCTATGATGACGCCGATGTTCGCAAAACTTCTTCTGGCGCTGGTCCTGATGGTCATTCTTTCTCCCGACGCCCGTGCCGCCTGCCGGATCGTTCGGCACCTCGGGGCCGACTATGCCGTATGCGATGTCGATCCCGTGACCGCGTCGCTCACGATCTTCCATACAGACGAGGCCGGCCGACCCTATGGCGGCTTCACCGCTTTGAAGACCGATCTTCTTCGCGATCAGACACGGCTCGACTTCGCCATGAATGGCGGCATGTACGAGAAGGACCTCTCACCCGTCGGACTGCTGGTCATCGACGGCGAAGAGCGCAAGCCGATCGCGACCGGCGGTGGCTGGGGCAATTTCTATCTGCTTCCGAATGGTATCTTCGCCCTCTCGAACGGCAAAGCGATCGTCAGGGAAACGGAGGCCTACCGGCGTTCGGTGGTGGCCACGCCCGATGTCGCAACACAATCCGGGCCTATGCTCGTCATCGACGGCGCGCTCCACCCTGCGTTCAAGCCGCAGAGCGACAGCCTGCAGATCCGCAACGGTGTCGGCGTCGATGAGAAGGGCGTCGTGCATTTTGCCGTCGCATTATCGCCGGTGCGCTTTCACGATTTCGCGACGCTCTATCGCGACGCGCTCGGTTGTCCGAATGCGTTGTTTCTCGACGGGCACATTTCCAGTCTCTACGCGCCCGACCTCGGCCGCATCGACGAGACCTACCCGATGGGGCCGATCATCGCCGTGACGACGCCGATGTGGCATGGCGCCGTTCTTCCCAAGCCCGCACCCTAAAGCCTAGGCCTTCGGAAACGCCCGCTCCAGTCCGCCCGACTTCGTGAGCCCGGCGCGGAAAGCCTGATAGGCTGCATGCTGCGACGAGCGTGCCGCTTCCGTCAAGCGAATCTGCAGCCGGGCAGGGGCGACACTTCCGAGCCAGAAACCGCGCTGCTCCAGCTTCAGCGTGTGCAGGAAGCGTGCGCCGGCCGAGCGGTCGAGGAAGCGGTGCAGCCCGTCGATCAGCGCGTCGTCCTGTTGCGGATTGTCCATCATCAGCGACAGAAAGGCCGTGTCCGCCGGCTGGAAGCGCTCGATGACGTCGGCAACCGCATCGCGGTCCGTCGGCGTCGGCTGCTGCATGGGGCTGATCGTCGTGTGCGTGTTCATGGGGTCCCTCAAGCCGGTGTCTGCGTTCTCGCGCCGTGATGCCATATAAGGCTGAAGCCGGACTGGAGTGCTGCGCCGTGAAGGAAACGGTCAGAGGGCGGCCTTGACCTTCGCAGCGATATCGGCAGGCAGCCAGGCGGTCCAGACAGGCTCGAACGTCTTCAGGAAGTAGCGTGCTGCATCCTCGCGGCTGCCGTTGGTCTGGTCCATATGCGCCAGCACGCTGTTGACCGTCTGATTATCCCATTGCCGTTTCGAGACATAGGCGAGGGCGGCGGGACCGGCCTTTTCGGGGAAGGCGCGCGTGACGATCGTGTAGACATCGGTGGTGGGATAGCCGTTGACGACGGGCGCGCTGCAGTCGGGCACCGCCGTGCAGTTGTTCCACTCGGCCCGGTCGTGGGTGACGCCGAAGGAGAGTTTGACCATCTCGTATTTGCCGAGGATTGCGGTGGGCGCCCAGTAATAGCCGAGCCAGCCCTTCTTTTCCTCGAAGGCCCGGGCGATCGAGCCGTCGAGATCGGCCGCCGATCCGGAATTGATCAGCTGGAACCCGGCGTCGTCGCCCTTCAAGGCCCGGTAAAGGTTGGATGTCGGGATCTGGCAGTTCCAGTCCGAGGGACAGTTGTGAATCGCGCCCTTCGTGGCATCCTGCGGCGAGGGGAAGAGTTCAGGGTGCTTCAGCGCATCCTGCACCGTCTTGATGTCGGGATGCGCATCGCTGATGTAGCGGGGGATCCACCAGCCTTCGACACCGCCATCTGTCAGGACGCGTGCGACTTCCACCAGTCGGCCATCCCGCAGCGCATCGGTCAGCGGTGCCTGCAGCGAGGCCACCCAGATCTCCGGCGCCATGTCGGGTCGTCCTTCGGTATTCATCGAGGCGAAGGTCGGCATTGTGTCGCCGGGTACGAGCTGGACGGTGCAGCCGTAGCCCTTCTCCAGAATGAACCTGTCGATATGGGCGGTGATGGCGGCCGATCCCCAGGTCATCTCGGCAATCGAGAGCCTGCCGCAGCCTGCGGCGCGTGCGGGCGTGCCCGACATCAGGAGGACGCTGCCGGCGAGAAGGCCGAGCGCGGTTGCAAGCGTCGGGCCGACGGCGGACTTTGTCATCTTTTCGCAGACGTCGCGAATGTTCTTCATCAGACCGACGCCTCCAGTGCGAACGCACGATGTCCCGCGATCATATAGTGCCAATATTTTTCGTCCGGACAGCCTAGAAGCTCTGGGACAGAAATCAACCGCTCTTCTTGGCCGGTCGAATTGGAACCGTCATGCAAGCCATTGAATTTTATCTCTTTCGAATGTTCGGTTTTGTGGGCGCTCTTATCCAAGGCGCGTCATCCCGGCAGTTGCATCGATCAGAGCCCCTTCATTCGAGATGACGTGATTGTGACAAAAACGGAGGCCGAGCCCGGCAGGTAACTCTCTGGTAACTCTCACGGCGTAAGGATGGTCCGTGGCTGGTCACAGCTGCTCTGCCGGATCAGGTATTGCGTCCCGGCATTCTGCCAGCCTCTTGGCATCCGTTCGATGCCTCCCGCTTGCCCGCCCCGTGCCGTGCGTTTCTTTGGTGTCGAGGGTGGAAAACCGCAGAGCTTCGGCTGCTGCGGTTTTTGCGCGTGATCGTCCGGGCCGTCCATGGCGCCCGCCGCGTCCCGGTGATATCAGGCCGCATGGCAAAATCGATCATGCTTCAGGGGACGGGTTCGGATGTCGGCAAGACTGTGCTCGTCGCCGGCCTCTGCCGGCTCGCGTCCAATCGCGGCGTCCGCGTCGCACCCTTCAAGCCGCAAAACATGTCCAACAACGCGGCGGTGTCGGCCGATGGCGGCGAGATCGGCCGGGCGCAATGGCTGCAATCGCTCGCCGCCCGCATTCCGTCCTCGATCCACATGAACCCCGTGCTCCTCAAGCCGCAGTCGGAGACCGGCAGCCAGGTCGTGGTGCAGGGCAAGGTCGTCGGGCAGGCGCGCGGGCGCGACTATCAGGCGATGAAGCCGAAGCTGCTCGGCGCGGTGCTGGAGAGCTTCGAGACGACCCGCGCTGGCCGCGACCTCGTGGTGGTCGAGGGTGCGGGCTCGCCGGCCGAGATCAACCTGCGGGCCGGCGACATCGCCAATATGGGATTTGCGACGCGCGCGGGCGTGCCCGTGGTGCTGGTTGGCGACATCGACCGCGGCGGCGTCATCGCCTCGCTTGTGGGAACGCATGCGGTGCTCACGCCCGAGGACCGGGCCATGGTCACGGGATACCTCATCAACAAGTTCCGGGGCGATGTGACCCTGTTCGACGACGGGCTCACCGCGATCCAGGGCTTCACCGGCTGGCCCTGTTTCGGCGTCGTCCCCTGGCTGAAGGCCGCGCGCCAGCTTCCGGCCGAGGATTCCGTCGTTCTCGAACGCCTGTCGCGGGGAACGGCGCGGGCGCTGACGATTGCCGTACCCGTGCTGCCGCGCATCGCCAATTTCGACGATCTCGATCCGCTCGCCGCCGAACCGTCCGTGGACCTCCGCTTCATCCAGTCCGGCGACCGCCTGCCGGAGGATGCGGCGCTCGTCATTCTCCCCGGCTCGAAAGCCACGATCTCGGATCTCGCGGCCCTGAAAGCGGCCGGCTGGGACAAGGATCTGGCCCTGCATCTTCGACGGGGCGGACGCGTGATCGGCCTCTGCGGCGGCTACCAGATGCTCGGACGCCGCATCTCCGATCCGCTCGGCATCGAGGGCGGAACCGCCGAAATCGACGGCCTCGGCCTGCTCGACGTGGAAACAGAAATGGCGTGCGAAAAGGTGGTGCGCAACAGCGGCGCCCGTTCCACGGAACACGATGTCGCGCTTGAGGGCTACGAGATCCACCTTGGGAAGACCACCGGACCCGACTGCGCCCGACCGCCCGTTATGATCGGGGACCGTCCCGACGGTGCGCTATCGCCCGACGGTCGCGTCATGGGGACCTATCTCCACGGTCTGTTCACCAGCGATGCCTACCGCGCGGCACTGCTGCGCAGCTTCGGTATCGCGGCGGAGGCCTTCGATTACCGCGCTTCCGTCGATGCGGCGCTCGATGCGGTTGCCGGGGAGCTGGAGGCCGTGCTCGATCCGCGCTGGCTCGACGGGCTCACGGGTCGCTAGAGCGTCGTCGCCTGTATCGCTGAAATCGCTCTAGAATTCGCCGGATGCCTCGCGACGTCTCCGGTCGAGTTCCTCGCTGTAGCGGCGCAGGGTGTAGCTCTCGGTCAGCACCCCGACGACGCGGCGCTCGATGAGATTGTTGCAGACGGCGAGCGCGTCGCTCTCCGTCTTGTCGAACAGGGTCGCCGCCTGCCGGGCGTTCATGTTCGGCTGGAGGAAGTCGTTCGGGAGCTTGATGTAGTCTTCAATGCCCTTGCCGGCGGCATCCTTTTCCACCGGGCTTGCATAAACCTCGGGAATAAGGATGACGCCGCCATAGCGGTTGGTGTCATCCACGACGATGGCGCGCTGGGCCGAGCCGAGCGGGAATTCGGCTTTCAGCTCGTCCAGTGTCGCCTTCGCGTTGATAGTGCGGACATCGGGCCGCATCAGCCGCCCCACGGTCAGGTTGCGGATCCAGCCGACATCGTGGGCGCTGCGAATGCTTTCGCCGCGCAGATGGAAGCGCCACGTGGCGAACGAGTAGCCGAAGGTGGTGCGCACGACCAGCGACGAGGTGATGACGGCCGCCAGCACCAGCGTGGTGATCGGGAAGTCGCCGGTGATCTCCAGCGCGAGAAACGTCATCGTCAGCGGCCCTCCGATAATGGCGACCGCAAGCGAACTCATGCCGACCACGGCATAGATGACCGGCGTCAGCGTGGTGTCGCCAAAGACGTAAGGTACGACGCCGGCAAAGACCTTGCCGAGCAATGCGCCCATGAACAGCGAGGCGAAGAACAGCCCGCCGCGAAAGCCCGAGCCGATCGAGACCGCGGTTGCGACCGACTTCATCAGGAACAGGCCGATCAGCATGGCGAAGGGCGTGGCGTGCGCGAGGTTCAGATGCAGGGCGCCGTGACCGCCGGAGAGCACCTGCGGCGAGATGGTGGCGAGCAGCCCGACGACGACACCGCCGATAGCGGGGCGCAGCGGCGCGGGGATGTCGCTCTTGCGGGCGACCTCTTCCGTCAGCGACACGCCCTTCATGATGAGAATGGCGACGCCGGCGCAAAGCGCGCCGAGGAGGATGGCCGGCACGTAGTCTCCGGGGACGACATCGCCGAATGCGCCGATGTCGATGGTGAATTCTTCGCCCCAGAGCAGGCGCGTCACGAGGTTGGCGACCAGCGCGGAGACGACGACCGGGGTCAGCGAGGCGATGGTGTAGGAGCCGATGATCAGCTCGAAGGCGTAAAAGGCGCCCGTCAGCGGCGCGTTGAAGGCCGCCGCGATAGCACCCGCCGCGCCGCAGCCGAGCAGCGTGCGCAGATCGTTGCGCCGTAATTTCAGATTCACACCGATCTTCGATGCAAGACCGGAGGCGAGCTGCGTGTAGCCGGCCTCCAGACCGACCGACGCGCCGAAACCATTGGAGACGAGGTTCTGCACCGCGACGACGATGCTGTCGGTCAGGGACATCCGCCCCCCGTGCAGCGCATTCGCCTCGATCGGGTCCACCATCGCCTTCTTACGCCAGAGCGCAAGGCCCATCATGATTAGGCCCAGCAGCAGTCCGCCGACGATCGGCGCCATAAGAATGGCGATCTGGCCCTTGAGGTCGGCGGAACTGACGCGCTCATATTCTGAAATACCGAAGATCAGCTTGTGCAGCTGCAACGAGATGAAGCTCATGGCGATGACGGCGAGCCCTGAGGTCAGGCCGACGACGATGCCGGCGACGAGCAGCCCGACCTCGCTGCGCCGGGCGAAGATGCGCCATTCCGAAAAGGTGACGGATTTCCGGGCCAGGCGCTTCACGCGGGCAAGGGTCAGGGACTTCAGGATGTCGGGCATGTCAGGCTCGATCTCGTCGGGCGTCTCCAGGGGTGAAACGCGATGGATCTTCGGGTCGGGCGATGGGGCCGACATAGCGCGGATGATTGACTTGATCCAGCGACGCGCCTAATCTTATCGGCATGGATGGTTCCCGTGCGGCGCGTGTCGTTCGGGAGTAAATGGGAATGCGAAGGGATGGACCCATACAGGGCATCCTCATCGCAGCCGACCCCGCGACTGTAGAACGGTCAGGGTTCGCCATCCGGTCTCGTCCGAAGGGCGACGGACCATGCCGCGTGGTGCGGCTGGCGTCACCAGACGGGCAGGGCCGGAAAAGCCACTGAAACAGCGATGCGAGCAACCGGGGTCGGACGCCTCTTTATCTACGAATCGTCCACCTCTTCGACATCGACCCGACGGTCAAACGCCGGGCAACCTGTTTCGGGAAGGCGAGGCGAACCCGTTCTCAGGGCTTTCGCCCTGCGTGACGCCGTGAGCCAGGAGACCTGCCAGCCACACCGCGCCGCATCCTCATGATGCTGCGTTCCAGCGCCAGCACGGAGGTTGTCGTGGCACACGAGACGTTCGCCCACCGGGTTTTCCGGGCCGGCGGTTTTTACCCATGCCCGTCCGGTGTATACCGGAGCCGCAGGCTGCCTTCGCTTCCATGGAACGGGAGCAGCGGGATAGCCGCGCGCGCATGACATCTCCCCTTCACGGTGCCACACTCGTGCTTGGCGGCGCACGCTCCGGCAAGTCGAACTTTGCCGAGCGGCTGGCTGTGGAAACGGGTCTTGTCCGGCATTACATCGCCACGGGCCGCGCCTTCGATGACGAGATGCGCACGCGGATCGACACCCACAGGACGTCGCGCGGCGATCTCTGGACGACGCATGAGGAGCCGTTCGATCTCGTTGGCCGTCTCTCGGTCATAGACGCCGTCGGCTGCGTCGTTCTTGTCGATTGCCTGACGCTCTGGGTCACAAATCTCATGCTGGAAGAGCGCGATGTCGCGGCGGAATCGGAGCGGCTCGTCGCCAGCCTTTCGGCGCTTCGCGCCTCCGTCATTTTCGTTTCCAACGAGGTGGGCCTCGGCATCGTGCCGGATAACCGCATGGCGCGGGACTTCCGCGATCACGCCGGCCGGCTCCACCAGCAGGTCGCGGCGCAGGCACGCGACGTCTATTTCGTGGCGGCAGGACTGCCGCTCAAGATGAAGGGTTAATCCATGACATTTTCAAAGACCGGCGACCGGACAAACCCGGGCGCCAAGATCCCCGCGACCGTCATCACCGGCTTTCTCGGTGCCGGCAAGACGACGATGATCCGCAACATTCTGGAAAATGCGGAAGGCCGGCGGATCGCGCTGATCATCAACGAGTTCGGCGATCTCGGCGTTGACGGCGACGTCCTGAAGGGCTGCGGCGCCGAGGCGTGCAGCGAGGACGATATCATCGAGCTGACCAATGGCTGCATCTGCTGCACGGTGGCGGATGATTTCATTCCCACCATGACCCGCCTTCTGGAGCGGGACGGACGCCCCGACCATATCGTCATCGAAACCTCCGGCCTTGCACTCCCTCAGCCGCTGATCGCCGCGTTCAACTGGCCGGATATCCGCACGCAGGTGACGGTGGACGGCGTGATCACCGTGGTGGACAGCGCCGCCGTCGCCGCCGGGCGCTTTGCCGACGATCACGACAAGGTGGATGCCGCGCGCGCGCAGGACGACAATCTCGACCACGAGAGCCCGATCGAGGAGCTGTTCGAAGACCAGCTGACCGCCGCCGACCTCATCGTCCTCAACAAGACCGACCTCCTGGATGCAGCCGGCATCGACGCCGTCCGCCGCGAGGTCGCTTCGCGCACGATCCGCAAGCCGATGATGATCGAAGCCGCCAACGGCGCGGTGCCGGCCTCCGTTCTGCTCGGCCTCGGCGTCGGCACGGAGGACGATATCGCCAACCGCAAGTCCCACCACGAGATGGAGCATGAGGCCGGCGAGGAGCACGACCACGACGAGTTTGCCAGTTTCGTTGTGGAACTCGGCCCGATTTCCGATCCCGCAGCCTTCGTATCGCGGCTGAAGGACATCGTCTCTGCGCATGATGTCCTGCGGCTGAAGGGCTTTGCGGATGTTCCCGGCAAGCCGATGCGGCTTCTGATCCAGGCCGTGGGAACGCGGATCGATCCCTATTTCGACCGTGCATGGGCAACCGGTGAAGCCCGCCGCACGCGTCTCGTCGTCATCGGCCTTCACGATCTCGACGAGGCGGCGGTGCGTGCTGCCATCGTCGCGTCTGCGGCATAAGACGGACGGGATTGGCGGCGGATGCATCTTCTTCTTGCGCAGAAAGGCACGATCTCGGACGGGGACGAGGCCATCGATCTCGGTCAGTCGCCGGGCGAGATCCTCTTCCTCTCCGCCGCCGATACGGAGCTTTCCGCCATCGCCAGCGCCTGCAAGGCCGAACCCGACGGGCGGACCCTGCGGGCGGCAAGCCTCCTCTCGCTGAAGCACCCGATGTCGGTCGATACCTATGTCGAGCGTACCGCGCGGCATGCAAAGCTGATAATCGTACGGGCACTCGGCGGCGCTTCCTATTTCCAGTATGTGTTGGAAGCCCTTCACGCCACGGCCGTGACCCATAGAGCAAAAATCGCCGTGCTCCCCGGTTATGACAAGCCGGATCCGGCGCTCGATGCCTATTCCACCGTGTCCGCAGACGATCGGGCGGCGATGCTCGCCTATTTCACCGAGGGCGGCCCTGAGAATATGCAGCGGTTCCTTGCGTATGCCCATGCACTCGTCGATGACGGCGAGCGGCCGGCGGCGGCAACGCCGCTGTTGCGGGCCGGCATCTGGTCGCCGCACGAGGGTATCGTCGGCGCGGAGAACTGGGGGCGAACGCACGCCGGAAGTCAGCCGATCGTGGCGCTCTGCTTCTACCGTGCGCTCGTCCAGTCCGGCGAGACACGACCTGTTGCAGCCCTGGTCGAGGCCCTTTCGGCCGAGGGCATGCGGGTTCTCCCGGTTTTCGTCTCCAGCTTGAAGGATGCCCTGTCCGTCGGCACGGTCGAGGCGATCTTCGCGCGGTTCACGCCGGATGTCGTTCTCAATGCCACGAGCTTTGCCGTTTCCGCCCCGGGCGGCGATCACAAGGGGACCGTGCTCGATGCCGGCGGCGCGCCGGTGTTGCAGGTCCTGTTCTCCGCGTCGACACGGCAGGCATGGGAAAGCTCGTCGCAGGGCCTGATGGCGCGCGATCTCGCGATGAACGTCGCGCTTCCCGAGGTGGATGGACGCATTCTCTCCCGTGCCGTCTCGTTCAAGGCGGCGGCGATCTACGACGAGGCGGTCGAGACGAATATCGTCGGGCATGCGCCCCTGGCCGACAGGGTCGCGTTCGTCGCAAAGCTCGCGGCAAACTGGGCGCGCCTGAACCACACGCCGCCGGCCGAGCGCAAGGTCGCCATCGTTCTCGCCAACTATCCGAATCGCGATGGCCGTCTCGGCAACGGCGTCGGGCTGGACACGCCCGCCGGCACCATCGGGGTGCTGCGCGCGATGGCGAAGGCGGGGTATCCGGCGACCGAGCTGCCCGCAGACGGCGATGCGCTGATCCGCTATCTCATGGAAGGCCCGACGAACGCGGCGCGTGACGGGCGGCATATTCGCGAGACGCTGTCTTTCAACGATTACAACGCGTTCTTCGCAACACTTCCCGAAAAGATTCAAACCGAGGTCACGGCACGCTGGGGCGATCCCTCGCGCGACCCTTATGCCGATGGCGACCGCTTCGCGCTGCCGCTTGCGCGTCTCGGCGGCGTGCTCATCGGCATCCAGCCGGCGCGCGGCTACAATATCGACCCGAAGGAAACCTACCATTCGCCGGACCTCGTGCCGCCGCATGTTTATCTCGCCTTCTATGCGTTCCTGCGCCAATCTTTCGGCGCCCACGCCGTCATCCATATGGGCAAGCATGGCAATCTCGAATGGCTGCCGGGCAAGGCCCTGGCGCTGTCGGAGACCTGCTACCCGGAAGCGGTGTTCGGCCCGCTGCCGCATCTCTACCCGTTCATCGTCAACGATCCCGGCGAGGGAAGCCAAGCCAAGCGCCGGACATCGGCCGTCATCATCGATCACCTGACGCCGCCGCTGACCCGCGCCGAAACCTATGGCGCGCTCCGCGATCTCGAAGGTCTGGTCGATGAATATTACGACGCCGCCGGTGGCGATCCCCGGCGCCTGCGGCTGCTCTCCAACCAGATCCTGCATCTCGTCCGCGACATCGGGCTCGATGCGGATGCCGGCATTGCCGAGACGGATGGCGAGGAGGCGGCGTTGCAGAAGCTCGACGCCTATCTCTGCGATCTGAAGGAAATGCAGATCCGCGACGGCCTCCACGTCTTCGGCGTGTCGCCCGAAGGGCGTCTCCTGACCGACCTGACGCTGGCGCTCGCCCGTGTGCCGCGCGGCAGCGGCGAGGGCGGCGATGCCAGCCTGCAACGGGCGATCGCGCGCGATTGCGGGCTCGTCAACGGGGAGGGCGCGGATAGGACGGCGTTCGACCCGCTCGACTGCGCACCGGCCACGCTCTGGCAGGGCGCGCGCCCGCCGCTTCTTCTGGCTGCGAGTGACGATCCATGGCGCAGCGAAGGCGATACCGTCGAGCGAATCGAATTGCTCGCGGCAAAGCTGGTCGGCGGCGAGATGGCCTGCCCGCACGGCTGGGCGGCGACGCGCGCCGTTCTCGATGCCGTCGAGGCGCGGCTGAGGCCATCGTTGATTGCCTGCGGGCCGGCGGAGATCGCCGGTCTCATGGCCGGTCTCGACGGTCGGTTCGTGGCGCCCGGGCCTTCCGGCGCGCCGACGCGGGGGCGGCCGGACGTGCTGCCCACAGGGCGCAACTTCTATTCCGTCGATAGCCGCGCCGTGCCGACGCCGGCCGCTTTCGAACTTGGCAAGAAATCGGCCGATCTCCTCATCCGGCGCTATTTGCAGGATCATGGCGCGTGGCCGACGGCGCTCGGCCTCACCGCCTGGGGCACCTCCAACATGCGCACCGGCGGAGACGATATCGCGCAGGCGCTGGCACTCATCGGCGCGAAACCGCTCTGGGACCCGATGTCACGACGCGTCACGGGCTACGAGATCGTTCCCCCGGCGCTTCTCGGCCGCCCACGCGTCGATGTTACGCTGCGCGTCTCCGGCTTCTTTCGCGATGCCTTCCCCGAGCAGATCGCGCTGTTCGACAGCGCGGTACGTGCCATCGGCGCGCTGGAAGAAGACGACGAGGACAATGCCATTGCGGCCCGCATCCGCCGCGAGAGCGCGGAATGGCGCGAAAAGGGCCTGAGTGCTGCGGATGCCGAACGCCGCGCCTCCTACCGCGTCTTCGGCTCCAAGCCCGGCGCCTACGGTGCCGGGCTGCAGGCGCTGATGGACGAGAAGCGCGGGCCGGAACGCTCCGAGCTTGCCGACGCCTATCTCACCTGGGGCGGCTATGCCTATGGCGCGCATGCCGAGGGTCGGGATGAGCGGGAGATGCTGGAGACGCGTCTTGCTTGCGTGCAGGCCGTGGTGCAGAATCAGGACAACCGCGAGCACGATCTTCTCGACAGCGACGACTACTACCAGTTCGAAGGCGGCATGAGCGCTGCCGTAGAGCATCTCTCCGGCACGCGGCCTGTGATCTACCACAACGACCATTCCCGCCCGGAAAAGCCGGTCATCCGGTCGCTGGAAGAGGAAATCGGCCGCGTCGTGCGCGGGCGGGTGGTCAATCCGAAATGGATCGCCGGCATGATGCGGCACGGCTACAAGGGCGCTTTCGAGATGGCGGCGACCGTCGATTATCTTTTCGCCTTCGCTGCGACCACAGGCGCTGTCCGCAGCCAGCATTTCGAGGCGGTCTATCAGGCCTTCGTGCTGGACGATGCCGTGCGCGCCTTCATGGAGGAGGCCAACCGCCATGCCTTCCGCGATCTGGCAGCCCGGCTGACCGAGGCCATCGACCGGGGATACTGGCAGCCGCGCTCCAACTCGGCACGATTCGCGCTTTCAAACAGCCTGACGCTCAGGGCGTCGTGAGAACCCCAAGGGACGAGATATGACCGAGGAAACACCGGCCGCCGAGGTCGATCTGGAGCGTCACGCCATGAAGATGGCGAAGAAGAAGGTCGCACGCGAAAAGATCATGGCGACGAAGACCGACGGCAAAGGCCTCATCATGGTCCACACCGGCAAGGGCAAGGGCAAGACCACCGCCGGCTTCGGCATGATCTTCCGCCACATCGCCCACGGCATGCCGTCCGCCGTCGTGCAGTACATCAAGGGTGGATGGGAGACGGGGGAGCGGACGCTGATCGAGACGCATTTCCAGCATCTCTGCCGTTTCTACACGCTTGGCGAAGGCTTCACATGGGAAACGCAGGATCGCGCCCGAGATGTGGCGATGGCGCAGAAGGCGTGGGAAACCTCCAAGGAACTGATCCGCGATCCTGCCAATTCGATGGTCCTGCTGGACGAGATCAACATCGCCCTGCGATACGACTACATCGATATCCACGAGGTCGTGCAGTTCCTGCGGGAGGAAAAGCCGCCAATGACGCATGTGGTGCTGACCGGCCGCAATGCGCGCGAGGAACTGATCGAAATCGCTGACCTTGTGACCGAGATGGAACTCGTCAAGCACCCGTTCCGCTCGGGCATCAAGGCACAGGTGGGCGTCGAGTATTAGATTCCCAGCCAGACCCGAACCGGATTCATCGGATCGGCGAGCAGGCGTATGGCGAGTGCGATGCAGGTGACGACCAGCAGCGGCTTGATGATTTTGGCGCCGCGCTTCATGGCGAAGCGCGAGCCGACCTGCGCACCGGCAAACTGCCCGACGCCCATCATCAGCCCGACCTTCCACAGCACGACGCCATACCAGGCCAGCACGAGGAAGCCGCCGATATTGGAGCCGAAATTGAGGAGCTTGGTATGCGCCGTCGCCTTGAGGACGCCGAAGCCGGCAAGCGCAATGAAGGCCAGCATGAAGAAGGAGCCGGTGCCGGGGCCGAAGATGCCGTCGTAAAAGCCGATGGCAGGCACGATGGTGAGGCCGAACACGAAGGGCGTGATGCGCTGGGCGCGGTCGAGATCCGCCACGTTCGGCTTCAGCGCGAAGTAGAGCGCGATGCCGATGAGCAGGAACGGCAGCACGGCGCGCAGCACATCGCCGGGAACCACGGTCGCCACCATGGCGCCGATCCCGCCGCCGGCAAGCGACAGGAGCGCCATCGGCAGCTGGCTCTTCAGGTTCACATGGCCGGCTCTGGCATAGGCAAGACTGGCCGAGCCCGAGCCGAACAGCGACTGGAGCTTGTTGGTGCCGAGCGTTTCCAGCGGCGGCAGGCCGGCCAGCAGCATGGCCGGCACGGTGATCATGCCGCCGCCGCCAGCGATGCTGTCGATGAAGCCGGCGACGAACGCTGCAAGGAAAAGGAAAAGGAGCAGATGAAACGCGAGATCGTGCACGATGGACCTTGGGCCGTGTCGCCGGCAGAGGGTGTTCCGGGAAGCGCGCGCTCCGGGCGCAGGCGCAGACGCTCTTTGGCAGAGCCGGCGGACAAAGGAAAGGGCCGGCGGGGAGGCAGGATGCCGGTGACGGGTATGCTTGCGCCGTGTTCCCGGTCTTTCCTTTCGCATCCGGTCCCGCAACCCGTCTCGCATCGCGCGCTCGACCGTTGCTGCGGGAACCGAAAGGGCGGATTTTGTCATGGCGTCTTCATAAGCAATTCCGATCTGCGCAAATCTCTTGTAAAAGACCCCGAATGCGACGGCGCCCGGTTCGGGCTGAAAACGCGTCCGGTGCGGCCGACCCTGATCGGGGGCTCATGCCGGAGCTGTCGAGGCCTCGGCCGGGGAGAGATCCCCAGCCGCTCGGCGTCTGCGCGACCATGGCCTGCGGTGTCGGTATCGACCGCCGCATCGCTGCGGGATCTGGAACGCGGCTTCCTGTCCGGCCTTTTCAGGCGCAGGTGGCGTGCAGCGGAGAGCGTGGAATGACGATGAGCGGTGAGACGACGGGGTGCGGGCTTGTTCTCGGCCTCGGCTGCCGGCCGGGGTCATCCGCCGCCGAGGTGCTCGATCTCGCGCGGGCCGTGCTGGCGGAGGCCGGCTATCCCGCACTGCCACTCCACGCCGTCGCCTCGCTCGATGCCCGCGCCACGGAGCCCGCCATCCTTGCCATTGCCGATGCTTTCGCGGTTCCGCTCCTGACATTCAACGCCACCCGGCTGGAAGAGGAGACGCCGCGCATCGTGACGCCGTCGGCGGACGTTTTCCGCCTGACCGGATGCCACAGCGTTGCGGAGGCATCCGCCCTTGCCGCTGCCGGTATCGGCGGGCGGCTCGTGGTGGCAAAGCGCGCGTCTCGACAGGCGACCGCTGCCGTCGTGGAAACCTTTTCGAAACAGCTGTTTGCCGCCGCGTCTTCAACTGGTTTGGCGACAGCTTCCCAGAATGATTCATCCTTTGCAGCCCTGGAGTTGGCGGGATGAGCGTTTTCCCCTTCGAAGGCCTGCCGCTGATGGCGCCCGGCGCGGTCTGGCTGGTCGGGGCGGGGCCGGGCGATCCTGGCCTGCTGACGCTGCATGCGGTCAACGCCCTGCGGCAGGCGGATGTGATCGTGCATGATGCGCTGGTGGATGCCGCCTGCCTGTCTCTTGCGCGGCCCGGCGCCGTTCTGGAATTCGCCGGCAAGCGCGGCGGCAAGCCCTCGCCGAAGCAGCGCGACATCTCGCTGCGCCTCGTGGCTCTCGCGCAGGAGGGCAAACGCGTGCTGCGGCTGAAGGGTGGCGATCCCTTCGTGTTCGGTCGCGGGGGCGAAGAGGCGCTGGTGCTGGTCGAGCACGGCATTCCCTTCCGGGTCGTACCCGGCATTACTGCGGGTATTGGCGGTCTCGCCTATGCCGGCATCCCCGTCACCCACCGCGATATCACCCATGTCGTCACCTTTCTCACCGGCCATGATTCCTCGGGTCTCGTGCCGGATCGCGTCGATTGGGCAAGCGTCGCCAAGGGGTCGCCGGTCATCGTCATGTATATGGCGATGAAGCACATCCGTGAAATCACCGCGAACCTGCTGGCCGCCGGCCGCGCGCCGGACGAGCCGCTGGCCTTCGTCAGCAATGCCGCCACGTCCCGCCAGTCGGTTCTCGAAACGACGCTCGGCCAGGCCGCCGCCGATGCCGCCGCGGCCGGCGTCTCGCCCCCGGCCATCGTCGTTCTCGGCGAGGTCGTGCGGCTGCGCTCCGTCCTCGACTGGCTCGGCTCCGCGCAGGCCGATGGGGTGCTGACGAAGGAATACTCGGCATGAGCGGTATCCTGATCGCCGCCCCGTCCTCCGGTTCCGGCAAGACCACCATTACCCTCGGCCTGTTGCGCGCCCTCAGCCGGCGCGGCGTTGCCGTGTCTCCGGGTAAGGCGGGGCCGGATTACATCGATCCCGCCTTCCACACGGCGGCCTGCGGCATCGCCTGCGTCAATTACGATCCCTGGGCCATGCGTCCCGCTCTGCTCGATGCGCAGGCCTTCCGCGCGCGGGACGGTGGCCGCCTTCTGGTCGTCGAGGCCATGATGGGCCTGTTCGATGCGGCGCTGGATGGCACCGGCGCGCCGGCCGATCTTGCGGCGTCTCTGGGTCTGCCGGTCGTGCTGGTGGTGGATTGCGGCCGGATGGCACAGTCCGTGGCGGCGCTCGTGTCCGGCTATGCCCGCTTCCGCGCCGATGTGCGACTCGCCGGCGTCATCCTCAACAAGGTCGGCAGTCCGAAGCACGAAGCCATGCTGCGCGGCGCACTGGCGTCTATCGATATGCCCGTACTCGGCGTGATCGGTCGCGATCCCGGCCTCGCCTTGCCCGAGCGGCATCTCGGCCTCGTTCAGGCCGGTGAACATGGCGGCCTCGATCTCTTCATCGACCATGCGGCCGACGCGGTCGAGGCGGGTTGCGATCTCGCCGCGCTGGTGGCGCTCGGTGCGCAGGCCCGTCCGGTTCGGTCGCCCACAGGGCAGGTCGTGGCGCTCGACCCGCTCGGGTCGCGAATCGCGATTGCGCGCGACGTCGCATTTGCCTTCGCCTATCAGCACCTGCTGGACGGATGGCACGTAGCGGGTGCTTCTCTCTCTTTCTTCTCGCCGCTGGCCAACGAGGCGCCGGCGGACGATGCCGATGCCGTCTACCTGCCCGGCGGCTATCCGGAACTGCATGCGGAGACGTTGTCGGCGGCCGGAACCTTCCGTGCCGGCATGCGGGCTGCGGCCGCACGAGAGGCGCGGATCTTCGGCGAGTGCGGTGGCTATATGACGCTCGGCGAGGGGCTTATCGATGCGTCGGGCAAGCGCCACCCGATGCTCGGCCTCCTGCCGCTAACCACCAGCTTTGCCGAACGACGCCGGCATCTCGGTTACCGTCGCATCCGGCCGCTGGATGAAACGGGCGCTTTCAAGCCGATGATGGCGCATGAATTCCACTACGCGACGATCGTCTCGGAAGGTGACGCGGCACCCCTGTTTGCGGTCGAGGATGCCACGGGTGCCTCGCTCGGTACGGCTGGCCTCAGCGCCGGAACGGTCGCCGGCTCCTTCATGCACCTCATCGACCGCGCGCCGGAACACATCACCACGGAGCCCGCATGACAGCGCCGATCCAGCATGGCGGCGGTCTGGCTCGGGCCATGGCGGAATATGGCGGTATAGCGGCGGACTGGCTGGATCTTTCCACCGGAATCAACCCCTGCCCACCGCCGCTTCCGGACATTCCCGCATCCGCTTGGCACCGTCTGCCGGATGCGGACCTCGTGCACCGGACCGAAATGACTGCTGCCGCTTTCTACGGCACCGGTTCGCTGCGGCCGCTGGCCGTGCCGGGGACGCAGTCCGTCATCCAGCAATTGCCCGCTCTCGCCGCGCCGGGCCGGCCTGTCGCGATTCTCGGGCCGACCTATGGCGAGTATCAGGGGGTGCTGTCGCTCGCCGGTTTCGCGGTCGATCCGATTGCGGATATCGGCGAACTTCGCCCCGATCACGGTCTTGCCGTCATCGTCAATCCGAACAACCCGACGGGACGCCTGCTGCCGCGCGATACGCTGCTGGATCTCGCAGACCGCATGGCGGCGCAGGGCGGACGGCTGGTCGTGGACGAAGCTTTCGGCGACGGGATGTCAGGCAACAGTGTCGCCGCCGAGGCGTTCGCCCATCCCGGCCTCATCGTCTTCCGCTCCTTCGGCAAGGTCTTCGGATATGCCGGCATCCGCCTCGGCTTCGTCATGGCTGCGCCCGCCGTGCTGGAGGCCCTGGCCACGGCGCTTGGCCCCTGGGCCGTGTCCGGGCCGGCGCTGGCGGTCGCAGAGCATCTGTTTCGGGGCGATATCGACGGCTTGCGGTCGCGGATCGCCGAGCGCAAGGCCGGGCTGGACGGCGTTCTGTCGGAGGCCGGCGTCCGCACGGCGGGCGGCACGCATCTGTTCGCGCTCATCGAGGTCGCCGATGGCGCCGCCCTTCGGCACGCCCTTGGCGAGCGGCATATCCTCACGCGCAGCTTCGACTACGCACCCCGCTGGGTGCGGCTAGGCCTCACGCCGGATCCCGCATCCGACATCCGGTTGCTCGACGCGCTTCGCGAGGTTGCCGCCTGATGCATCTCGTTATTCTCGCAGCCGGTCTTGCAATAGACCGTATCGTCGGCGATCCCGACTGGCTCTGGCGCCGCCTGCCGCATCCCGTCGTCCTGTTCGGCAAAGCCATTGGCGCCTGTGAACGAAGGCTGAACCGGCGACATCTCAGCGGGCCGCAGCTTCGCCGACGCGGTGTGGTGGCGATATCAGCGCTTCTTCTGCTGTCCGCCGCGATTGGCCTGCTCATCCATCTCGCGCTGTCGTCGCTCGGCCTTGCCGGCGCCGTGGTCGAGGCCCTGATCGTCGCGATCTTCCTCGCGCAAAAGAGCCTGTCCGATCACGTCCTGCGCGTCGCCACCGGCCTGCGCGAGGGCGGGCTTGCGGGCGGAAGGCGGGCGGTCGCAATGATCGTCGGGCGCGATCCCGAAAGCCTCGACGAAGCGGGCGTCTGCCGCGCCGCCATCGAGAGCCTGGCCGAGAACTTTTCGGACGGGGTCGTGGCGCCGCTCTTCTGGTATGCGATCTCTGGGCTTCCAGGGCTCTTCGCCTACAAAATGCTCAACACGGCCGATTCGATGATCGGCCACAAGACGGAGCGTTATCTCCACTTCGGCCGGGCGTCGGCACGATTGGACGATGTCGCAAACCTCCCGGCCGCGCGGCTTTCCATGCTGCTAATTGCATGTGGAGCATGGTGGCGGCTTGGCCAGCGGGCAGGGCGGGATGCGCTCTCCGTCGCCCTGCGGGATCAGGGGCTTCACCGGTCACCTAATTCCGGCTGGCCCGAGGCGGCTATGGCAGGCGCGCTCAACCTTCAACTCGCCGGCCCCCGCCTTTACGCCGGCGGCCGGGTGGAAGAGCCGATGATGAATGCCGCCGGTCGGCCGGTCGCCACGGTGGACGATATCTTTCGCGGCGTCAGGGTCTTCCATGCCGCCTGCACGCTGGCGCTGGCTGCGGTGGTTTCCGCAGCCTTATGTCAGAACTTATTTTAACGCTCTGTTTCCACTGCTGTTTAAGTCTTTCTCCGTCCTCCCTGGAGTAGTATCCTCCGCAGTGGGGACATCGTACCGTTGCGGTACGCCAGGGGGATCGGATGCGTCGTTTTTTTCTCGCCGCTGTGGCGGTATCGTGCATGACCATGGCGATCGCTGTGATGCCGAGCACGGCAAGCGCCGCGACGCTCGTCGCCCGCATCAGCCTTTCCAGCCAGACGATGACGGTCAGCGAGAACGGGATCGTTCTGCACCAGTGGCAGGTTTCCACGGCGCGCCGGGGCTATGTCACACCGCAGGGCAGCTGGAGCGCGAAATGGCTCTCCCGCAATCACCGTTCGCGAAAATACAACGATGCGCCCATGCCCTTCGCCGTCTTCTTCAACGGCGGTTATGCCGTCCACGCGACCTTTGATCTGAAGAGACTCGGGCGACCCGCATCGCATGGCTGCGTGCGGTTGCATCCCCGAAATGCGGCGGCGTTCTTTACGTTGGCGAGCCAGGCGGGATTGAAGAACACGCGCATCGTCATCGCCGATTGACGTCGCCCATGCTGCAACGCGGTCCTTTCGGCAACAGGGCGGCGCAAAAATCCCTGCATGGCCGGAAGGCCATTGGCTTTTCGCGCGCAGTTACCCTATAGCTTCGGCAAAACTTGCCATTCAAAGAGGTCCGCGCGTGACAGCCACATTCGACAAGGTCGCCGATATCATTGCAGAAACCAGCGAGATCGATCGCGAGACGATCACGCCGGAAAGCCACACGATCGACGATCTGGGCATCGACAGCCTCGATTTCCTCGACATCGTGTTTGCGATCGACAAGGAATTCGGCATCAAGATTCCGCTGGAAAAGTGGACGCAGGACGTCAACGAAGGCAAGGCCTCGACCGAGGAATACTTCGTTCTGAAGAACCTCTGCGCCAAGATCGACGAACTGCGCGCTGCCAAGGCCTGATCGGCCTTTCCAACTGCACCCGTTCCGCGATGCCGCCTGACGCCGCTCTTGCGCGCTTGACAGGCGGCATCGCCGTTTCTACCTGACGGCCTCGAACGCAATGTCCGGGTGCCGCCGTCACCGGTCCTCGATACCTGTTGCGGGTCGCCCCTCGCAGGCTTGAAGGTGGTCAGCGGATGATGTCGTATGCTGCTTGAATATTTCCAGATGATCGACCGTGTCGAGGCCGTCGACATGACGGCGAAGACGCTGCGCGCCCGCTCCGTCGTGCCGGCGCAGAGCCCGGTTTTCGAAGGTCATTTCCCCGGTTATCCGCTCGTCCCCGGCGTTCTCCTCATCGAAACGATGGCGCAGGCCTCCGGCTTTCTCGTGCTGGCCGTGACCGATTTCGCCGCGATGCCGTTCCTGATGACGGTGGACGGCGCGAAGATGCGCTCCTTTGTCGAGCCCGAAGCCGTGCTCGACATCGAGGTCGTGCTGGAGCATGACGGCTCGGGCTTTGCCGTGACGAAGGCGAAGATCTCGTCCGCCGGCAAGCGGATCGCCGATGCCCAGCTGAAATTGCGGACCGTCCCCTTCGATCAGCTGCCGCTCGGCCCCATCGTCCGCAAGCGGGCCGACGAGGTCGGGTTGACGGCCGCGCTGGCCGCCCAGGTTTCCCCGGAAATATCCCCGGAGCTGCCACCGGAATCGCCCCCAGAATCGCCTAAGGAGTGACCGCATGAAGGCCGCCAACGATGTCGTGATCACCGGGGTGGGGATCGTCACCAGCCAGGGCGTGGGTGTCGCGCCGCATGTTGCCATGCTCACGGCGGGCGAGGCGCCGGCGGTGGTGGTGGAGACGGAGCGTTTCGCGCCCTATCCCGTCCACCCCCTGCCGGCCATCGACTGGTCCGCACAGATCGCCAAGCGCGGCGACCAGCGGCAGATGGAGAACTGGCAGCGCCTCGGCGTGTTCAGCGCAGGCCTTGCGCTTGACGATGCGGGCCTGAAGGACGATGCCGACGCCTGCGGCACGATGGACATGATCGTCGCGGCCGGCGGTGGCGAGCGCGACATCGCGGTCGACAGCCTGATCGTGGACGAGGGCCTCAAGCGTAACGACCGCGAGCATCTGCTGAACGAAAAGCTGACCACGGAACTGCGCCCGACCCTGTTTCTCGCGCAGCTTTCCAATCTGATGGCCGGCAATATTTCCATCGTCCACAAGGTCACCGGCTCGTCGCGCACCTTCATGGGCGAGGAAGCCGCCGGCATTTCCGCAGTCGAGACGGCCTTCGCCCGCATCAAGGCGGGCCAGTCGAGCCATACGCTGGTCGGCGGCGCTCTGTCGGCCGAACGGCTCGATATCATCCTGCTCGTGGAAGCGCTTCAGGCGCACGCCACCGGTCCCTGGCATCCGCTATGGTCGCGCGCGGCGGGCGAGGGCGGCGGCATCATCCTCGGTTCGGTCGGCGCTTTCCTGGTGCTCGAATCGCGCGAACATGCCGAAAACCGCGGCGCGCGGATCTATGCGACCATCGATGCGGTGGGCGGCGATCGCGGCAACCGCGACGATGGCCGGCTCGAGCGGCGGCTGGACCACTTGAGCCAGGCGGCGCCCGCCGAGGATACCATCGTGTTCTCCGGCGCCAGCGGCCTTGCCGCCCTTGCCACGCAGGAGCTGGCATGGCTGACCAAGCGCTTCCCCAACGCGCCGGTGCGCGGCTATAGCGGCGCCGTCGGACATGGGATCGAGGCGCAGTTTCCGCTGGGTCTCGCGCTCGCCGCGCTTGCGCTCGACGCCGGGGCCGTCGTGCCGCCCTTCGATCCGTCGGAGCCGTCGATAGTGCGCGCGCCGAAGCACGCCATCGTCACGACGCTCGGTCACGGCCGAGGCGAGGGGATCGCCGTACTCACAGCGCATGCCAAAGCGGGTTCACAGGAGCTCTCGTCATGACCAATGCCTATAAGGACCATCTGGGCCGGCCGCTGATCGCCGTCACCGGCATGGGCGTCATCACTTCGCTCGGCCAGGGTCTTGAGGACAACTGGGCCGCGCTGACCGGCGGCGTCTCCGGCATCCACAAGATCACACGCTTTCCGACCGACGGCCTGTCGACGCGAATCTGCGGAACGGTCGATTTCATCGATGTTCCCAATGAGAACTCCGTCGAGCGCTCCTACGCCATGGCGCGTGAGACGACGCTGGAAGCTCTGGCGCAGGCCGGCATTTCCGGTGATTTCGACGGCCCCCTCTTTCTCGCAGCGCCGCCGATCGAGCCGGAATGGAGCGCGCGCTTCGCGCTCGCCGACCGTTCGCCGCCGTCGGAAAAGCCGGCCGATGCCTATAATCGTTTCCTCGCCGCTATGCGGGAGAAGGCCGATCCGGTGTTTTACGAGGCCGCCCTGTTCGGCGCGATCTCCGAGCGTCTGTCCGACCGGTTCGGAACGCGCGGTCTGCCGGTAACCCTGTCGACTGCCTGCGCCTCGGGCGCGACCGCCATCCAGCTCGGCGTCGAGGCTATCCGGCAGGGCCGCACGACGCGTGCGCTGACGGTTGCGACCGACGGCTCGGTGAGCGCGGAAGCACTGATCCGGTTCTCTCTGCTCTCGGCTCTCTCCACCCAGAACGATCCGCCGGAAAAGGCGTCGAAGCCCTTCACGCGCGACCGCGACGGCTTCGTGATCGCGGAGGGTGCGGCGACGCTGGTGCTCGAATCGCTGGAAGCGGCCGTCGCGCGCGGCGCAAAGGTTCTCGGCATCCTCAAGGGTTGCGGCGAGAAGGCCGATCTCTTCCACCGCACGCGCTCCTCGCCGGATGGCGGTCCCGCCATCGCCTCGATCCGCGCGGCGCTGGCGGATGCCGGCATCGCCGAGAGCGATATCGGCTACATCAACGCGCATGGCACCTCGACGCCGGAGAACGACAAGATGGAATACGGCGCTATGTCGGCCGTCTTCGGCGAAGGGCTTGCCCGCATCCCGGTCTCTTCGAACAAGTCGATGATCGGCCACACGCTGACGGCGGCCGGTGCCGTCGAGGCGGTGTTCTCGCTTCAGACGATTCTCACAGGCACGCTGCCCCCGACCATCAACTACCAGAATCCCGATCCGGCCATTGCCCTGGATGTGGTGCCGAACGTCAAGCGCGATGCGCAGGTGACGGCCGTGCTCTCCAACTCCTTCGGCTTTGGCGGGCAGAATGCCAGCCTGGTCATGACGGCGGAACCCGCCTGAGACAGGCGGCAATGACGACCTCGCGGAAACGATAAGGAAAAGACCATGCGCGCGCTGCAACTGATCGACGACCGGAAGCTTGAAGTCACCGACCTGCCGGAACCCGACGCGCCCGGCCCGGGCGAGGTGACGTTGCGCGTCAAGGCCGTGGCACTCAACCATATCGATGTCTGGGGCTGGCGGGGCATGGCCTTCGCCAAGCGCAAGATGCCGCTTGTCATCGGTGCCGAGGCTGCCGGCGTGGTCGAGACCATCGGGCCGGGTGTCGCGAACGTTCTTCCGGGCCAGCTGGTGTCGATCTACGGCGCGCGCACCTGCGGCCTCTGCCGTCCCTGCCGCGAGGGCCGCGACAATCTCTGCGAACATGTCAGCGGCGTCCACGGCTTCCATCTCGATGGCTTCGCGCAGGAAAAGGTCAATCTTCCCGCCCGCCTTCTGGTACCCGCACCGCCCGGCGTCGATGCGGTCGCCGCAGCGCTGGCACCCGTCACCTTCGGCACGGTCGAGCATATGCTGTTCGACAATGCCAAGCTCGAGCCGGGCGAAACCATCCTCATCCATGCCGGCGGGTCCGGCATCGGTTCGGCGGCGATCCAGCTTGCCAAGAAGATCGGCTGCACCGTCATCACCACCGTCGGCTCCGACGACAAAATCGAGAAGGCCAAGGCCCTCGGCGCCGATCACGTCATCAACTACCGCACCGACCGTTTCGAGGGCGTGGTGCGCAAGCTGACGAAGAAGAAGGGCGTGGACGTTGTGTTCGAGCATGTCGGCAAGGATACCTGGGCCGGCTCCATGCTCTGCATGAAGCGTGGCGGGCGCCTCGTCACCTGCGGCTCCACCTCGGGCGTTTCCGCGGACATGAACCTGATGATGCTGTTCCAGCAGCAGCTGAAGCTGATCGGCTCGTTCGGTTGCCGGATGGAGAATATGGCCGACGCCATGCAGAAGATGGCGCGCGGTCTCGTTCATCCCGTCATCGATACTGAAGTAACCTTCGAGAACATCGATCGCGCGCTGGAGCGCATGGAAGGCCGTCAGGTGTTCGGCAAGATCGTGCTGCGGCTGGATTGAGCCGGTGCGCAGTCTGATCACGCGGCTCGTTCTGTCTTACCGGCAGGCGAGCGACTGGATCGTGGCGCAGCTGGCCTTCCTGCCGCTGATGCTGCTGAAACTCCTGCCGGCGGATACGGCGCTCAATGTCATGGACCGCGTTGCGCGGCTTGCCGGGCCGCGCTTTATGCGCGGCCGGCATCTGCTGACGCTCGCCAACCTGCGCGCCGCCTTTCCGGAAAAGAGCGAGAGCGAGATCGAAACGATCGCTCTGGAAAGCTGGGGCTCCATCGGTCGGCTTGCCGCCGAATACGTATTCCTCGACCGGTTGTTCGACTATGACCCGACGCGCGGCACGCCGGGCCGGGTGGAGGTGGCGGGCGCGCCGATCTTCCTCGATCTATGCGCCAACCCGCGTCCCTTCATCGTCTTTACCGGCCATACCGGCAGTTTCGAAATGCTGCCGGTTGCAGGGTCCGCGTTCGGTCTCGATGTCACGGTGCTCTTTCGCCCGCCGAACAATGCGACCATGGCCAAGAAGGTCTATGATTTCCGTGCCAAGCGCATGGGAACGCTGGTGCCGTCCCACGCCGGATCGTCCTTCACGCTCGCGCGCAAGCTGGACGAAGGGCAGGGGATCGGCGTTCTGGTCGATCAGAAGTTCAAGAAAGGCTTGAGCACCACGTTTTTCGGACAGCCGGTCAAGACCAATCCGCTGCTCGCAAAGCTCGTGCGTCAGTTCGGCTGCGAGGTTTACCCGGCGCGCTGCATCCGCTTACCCGGCAATCGATTCCGCCTGGAAATCGAGCCCGCCGTCGCGATTCCCCGCAAGGAGGGCGGCAGCGTGGATGTCGAGGCGACGGCGCAGCTTCTCAACGACACGGTGGAGCGCTGGGTGCGGGAATATCCCGGTCAATGGCTGTGGTATCATGATCGCTGGCAGGTGAAACGCAAGCTGGCCCGCGATACGAATACGAAAATGTAGATGGAGAAGACTGAGGTTTGCTTTCTCAGGTCAGTACATCTTGTAAATAAGGCATATGACGTTCACGATATCGCGAAGGATCGGTTGAACGAGGCTGCCGCCTGTGTAGAGTGAAACCGCGCATTATCAGGCGTTTCGTTGACATGGTGTCATGCGGTCGGAATAGACATTTCCTGTCTGTTTGCGGTTGCGCGCATGGGTGTGGAGATAAGGTCGTGAAGACGCTGATCGATTTGTTCTGGATGAAATACAGCCAGATCCAGCAGGCGGTGAACGGCGGGGACACCGTGCTGATCGACGTCCTCGACAGAGAGATCGAACCCCTTTTGAAGGCGATCGAGAGCGAACGTGCAAATACGGTCGCGGATGCCCGCCTGCAGTTCCGGTTTCTGTTGGATCTTCTGAAAAAGGAGGCCGACGACTGCTCCACTGTCCTGCGGCACAGCAATGTGCTGTCGGATCTGGCCGAGCGCTATTTCGTCGAGTCGGAAACCGGAAATCTGATGGTGCGGTACCCGGGCATCGCCCCGGAACCGACGGCGCTGCTTCCGAAGGTCCGCGCGGATGAGGGGCTGTTGAACGAGGCCATTCTCGACAGTCTGCCGGACCGTGTCTGTGTCGTCACGCCCGATTATCGCTATCTCTATGCGAATGTCCTTCACGCACAGCATGTTCATCAAACCCCGCTATCTCTGATCGGGCGGACGATTCTCGAATTCGCCGGGCTTCAGTTTTTCGAGGACAATCTGAAACCCCGCCTCGACCGCTGCTTTGGCGGCGAGACGGTGGATACGACCTATGCCCGCGAAATCGATGGCCGGACGATCGTGATCCGGTCCCGCATGACCCCGTGTCGCACATCGACAGAACAGATCATCGGCGCCATCATTGTCTATCAGGAACTTGCCAACCGCCGCCGCGCCATCGCGGCCTGAAGGTGCCGCCGCCGGTGGCTCAGGCCGCCGCGTCTCCCTTGCCCTCCAGAAGTGCCTTGAGCCGGGTCAGGTCTTTCCGCACCCACGCGATATCGCGTGCGAAGCTATCCTCACTCGTATCGGCCTGCTGCAGCAGGGTGAACACGACCACGGCGCCTGAGCCGTTCGGTGTCACGCGGAAAGCATTGTAGGTTGTCACGCCTGTTTCCTCGACGACCGTATGGTCCATCACGCCGAGATCGTTTGCAGGCGTGAAGAAGATCCTGACGGTTCCGAGCGGCCCGCTCGCGATCCAGTGATCGCCGGCAGGCTGAAGCCCGCTTGCAAGCCCGGATGCCCAGAGCGGCATCGTCTCGGGGCGGCTCGCATAGGCATAGACCGCGCCCGCATCCCGCTCGATGACGACCTCGACGGTTCGCACGTTCATCGTCATTTCGCTCTCTCCTCCTCTTCGAGCATTCCTGTCGATGCAGGCGCGGACGCCTGTGCAGGACGTCCTCGCGCTGCTGCAACATCTGTCGGCATTGGAGAGGAAATGTAGCTTCGAACGTCAACAATGTCTTGTGGTTCACGCTTTCCGGTGCCAAAACTTGCGGCGTTCACCCATTCGGCAACCGGCTGCAACGGTCGGCACTGCGGGTACGACACATCAATGGAACGCCCGCCGATGATCGGCATCCCCGCGTTCCAGGATCTAATGGAGGCATACACGTGGCACAGGCGGAAATCGGCCTCATCGGGCTCGGCGTCATGGGGTCCAACCTCGCGCTCAACATTGCCGAGAAGGGCAACACGATCGCAGTGTTCAACCGCACGGTCGAGCGCACGAGAGAGTTTTACGAAGAGGCAGGCAATCTGAAGGATCGCATCATCCCCTGCGAGACGATCGAAGAGTTCGTCGCGGCGATCAAGCCGCCGCGGCCGATCATCATCATGATCAAGGCCGGCGAAGCGGTCGACCAGCAGATGGAAATCCTGAAGCCGCATCTCGAAGCGCACGACATCATGATCGATGCCGGTAACGCCAATTTCCGCGATACGATGCGCCGTTTCGACACCCTGAAGGATAGCGGCCTGACCTTTATCGGCATGGGTGTCTCCGGCGGCGAGGAAGGTGCCCGCCACGGTCCTTCGATCATGGTCGGTGGCCTTGAGGAAAGCTGGACGCGCGTCGAAAAGGTCCTGACCTCGATTGCCGCGCGCTATGAAGGAGATCCTTGCGTCGCGTGGCTCGGCGAGAACGGTGCCGGTCACTTCGTCAAGACCATCCATAACGGCATCGAATATGCAGACATGCAGATGATCGCCGAGATCTACGGCATCCTGCGCGACGGTCTGAAGATGAGCGCGACCGAGATCGCCGAGGTTTTCGCGACCTGGAACAAGGGCCGCCTCAATTCCTTCCTGATCGAGATTTCCGAAATCGTGCTGCGCGCCGACGACCAGCTCGGTTCCGGTCCGCTCGTCGATGTCATTCTCGACAAGGCGGGTCAGAAGGGCACCGGCAAGTGGTCGGTGATCGAGGCGCAGAACATGGGCGTGCCGGCCACGGGCATCGAGGCGGCCGTCGCTGCCCGTAGCCTGTCGTCGATGAAGGCCGAGCGCGAGGCCGCCGAGAAGATTCTCGGCCTGCCGGATGTGCCGCCGCTGTCGATCGGCGACAAGGCGGCCTTCCTTGCCGATCTCGAAAACGCCTTGCTTGCGGCCAAGATCGGCGCCTATGCGCAGGGCTTTGCCGTCATGGCGGCGGCCTCCCGTGAATTCGGCTGGAACCTGCCGATGCCGACCATCGCCCGCATCTGGCGTGCCGGCTGCATCATCCGCTCGCAGTTTCTCGACGAGATCACCAAGGCGTTTACCGAATCGCCGGATGCCGCGAACCTCATCGTCACCCCGGCCTTTGCCGCCATGGTCAAGGAAACCGATGGTCCGCTTCGCCGCGTGGTCTCCACCGCCGTTCTCGGTGGTCTCCC
Source organism: Rhizobium sp. 9140 (assembly GCF_900067135.1). Classification (NCBI taxonomy): domain Bacteria; kingdom Pseudomonadati; phylum Pseudomonadota; class Alphaproteobacteria; order Hyphomicrobiales; family Rhizobiaceae; genus Rhizobium; species Rhizobium sp. 9140. Next base: position 2,679,775 of record NZ_FJUR01000001.1, on the reverse strand, counting down.
GGTCCCGGCACTCGCATCGGCGCTCGGCTACTTCGACAGCTACCGTCGCGCCCGCGGCACCGCCAACATGATCCAGGCCCAGCGCGACTATTTCGGCGCCCATGGCTATGATCGCACGGACGGCAAGGATTCGCATCACGGCCCGTGGGGCAGCGGCCTCGTCGCCGAACGGTCCTGATCTGCCGAACAATCCTGCTCTGAAGGGTCGAACGACGTGACGAAGAAAGGCCGCGCGGCATATGTCGCGCGGCCTTCTTGCTGCTCTGAGAGAGGCGTCGTCAGCTCTTCGATCTGTCGAGCCCGCTCAGGCTCTGAAGCTCTTCCGGCGGTTGGCCGGCGATGCGGGCGAGGACCGCCTTGGCAAGTTCGTGGCCGGCGTGGCGGATATCTTCCTTCATCGTGATGACCTCCGGGCGCAGCCAGCCGAGGAAGTCGCTCGGCACCTTGGAGACGAGGTCGAGGTCGGCGCCGATCTTGCGGCCGGTCGCCTCGATGGCGGCGATCAGGGCGATCGTTCCCGCACCGCTCCCCGAGACGATGCCATCCGGTACCGCTCCGCCGCGCAGCAGGCTTTCGAACGCGGTGCGGATGTCGATCAGCGAATGGTCGATATCGACGGTGTCGAACGGGATGGTCTCGACGCCGAAGTCGCGGACCGCGCGGTCGAAGCCGTTGCGCATGTGCCGGTGAAAGGTGAGGTGGGGCGGCGGCTGCAGCAGCGTGAGCCGACGCCGCCCGCGCTCCACCAGCGTCCGCACGGCCGCATAGGCAAAGCCCTCATTGTCGTAATCGTGATAGGGATGTGCCAGCCCCATATCGGTGCGGCCATGAGTGGCGAAGGGGAAGTTTCTCTCCAGCATCAGTGCCACGCGGGCATCTTTCGGCTCCGTCCGCGAGATGATGACGCCATCGGCGGCACCTGTGTCCAGCACGTAGCGAACCGGGGCGAGGGCGTCCCGCGAGGGGCTGTAGGGTGTGACGACGAGGTGGTAGGGCGTGGCCGCCAGCACTTCGGAAATGCCGACGACGATCGGGCTGGTGAGGCCCATGATCTCCTCCTCCAGCGACAGGACGAGGCTGATGACGTTGGTTTTGCCAGTGCGCAATCTCACGCCTGCGCGATTCGGCTGGTAGCCGACCTGGCGCGCCACGAGGCGCACGCGCTCCTTCGTTTCCGCGCCGATATCGGGCGCGTCCTTCAAGGCGCGCGACACGGTGGTGATGCCGAGCCCGGTCATGAAGGCGATCGTCTTCAGCGTCGGGCGGTCGTTGCCGGGGAGGTGGCGTTGCGCGCCGCCGGTCTGCGGGCCGGTCTGCGCTGCCGTTTGTGGCAAACCATCGGTTTTCGTCGTCTCGTCCATCGATGCCTGCCCTTCTATCCGGTTCATGCAACCGGCATGTCGCCGATCATCCTAGCCGGTTCGAAGCGGCTTGACCAATGTCACCGACGCCGTGCCTACACGAAAAACCTGTAACGATACAGTTGATGGAGCCGATCTTTCACGGGTCTTCGACCAGGTTGCAATCTTCGGGTGACGCCTGCGCGACTCGAGAATGATTGCTGCGCTGCAAATCGGCGTAGCACAACGAATGAAGGCAAGAATGCCGAAAATGATGCACATTCAATAAGCTTGTTGCACACAAAGACGTATATTGCACCGCAATACGGCAAGAACACGACCTTGCTGTCGAGTTAGAGTTTCTCCTATAGGTAGAAATTTAGTTCTCTCAAAAAATTTAACGGTTGCTCTGTTGCGTGCTTCTCGCACATCCGCTACGTTTTTACGGCAACGTTACAGTGAGGGAGGAGACTCATGATGACACGCTTTCGCGCAGCAATTCTGGCTGCCGGTGTGGTACTGCCGCTCGGTGCGGCTCATACCACGGATCTGGAAGTAACGCATTGGTGGACGTCCGGCGGGGAGGCTGCGGCGGTCGCGGAACTGGCCAAGGCGTTCGATGCGACCGGCAACAAATGGGTGGACGGCGCGATTGCCGGTTCGGGCGGCACGGCCCGTCCCATCATGATCAGCCGCATCACCGGCGGCGACCCCATGGGCGCCACGCAGTTCAATCACGGCCGTCAGGCGGAAGAACTGGTTCAGGCCGGCCTGATGCGCGACCTGACCGATGTCGCCACGGCCGAAAAGTGGAAAGAGGTCATCCGGCCCGCCAGCCTTCTCGATGCCTGCACGATCGAGGGCAAGATTTACTGCGCTCCCGTCAATATACACTCGTGGCAGTGGCTCTGGCTTTCCAACGCGGCCTTCAAGACGGCTGGCGTCGCGGTGCCGAAAACCTGGGACGAGTTTGTGGCCGCAGGCCCGGCGCTTGAAAAGGCCGGTATCGTGCCGCTCGCCCTTGGCGGGCAGGCGTGGCAGTCGTCCGGCCTGTTCGACGTGCTCGTGCTCTCGCTCGGCGGCAAGGACTTCTATTTCAAGGCCTATGGCGACAAGGACGAGGCCACGCTGACCGGCCCTGACATGGCCAGGATCTTCAAGGCGGCGGACGACGCCCGGCGCATGGCAAAGGGCTCCAACGTTCAGGACTGGAATCAGGCGACGAACCTTGTCATCACCGGCAAGGCCGGCGGGCAGATCATGGGTGACTGGGCGCAGGGCGAGTTCCAGATCGCCAACCAGAAGGCCGGCACCGATTATTCCTGCCTTCCCGGCCTCGGCGTCAATGCGATGATCTCGACAGGCGGCGATGCCTTCTACTTCCCGCTGCTCAGCGACGAGGCGAAGACCGAGGCGCAGAGCGCCCTTGCCAAGACCATCCTCGATCCCGCCACGCAGGTCGCCTTCAACCTCAAGAAGGGTTCGCTGCCGGTGCGGGGCGATGTCGATATGTCGGCGACCAACGACTGCATGAAGAAGGGTCTCGACATCCTCGCCAAGGGCGATGTGGTGAAGAGTACGGACGAACTGCTGTCGGCTGACATCCAGAAGCAGAAGGAGGACCTGTTCTCCGAATTCTTCTCGAGCACGACCATGACGCCCGAGGATGCCCAGAAGCGCCTCGCAAGCATCATCGCCTCCGCCGAGTGACGGTGCGGGTGGCGGTCTCCAGCCGTCACGGCCCCACAACCGCCGTCACGTTCTGACGGCGGTGTTCACGCCACCAAAGACGTTCCGCATCCATCGTCCGTGACGCGCTGCTACGGTTTCCGGGTCGCGAAACGATCAACCGGAAACGGTGTGGCAGGATGCGGGACAGCCTGCCCCAAGTCTCATGTTTGCCGTGCTCCGCCCTTTGGGCGAGAGCCCACGAGGAGGCGATTGCCGATGACGGTTCCAGCGATGACAGCTGCCGCACCGGTCCGGAAATTCACCCGGCCAAACCAGTATTTCCGCAATATGAGCGCGAAGATCGCGTCCATTCCGATGATCCTCACCGCCGTCGTCATCTTCGCGGGGGGTACACTCTGGACGGTGCTCTATTCCTTCACCAATTCGCGTCTGCTGCCGCGGATGAGCTTCGTCGGCTTCGACCAGTACGAGCGCCTGTGGGCAGCCCCCCGCTGGACGGTGTCGATCATCAATCTCGGCATCTACGGCATCTTCTCGCTGATCTTCAGCCTCTTGATCGGCTTTCTGCTGGCGGCGCTGATGGATCAGAAGATCCGGTTCGAAAACACGTTCCGCACGATCTTCCTCTATCCCTTCGCGCTGTCCTTCATCGTCACGGGCCTCGTCTGGCAGTGGATCCTTAATCCAGAGTTCGGCATCCAATCCGTCATCCGCTCTCTCGGCTGGACCTCCTTCCGCTTCGATCCGCTCTATAATCCCGATCTCGTGATGTACGGCATCCTCATCGCCGCGCTCTGGCAGGGAACCGGTCTCGTCATGTGCCTGATGCTCGCCGGCCTGCGCGGCATCGACGGCGAGATCTGGAAAGCCTCGCGCATCGACGGCATTCCCGCCTGGAAGACCTATCTCTTCATCGTCATCCCCATGATGCGGCCGGTCTTCATCACCACGCTCGTCATCATCGCCTCCGGCATCGTCAAGGTCTACGATCTCGTGGTGGCGCAGACCAGCGGCGGCCCCGGCATCGCATCCGAAGTGCCGGCGAAATACGTCTACGACTACATGTTCCAGGCCCAGAACCTCGGCCAGGGCTTTGCAGCCTCCACCATGATGCTGCTGGCCGTCGCGATCATCATCATTCCCTGGGCCTATCTCGAATTCGGAGGACGCAAGCGTGGCTGATATCGCCTCCCTCAACACCACCGCCGTCGCCATCGACGCCGCCAAACCGCAACTGGCCGCCGGCCCCCGCGGCAAGCGCCCTGCGCGTGCCTTTTCCGGCACTAACATCGTGGTCTACGGCACGTTGCTGGTGTTTGCCTGCTACTACCTGCTGCCGCTCTACGTGATGGTTGTGACCTCGCTGAAGGGCATGCCGGAGATCCGGCTCGGCAACATCTTTTCACCCCCTGTCGAAATCACCTTCGAGCCCTGGGTCAAAGCATGGTCCAGCGCCTGCACCGGCCTCAACTGCGATGGCCTGTCGCGCGGCTTCTGGAACTCGGTGCGCATCACCGTGCCGTCCACCATCGCCTCGATCGCGCTCGCCTCGATCAATGGCTATGCGCTCGCCAACTGGCGCTTCAAGGGGTCGGAGACCTTCTTCATCATCCTGATCATCGGGGCCTTCATTCCCTATCAGGTGATGATCTACCCGCTCGTCATCATCCTGCGCGAACTGGGCATCTATGGCACGCTCAGCGGCCTCATCATCGTCCACTCCATCTTCGGCATGCCGATTCTGACCCTGCTTTTCCGCAATTACTTCGTCTCGCTGCCGGAGGAGCTTTTCAAGGCGGCCCGTATCGACGGCGCGGGGTTCTGGATGATTTATTTCCGGATTATGCTGCCGATGTCGCTGCCGATCTTCGTGGTCGCCATGATCCTTCAGATCACCGGCATCTGGAACGACTTCCTCTTCGGTGTCGTGTTCACCCGTCCCGAATATTATCCGATCACCGTCCAGCTCAACAACATCGTCAACTCGGTGCAGGGCGTGAAGGAATACAACGTCAACATGGCCGCCACGCTGCTGACCGGCGCGGTACCCCTCATCGTCTACTTCATCTCCGGGCGCCTGTTCGTGCGCGGCATCGCCGCCGGCGCCGTGAAAGGCTGATCCTCATGACGTCAAGCGTTTCCATCCAGGATCTGTCGCTGAGCTTCGGCGCAGTCACCGTTCTCCGGAACCTCAACCTCGATATCCGCGACGGCGAGTTCCTCGTGCTGCTCGGTTCGTCCGGCTGCGGAAAATCGACCCTGCTAAACTGCATTGCCGGCCTTCTGGAAATTTCGGACGGGCAGATCTTCATCAAGGGCAAGAACGTCACCTGGGAGGAACCCAAGGATCGCGGCATCGGCATGGTGTTCCAGTCCTATGCGCTCTATCCGCAGATGAGCGTCGAGAAGAACCTCTCCTTCGGCCTCAAGGTCGCAAAGATGCCGCAGCCGGAGATCGACAAGCGCGTCGCCCGCGCCGCCGAGATCCTTCAGATCCAGCCGCTTCTGAAGCGCAAGCCGGCCGAGCTTTCGGGCGGGCAGCGCCAGCGCGTGGCGATCGGGCGAGCCCTCGTCCGGGATGTCGATGTGTTCCTGTTCGACGAGCCCCTGTCGAACCTCGACGCCAAGCTGCGTTCCGAATTGCGCGTCGAGATCAAACGGCTGCACCAGTCGCTGAAGAATACCATGATCTACGTGACGCACGACCAGATCGAGGCGCTGACGCTCGCCGACCGCATCGCCGTCATGAAAAGCGGCGTGATCCAGCAGCTTGCCGACCCGATGACCATCTACAACGCACCGGAAAACCTGTTCGTGGCCGGTTTCATCGGCTCGCCGTCCATGAACTTCTTTCGCGGCACGGTCGAGGAGAAGGGCGGACGAAAGGTCGTGCATGTCGGCGGCGTGGATTTCGCCATCGATGCCTATCCAGCGCGCGCACCCATCCGTGCCGGCACCAATGTCGTCCTCGGCATCCGCCCGGAGCATGTGACGGTGGACGAGGTGTCTGTCGGCGGCGATGCGCATGCCGCCGTGGTGGATATCGAGGAGCCGATGGGTGCCGACAATCTGCTGTGGCTGAAGCTCGCCGGGCAGACGATGTCCGTCCGTATCGCCGGCGCACGTCGCTACGCCCCGGGGTCGCAGGTGCGCCTCGGCATCGACATGGGCATGGCGTCGATCTTCGATCAGGGGACGGAGCAGAGATTGTGACGGTTGTTATTCGACAAGCGCTTTTGGGCGCCGCAGCCCCTCACCCTAGCCCTCTCCCCGCCCGCGGGGAGAGGGGACGTGCCTCAAGGCCGCTGCGAGTCCCTTCGCCCCGCTCGCGGGGAGAAGGTGCCGGCAGGCGGATGAGGGGCTGCGACCTCGCAGCGCGCTGAGCGATTGCGGCCTTATCGCGAAACGAACCGAGCAAACATGACCGAGCAGAGACCCGAAATGACCGAAGCCGCCACCACCCACACCACCGATCTTTCCGGCACCTGGACCCTGTCGAGCCTCGACGCGAAACACACCCTCACCATGCCGGTCCCCGGCGATGTCCACAGCGCGCTGCTTGCAGCCGGCATCATCCCCGACCCCTATGTCGGGCGCAACGAAGCCGACGTGCAGTGGGTGGCCGAGCAGGACTGGGTGCTGGAGCGGACTTTCGACATTACCGATACCGCCTCGACCGACAGCTGGTATCTCGACCTCGCCGGGCTGGACACGGTGGTCGATGTCACCCTCAACGATACCCTTGTGCTTGAGGCCGACAACAGCTTCCGCCGCTACCGCCCCGACGTGTCCGGCAAGCTCGTTCCCGGCGTGAACCGGCTGAGGCTGGTCATCAAATCCTCCGTGCGCGAGAGCGCCGAGCGGCAGGCCAAACAGCCGTTCTACATTCCCTATTCCACCGCCAATTCTCCCATTCCCAACGGCAGCATGCTGCGCAAGGTCCAGTGCCATTTCGGCTGGGACTGGAACATCGCCATCGCACCCCTCGGCGTCTACGAGCCGCCGCTTCTCAAGCGGCTGGCGGAAGCGCGGATCGAGCATGTGACGACGCGGCAGGATTGGCATGAGGATGGCTCGGTCGATCTCGTCGTCACCGCCGCGCTCTTTGCGGCCAGAGCCGGGCATTCGTCCGTCAGCTTCGATCTCGACGGCACCAAACAGACGCTCGACGTCGATCTCGCCAAGGGGAAGACCACGGTAGAGCACACCTTCCCGGTCCCCCGGCCGAACCTCTGGTGGCCGGCTGGCAGCGGAGACCAGCCGCTGTCGCGTCTCGTCGTGTCCGTTGGCGGCGATCACGTCCGCAAGACCATCGGTTTCCGCAGGATCGAACTTCTGACCGATCCGGACGAGGCCGGCAGCCGCTTTGCCTTCCGGGTCAATGGCGTCGAAATCTTCTGCCGCGGGGCGAACTGGATCCCGGCCGACGCCCTGTTCTCGCGCGTCACCCAAGCCGGCGTCGCGGATCTGCTACAGTCGGCTGTCGATGCGCATATGAACATGATCCGCGTCTGGGGCGGCGGCTTCTACGAACCGGACTGGTTCTACGACCTTTGCGACCGGCTGGGCCTCATGGTCTGGCAGGACTTCATGTTCGCCTGCAACCTCTATCCCTCGACCACGGATTTCCTCGAAAACGTCGCGGTCGAAGTGGACGATCAGGTGCGCCGCCTGTCGTCGCATCCCTCCATCGCGCTCTGGTGCGGGGATAACGAGCTTGTCGGCGCGCTGACCTGGTTCGAGGAAAGCCGCCGGGATCGCGACCGTTATCTCGTCTCCTACGATCGCCTGAACCGCACCATCGAGACCGCGATGAAACGGGCGGCACCGGACCTGATCTGGTGGCCATCGAGCCCGGCCGTCGGTCCTCTGAACTTCGGCGATGCCTGGCATGCCGACGGTGCGGGCGACATGCACTACTGGTCGGTCTGGCACGAAAACAAGTCGTTCGACAATTACCGTACCGTCCGCCCGCGCTTCTGCTCGGAGTTCGGCTTCCAGTCCTACACATCCATGCCGGTGATCCATCAATTCGCTGCGCCCAAGGATCTTAACATCGCCTCGCCGGTGATGGAGAGCCACCAGAAGAATGCCGGCGGCAACGAGCGGATCGCGGGCACCATGTTCCGCTACTTCCGCTTCCCCAAGGATTTTCCGAGCTTCGTCTATCTCAGCCAGATCCAGCAGGGTCTCGCCATCAAGACGGCCGTGGAGTTCTGGCGCTCGCTGAAACCCCATTGCATGGGTACGCTCTACTGGCAGCTCAACGACACCTGGCCGGTCGCATCCTGGTCGAGCCTCGATTATGGCGGCAGCTGGAAGGCCATGCATTACATGGTGCGCCGCTTCTTCCAGCCGGTCGCCGTCGCCGCCATCCCCTCGGACGACGGAAAGACCCTTGCGATCTCGATGGTCAACGACACGCGGGAAGCCGTCAGCGTCGAGGTTCAGACCTTTCTCGTCTCGACATCCGGTGAGCGTCGGCCGCTATTGGCCGCAAGCGGCACATGCCCCGCCGACCGTGCCGCAACGCTGGTCACGCTTCCCGCCGCCGATATCCCCGAAGGCATGCTGCTCTTCTGGACCTTCGAGGCCTCGGACGGCGCGCGCGGTGCCGGCCACCATGTGGCGGGTACCTACAAGACGCTCGATCTCGAACCCTCCGGCCTGACGCTGACGACGGCCGGCCGCGATGGCGGTATCGACGTCACCGTGTCGGCGACGGGGCTCGCCCTCCATGTGATGATCGAGGCCGATGTCGCCGGTCGCTTCAGCGACAACGCCTTCGACCTGACCGCCGGCGACAGCCGCACGGTGCGCTTCACGCCGACGACGCCGGGCCAGCGCCCGTCGCCGGTCTTCACCGTCTACGACCTGCAATCCTCGGCCGGTTGACGCTCCTCGATGGAGCCAGAGACCGACCCGCATTTTCTGAAAAAGGACAGTTCCATGAGACCGCTCAGCTTCCAGCTCTACACCGCCCGCAATTTTCCGCCGCTCTCGGATGCCCTGCATCTCGTGGCCAAGGCCGGCTATACCCAGGTCGAAGGCTATGGAGCGCTCTATGGCGATCACGACGACAACGCGGTCCAGGCGCTGAAGACCGATCTCGACCGCAACGGGCTGACCATGCCGACCGGGCATTTCAGCCTCGATATGCTGGAGAACAAGCCGGATCGCGCCATCGACGTGGCGAAGATGCTGGGTATCCAGACGATCTACTGCCCCTATGTCCTGCCGGAGAACCGGCCGACGGACGCGGCAGGCTGGAAGGCGTTCGGTGCGCGCCTTCAGAAGGCCAGCGAGAAGGTCCGGGCAGCGGGGCTCGGCTTCGGCTGGCACAATCACGACTTCGAATTCGCGGCCCTGCCGGACGGCACTGTTCCGATGGACCTCATTTTCGAAGGCGGCCCGGATCTCGAATGGGAAGCTGATATCGCCTGGGTGATCCGCGGCGGCGCCGATCCGCTGGCCTGGATCGACCGTTACGGCGACCGCATCACGGCGGTTCACGTCAAGGACATCGCACCGGCCGGCGAGAACACGGACGAGGACGGCTGGGCGGATGTCGGACACGGAACGGTCGACTGGAAGGGGCTTTATGCCCGTCTCGCCTCGACACCCGCCAAGACCTACATCGTCGAGCACGACAATCCGAGCGATCTCGCCCGCCTTGCCGAACGCTCCATCGCCTCCATCAAGACCTTCTGACAGCACGACCTTTTCAAAGGAGCACACGTCATGACACAGGATCTCGGCGTCGGCATCATCGGATGCGGCAATATTTCCACCACCTATTTCCGGCTCGCGCCTCTGTTCAAGGGCATCGAGATCCGCGCCTGCGCGGATATCAACCCGGCAGCGGCCGAAACGCGCGCCGGCGAGTATGGGGTCAAGGCACAATCGATCGACGAGCTTCTCGCCAATCCCGATATCGACATCGTCGTCAATCTGACGATCCCGGATGCGCATTTCCCTGTCTCGAAACACATCCTCGAGGCCGGCAAGCACGTCTACTCAGAAAAGCCGCTCGTGCTGACGCTGGAGCAGGGCGAGGAGCTCCGCTCGCTTGCGACATCGAAAGGTCTTACCGTCTGCTGCGCGCCGGATACGTTCCTCGGCGGCGCGCATCAGTTGGCGCGGGCCCAGGTCGATAGCGGTCGCATCGGTCGCGTGACCTCCGGCACCTGCCATGTCATGAGCCCCGGCATGGAAATGTGGCATCCGAACCCGGATTTCTTCTTCCTGCCGGGTGCCGGTCCCGTGCTCGATCTCGGGCCGTATTACGTGGCCAACCTGATCAACCTCATCGGGCCGGTCAAGCGCGTTGCGGCGCTCGCCTCCAAGGCCGCGAAGACCCGCACCATCCTGAGCGAGCCGCGCAAGGGGCAGGTCATTCCGGTGAAGACGCCGACAAACATCCACGCGCTGCTCGAATTCCACAGCGGTGCCACCGTGACGCTGACGGCGAGCTGGGATGTCTGGTCGCATCGCCATGGCAATATGGAGCTTTACGGCACCGAGGGCTCGCTTTATGTGCCGGACCCCAACTTCTTCGGCGGCAAGGTCGAGGTGAGTGGCAAAGGCAAGGAAATCTCGCCGGTCGACCGTTGGGACCATCCGTTCTCGGTCGAGAATCAGGAACATCCGCAGGGCCCGCTCGCCAATTACCGCACGGCCGGTCTCGCCGATATGGCGCAGGCCATCACCGACGGCCGTGACCCTCGCTGCTCGCTGGAACGCACGCTCCACGGCGTCGATGTCATGGTGTCGATCCTGAAATCGGGCGACGAGGGACGGTTTGTCGATCTCACCACCACCTGCACCCAGCCGGCCCCGCTCGGCATCGAGGCGGCGCGGGCGCTGCTGCGCTGATCGGTCGGGACTCAATGGCGTCCGGGATCGGGCGCCGTTCGCGGTCTGACCGTTGGTCCTACGACGTGTGCAGCTTCCGGCGGTCTTCGTCGCTCGGATTGCACGCCTCGCCGGAAGAGGTATAGAATTTGCCGTCCGGCGAGGGGTTTGTGCCCCCGCCGCAACCCGGCATGCCCGGTTTCCCGTCGCGTCCGCCGGGGAGGCCGGCTCCACCATTGCCCGCGGGAGTTCCGTTGCCCCCGTCACCGCCATTAGCGGCATGGAGTGATAGAGGCGTCGCCAGAAGGCACAGGGTAGCCAGTATTTTCGGTATTGCTTTCATGTCTTTAGCTCCGAACTAAGTGAGACCATGGCGCCATTGTGCGGTATCACCATACGAGAACACGCCGAGTCGTTCGCCCTCGCGGGGCTGACGCGACATGCCTGACAATACGTACGAAATATGGAGCAACGACGATGACCTGGCACCCCGCCGACACCCGCTACGAGACGATGATCTACAACCGCTGCGGCCGCTCCGGCCTCAAACTTCCGGCGATCTCGTTCGGGCTGTGGCACACCTTCGGCGAAACCACGCCGCATGCCTTGAAGCGCGAGATGTGCCAGACGGCTTTCGATCTCGGCATCACCCATTTCGACCTCGCCAACAATTACGGCCCGCCCTATGGCGCTGCCGAAACGGCCTTCGGCGCGATCTTCGCCCAGGACTTCAAGCCCTATCGCGACGAGATGATCATTTCGTCCAAGGCCGGCTACGACATGTGGCCGGGTCCCTATGGCGAATGGGGCAGCCGCAAGTACCTCATCGCCTCCTGCGATCAGAGCCTGAAGCGCATGGGCCTCGACTATGTCGATATCTTCTACTCACACCGATTCGATCCCGAGACGCCGCTGGAGGAGACCTGCGGCGCGCTCGATCATATCGTGCGGTCCGGGCGGGCGCTCTATGTCGGCATTTCGTCCTATAACTCGCAGCGCACCCGCGAAGCCGCCGCGATCCTCAGGGAGCTCGGTACGCCGCTGCTCATCCACCAGCCGAGCTACTCGATGATCAACCGCTGGGTCGAGGACGACGGGCTCCTGGATACGGTCGAGGATCTCGGTGTCGGGTCCATCGTGTTCTCGCCGCTGGCGCAGGGCATGCTGACGACGAAGTATCTCGACGGCATTCCGGGCGACAGCCGCGCTGCCCTCAACCACTATCTCAACCAGCGCCTCATCCGTCCCGAAGTGATCGACAACGTCCGCAAGCTCAACGAGATCGCCACCCGTCGCGGCCAGACGCTGGCACAGATGGCGATTGCATGGGTGTTGCGCGGCGGACGCGTGACGTCGGCGCTGATCGGCGCGAGCAAGACCTCGCAGATCGTGGATTGCGTCAAGGCGATCGACAATCTGTCGTTTACGACCGAGGAACTGGCCGAGATCGACACCTACGCCCGCGAGGCGGATATCAACCTCTGGGCCAAGTCCGCCGAGCTGGCCTGACGTTCACCGCGTAGCAAGCCGGCGCATTGCCGGCTTGCTAACTCTGCCCGGTTCAAGCCGGTGTGGTGGAAAATACCCGCGGGCGCAGGATTTCCAACGTTCCGCGCGCCGTCGTGCGGAAGGGGAATTCTGGCGCGGTGTCGAATTCGACATGCTGGCCATCGGCCGTCACCGCGAGGATGCGCTTGGAGTCCGGGCGGTCGATGACGCGCAGGATGACGGCGGGGATGCCGGCGCCGTCCTCGCGCCAGATGACGTCGGCCGGTCGGAAGAACAGTTCCGCCGGACCGTCGGCGACGCCTGCCGCATCGAACAGGATCTCGTTGACGCTGGCGCGTCCCGCCGTCACCGTCGCCCTCAGCCGATTGGCATCGCCGAGAAAATTCATCACGAAGGCATTTTCCGGCGCGCGGCAGACCTCTTCCGGCGTGCCTGCCTGCACGATCCGTCCCTTGTCGAGGATGACGACGCGATCCGCGAGATCGAGCGCCTCGGCCTGGTCGTGGGTGACGAAGAGCGTGGTGATCCCCAGTTCCTCGTGGATCTTGCGCAGCCAGCGGCGAAGGTCGCGCCGCACATTGGCGTCGAGCGCGCCGAAGGGCTCGTCCAGCAGCAGCACTTTCGGATCGACGGCCAGCGCCCGGGCAAGGGCCACGCGCTGGCGCTGTCCGCCGGAGATCTGCGCGGGGAAGCGGTCCTTCAGCCCGTCGAGCTGCACCAGCCGCAGCAGATCGGCGACGCGGTCGGCAATCTCGGCCGTCGAGCGGCGGGTCTTCGAGACCTTCATGCCGAAGGCGATGTTCTCGCCGATCGTCATGTGGGGGAAGAGCGCATAATGCTGGAACACGAAGCCGACGCCGCGATGGCGGACCTCGATGTCGGTCGCGTTCTCCTCGCCGAAGAAGATCGCGCCTTCGTCGGGATATTCGAGGCCTGCGACCATGCGCAGAATCGTCGTCTTGCCCGAGCCCGAAGGGCCGAGCAGGGCCACCAGTTCGCCGCTTTCGATCTCAAGCGAGACGCCGTGCACGGCGCGGAAGGTGTCGAAGGTCTTGACGATTTTATCGAGGCGGATCTTCACGGCTTGGATATCCCCGGTTCAGTCGTTTCGAGTTTTGGCCCTGCCAATGCCGGCCCGGTCAGCGCCGGACGCTGCACGCGGCCGGCGCCACGGCGCTCCAGCGCGACCTTGGCGATCAGCGTCACAATGGCAAGGCTTGCAAGGATCGAGGCGGCCGCGAAGGCGCCGACCGCGTTATAGTCGTGGTAGAGCAGTTCGATGTGCAGCGGCAGCGTGTTGGTCTGGCCACGGATATTGCCCGAGACGACCGAGACGGCGCCGAATTCCCCCATGACGCGGGAATTGCAGAGGATGACGCCATAGAGCAGCGCCCATTTGATGTTGGGCAACGTGACGAACAAGAACGTCCGCCAGCCGCTTGCGCCGAGCGATGTCGCGGCTTCCTCCAGATCCCGGCCCTGCGCCTGCATCAGCGGAATAAGCTCGCGGGCGACGAAGGGTGCGGTGACGAAGAGGCTGGCCAGCACGATGCCGGGCAGGGCGAAGAGGATCTTCATGTCGGCCGATTGCAGCGCCTCGCCGAACAGCCCCTGAAGGCCGTAGACGAAGAGATAGGCGACGCCGGCGACGATGGGCGAGACGGAGAAGGGAATCTCGATGACGACGAGCAGCAGGCGGCGTCCGGGGAAGTCGAATTTGGTGATCGCCCAGGCGGCGGCGACCCCGAAGATCGTGTTGATGGGGACGGCGATGAGCGCGGTCAGCGCCGTCATCCAGATGGCATGAACCGTATCGCGATCCATGATCGATTTCGCGAAGAACGCGGCGCCCTTCGAGAAGGCCTGCACGCCGATGATGACGAGCGGGGCGACGATCACCAGCGCTACCAGCACGAGAACCACGGCGATAAGCGTGTTGCGGAAGACCGGCTTCTCGCCGATGCGCGGCGGGCGGCGGGTTTTGGCTGTTGTCATGGTCAACCCTTCACCGTGTAGCGCAGGGCGCGGGTTTGCAGGATGTTGGTGATCGCGAGCATCAGGAACGCGGCCATGAGCATGACGGAGGCGATGGCGGCGGAGGCGGGGTAGTCGTATTCCTCCAGCCGGATGAAGGTGAGGAGGGCGGTGATTTCCGTCTCGTAAGGCTGGTTTCCGGCGATGAAGATGATGGCGCCGAACTCGCCGAGGCTGCGCGCGAAGGACAGCGACAGGCCGGCAAGCATGGCCGGAAAGAGCTGCGGCAGCAGCACCCTGGCAAAGATCTCACCGTCGCTGGCGCCCAGCGTCTGCGCGGCCTCTTCCAGCGCGCCGTCAAGCTCTTCCAGCACCGGCTGCACCGTGCGCACGATGAAGGGCAGGCTGGTGAAGGCCATGGCGACAATAATGCCGATGGGGGTGTAGGCGACCTTGATGCCGAGGCTCGACAGCGCTCCGCCGAACCAGCCATTGTTCGCAAACAGCGTCGTCAGGGCGATGCCCGCCACGGCCGTCGGCAGCGCGAAGGGCAGGTCCACCAGCGCATCGACGATGCGGCGGCCGGGGAAGCGATAGCGGACGATGACCCATGCGAGCGCCATGCCGAAGACGAGGTTGAATGCGGTCGCGGCGGCAGCGCAGAGCAGCGTCACGCGATAGCTCGCAACAGCGCGGTCCGACGAGACGATCGTCCAGTAGTCGCCGGGGCCGAGGCTTGCCGCCTTGAAGATCAGCGCGCCGAGCGGCAGCACCACGATCACGGCGACATAGACCAGCGTGATGCCGAGGGTCAACGGCAAGCCGGGAAGAATGCGCCGAGCCAAGGCCGGTCCTCTTTCTCTTCAGGTCGCGTGGACGGCGAGGGCCGTCCTGCGGTCGTTTATGGGCCGCAGCGTCGTTCGTCACCGGCGGTGGCGGACGGCTCTGCAAACAAATAGAGGCCGCGGGGACACTCGGTCCGCCGCGGCTTCCGTTTTCCATAGATCGCGCCTGCGATCAACGGCTGCCGTAAAGTTTGTCGAGATGGCCGCCTTCGGCGAACTCTTCCTTCTTGACGTTGGCCCATCCGCCGAACACGTCCTCGACCTTGAGAAGACGGATATCCGGGAACTGGTCCTTGAAGGTCGCCGCAACCGTGGCGTCATTCACGCGGTTGCCGTTTTCGGCCAAAATCGTCTGGCCTTCGGGCGTGTAGAGAAAGTCGAGATAGGATTTCGCGAGCTCGCGGGTTCCATGCTTGTCCACGACCTTGTCGACAACGGCGACCGGAAATTCCGCGAGCAGGCTGACGGAGGGAACGACGATATCGAACTTGTCCTCGCCGAATTCCCGGGCGATGCCCTTGGTTTCCGCCTCGAAGGTGATCAGCACGTCGCCGGTCTCGCGCTCCACGAAGGTGGTGGTGGCGGCGCGGCCGCCCGTGTCGAAGACGGGGACGTTGTCGAACAGCTTGGCAATAAAGGCATCCACCTTGGCCGGATCGTCCTTGAAGGTCTCCTTGGCGAAGGCGAGCGCCGCCAGATAGGTGTAGCGCGCATTGCCGGAGGTCTTCGGGTTGGGGAAGACGACCTTCACGTCGTCGCGAACCAGATCGTTCCAGTCCTTGATGCCCTTCGGGTTGCCTTCGCGCACGAGGAAGGCGGGGAAGGAGTAGTAGGGCGAGGCGTTGTTCGGGAAATCTGTCTTCCAGTCATCGGTGACGAAGCCGCCTTTCACCAGGGCATCGACATCGATGACCTGGTTAAACGTCACGATATCGGCTTCCAGACCTTCCAGAATGGCGCGCGCCTGCTTGGACGATCCGCCATGCGACTGATCGACCGTGACGCCGGGATGCTTGGCAACGAAGGCCTCGTTGACCTTCTCGAACAACTCGCGCGAAATGTCGTAGGAGGCGTTCAGCAGCTTGTCGTCGGCATGGGCGGACGCGGTCAATGCGGCCAGGGCGGCACCGATCAGAAGGAAGCGTTTCATTCAAGTCTCCGGTCTGTTGATGGCGGCATCATAGGGTGGTGTCGCCTTGTGTCCGAGGTCGGCCATCTCAGGTTGTTCGGCCATCCGGGAAAATTATTGCCGGGATGGGGGCCGGGGCAGAAAACCTGTCGTCTTCACGGTCAAGTCTCCCTTTGCTGCAAAAGTCGAACTGCCCTGTCGCCACCCCCGCTGGACACGGCGACGGGGGCGTGTAATCTCCCTCTCGGGAAAGCGGTTCCCTCAAGGAAACCGCTTCTGGGATCAGGCGCCTGAAGGGGCGCCCGCAGGGAGGACAGACCGGCATTCTACCGGCTGACTGCGACAGGAGGAGAGACAGAACATGGATCGTCGTTCATTTATTCGTCGAGCAGGGATTGGTAGCGCCGGAGCCGCCGCTGCAACCGTGCTGGCGGCACCCGCCATTGCCCAGACGACCCCGAAAGTCTCCTGGCGGCTGACGTCGTCCTTTCCGAAATCGCTCGACACGATCTATGGCGGCGCCGAGGTCATATCGAAATATGTTTCGGAAGCGACCGACGGCAATTTTCAGATTCAGGTCTTCGCGGCCGGTGAAATCGTCCCCGGATTGCAGGCGGCCGATGCCGCGGCATCCGGCACGGTGGAGGCCTGCCACACGGTTTCCTATTATTACTGGGGCAAGGACCCGGTCTGGGCGCTCGGCGCCGCCGTTCCCTTCGCGCTCAACGCTCGTGGCCACAATGCCTGGCAGTATCACGGCGGCGGTATCGACATGTTCAACGAGTTTCTGGCGCCGCAGGGCCTCGTCGCCTATCCCGGCGGCAATACCGGCGTGCAGATGGGTGGCTGGTTCCGCAAGGAAATCAAGACCGTCGCCGACCTCCAGGGCCTGAAGATGCGCGTCGGCGGCTTTGCCGGCAAGGTCATGCAGTCGCTTGGCGTCGTGCCGCAGCAGATCGCCGGCGGGGACATCTATCCCTCGCTCGAAAAGGGCACGATCGACGCGGCCGAATGGGTCGGCCCCTATGACGACGAGAAGCTCGGCTTCTACAAGGTCGCGCCGTATTACTACTATCCCGGCTGGTGGGAAGGTGGCCCGACCGTCCACGCCATGTTCAACAAGACGGCCTTCGACGGTCTGCCCAAGGCCTACCAGTCGCTGCTGCGTACCGCCTGCCAGGCCGCCGACGCCAACATGCTGCAAAAATACGACTACCTGAACCCGGCCGCGATCAAGCGTCTCGTGGCGGCGGGCGCGAAGCTCAGCCCGTTCAGCGCCGATATTTTGTCCGCCTGCTTCGACGCCTCCAACAAGGTCTATGCCGACATGGAAGCGACGAACCCGGCCTTCAAGAAGATCTGGGGCTCGATCAAGGCGTTCCGCTCCGAGTTCTACCTCAATGCGCAGATCGCGGAATACAATTACGATACGTTCATGATGATTCAGCAGCGCAACGGCAAGCTCTGATCGATCTTTACCGTTTCAAAGACCGCCGCCGGAGCCCGTTCTCAACCACGGGCTCCGGCGGTTTTCGTTTGTCGTTTTACCACATGAGAAAAGGCCGGGGATGGACCCGGCCGTTCTTTTGCTGCTCGCTGCTTCTGCCCGCCCTATTTGAACGAGGGCGGGGCGCTGAGGTCGTTCATCGGAGGCGGCGCACTCAAGGGATCGGCGGGTTTCGGGCTGTCCAGCGGGTTTCCGGAGGGCAGTTGCAGACCGCCGGGGAGGCTCAGGCCGCCGCCGTTGTTGCCGAAGCCGGGAACCTCGATCTTGATCGTGTTCGGATCGACCGCCGCGCCGTCACCCTTATAGTGCATGACCATCTGCGGAAACAGGATCGTCAGCGCCACCATGATGATCTGGATGCAGACGAAGGGAACGGCACCCCAGTAGATCTGGCCGGTTGTCACCGGCGGCGTCATTTTGCCGGTGATGCGGTCGAGATAGGGGATCTTCGGGGCGACCGAACGCAGGTAGAACAGGGCGAAGCCGAAGGGCGGGTGCATGAAGCTCGTTTGCATGTTGATGCCGAGCAGCACGCCGAACCAGATCAGGTCGATGCCGAGCTTGTCGGCGGCAGGCGCCAGCAGCGGCACGATGATGAAGGCCAGCTCGAAGAAGTCGAGGAAGAAGGCGAGGAAGAAGACAAGCGCGTTGACCGCAATCAGGAACCCGGTCTCCCCGCCCGGCATGGCCGTGAGCAGGTGCTCCACCCAGATATGGCCATTGACGCCGTAGAAGGTCAGCGAGAAGACGCGGGCGCCGATGAGGATGAAGAGCACGAAGGCCGACAGGCGTGTGGTGGCGGCCAGCGCCGAGCGGATGACCTCCATCGACAGGCGGCCCTTGGCGCCGGCCATGATGAGCGCGCCGACGGCACCCATGGCGCCGCCTTCGGTCGGCGTGGCAATACCGAGGAAGATCGTGCCGAGCACGAGGAAGATCAGCGCCAGCGGCGGGATGAGGACGATGATGACCTGCTGGGCCAGCCGCGACATCATGTTGAGCCTGGTCGTGCGGTCGATGAGGGCGACGACATAGATGAAGGCGACGCCGCAGGTGCCGCCGAGAATGTCGGCATCCGGCCCGTAGGTCGGCGACAGCATGACGTGGGCCGCATAGGCGAAGGCGAAGGCGACGGCGAGCGCGACGATGAGCGAGGTGACGCCGGAGCCGAGGGTGCGCGCCTCCAGCGGCAAAGCCGGCATCGCATCGCGCTTGATGAACGACATCAGCAGGATATAGCCCATGTAGAGGCCGGTGAGGATGAGGCCGGGGATGAGCGCGCCGGCATACATGTCGCCGACCGAACGGCCGAGCTGATCGGCCAGGACGATGAGGACGAGCGAGGGCGGGATGATCTGGGCCAGCGTGCCGGATGCGGCGATGACGCCGGAGGCGACGCTGCGGTCGTAGCCGTAGCGCAGCATGATCGGCAGGGAGATGAGGCCCATGGCGATGACCGAGGCCGCGACGACGCCGGTGGTGGCGGCGAGCAGCGCGCCCACGAAGATGACGGCATAGGCAAGGCCGCCGCGCACGGGGCCGAACAGCTGGCCGATCGTATCGAGCAGATCCTCCGCCATGCCGGACTTCTCCAGCACGATTCCCATGAAGGTGAAGAAGGGGATGGCGAGCAGTGTGTCGTTCGACATCACCCCCCAGAACCGGTCCGGCAGCGCGTTGAGCAGCGGCCAGGACAGGTTGATGCTGTCGGAATAGGGGGCGAGTTCGACGCCGATGACGAAGAACAGCAGGCCGTTCGCGGCGAGCGAGAAGGCGACGGGGTAGCCGATCAGCATGAAGACGATCAGCGAGAGGAACATGATCGGGGCGAGGTTTTCGGCGATGAACGCGATCACGGGCGCGCCTCCGGGTCGATGGTCGACGGCACTATTTCGAGCGGCGCATGTGTCGGCACATAGGGCGCGGGGTCGTCGATGATGCCGCGCATGATGGCGATTTTCTTGACGATCTCGGATACGCCCTGAAAGGCCAGCAGGATGAAGCCCGCGAGCAGGATGGCCTTTGCCGGCCAGAGGATGAGACCGCCGGCGCTGGAGGACATTTCACCGGAGACGTAGCTCATGCGGACATAGGGGATGAGATAGACGATCATCACGAGCACGAAGGGCATCAGGAACAGGAGGTGGCCGAGCAGGTCGATCCAGTGCTGCACCCGGCGCGAGAAATTGCCGTAGACGACGTCGATGCGGATGTGCTCGTTCTGCTTCAGCGTGTAGGCGGCGGCCAGCATGAAGGCGGCGCCGAAGAGGTACCATTGCGCTTCGAGCCAGGCGTTCGAAGACATGTTGAAGGCTTTGCGGATGACCGCGTTGCCGGCACTGACGAGCACGGCGACGAGGATCAGCCACGTCACGGACTTGCCGATGAACTCCGTCGTCGCGTCGATCAGGCGGCTGAGGCCCAGCAATGGTGTCATGTCGATCTCCCTCACTCGGCTGCTCTCCCCAGCAGCCTTCCTTGTGCCACAGTGCCGATTTCGGACGTGCTTTCAAGCGCTTTGGGCTGTTTTCAGTGTGGTTTGGCGCGGATGCGACCAAAGTCGAAGATGCGGTATGGCCGGCGTCTAAAGGGATCGGGTGACAGACTCTGTGCGGGCGGCCAGCTGTAAATTTCATGCGTTTAATGATGAATGACTTATAATATGCTGATATAGTTACGGAAATGTAATGTGCGCCTTCACCTCCCGTTCATCATCGCGGCCCTAGTTTCCGGCTGTCTCGAAACACGAAGGACACACTTTCATGAAGCGTTTTATCATCACCCTTCTCGCCACATCCTTCTTGGCCGCGCCGGGCGCCTTTGCTGCGCCGCAGGACCGGAATGACGGGTTCCGGGGCCGGAAGGTCGAGCGGCATTCGACCACGACGATCAAAAAGACGGTCGTGCGCAAGAACCGCTGGACGCGCGGCCACCGCCTGTCGCCTGCCGAGCGCCGCCGCACCGCCGAGGTCCGCGACTACCGCCGCTACCGCCTGAACGCTCCGCCGCGTGGCCAGCGCTGGGTCAAGGTCGATAACGACTTCCTGCTCATCAGCGTTGCCACAGGCGTCATCGTCGGCCTCGCCTCTAGCCGGTAAGCCATGTTCGCCGCAGCTTCCTTGCGGGGCTGCGGTGTTCCCTTTCAACGAAAACGCCCCTTCCGTTCGGGCAGCGCCGGCACATCGAACGATGCCGGCGGCAGCCTCAGTCTCGCCCTCTCGGCCATTCTCTCATAGGCGGCTTCGAGGTGGAGACAGAATCGCTCGGCGTCGAACAAGGGCGCGGAGTCCCGGTTCCCGATCAGCCGCTGCTTGAGGTGCCCAATCTCTTCCGGATGCCTTGCGAGGGCGACCGCGCGATCGATCAAGGCCTGTTTGTCCGCGAGGACGAGGTCGGGCAGGCCAATCGCCGTCAGCAGGCTTTCGGAGACCCGCGACGCGAAATTTCTTCCCCGCAGGGTGATGACCGGAAGACCCGCCCAGAGCTGGTCGGATGTCGTCGTGTGCCCGTTATAGGGAAAGGTGTCGAGACCGAGGTCGGCGGCCTGCAGCCGGGCGATATGGCTCTCGTAATGCGCCTTTCCTGCAAAGACGATCTGCGTTTCCGCAACGCCCCGCGCCGCCATGGCCCGGGCGAAATTTTCGCGTGCGACACTGCCATCGACGAGGACCCAAAGGAGGGCGTCCGGTACCTGGCGAAGGATGTCGGCCCAGATGTCGATCGTCTCGATCGTCATCTTCCGGGTCACGTTGAAGGCGGCGAAGACGAAGCGGCCTTCGGGAAGGCCGAGTTCGGCGCGGGACGTTGGCGGCGGAAGGGCGCGGTGGAACGGGTCGTTCGGCTGGTAGGTTTCGGGAAGGCGGCAGATGCGTTCGTGGTAGAAGGGGGCGGACGAGGGCGGCGTGACGATCGGGTCGCCGATGACGTAATCGCAGTCAATGTTGGTGTTGCTGCCGGGAAAGCCGAGCCAGGACACCTGCACGGGCGCCACGTTTTCATTGAGGATGGTGTTCCGGTTGCCGGCGGTCGAACCCTTAAGATCGACGAGAATGTCGATGCCGTCGGCGCGGATTGTCTGCGCAGCCTGCCCGTCGCTCATGGCATGGATGGGGACGATGCGGCCCCAGCGCGTGCGATCAGAGGTCTCGGCGGTCGTGAATTGGTCGTGCGTATGGCAGTAGAGCGTGACATCGAAGCGGTTGCGGTCGTGCAGGGTGAGGACGGCCTGCAGCAGGCGCATGGTGGCGTGGCCGCTCCAGAAGTCGCTGGAGAGGTAGCCGATCCGCAGCGGTTGCGTGCTGCGTTTCCGGCTCATGCGGGGGCGGGCGGCGAAGGTGGGTTTCGAGCGGTTGCGGGTCGGGGTGCCGTTGGTCGCGAGACGGTTCAGGCGTTCGTTGTCGCAATGGAGCAGGTTGGCATAGGGCGTTTCGCCCTGGAGGAGCGGCGGTGTCGAGGTTGCCGTGTCCCAGGAGGCCTTCTCCCACCGGCTTTCCAGATCGGCCAGGGCTTTATAATCGCAAAAGTCCCGCGCGATCGCCATATAGGTTGCCTGCGCATAGGGATCGTCGGTCTTCAGGTTCGCCAGCTTGCGAAAGACGGTGAGCACGGCGGGGTCGCGGTCTTCGCCCGCATAGAGGTTTGCGGCGAGATGGATGTGGGCGGGGTCGTCGCTCTCGACCAGAGCCGCCCGGACGAGGTGCGCTGATTGGGCATCGCCGGAGCGGATGAAGGCTGAGGCGACGAGCGCCGCGACAGTCGCGTTGTTGGACTGGAGCACGAAGAGCCGCATTCCATAGAGCAAGGCTCGTGCATCGTCCCCGGCGACGACGGCTGAGGCGGCGGCGCGCTCCAAGGCTTCGGGCGTCGGATCGAGATCGACGGCGCGACCGAAGAGATCAAGCGCGTCCTTTTCCAGGCCGAGCTTCTGGAAGGTCCGGCCGAGAAGCGTCAGCACGCCGGCATCCGCGCCGTCATCGACCATGCTGCTCAAAAGCGTGAGAGCGGCGATGTAGTCGCCGCTCTCGTAAGCTCTGGTCGCGTTCGCCAATCGTCCCGTCATAGCATCACGCCTGTCTGTCATCGATACCGGGATGATGGCGAAGCGACCTTGTGCGAGGCCATCAGCCCTGCTGGGACAGGCAGCTTGCCAGTGACTGGGCGACGCCGTTCATCAGCTGGAAGTAGAGGTCCGGGCCGGCGGTCAGCGTGCCGGCTTCGGGGTCCAGCGTACCGGATCTGGCCGTCGTGCCTTCCAGAACGACGTTGACCAGCTTCGGCTCGAACTGGGGCTCGGCGAAGACGCAGGTGGCGCCGAGCGTTTCGATCTTGGCGTGGATTTCTTTCAGGCGCTGGGCGCCGGGAGCGGTCTCCGGGCTAACGGTGATCGAGCCGGCAACCGTGACGCCGTAGCGGTTTTCGAAATACTGGTAGGCATCGTGGAAGACGATGAAGGGGCGATCCTTGATCGGGGCGACCGTGGCGGCAATCGCGAGATCCAGGGCGTCGATGCGGGCGTCGAGGGTCTCGCGGTTGGTGCGGTAGGTTGCGGCATGTTCGGGATCGGCCTTCGCCAGCACTGTTTCGATCTCGGCGGCCATGGCCTTGGCGTTGCGCGGATCGAGCCAGGAATGCATGTCGAACTCCCCGTCGTCATGAGCATGCTTGGCGTCATGAGCGTCGGCGGCGTCATGGCCATGAGCGTCCTCGGCCTCGTCGCCATCGTCATGCGGCTCGAACGGGCCGCCTTCGCGCTGGGGCAGCTTTTCGACGCCCGGCGCTTCTTCGAGCGCGACGATGGTGGCCTTGGAGCCCAGCGTTTCCAGCGGCTTTTCCAGAAAATGCTCCATGCCTTCGCCCATCCAGAAGACGACATTCGCCTTCTGGAGCGCCGAGGCATTGGACGGCTTCATGTTGTAGGTGTGGGGGGAGGCGGCGCCTTCCACGATCAGCTTCGGCTCGCCGACGCCGGCCATGATGGAGGCGACGAGCGAGTGGATCGGCTTGATGGAGACCACCACATCGGGTGTCTGGGCGTGGGCCGTGCCGGCTGCGAGGAATGCGGTGGCGGCGAGGATCAGCGAGGCGCGAGGGGACATGGAGAAGCTCCTGTAGGGTTCATGCCGGGTCCGACCATCTCGCGAGCGACGAAGACGTCGCGGTTGAAGGGATGGTCGGGCCGTTTGTTCGGGCAAGACGTCGGCAGGGGTCAGGGAGGATGCCGGCGGCTTGTATTCTTAATGTAATGTTATTACATCAATTGCGTTATGCTATAACGTGTGGCATAGCCGCTGGCAACAGGGTCCTCCGGGAAATTTCCGATGTCCGAAACCGACATTCATCCGCACACCGCGCCTGCAATATCCCGCACGGGTGCGCCCGCGCGCGCCGCGAACGAGGCGCTCGTGACGCTGCGGGAGGTGGGTATTCGCCGGAGCGGGCGGTGGCTGGTGCGGGGCGTCGATTTTTCCGTCTCGCGTGGCGAGATCGTGACGCTGATCGGGCCGAACGGCTCGGGAAAATCCACGACCGCGAAAACCGCCATCGGCGTGATGAAGCCGGACGAGGGGCGCGTGGAAAAGATCGGCGGCCTGAAGGTCGGCTATGTCCCGCAGAAACTTTCCATCGACTGGACGCTGCCGCTGACCGTGGAGCGTCTGATGACGCTGACCGGGCCGCTGAAAAGCGCCGAGATCGCCGAGGCGCTGTCGTCCACCGGCATCCTGCATCTGGCGCGGGCCGAGGTCCAGCATCTCTCCGGCGGCGAGTTCCAGCGGGCGCTGTTGGCGCGGGCGATCGCCCGCCGGCCGGACCTGCTGGTGCTGGACGAGCCGGTTCAGGGCGTGGATTTCTCCGGCGAGATCGCGCTTTACGATCTGATCAAGACCATTCGCAACCGGACCGGCTGCGGCATTCTGCTGATTTCGCACGACCTGCATGTCGTGATGGCGGAAACGGATACGGTGATCTGCCTCAACGGGCATGTCTGCTGCCGCGGTACGCCGCAGGCGGTGAGCCAGAGTCCCGAATATCAGCGCCTGTTCGGCGTGAAGGCTGCACAAACTCTTGCTGTCTACAATCACGATCATGATCACACCCATCTGCCCGACGGCCGCGTCCTGCATGCGGACGGAAGCCTGACGGACCATTGCCATCCGGATGACGGCCATCACAGGGACGACCATCACGGGGATGATACGGCCGTTCAGGACCACGTGCATGACGATACCTGCGGATGCGGCCACAGCCAGATCCGCCTGAAGCGGCTCGAACCGGGGAAGCGCGACCGTGCTTGACGATTTCTTCATCCGCGCCCTCATTGCCGGCGTCGGTCTGGCCATGACCGTCGGGCCGCTCGGCTGCTTCGTGGTCTGGCGCCGCATGGCCTATTTCGGCGACACCATGGCGCATTCCGCGCTGCTCGGTGTCGCGCTCTCCCTGCTGCTCGACCTGAACCTGATGGTCAGCGTGTTCATCGTCGCGGCGATGGTGTCGCTGCTGCTGCTGGCACTGCAGAAGCGCGGCGGGCTTTCGACCGATGCGCTGCTCGGGATTCTCTCGCATTCCTCGCTGTCGATCGGCCTCGTCATCGTCGCCTTCATGACCTGGGTGCGGATCGACCTCGTCGGGTTCCTGTTCGGCGATATTCTCGCCGTATCAGAGGCCGATATCGACATCGTCTGGGGCGGGGGCATTCTCGTGCTGATGGCTCTGGTCATGCTGTGGCGGCCGCTGCTCGCCGCAACCGTCAATCCGGAGATCGCGGAGGCCGAGGGCCTGCATCCGGAGCGGTCGCGGCTGTTCTTCATGCTCCTGATGGCGCTCGTCATCGCCATCGCCATGAAGATCGTCGGCATTCTGCTGATCACCTCGCTGCTGATCATTCCCGCCGCCACGGCCCGCCGCTTTTCGGCCTCGCCCGAGATCATGGCGGTGTTCGCCTCGCTGATCGGTGCGGTGGCGGTGGTCGGCGGGTTGTTCGGCTCACTGCATTTCGATACGCCGTCCGGCCCGTCCATCGTGGTCGCCGCCGTCGTCATCTTCGTCCTCAGCCTGTTGCCGATCGGCCGGCGCGGGCCGGACGGTACGCCGTTTTCACCGCCGGGAGGACATCACTGATGGAGCCACGCAAGCTGACCCGCAACCAGGCGCTCGTTCTGGAAACGCTGACCCATGCCGAGGCGCCGCTCAGCGCCTATACGATCCTCGACAAGCTGCGCGACCACGGGTTTCGGGCGCCGCTGCAGGTCTACCGGGCGCTGGAGAAGCTGACCGAATTCGGCATCGTTCACCGGCTGGAGAGCCTCAACGCCTTCGTCGCCTGCACCCATCCGCATGATCACGGGCCTGACAAGGCCGTGATCGCGTTTGCGATCTGCGAGGATTGCGGGCAGGTGAGCGAGATCAGCGATCCCGAGATCGAGGACCGGCTGGCTCTGCTCGCGAGCAAGCAGCAGTTCAGGACTGAAAAGACGACGATCGAGATGCGCGGGCATTGCGGAAATTGCACGGCCTGAGAGCGATTGCTCATTCCTCTTCGATCGGTGTGAGTTCAGCGGCGAAAGTCTGCCAGTTGCGGACGTAGTTGTCGGCCGAGGCGCGCAGGCCGGCAATTGCTGCGTCATCCAGTATGCGCAGGACACGGGCCGGGGCGCCGACGATGAGAGAATTGTCGGGAAACACCTTGCCTTCGGTAACGAGTGCATTGGCGCCGACGAGGCAGTTCCGGCCGATGACGGCGCCGTTGAGAATGGTTGCGCCCATGCCGATAAGGCTGTTGTCGCCGATGGTGCAGCCGTGGACGATGGCGCGGTGGCCGATGGTGCAGCCTTGACCGATGGTGACCGGGAAGCCGGCATCGACATGGACGACGGCGCCCTCCTGAATATTGGTGCGCGCGCCGACCTGGATCGGCTCGTTATCGCCGCGCAGCACCGCGCCGAACCAGATGCCGACATCCTCGCCGATCACGACATCCCCCATGACATGCGCATCCGGCGCGATCCAGTAGCGATCCGCGGGCGGGCAGGTGGGACGGCGTGTGCCGAGGGCGTAGAGGGGCATGGTGGCTCCGGTGATTCGGGCAGGGAAACTGACGCGCGGGGAGGCCCCGCGCGCTGGAAATGTCAGACGATGGTAACGGTGAGATCGCCAAAACCTTCGACGCTGCAGGTGACGACATCGCCCCGGTTGACGGCGCTGACGCCGGCGGGCGTGCCGGTGAGGATGATATCGCCGGCGGCGAGCGTGAAGAGCTTCGAAAGTTCCGCAATGATCTCCGGGATCTTCCACGTCATCTGCGCGAGGTCGCCATCCTGCCGCGTCTCGCCATTGACGCTCAACTGGATGCGGCCGCTGGCGGGAGCGGGGCAACCTTCCGCAGCGACAAGCGGGGAGACGGGTCCAGAATGTTCGAACGCCTTGGCCGCTGCCCAGGGGTGGCCTTTGGTCTTTGCCTCGGCCTGAAGATCGCGCCGCGTGAAATCAATGCCGACGCCGTAGCCCCAGACGCAGTCCATCGCGGTGGCCGGATCGATATTCGTGCCGCCCGCCTTCAGCGCGACGACAAGTTCGACCTCGTGGTGCACGTCGCTGGACTGCGCAGGGTAGGGGAAACCGGTCGCCGGCAGCACGAGATTTTCCGGGTTCTTCTGGAAGAAAAAGGGCGGTTCGCGTGAGGGATCATGCCCCATCTCGATCGCATGGGCAGCATAGTTGCGGCCGACGCAATAGACGCGACGAACGGGAAACCCGGCGTCGCTGCCGCGAACGGGCAGAATGACGGGGGCGGGGGCGGGAATGACGGTGTTCATGGCAATCCGGATGCTGGTGATGACAGCGGCAGGATAGCACCCGCGAGAGGCGGCGGGGAAGACGGTGCGGAGATTTCGTGGTGTGGGAGCGTGAGGTGAGGCCGGTCGCTCCGGATTTTTCGCATCATCCTGCGTGTCGCAGCAAGCGAACCTTGCCGGCAGGCGCTGTCGTTCCCCTCAGCGGCAGGCGTAGGCCTGAAGCTGGGCGCGGGTGATGAAGGGGCCGCCACTGCGAGTCTTGCGGTCCGGATCGGTATATTCCAGGCTCGGCACATCCGGGAGGGCCAGCGCCTGGCGCACCGTCATGATGCCGACATCGCGCCGGTCCGTGCCACGTTTCACGCTCACTTCGACAATACGATACAGATTTTCCTCGACCATGACGTTCTCCCTTTGCCTCTTATTTGCGATCCATCTTTTGCGACGTGTTTTCCGACTCAGGCATTTGCAGCCGTGAAGCGGGTTTTTATGAGGCACCTCACGAAGAGCTTGCCAGAAACGATCCGATGCAACCAGAGAAAATTTCGCAAAATCGAAAATAAGACTGACATGCAAAGCAAATTTTGCCCCGATATGCTGCACTGCGAAAACAGAATGCCTTAGAAACGAAGTTTCTTTCGGCGCTGCGGAACAAAAATCTTCTCTGCCCTTTTCTTAAGGGATACCTCACTCAACTTCGGAGCAGCGAAATGTCTGACATCAAGGCAGGATTTACCGGCGAACTGGAAGACAAAACGACCGTGGCCGCGAATGTAAAGCGCGCAACCGCCGCCGTTCAGCGCGAGGCCGGTGCCGTCGTCGCCTCGGCGCAGGATCACCGGGCAGCGGCCGGGTCCGTGCTGCTGCTGGTCGGAGCTGCGGCATTTGTCGCCGGTTATCTGCTGGGCACCGGACATCGCCGGGAGACGCTGGTATCGCGGTACTGGCGATAGCGTTTTGCTCGATGGAAAATGTGTTTGCCGCAATCTGACAAAGGGCTGACCCGAGCAGCGGCAGAAAATCTCATTGCTGATCTTGTTTTTGCTGCAATGCAATATTATCTTGAATCCACCGAAGCACTCATCCTCCTCCCGGGTGCTTCGAGAGATCCGGGTCACCTCCTCCCGACCCTTGGATCCTTTCATAAAGCCTGCCGCACCTCCTCCCGCGGCAGGCTTTTTTCTTTTTCGGCGACCGGCGATGTTGCGGCCGTCGGGATGTCGGCTCTTGGCGCAGTGCGCGCTGAGGGGTATTGGAAGGGCGGCAGGTTCGGGCGACCTGTGGCCCTTGCGCCCCGCGGGCGTTTTCCGCCCGGCGATTCTTCGAGATGACGAGACGGCACCATGACGGACATTGAGAACGCTTCCGAGACCGCGCAGGCCCGCATGTTTGCGCCGCCGGTGTTCGCCGTCGCACCGATGATCGACTGGACGGACCGCCATTATCGCTATTTCGCGCGCCAGCTGTCGGCGCATGCGCTGCTCTATACCGAGATGATCGTCGCCGATGCGGTGTTGCGGGGGGATCGGGAGCGGTTGTTGCGGTGCTCGGTCGCGGAGACGCCGGTGGCGTTGCAGTTGGGGGGCAACGATCCGGGGAAGCTGGCGGAAGCGGCGCGGATCGGGGTGGGGTTCGGCTATAGCGAGATCAACATGAATGTCGGCTGCCCGTCCGACCGGGTGCAATCCGGTACGTTCGGCGCCTGCCTGATGCGGGAGCCGGAGGTGGTGGCGGACTGCGTGGCGGCGATGAAGGCGGCGGTTTCGGTGCCCGTGACGGTGAAATGCCGGATCGGCGTCGATGACCAGGACCCGGAGATCGCGCTGCGGGCGCTGCTCGACCGCGTGCGGGCGGCCGGCGTCGACGGCGTGTGGGTGCATGCGCGCAAGGCCTGGCTGCAGGGGCTTTCGCCCAAGGAGAATCGCGACATTCCGCCGCTCGACTATGGGCTGGTGCACCGGATCAAGGCGGAGAATCCCGACCTTTTCATCGGCATCAATGGCGGGCTTCACACGCTGGGTGATGCCTTGCTCCAGCTTCGTCATGCCGACGTTCCTCTTGCTCTCGACGGCGTGATGCTTGGCCGGGCGGCCTACCATGATAGCGCGATGCTGACGGGCGTGGATGGCGCTTTTCCGCATCCTCTGACGGGTGCTGCGCCCGTGGCTGTCGATCCGGGTGATTTTATCGAGGCGGGGCATCGGCGCTCCCCGGACTTCTGGTGCGGCGTTCGGGATGCGATGATGGCCTATGCGGCGGGGCATATCGCCAGCGGCGGGCGGCTGGTGCATGTGACGCGGCACATGGTCGGGCTGTTTCAGGGCTGGCCGGGGGCGCGGCGGTTTCGGCAGATCCTTTCGGCCGATGCGACACGGGCCG
Source organism: Rhizobium sp. 9140 (assembly GCF_900067135.1). NCBI lineage: Bacteria > Pseudomonadati > Pseudomonadota > Alphaproteobacteria > Hyphomicrobiales > Rhizobiaceae > Rhizobium > Rhizobium sp. 9140. The sequence goes on along the minus strand of NZ_FJUR01000001.1, from coordinate 2,649,758 downwards.
GCGCCGGGCCGGAGGTGATCGCCGCCGCCTTTGCCGCGGTGCTCTCGGTTGCCGGAGACCGCGAGGCGGCTGAGTAATGCGGGACGGCGCGGGTAAAGACGGGCTTGTTCAAAGAGCGGTAGAGGACCGGTATCGGCGTTTCCCGAACCTCAGACGCTCACTGTAGCCCGCCCGTGCCGAGCGGGGAGAGGATGGTGGGGATTTTTTCGACAGATGCATGCCGGGCAGGTGGGCCGGCCGGCGCAAACAGAAACGGCGCCACTGGGGCGCCGTTTCCGGATGTCGTCAGCGGCAGATTATGCAGCGCTGATGTTGACGGCCTTGGGGCCTTTGCCCATGCGATCCGGCTCGGTGTCGAAGGTGACCTGCTGGCCGTCCTTCAGCGTCTGGAGGCCGGCGGCCTGGAGAGCGGAGATGTGGACGAATACGTCCTTCGCGCCGCCGTCCGGAGTGATGAAACCAAAACCCTTGTCCTGGTTGAAGAATTTTACGATGCCTTTGGTGGCCATGGGGGATGTCCTCTGGTCTTCCCTTGAAGTGGTAACCGCACCCCCGAGACCGGGGAGGCGGGCGGTCATGCGTGTCGAAACAGGACACGCCGTCTGGATGTCACGTACGGGAGCAAAGAACGTCTACGCCCATGGGAGCCGCAAGGCCTTGCCGGCCATCCGCCCCATGCTGCCGTTCGGCCGTGTCCACAGCGGATCTCTCCACCGGAACGCCGCCGAGCGGCACAACCACATCAGTCCAGTCTCCGGGATGAACAGCCCGAACGGTATATTTCTGCCAGCAAATACGCGCCTTGGCAAGCGGGTCCGGATGGGGACAGATGAGAGAAAAAGGCCGGGCCTCCACATTTTCGTCGGATGCATGGCGGAGTGTCCGCAAGCGGTGCACAGCGGGCCGTCTGAGCCTGCCAAGGGTTGATGCCGGCGGCCGGGGCGGGTACTGCAAGGGTGGCCGACACTGTAGGGCCGGCGCCATGGCCGGTGCGGCGAGAGGATTGGGGGCAAGGTGATCGATCCCTATGCGATGCTGGGCGTGGAGCGCGACGCCGACGAGGCCGCGATCAAGACGGCCTATCGCCAGCTGGCGAAGACGGCGCATCCCGACCAGGGCGGCGATGTGGAGGCTTTTGGCAAGCTGCAGGCGGCCTACGACCTGCTGCGCGACCCCGTGCGCCGCAAGATCTTCGACGATACCGGCTACGACCCGCAGCTCGCCGACCCGCGCGACCTGAAGGGGCTGCTGGTGATCGAAATGCTGGTCAACGAGGTGATCCTGGACGAGCGCGAGCCCGGCAGTTTCGACCCGGTGGCCGCCATGCGCCGCCGCCTGTCCGACGATATCGTCAAGAGCCGCTTCCATATTCTCGAACTGGAGCGCCACCGCACCCGCGTTCGCCAGCACATGGACCGGCTGGGACGCCGCCCCGAGGCGGATGTGCTAGGGTCGATGCTGCGAGCGCGCTCGCAATCCATCGCCGAGGCGATCCGCAGCGCGGAGGGGCAGATCGAGGTGATCGAGCAGGCCTATCTGATGCTGGAAGGCTATCGGTATGAGCTGGAGGTGTTGCGGGACGAGGCTGCTGAGTGAAGTTGGTGAGTAGTGAGTAGTGAGTAGTGAGTAGTAAGTAGTAAGTAGTAAGTAGGGATTAGGAAGGAAGGCCCTCTCTGGCCTGCCGGCTATCTCCCCCACAAGGGGGGAGAAGACTTGGGGTTGGCCGCGCGATTCCGTTTTGTCTTCGTGCTTGATTTCGTCCCTATTCCCTATTCCCTATTCCCTATTCACTGCTCACTGCTCACTGCTCACTGCTCACTGCTCACTACTCCCTACTCCCGCTTCTCATCTTCCCGCCAGAAAGCCCGAAACTCCGCCAACAAGGGATCTCCCCGGGGCAGGCGGCGGGCGGCGAGGGTGAGGGCGGCGCGAATCTGGTCGCCGGTGTCCTCGGTGTCGATATTGCCGCTCCAGGTTTTCAGCAGGCCCGGTTCCAGAAGCTTTTCGATGTGCATCAGCAAGGCGAGGATCAGAAGGAATTCCCCGCGAAATCCGGTCTTTGCTTCCATGATGCAGCGGGGAAAGCAGGTTTCGGACTGCCAGAGGGGAATGTCCGGGTCGGGCTCGGTCGCGCCGGGCAGGCTGCAGGCGCGGTGACGGCGGCAGCGGGCGCGGTGGCAGAGGAAGGCCGGCGCGAGCAGCATGTCCGCGACCGCGCAGGCGGGGTTCGGGGGTGAGGGCCGGATGGGCGGTAAAGCCTCTGGCGGTTCTGGCTCAGCCGGTCGAGCGCTGGCCGGCGCGATGCCGGGGGATGTCGGGTCTCGTCTGGACATGCGGTCTCCTTCACGCAGGCGGTTTTGCCGCGTGGTCTGGCGCATCGATGCTGGACCGGCTGTCGGGCCGGAATTTCGGACGGGGCGCTGGAAGCTGCCGCGTTGATAGGTAAAGGAATGACACCTTCCGGCGCCCCGTTCGGCGGTTTATGCCCGCAAATGCCTCTCTGCCGGTCTCCCGACCGCCCGGAGGGGCAGGACAGGATGGCGTTGCATGCCGCGAAGGCAAACCCGAACCCATTTGCATCCTCGCTTGCGCGAGGCGCTGCCGTTTCGGGGGGAGGCCGTGTTGCGGACCGTGATGCGGGAGGCGCACGTCGTTCCTCACACCCCACAGCCGGCTCCGCCTCGCCGGCACGCCTGCCGGTGTATCCGAGAGCGGAACGGGGCCAGTATGGGGGCGGGTCCGGGCGGCGGGGAAAACGGCGCGTGCAAAAATGGGGGATGTGCGCGTTTCGGCTTCGCTTGATCAGGCCGATGCGGACGGCGGACACGAAAAGGAGGCAGAACCGTTTCCGGCCTGCCTCCTTGTTTTCAAACAGATTTTCGAACAGTCGGGATCAGCTGTAGCCGCCCTTGGCGCGCTGCTCGGCGGCTTCGCGCTGGGCGGTCTCCAGATCGTCCTCGCCGTTGTTTTTCCCCGTCACTGCGATCTCCGGTTTCCCGCCGCGACCGGACCCTTTGCCGCCGGTGGAATGGGCGCGGGGGATCTGGGCGCTGTCGAAATAGGTGCGAAACGCGGCGATCTTGCCATCCGCCACCTCCAGAACGCTGACGCCGCCATAGTCAAAAGCCTCGCCATCGATCGAACCGCGGCTGCGCCATTCGAGAAAGGCAACGCCATCCGTATCCGTCACGGCGCGGAACTCCGAGGCGATATCATCGAAAGCATCGCGATAATGCGACCAGAACGTCTTCGCCGCATCCACCCCGCCATCGTCATAGGACACCAGCGGATTGGACAGGCTGGCATCGTCGGTAAACAGGCTGGCGATGGTGTCGGTATCGTGGTCGGATTCGAGGTGGTGGAGGGCGGAGATGAAGGTGTCTGCGAGTGCGGGCATGGGGCGCTCCTGAGGTTTGGGCTCGGGAGAGAACGGGGGTGGGGGTGGGTTGTTCCGGGGCGCGCAAATCGAGTATATGGATAAGTGGAATTTTGTTGTGAGCGTTATTTCACTTAACTTAGACGGTTCTCTCTTGAATCAACGTATTGGAATCGCCATTATACGTTTATGGGGGTTCCCAGACGGCAAGCCTGAAACTACGGAAGCAGTAAACTCAACATCTATGGTTGGGATTGTTGGCCTCCGCAGTCAGTGTCCCGGATCACGGTAACGCGTGAGTCTCGTGTTTAGACTGTCAATTGGACAGGCGGTTAATAGCTCTACGATCATCTGGATTATTCCTGCGGTTCGTTGTAGCGACTGTCGCGTCTTCATCATGCCGGCAGCTGCCGTCACGATTCGCGATACTACAGTATAGCACACATCGTTGAACTTGGACGATAGTGGCGAAAGCCATGATAAATGGCGGAGGCAATAACTATACCATGCCAACTGGTGTTATTGCCTCCACTCAATCCTACGATTGGGTTCCCAGAGATAAAGACATAAAAAAATATCTCCATTTTGATCGAAAAGTACCGATCAAAAATGTTGTGGCGCTTGCTAACGATCCGGACGCTGTGTCGAAGCACACCTTTTTTCCCTTGTTAAGATTTAACGTAAGCGCGAATTTCTCCGCACCTTCTGTAATTGAGTGAGCTTTGGCATGAGGTGTCCACTTAAAAAAGGTGGACACCAAGTATGGGTGAAGGTCAAAAACTTGCTGTGCGGCTGGTTGGTCGGAATGGAAGACGGCGCTTCGATCAAGGTTCGAAAGATCGCCTTGTTGCGGCCTGCCTTGAACCCGGCGCATCAGTATCGAAACTGGCGCGAGAACACGGGGTCAACGCGAACCTCGTTTGGAAATGGATCAGGAAACATACCCCGGCACATCCATTATCGCCGTCTTCGACATCTGCGTTTATTCCAGTTCAGATTGCCGCCCCGAGCAGCGAGTTCGACATTGAGATGCCTGCCACGGATCGCGAAGAGCGATTGCCGACGACGGAGAGGAGCGACCCGCTGACCTCTCCAGCGAAGGTGAGTGTATCATTGCCGAATGGTGTGAGATTGACGCTGGAGTGCCGCGATCTCAACGCATTGACGGCAATCATCGGAGCTCTGGGTCATGTTTAAGCTTGGCGCTGATCTTCAAGTCTATCTGCATCGCGAACCGATCGACTTCCGGGCCGGCATCAACAGCCTTGCGGTCCTGGTCCAGGAGACGATGGCGCTGGACCCGTTTGCTCCTGCAGTGTTTGCCTTCTGCAACCGCCGGCGTGACCGGGTGAAGCTGCTATTCTTCGATCGCTCGGGCTTCGTGCTCATCCTGAAGCGGTTGACCGAAGACAAGTTCCGATGGCCGCGCCGAGAGGTGACGGTGGTCACACTGACGACCGAGCAACTGCACTGGATCCTCGACGGGATCGATATCGATGCGATGATCCGCCATCCCGTGCGGCAGTATCAGATCGCCGGCTAAAGGTGGCGAATTGAGCTATTGACGCGGCAGCACGGCTCAGATTCAAAACTGGGATGACCCGAACCGGCGAACTGAGCGTTGCAGAGCTGATGGCGCATTTGGCGGCCAACGCCGCCGAAATTGCTGCGCTCAAAGCCGAGAAGGAGGCCCTCTCGCAGCGGGTCGTCAAGCTTGAAGAAGAACTGGCGCTTGCAAGGCTCCATCGTTTTGCCCCCCGCAGCGAAAAGCACATTGATCGCATCTTCAACGAGGCCGAAGAGGCCGCGGACGAGGATGATCCTGATTATGGCGACGCGGCCGCCGATCTCCCGGATACAGGCTTGCCGGTGGTCCAAAGCACAACGGGAAAGAAGCGTGGCAGAAGGCCTCTACCGGAAGATTTGCCACGCGAGCGTGTCGAATATGACCTTGCCGACGATCAGAAAGCTTGCCCTTGCTGCGACAGTCAAATGCATCGCATGGGCGAGGCCGTCACCGAGCAGCTCCATATCGAGGTCAAGGCAAAAGTCCTGCAGAACGTGCGGTTCAAGTATGCCTGCCGCCATTGCGACCGCACCGGGATCAATACGCCTGTCGTGATCGCTCCGATGCCGACGCAGCCCCTGCCGGGCAGCATCGCCACCGCCTCGACACTGGCTTTCGCGCTCGTCCACAAATACGTCGATGGCACGCCGCTCTACCGCGTGGCTCAGACATTCGAGCGTGCCGGCGTTCCGATCAGCCGAGGCGCTCTCGCTCACTGGGTGATCGGCTCGAGCGAGAAGCATCTTCACCGCATCTATGATGCGCTGAGATTGCGGCTCAGGTCGCAGCCTCTCATTCACGGTGATGAGACGACCGTTCAGGTCCTCAAGGAAAAGAATAAGGAAGCCACCAGCACATCGTATATGTGGGCTTATCGCAGCGGCGAGGACAGTGACGAGCCGATCGTGCTTCTCGACTACCAGCCCGGCCGCGGTCAGATTCACCCACAAACCTTCCTTGGCAAATACCGCGGCATACTCATGACGGATGGCTACACAGCCTGGCGCACCTTCGATGATGCCACCCATGTCGGATGCATGGCTCATTCCCGGCGGCGCTTTGTCGAGGCACTCAAAACCAGAAAGAATGGAGGCGGACCGCCGGAACAGGCACTCCGGTTCTTCGAGCAGCTCTACCGGATCGAAAAACAGGCGCGAGACAAAAAGCCCGACGCCGATGAAACGCAGGCCGATTGCATTCGCCGTTTCCGGCAACAGCACAGCTTGCCGGTCCTGAACGCTCTAAAGGCATGGCTTGACAACATCGCGCCGAAGATTATGCCTGATACAAAGCTCGGCGATGCAGTGTCCTACACCCTCAACCAATGGGATTATCTGACGCGCTATATCACCGACGGCAGGATGCCGATCGATAACAACATTCTGGAGCGTGACATCAGGGTCTTTGCGACAGGAAGAAAATCGTGGCTGTTCAGCGACACCGCTGACGGAGCCAAGGCCAGCGCAGTGGTCTACAGTTTGATGCTGACTTGCCGCGCATGTGGCGTCGACCCACTCACCTGGCTGCGCTATGTGCTCACTGAGTTGCCGCAGCGGGACGAAGCGGCCGAAATCGACGACCTGCTGCCGTTCAACTACGCCACGACCACTGCGGCGTAATAGAGCTGGATATCAAAATCGGTGTGACGGCGGTTCAGCGCTGCCGCAGCCGTCAAGGTGCATCGAAAATTGCGCTTACGATTTAACGAGGAGTGGGTGAAGTTTCGCAGCAATGGTGAGCGAAAGAAGAAAACTCGGCCTCTTCGTTACGCATCTCGGGTTGATGCAGCCATTTATGCTCGTTACCGTGTTTTGTTGTCTAAACTATATGAAGATAAGTTATACGTTGAAGGTCTTCAAGATAATGTTATAGCGTATAGAGAATTAACTAATGCGACTGGTGGCAGTAAATCTAATATTAATTTTGCCTTCGAGGTATTTGACTTTATAAATGACATTGGTGACTGTTATGTCACGGTTGTTGACATAAAATCATATTTTGAAAGCCTTGAGCACAATAAAATTTTGCAGGTATGGGAGCGCCTGCTAGGCTCAAAATTACCTCCTGATCACTTGGCGATATTTAAAAGTCTGACTGCTTACTCAGTTGTCGACTTGGATCAGCTATTCGACCGTTTGAAATTGAATTCTATGATTGTATCCGGCACAAGACAAGAGCGTCGCCGAAGAAAGATTGATCAACTTAAAGCTGATAGATTTAAGCAGATCTGTACTCCATCAGATTTCAAAAGCTTCGTTTCTGGTCGATCGGGATTACCGAGCCTCATTCAAAAGAATAGTTTCGATTTCGGTATTCCTCAGGGGACCCCGATATCTGATCTAGTCGCAAATTTCTATCTCATCGATTTTGACAAAGAGATAGCTGATTTTGTTTCTAAAAGTGGCGGACTGTATCGTAGATATTCTGACGATATAATTATCGTTTTACCTAAAAACTCGTGTCGTCGTTATTCCGAAGGGAGAATTTTTCTTCAAAAAACCATCCGAAAGTACGGACGAAAATTAAAGATACAGGATAAAAAGACGTCTGTGACTAAGTTCTCGCGCTCTAATGGAACGGTAAATTTTGCGCGCTTATTCGGAACTTCATCAGCCAACGGCCTTGAATATCTCGGCTTTGAGTTCGATGGGACATCAGTCAGATTGCGGAATAAAACAATGTCTAACGCTTGGCGTCGAATGAAGAGACGTTCATACGGACACGCCTCGCGTTTTGTTAAGCAGTATCGCGGGAAAGGTAAGCTGTGGCTAAATCAAAATTACCCGTTTCTTGAGCTTGAGACTAGAATCCTGAGAGATGTGACTATCGCACAAGATGTCGGGGTTAGGAGTTGGACATTCATTCGGTATGTGCGTCGTTCTAATAAAGTATTTATTAAACTAAATCCTAAGTTTAGTATGCAGACAAAACGTTATAGGCGCATGACAAAAACTATGATCGCTATTGCATTCGGTAAAGCAATGCGAGTGCATTTTAGGCAATGCTAGCTTTAACTCCACTACCGCCCCGGCCGTCCCGTCTTCCCCTTCGTCCGGCCCTTCTGCCGCTTCACATCCCCCGCATCCTCATAGCTCCCGACGCCCGCCTTCGCCCGGACCAGCGGGCGCGGGTCGTCCTTGCCTTGTTCCGGCAAGCCTTCCGTCAGCGGTGAAAAGCGTTTCGTGGCCTTTGCGGCGTCGGGTTTGACCGGCAGGGCGCCGGGGACGGGTTTTTCGGTGCGGCCGACGGTCATTTCGTCGAGGTCGTTGCGGCGGAAGAGGGGGCGTTCGGTGTCGGTGCCGGGACCCATGTTGTCGAGGGTGTTCCGGCGGAAGAGGGAGGGGGCGGGTTGTGGCTGCCCCTCATCCGCCCTGCGGGCACCTTCTCCCCGCGGGCGGGGAGAAGGGAGGGCGCCTTCGGCGCTTTCCGCTTCCTCATCTGCATTCCGCGCGGTTTTCGGCTTGTTGGTGGCGACTTCCTGCGCCTTCGCCGCGTCTCTTGCCTTGGCGCTCTTCTGGTCGGCCTTGCTGACGAAACCTTCCTGTGCCTTGGCCGGGTTTCCTGCCTTCCCGGTCGCGCCTTCGGCGCTCCTCGCCTCCTGCCGGGCCATCGGGTCGTCCATCGTTGCCAGCTCGGTGGCTTTGAGGCGTTTGATTTCGTCGCGGAGGCGGGCAGCGGTTTCGAAGTCGAGGTCGGTGGCGGCGTTGCGCATCTGTTTTTCGAGCGCTTCGAGATGGGCGGCGAGGTTGTTGCCGACCATGTGTCCGCCGGAGGCCAAGCCCTTGCCGGAGGCGCCGGCAATGTCGGCGCGGACGTGGTCGCGCTCGTAGACCGAGTCGAGAATGTCGGAGATCTTGGCCTTGACGGACTCCGGGGTGATGCCGTGGGCCTCGTTATAGGCCATCTGCTTTTCGCGGCGGCGGGCGGTTTCGTCCATGGCGCGCTGCATGGAGCCGGTGACCTTGTCGGCATAGAGCACGACCTTGCCATCGACGTTTCGCGCGGCGCGGCCGATGGTCTGGACCAGCGAGGTTTCCGAGCGGAGAAAACCTTCCTTGTCGGCATCGAGAATGGCGACGAAGCCGCATTCGGGAATGTCGAGACCTTCGCGCAGCAGGTTGATGCCCACCAGCACGTCGAACGCGCCGAGACGCAGATCGCGGATGATCTCGATGCGCTCCAGCGTGTCGATGTCGGAGTGCATGTAGCGGACGCGGATGCCCTGCTCGTGCAGGTATTCGGTGAGGTCCTCGGCCATGCGCTTGGTCAGCACGGTGCAGAGCGTGCGGTAGCCCTTGGCAGCGGTCTCGCGGATTTCGCCCAGCACGTCGTCCACCTGGCTTTTGGCCGGGCGCACCTCGACGGGGGGGTCGATGAGGCCCGTGGGGCGGATGACCTGCTCGGCGAAGACGCCGCCGGCCTGCTCCATTTCCCAGGCGGCCGGGGTGGCGGAGACGGCGACGGTATCGGGGCGCATGGCGTCCCATTCCTCGAAGCGGAGCGGGCGATTGTCCATGCAGGAGGGCAGGCGGAAGCCGTATTCGGCCAGCGTCGCCTTTCGCCGAAAGTCGCCCCGGTACATGCCGCCGATCTGGCTGACGGAGACGTGGCTCTCGTCGATGAACAGGAGGGCGTTGTCGGGGATATATTCGAACAGGGTCGGCGGCGGCTCGCCGGGGCGGCGGCCGGTGAGGTAACGCGAATAGTTCTCGATGCCGGCGCAGGAGCCGGTGGCCTCCAGCATCTCGATGTCGTAGCGCGTGCGCTGCTCCAGCCGCTGGGCTTCCAGCAGGCGGCCGGCCTTTTCGAGTTCCGCGAGGCGAAGTTTCAGCTCCTCCTTGATCGACTTGATGGCGGCGTTCAGCGTCGGGCGCGGGGTGACATAGTGGCTGTTGGCGTAGATCTTGACCGATCGGAGGTCGCCGGTCTTGTTGCCGGTCAGCGGGTCAAATTCGGTGATGGCGTCGATCTCGTCGCCGAACATGGAGATGCGCCATGCGGCATCCTCCAGGTGGGCGGGAAAGAGTTCGATCGTGTCGCCGCGCACGCGAAAACTGCCGCGCTGGAAATCCATGTCGCGGCGCTTGTATTGCTGGGCGACGAGATCGGCGAGCAGCTGGCGCTGGTCGAGACGGTCGCCGACCGACATCTGGAATGCCATGGCGGTGTAGGTCTCGACCGAGCCGATACCGTAGATGCAGGAGACGGAGGCGACGATGATGACGTCGTCGCGCTCCAGCAGCGAGCGCGTGGCGGAGTGGCGCATGCGGTCGATCTGCTCGTTGATCGAGCTTTCCTTCTCGATGAACGTATCCGAGCGCGGCACATAGGCTTCCGGCTGGTAGTAGTCGTAATAGGAGACGAAATACTCCACCGCATTGTTGGGGAAGAAGTTCTTGAACTCCGAATAGAGCTGGGCGGCCAGCGTCTTGTTGGGCGCAAGGATGACGGCGGGGCGCTGGGTGGCCTCGATCACCTTGGCCATGGTGAAGGTCTTGCCCGAGCCGGTGACGCCGAGGAGGACCTGGCTGCGCTCGCCATTGTTGAGGCCTTCCACGAGGTCCTTGATGGCGGTGGGCTGGTCGCCGGCCGGCTGGTATTCGCTGACCATCTCGATGCTGATGCCGCCTTCGGACTTGGACGGGCGCGCGGGACGGTGCGGCGTCCACATCTTGCCGTCCTTGAACAGCGGGTTGCCGCTCTCGATCAGGCTCGCCAGCGCATCAACCGTGGCGGTGACGGCGCCGGGGGCCAGCGTGGCGGAGTCCTCCAGCGAGATATCCATGCCGGACACGGCGGGCAGGCCGGCGGCGGCGCGCGACTTCGGATCGCTGGCGGCGCCCATGGAGGTGCCGCGCGCGGATTTCGAGGATTTGAGCGCAGGCTCGACCGGCTTCGCCTTCGCCTTGGCGGCGGCGATCTCGACCTGCTTGCGGTGTTTGCCGGCCTTCGAGGCGACATCGCGGCGGGTCTCGTGCGAGGCCGCCTCGGCCTCGGCTTCGAGCTGTTTCACCCAGTCGGCGACGGAACCTGCCAAGGGGCTGGAAAGAGGGGCGCCTTCGAACGGCGCCTGTGCCGCTTCTTCGAACCCGGATGTTTCACGCGGGGAAGCAGCTGTTTTCTTCGGGGATCTGGCCATGGCGGAAATATGGAGAGAGTCTCCGAAGAAGAAAAGAGCCGGGCGACCAAGAAGGGAACATCGACGTGCGGATCCTTGTTGATCCGTATATTCGAATAAGCAATTCTGACTGCGTCGAACCGTTCCGGAAAAGGGATCCATACCATGATCAGGACCTTCGTGATCGCAGGCATTCTGTTGTTCGTTCCTGTTGCGGACGGACTGGCGCGGGAAAAGCCGTGACGCTGGAGCCGGCGCTGGTCCAGGCTCTGGAGCGAACCCTGTACGCGCCCGTCCAGGCCCTCAAAGGTTTCTCGCTATCGGATGGATGGGGTGCCTGCGGCTATGTGACCACCGGCGGCGTGCGCAGGCCCTTCATGGCGACCGCCCTCAGAAAAAACCATCCGGCCCGGTGGATGCTGAAAATCGGCACGAACCGAAACACGGTCTATTCCGCCTATGCCACCTGCGCCACATTCGGCGCGCCTTTCGAGGGCTGGGAAAAGGTCGTAAAACCCTCGCCTGTGGGCGCAACGTCCGGAAATACCGGCAATGTGAGACTCTCCGCGGAGCAACGCGCTCTGGTGGAAAAGAGCGTGGGGCGGGAGTTGCGTCTGTTCGGGAAATCCCGGATCACAGGCCTGATGGCCAGCCGGCGGCCTTACAAGGGCACGCCGATCACCTGGGCCTGCGGCACTGCGGTTTCCGGCCGAAAAGGGGTGCCGTTCATGGGCGTGTTCATAGAGAAACACGCATCGTCACCGGCGAGCTTCACGGTGACGGGGCACGGCGGTGACGCGCTGGACAACTGGACGACGTTCGATTCCTGCAAGGAAAGCGGCATGTCCTTCTCCATCCCGTTTTAAGGGGATGTCTGGAGCACATTGCTCATACATTAGAAACTATTTTCACAGCATCTTCTCCTTCTGATATGAAGGGGACTGGACAATGAAATATTTTCGGATTTCCGTGCGGCTTTACGCGCTGGTGGCGATGGCGTTGTTGATCATGGCGGGGGCCATGACGTTTTCGCTGTTCCAGGCGCATGACCGGCTGGTGAGCGAGCGCAAGGCCATGCTGGCGGCGATGGACCAGAGCGCCATCGGCATCTTTACCTATTACCACGGGCTGGAAACGGCCGGCACGCTGACGCAGGCGGCGGCGCAGGCCGCCGCGCTCGATGCGGTCCGCGCCATGCGCTTCCAGAACAACGGCTATCTCTGGATCAACGACATGCAGTCGCGCGTGCTCATGCATCCGATCAAGCCGGAGATGAACGGCACGGACCAGAGCGGCTTGGCCGACACGGATGGCAAGAAAATCTTCGTGGAATTCGTCAAGGTCGTCGCGGCGAACGGGCAGGGCGCTGTCGACTATCACTGGCCGAAGCCCGGCGTCGATGCGCCCGTGCTGAAATATTCCTACGTCATCGGCTTCCAGCCCTGGGGATGGGTCGTTGGCACCGGGGTGTATGCGGACGATCTCGCGACGATGTTCCGGCAGGGGCTGTTGCAACTCGGGGTGATCTCCGGCGTGGCCGCCCTGCTGATCCTCGGGGTGGCGCTCGCTGTCGTGCGCAGCGTCGTCGGCCCGGTGGAGCGGCTGAAGGCCTCGATGCTGGCGATTTCGCGGGAAGACGTCTCGTCGCCGGTACCGGAAACGGACCGTGGCGACGAGATCGGCCAGATGGCGAGCGCGCTCGGTGTGCTGCGCGACAGCGTCTCCGAGCGGATCGCCCTGCGGGCGCGCGAGGCGACGCAGCAAAGCGAGATCGAGACCGAGCGTCGCGGAAACGAAGCGCGCACGGCACGCCAGACGCAGGAGCAGGCGGATGCCATGGCCACGGTCGGCGTAGCGCTGGAAGCGCTGGCACGCGGCGACCTGACGGCGGAGATCGGCGCGATCTCGCCGGAATATGCCAAGCTGCGCGACGACTTCAATCAGGCCGTCGCGGCGCTGGCCGAAGCCGTGCAGTCCATCGCGCACTCCACCGACGTCGTCCACGAGAATGCCGGCGATATCTCCGAGGCGGCCGGCAACCTGTCGCGGCGCACGGAGCAGCAGGCGGCGGCACTGGAGGAGACGGCGGCGGCGCTCGACCAGATCACTTCGACGGTGCGCAACGCCTCCGAGCGGGCCGGCGAGGCGCGCATCATGGTGGCCGAAACGAAGTCGAGCGCCGCGAAATCCGGCGAGATCGTGCGCAGCGCCATCGCGGCCATGAGCCGGATCGAGGGCTCCTCGGAACGCATCAGCCAGATCATCGGCGTGATCGACGAAATCGCCTTCCAGACCAACCTTCTGGCGCTGAACGCCGGCGTCGAGGCGGCACGGGCGGGCGAGGCCGGTCGCGGCTTCGCCGTCGTGGCGCAGGAAGTCCGCGAGTTGGCCCAGCGTTCCGCACAGGCGGCCAAGGAGATCAAGGAATTGATCCGCAGCTCGACCGGCGAGGTGGAAACCGGCGTCGCCCTCGTCCGCTCGACGGGCGACGCGCTGATGGAGATCGAAACGCTGGTCAACCGCGTCAACGACCACGTGGCCTCCATCGCCACCGCCGCCCGCGAGCAGGCGACGGGCCTGCAGGAGGTGAACGTCGCCGTCAACAGCATGGACCAGATGACCCAGCAGAACGCGGCCATGGTGGAGGAAACCACGGCGGCCAGCCAGACGCTGGCACAGGAAAGCCGCACGCTCAAGGCGCTGTTGCAGACCTTCCGGCTCGGTGGCCATGGCGCACGGCCGATGCGGCGGGCCGCCTGAGGTAAGAGGGCATTCCGGACGGCGGGACGGGGCGGGGCGTTGCACGGCAGACCGTGCGAAAACGCCCCGCCCCGTCCCCGGTTTCGGTCCCGGTGCCGCCCCCAGTTTTGGCCCCGGTTTCGGCCCACCCTCCCTTCGACGAGACCCGTGCCGAACACCCCGGCATCCCGGTTGACAGGAATATCCGTGTGATTTAGTTTCCTAGTCAACTATTGGGGGTCGCATGTTTCCCGTCCAGCCTGTTCCGGATCTGACCGCGCATATCGGCTACTGGCTGCGCATGGTGTCCAACCACGTGTCTCACGCCTTCGCGGCCAAGCTGGCTGCGAGGGAGGTAACGGTGGCCGAATGGAGCCTGATGCGCGCGCTCTACGGCAAGGCGCCGATATCGCCCAGCCGGCTTGCCGACGAGATGGGTCTGACGCGGGGCGCGATCACCAAACTTGCCGACCGGGCGATTGCGAAGTCGCTCGTGCTGCGCGAGGCCAGTGCGGACGACGGCCGCGCGCAGACCCTCGCGCTGACGGATCGCGGCCATGCGCTCGTGCCGGATCTGGCGGCGCTCGCCGACCGCAACGACGAGGAATTCTTCGAATGCCTTGGCACGGACGAGCGGGAAACGCTGGTGCGTCTGCTGAAAAGCCTAGCCCAACGCGGCCACATGACCGGAATCCCGATCGAATGAACGCGACCCGGCCCGACGACGGAGAAGCCACGATGAACGAACACCAGACGGCCATTGCCAAGCGCTGCCTCGCGGCGGCAGAGGACGACACCACGGCTTTTCCGCAGATCGTGGGAGCCTTGATGGACGCCGGATTCGAAAGCTATGCGATCGACTTCCGGCGGGCGACGGCAACCTACTATCTGCCTGACGGAGACAGCATCGAGCTTGCGGCCCGCCGCGTCGATGCGCCGATGGCACCGGCCCTCGACACGGCACGCATACAGGCGGCGATCCGCGAAGCGCAGCAACAGGCGCCCGGCTACACCTACAGGGGTTTCTGCGAGACGGCCGTCATGGCGGGCTGCGCCGGCTATATCGTGTCGTTCTCCGGCCGCCGCGCCGTGTATCTCGCGCGCACCGGCGAAACCCACGTCGAACACTTTCAATAACAATACGGCATGTCGCTTTCGCGAAACGGCTGCACGCATGCGCGCGATCGCTTGCAGAGAAGCGTTTATACCGGCTGCATCATTCTACCCTGAAATCGATTCCGATGTAACGTAGGACGCCGTCGCAATGGGCTGCCGCCCGTGGCGACGGGACGGTGCGGCTCAGCGTTCGCCGGGGACGGGGGTGGGGTGGCCTTCGGCGTCGAGCGCGACCATGACGAAGGTGGCGTCTGTGACCTTTTCCATGCGGTCGGAGAGGTAGCGCTGCGCCCAGGCTTCGACCGTGAGCGTGATCGAGGTGCGGCCGACGGCGGCGATGTCTGTGTAGATGCAGAGGGTGTCGCCGATCTTGACCGGCAGGGCAAAGGCCATTTCACGCACGGCGGCGGTGACGACGCGGCCACGCGCGCGCTCGGCGGCGCGGATGCCGCAGGAGAGGTCCATCTGGGCCATGACCCAGCCGCCAAAGATATCGCCCGCAGCATTGGCATCGGCGGGCATGGCTAGGGTTCGCAAGGTCAGTTCACCGCTGGGCGTCGCCATGGCCGTCTCCGTCTGTTCTGGCGCCTACGCGCCTGGAATGGGCCGCCTCAGGCCGTTCCGGATGACGGGTCGGGCATGGTCGGCAGGCCGAGGCGGAGGCGCTGGCCGCGGGCGTAGCTGAGAGCCCAGTCGTACTGGACGAAGGATTGCCGGCGCTCGTTTCCGTTCTCGACGATCACGACGTCCCATTCGTCGCGATCGGCTACGACGGTAACGGCCTTGCCGGCGAGGGCATCGACGGCGTCCTTCGTGACGTTTTGTTGCAGATCATTCATGCCTGGCCCTCTCCTCCCACACAGCGCGCAGCCGGTGACCGCCTGGCACCGGAAATGGCTGTCTCATCGTTCCCACGCATATTCCAGCAGGACCCCGTTTCGGCAGGACCCCGTTTCAGTTCGAATGCGCCGGCTATCGACTCATGACGAAAAAAGCTCCGTCGGCAAAACGCGATGCTCCGGCCGTTTCCTGTGCTTCTGTCCCGAACCCCCTCGGGATGCGAACGCCGGGCGCCCGACCGGCCGCGCGAACGCTTACCGATGCCGCGATGGTAGCGGGTTTGCAAGCCGGAGTAAACGGCGATGGCTGGTCCGAAACAGCACTGATGTAACCATTCGTTTACCATGATGGCCTAAACTCGGGCGATGGACTCCCGCCCGCGTCGTGCGCCCGAAAATGACCGAAGAGGGAACGCAATCTCACCGGGTCTGCGGCACTTGCCCGATGCTGCCGGCAGGCCCGATGCTGCCGGCACGCATTCTCTTGTCGGCCCGCATGCTCCTGTCGGCAAGTCGGGGTTGTTCCCCGGGAAACAGGCTCCGTTCGAAAGGCGAAACCCGGCATGGCGAACCTTCCACAGTCTTCCAGACGTCTGCCACGCGGAACCTTCGCCGGCCTCGGGCTGATGCTGGCGCTGGCGAGCTGCTCCACGGATGCGCTGGAGCCATCGGAGCGCATGAGCGGCGTGCGGCCCGCGACGGCGGTGCGACAGGAGCGGGTGGCGGCCTATCCGGCGGGCGAGGCGTCCTCGCCGATTCCCGAGCAGGGCATCGACATCGACGCCATGGTCACGGCCGCACCCGTGGTGGGACTGGCGGAGGAGCAGAGCCGCGATATTCATGCGGAGCAGCGTGCACCTGGTCGTTCTGGGTCTGGGTCTGGGCCGGGGTCTGGGCCGGTGCTGGTGGACGGGATCGGCACGAACAGCGTGCATGTGCTTTCGGTGCCGGCGCGGGAGACGGCGGTCGCCAGTGCGGCTGCGCCCGGAAACACAGGACCGGCTGCGCCGGCGGCAAGCGATCCGGACCTGCCGCCGCTGACGCCCGAGCGGAGGGAGATGGAGGCGCGGCGCAAGGCGCAGTTTCTGGAGCAGGAACAGCGGGTGATGATCCAGCGGCGGGATAAGGCCCGCGAGGAGCAGGTGGCCTTTCTGCCGCGCGCCGCAAATCCCCTCGATACGATGTCCGAACCGGATTTCCGCGGGCAGATGCCGGCCTCCGAAATCGCCTGCCGCAAGCGGCTGACGAAGCTCGGCGTGAGCTTTACCGACGTGCCGCGCATTTCCAACGGGCCATCCTGCGGCATCGACTATCCGATCCAGCTTTCGGGGCTTTCGGGCGATATCAAGGTGAAGCCGGCGGTGAAGCTGAACTGCGAGGTGACGGAAGCCTTTGCACTGTGGGTGAAGAACGAACTCGCGCCGTCGGCCCGCTATCGTTATCTCAGCGGCATCGGCACCATCAAGCCGCTGGGCGGCTATTCCTGCCGGACGATGAACTCGCGGCGCGGCGCCGCCATGTCCGAGCATGCGCATGGCAATGCCATCGACGTTGGCAAGTTCGTGCTGAAGAACGGCAAGGAGATCGACGTGCGCAAGCCGGGCTTCTTCGCCTTCCGGGAAAAGGGCCTGCTGAAGGCGGTGCGGCAGGACAGCTGCAAATATTTCAACACGGTGCTGGGGCCGGGCAGCGACCCGTTCCACAAGGATCATTTCCACTTCGACCTGCGGTCGCGGAAATCCGGCTATCGGCATTGCACCTGAAGACGATCCTGACGTGAAAAAAACGGCCGGTCTCCCGTTTTCAGCCGGGAGCCGGCCTTCAAAAAACCGCGCGGGAGGGGACTGCCAGCCGACCGGTGCAAACCACGAGGCGAGGCGGTGAAGCCGCACCGTGTGCCAGGGGAAAATGATTGATTCCGGCGACGGATTGATGACAGGTGGAGGGGTCTTCTTCCCGCGCCGTCCAATGGTGCATCTCCCGTGCCTTCGAAAGCTTCTTCATGCCTCCGCTGATCGATCTTCTGTTCTTCGCGCTGGTGCTGGGCGTCGCGGGCGCTTTCGCCGGCGTGCTGGCGGGTCTGTTCGGCATCGGCGGCGGGGCGATCCTCGTGCCGGTCTTCTTCTACACCTTCCACGCCATCGGCGTCGGCGATGCCGTGCGGATGCATCTGGCGCTCGGCACCTCGCTCGCGATCATCGTTCCCACGGCGATCCGCTCGTTCCTCGCGCACCGCAAGCGCGGGGCGGTGGATATGGGGCTGCTGAGAGGCTGGATCGTGGCGGTGCCGGTCGGCACGCTGCTCGCGTCCGGGATCGCGGCCAGCGTCTCCGGCACGGTGCTGATGGCGGTGTTCTCGGTGATGTCGCTGCTCATGGCGCTGCGGATGTTCTTCAATCGCGACAGCTGGCGGCTCGGCACCGACCTGCCGGGAAACCCGCTGCGCTGGCTGGTGGGCATGGCGATCGGCCTGCTCTCGGGGCTGATGGGTATCGGCGGCGGCGTGCTCAACAATATCTTCATGACCGTCTACGGCCGCTCGATCCATCAGGCGGTGGCGACCTCGGCGGGGCTCGGCGCCCTGATCTCCGTCCCCGGGCTGATCGGCTATGTCTGGGCGGGATGGGGCGATGCGGGCCTGCCGCCGTTCTCGACCGGCTTCGTCAACTGGTTGGCGATGGCGCTGATCATTCCGGTGACGCTCGTAACGGCGCCGCTCGGCGTGCGCGCCGCCCATGCGCTGAGCCGCCGGCATCTGGAAATCGGGTTCGGGGTGTTTCTGCTGTTGAACGCCATCCAGTTTTTCATCAACGCGCTGGTTTGAGACCGGCTGAGGACGTCGGGTGACTTTTGGCGCGCGGATGCCATATAAGGCATCCCGTCCCCCTCACTCCGGATGATCTTCATGGCGCCCATCGTCTCCGTTTCCAATCTCGTCAAGACCTACGGGTCCGGGTTTCAGGCGCTGAAGGGTGTCAGCCTCGACATCGAGGAGGGGGAGATCCTGGCGCTGCTCGGGCCGAACGGGGCGGGCAAGACGACGCTGATCTCCATCATCTGCGGCATCGTCAATCCGAGCTCCGGCACCGTGCTGGTGAACGGCCATGACGTGGTGAAGGACTTTCGCGCGACGCGGTCGATCATCGGGCTGGTGCCGCAGGAGCTGACGACCGACCAGTTCGAGACGGTGTGGAACACGGTGTCGTTCTCGCGCGGGCTGCACGGGAAGAAGGCGAACCCCGCCCATATCGAAAAGGTGCTGCGCGACCTGTCGCTCTGGGACAAGAAGGACAACATGCTGCGGGAGCTTTCCGGCGGCATGAAGCGGCGCGTGCTGATCGCCAAGGCGCTTTCTCACGAGCCGCGCATCCTATTTCTGGACGAGCCGACCGCTGGCGTGGACGTCAATCTTCGCAAGGACATGTGGAAGGTGGTTCAGGCGCTGCGCGAAGATGGCGTGACGATCATTCTGACGACCCACTACATCGAGGAGGCCGAGGAGATCGCCGACCGGGTGGGTGTGATCAATGGCGGCGAAATCCTGCTGATCGAAGAGAAGAGCGCGCTGATGAAGACGCTCGGCCGCAAGCAGCTGCGCATCGAACTCATCGAGCCCGTGACCGCGCTGCCGCCGGGGCTGGAGCCCTACCGGCTGAAGCTGGAGGATGGCGGCGGGCGGCTGATCTACGACTATGACGCCTCCGGCGGGCGCACGGGCATCACGACGCTGCTCGCCGCCGTCGCGGAAGCGGGCTTGCGGATCAAGGACATCTCGACGCGGCAAAGCACGCTCGAGGATATTTTCGTGGAATTGGTGGAGAAGCGGGCATGAATGTCGAAGCGGTCAAGGCAATCTACCTGTTCGAAATGGCGCGCACGCGGCGAACGCTGCTGCAAAGCGTGGTATCGCCCGTCATTTCCACCTCGCTCTATTTCATCGTCTTCGGCGCGGCCGTGGGCTCGCGCATCCAGGAGATCGAGGGTGTTTCCTACGGCGCGTTCATCACGCCCGGGCTGATCATGCTGACGCTGCTGACGCAGTGCATCGGCAACGGCTCGTTCGGCATTTACTTCCCGAAGTTCACCGGCACGATCTACGAGATCCTGTCCTCGCCGATCTCCATGACCGAGATCGTGCTCGGCTATGTCGGTGCGGCGGCGACCAAGGGGATGCTGGTCGGGCTGATTATCCTCGCCACGGCCTCGCTGTTCGTGGACCTGCACATCGCGCATCCGTTCGTCATGCTGGTGTTCTTCGTGCTGACGGCGGTGACGTTCTCGCTGTTCGGCTTCCTCATCGGCATCTGGGCGAAGGACTTCGAGCAGCTGAACCTCATCCCGATGCTGGTCATTCCGCCGCTGGTCTTCCTCGGCGGCAGCTTCTATTCCGTCTCCATGCTGCCGCCCTTCTGGCAGGCCGTCAGCCACGCCAATCCGGTGCTCTACCTCATCTCCGGCTTCCGCTGGTCGTTCTTCGAGATCTCCGAGGTCAGCCCGCTGGTGAGCTTCGGCATCATCCTCGGTTTTCTCGGCGTTCTGATGGGCCTGCTGGTGTGGATTTTCCGGACGGGGTATCGGTTGCGGAATTAGGGGGCGATCGTGTCGCCTTGCCGATTTCTATGGAGTGCTATATAAGTAGCACATTCTGGAGGGTGCTTGGATGTCCAATACAGCTAAAATCCGCCGTCAGGGCGGCGCCACTGTCTTCAGCATTCCGCCCGCGCTTTTGAAGATGCTGGGAGCGGATGTCGGTACGGAACTGGCACTGGTCGTCGACAACGGTGCGCTCATCGCAACGCCGTTGAAGACGAAGAAAAGATATACGCTTGCCGAGCTTCTTGAAGGAGCCGATGAAATGGTCGCCCTGAATAAGCAGGCCGCCGCGTGGGAGGCTGGTGACCCTGTCGGGAACGAAGTGCTCTGATGGTTCGAAGCAATATTCCGAAACGGGGTGACGTCTTTATTGTCGACCTCAACCCCGTTGTCGGACATGAGATGAAGGACGATCGTCAATGCGTCGTCATCTCGCCCCGCGATATCAACGCGTTAGGCATATGCATCATGGTGGCCATCACCATGGGCGGAGCTTTCGCCCGGAAGGCCGGTATGGCGGTCAACATATCCGGACACGCCACGAACGGCGTGGCGCTCTGCAATCAGGTGAGAAGCCTGGATATCGCAGAACGGGTCAAGCAGAAGACCGCTCGCTACACCGATACGCTCGATGCGGCGACGGTGAACGATATCGTTGCCCGCGTGGTCAGCATTATCGACACCGCCTGAACATTCCCGACGTCCTCAATCCCGCAACCGCAACTCATCCGTCTTCATCTGCATCATGTCGAGCGTGGAGAGGAAGCTCATGCCCAGCAGGCTCTGGTCGAGCTTGCCGTCTTCGGCGACGGTGGCGCGGACGTCATTGCGGACGATGGGGCCGATGGCGACTTCGGAAAGGGTGACGGGGGCGCCGCGGGCTTCGCCGTTGGCGGTCATCAGGCGCTGGGTGTAGGCGAGGCTGTCGGGCTCCAGGCCAAGGCTTTTCGCGTCGGCATAGGAAAGGGCGATGGTGCTGGCGCCGGTATCCACGAGCATCTGGACGCTCGCGCCGTTGATGGCGACGTTCGCCTCGAAATGGCCGTTCATGACCTTATGCAGGACGACTTCCTGATAGCCTTCATTGTCGGTGAAGACGGCGGCGCGGCCGGGCATGAGGCCGCCGGAGAGGCGCGCCCAGTAGGATTCCAGTTCGCCGCGATAGAGGTAGGCGGTGACGACGGCGAGGAAGATCAGCACCCACAGTGCGAACTGCCGGACGCTTTCGCTCAAATTCCGGCTGCGCCAGATGCCGGCGGCAAAGACCGTGAGAAGCGCCGTCATGCCGACGAGGCTCGCGAAGCTGTCATTGCCGAGCCCCAGCGTGCGGCCGCTGTCGTGATTGAAAAGCAGAAGGACGAGCCCCAGGCCGAGAATGCCGAGCGCGACGGTCAGCCTGTTCATCGTTTCGTGCGCTCCCGGGCGATACGGTCGACGCGGGCGCTCCGCGTTTCCAGACGTGACGAGGCATCCAGTGAACTCATGCGCGTGTGCAGGCCGGTCATGATGTGCCGGCGTTCGCGGTCGCTGAAGAGCGTCCATGTCGCGATCTCGTCGCCCGTGCGCCCGCAGCCGCGACAGTAGCCGGTGGCGGCATCGATGGAGCAGACGGAGGTACAGGGTGATTCCATAAAAGATCCGCGTGGGAATGATGTGTCTATATCGGTGCCTCAGGCGAAGATCGCAAGGGCGACGAGAAGGGCTGTTTCGGCCAGTTGTTGTGTGGCTCCGATTGTGTCGCCCGTATGACCCGAAATCCTCTTGCGGACATATCGTGTCCAGAGCGGAACCGTGACGGCAAAGGCGGCGAAGGCGATGAGGGCAGCCATAAGCGTGACGCCTGCCGCCAGCAGGAGAAGCGCGGCGAGCACGACGCCGGTGGCGAGCGCCACGGTGACGGCAACGGGCTGTGGCTGGCCGGCACCGGCGGCGACGCCCGTTTCCCTCGCCGGGGCGAGCTGCGACCAGTGCCAGACCATGCTCGCCCGGCTGAGCGCGGCGATGGCCAGGAGCGCCAGCGCGCAGCCGGCAGCCGAGAGATGGTCGGCGAGATCCGCAATGGCGACGGCTCTCAGCGCAAGCGTGAGGACCAGCGCGATGACGCCATAGGTGCCGACGCGGCTGTCCTTCATGATGTCGAGCGCATGACCGCGCGTGCGCCCGCCGCCGAGCCCGTCGGCTGCGTCCGCAAGACCATCCTCGTGGAGCGCGCCGGTGACGAGCGTCTGCGCGCCGAGGGCGAGAAGGGCGGCAAGCAGAGGATCGGCATCGAGGGCGAGGGACAGCGCGAAGACGAGGCTTGCCGGCAGGGTGATGAGCAGGCCGGCCACGGGGAAGGCGCGCACGGTGCGGCCCATGCGGCCGTCGTCGCCTTCGAAGAAGCGCGCGGGTACGCGCAGGCGGCTGAGAAAGGCGATGGCGCGCATCGTATCGGTGAGGAAGGCGGCGACAAGGGTCATCAGTTGGTTTGCTCCCCCGGTTCCGGGTCTCGCTGTTCCGTTCGGTCGCGGCGATCCGGCATAAGCCGTTGCCGGGGATCGTCATGCGCTTTAAGAGACTGTTTGAAAACCCGGACGGGTCGATCCGGCGGTGCTTTTCGTGCCCCGGTGCGTCGAGAATCTTGCCGATATCTCAGGATATCGGCTGCGATCCTCTTCTGCCGGAGCGCGAAAATCCCTCGCCGGCTCTCCGCCGCCGGGTTTCCAAACAGCCTCTATGAGGGCGCGAGACAAGATGACGTGTCGCCGCTTCGCCTGACGATGAGCCGGGCCGGGACGGCGCAGAGGACCGGCCGACGAGCGGCCGGAGGAAAAGGATAGCCAGATGAGTGCCAGCGGTCTTCCGTTCGATGATTTTCGCGAGCTGCTTCGCCAGTTGCCGGGTCCTGATTCGGCAGCGCTTGCGGCGGCGCGCGCGCGCGATGCGCAACTGACGAAGCCGGCGGGCGCGCTCGGCCGGCTGGAGGAAATCGCCTTCTGGCTGGCGGCGTGGCAGGGTCGTGCGCCGGCCGTGACACGGCCTCTGGTGGCGATCTTCGCCGGCAATCACGGCGTCGCCCAGCAGGGTATCACGCCTTACCCACCGTCCGTGACGGCGCAGATGGTCGAGAACTTCGCGGCGGGCGGCGCCGCCATCAACCAGATCTGCGTGACCAACGATCTCGGGCTGAAGGTGTTCGACCTCGCGCTCGACTACCCGACGGGCGACATCACGCAGGAAGCGGCGCTGACGGAACGCGACTGCGCGGCCACCATGGCCTTCGGCATGGAAGCGGTTGCGGGCGGCACGGACCTGCTCTGCATCGGCGAAATGGGCATCGGCAATACGACGATCGCGGCAGCCATCAACCTTGCGCTTTACGGCGGTTCGGCGCGCGACTGGGTGGGGCCGGGCGCGGGCTCGCACGGGGAGCTGCTGGAGCGGAAGATTGCTGCGGTGGAAGCCGCGGTGACGCTGCATGGCGACCATCTGTCCGATCCGCTGGAGGTGCTGCGGCGCCTCGGCGGGCGCGAAGTGGCGGCCATGGCCGGCGCGATCCTTGCCGCCCGCATGCAGAAGATCCCCGTGATCATCGACGGCTATGTCGCCACGGCCGCAGGCGCGATCCTCAGGGCCATCAACCCCGCCGCTCTCGACCACTGCCTGATCGGCCACGTCTCCGGCGAACCCGGCCACATGGCGGCCATCGAGCAACTGGGCAAGACGCCGCTGCTGGCGCTCGGCATGCGGCTCGGCGAAGGCACGGGCGCGGCGCTTGCGGCCGGAATCGTGAAGGCGGCGGCGGCGTGCCATTCGGGCATGGCGACGTTCGAGCAGGCGGGTGTGAGCGGGCGGATGGCGTGATTTGACGGGCTGTGACGGCTGTGGGTGGGGCTGCCCCTCACCCTAACCCTCTCCCCGCGCGCGGGGCGAGGGGACGTGGCCTGCGTGATGTTTTCAGATGAGGCGGAAGCGGTGCCTCGGGTTCCTTCGCCCCGCGTGCGGGGAGAAGGTGGCGGCAGCCGGATGAGGGGCTGTTATAGGACTTTGCGGGTTGGATTTTGAAGAATAACCCTCTCTGGCCGGCAGGCCAGAGAGGGTTTTTGGTTTGGAACCTAACTCGTCCCGTCGAGCGCACGCTCGATGGCCTTGGCGTCCTGCCAGAGGGCTTCCATTCGCTCCAGTGCTGCCGCTTCCAGACTTTCGCCTGATGCTTGAAGTTCCGTCTCGATGTGGCGGAAGCGGCGACGAAATTTGGTGTTGGTGCCGCGTAGCGCCATTTCAGGATCGGTGCCGGTGTGGCGGCCGATGTTGACCATGGCGAAGACGAGGTCGCCGAGTTCGTCGGTGACTTTGGCGGCGTCGCCGCTGCGGAGCGCTTCGCGCAGTTCTGCGATTTCCTCCTCGATCTTGTCGAGGATCGGCTCGGGTTCCGACCAGTCGAAGCCGACTTTCGCGGCGCGCTGCTGGAGCTTCAGGGCCTCGCTCAGGGCCGGCTGGTGGCGCTGGACGCCGTCAAGGAAGCCGGACGCGTCGTCGCTCAAGCCGCGGCGGAGGCGGCGGGCGCGGCGTTCGGCTTTCTCGGCCTGCTTGATCGCGTCCCACTGAAGCTTGACCGCATCCGGCGTGTCGGCATCCGAGCGGGCGAAGACGTGGGGGTGGCGGCGGATCATTTTGCGCGTCACGGCTTCGACCACATTGCCGAAGTCGAACGCGGCGGCCTCCTCTGCCATTCGCGCGTGAAAAACCACTTGCAGCAGGAGATCGCCGAGTTCCTCGCAGAGGTCGTCCATATCGTCCCGCTCGATCGCGTCGGCCACTTCGTAGGCCTCCTCTATCGTATAGGGCTTGATGGTCTCGAAGGTCTGGACGATGTCCCACGGGCAGCCGGTCTCGGGCGCGCGCAGGGCGGACATGATGTCAAGGAGCTGCTGGATGTCGCGGGAGGGCTGCATCGCGTCGGTCATGGGGCGGATTTCTGCATCAGGGGAAGGGTTTTCAGGCAAGGGGAATGGCGTTTCCGGACTTGCCGGACTGGTAGGCGTCCGACAGGTCCTGATAGCGGCGGCGGATGCGGGCGTCCTGGGCCTTGAGGCTCGCGCGGTCGGCCTCGTCGCTGGCGGCGATGAGATCGGCGATGGCGGCCGAGCGCCAGAAGGCGTTCTGGCGGGCGTAGCCGCCGGGCTCCAGCCGGAAGACCTCTTTCAGGATGACGAGGTCGTGCGGGATGGCGAAGCTGTCGCGGCTGTCTTCGTGGCTGAAGAAATAGTAGAAATTGTCGAAGCCCGCCCAGGTGATGGCCGAGAGACACATGGAGCAGGGCTCGTGGGTGGACAGGAAGATGAGGTCTTTCGTGTCGTGGCCGACCTGGCGCTCGTAGAAGCGCTTCAGCGTGTGGACTTCCCCGTGCCAGAGCGGGTTTTCCGTCTCGTTGTTGGTCTCGGCGACGACGAGGGAGAGATCCGACTTGCGCAGGATGGCGGCGCCGAAGACCTTGTTGCCGGCCGCAACGCCCCTTTGCGTCAGTGGCAGGATGTCGTTTTCGATGACGGAGAGAAGGCGGGCGGCAAGCGGATCGGTGGACATCGGGCGCTGTTCCCTATGAGCTGCGGGGTGGTCGGCGGGCTCATCTAACGGGCATTGCGTGGCCTGCGCAATGCATCGCTTGGCGGTGCCGGGTCACATTTGCTCCGATAATCCCGTGCATGAGGAAAAGAATACGCGAGGCTGAGGGCTGGCGGATTTCTGTTTCTTCAATTTGCGCGTAGGATGGGCGATATCTACCCGAACCCTGAAAGGACAGATCCCCCATCGTCATGAGCGAGCAACTGACCGTATTCCCGGCTTTTTTTCGCGTTGCGCAGAAGTGCGTGGCGGTGTTCGGCAATGGCGACGAGGCTTATGCCAAGGTTCGCCTCCTTCTGAACACGCAGGCGCGGATCGTCGCTTATGCCGACGATGCCGAGCCGGATTATGCACGTTTCCTGACGGACAAGGGGATCTCCCGCATTGCTGCGCCGTTCGACGGGGCGCAGGTCGAAGGCGCTGTTCTGGTGTTTGCCGCGACGGGCGACGCCGCGCAGGACCGGCGGATCGTGGCCGCCGCGCGTGCCGCGCGCATTCCTGCCAATGCGGTGGACCAGCCGGAGTATTGCGATTTTCTGACGCCGGCGCTCGTCAACCGCGCGCCTGTGGCCGTGGCGATCGGCACAGAGGGTGCGGGGCCGATCCTCGCGCAGATGATCCGGGCGCAGATCGACCAGCTGCTCCAGCCGTCGCTGGGCAGCCTCGCGGCGCTTGCGCAGTCCTACCGGATCGCCGCCGAGAAGCTTTTGCCGCGCGGGGCGCCGCGCCGCCAGTTCTGGAAGAGGTTCTTTACCGGCGGCGTTGCCGCGCATGTGGCTGCCAATGACGTTTCCGCCGCGCGCCGCGAGGCGACGCGCCTCTTGAAGGCCGGCAGCGTCGTCGAGGGCCGCGTCTATCTCGTGGGCGCCGGACCGGGTGCCGAGGACCTGCTGACGCTGCGCGCGCAGCGGGTGATGATGGAAGCGGACGTGCTCGTCTACGACGCGCTGGTGCCGCAGGCGATCGTGGATATGGGACGGCGCGACGCCGAGCGGCTGTCGGTCGGCAAGCGCAAGGGCTGCCATTCGAAGTCTCAGGACGAGATCAACCAGCTGCTGGTGCGCCTCGGCCGCGAAGGCAAGCGCGTCGTGCGGCTGAAATCCGGCGATCCCCTGGTCTATGGCCGGGCCGGCGAGGAGATGGCGGCGCTGCGGGCAGCGGGTATCGGCTACGAGATCGTGCCGGGCATCACCTCTGCCTTCGCCGCGGCTGCCGATTTCGAGCTGCCGCTGACACTGCGCGGCGTGGCATCGTCGCTCATCTTCACGACCGGCCACGATCTCGCCGGCGACGTGCTGCCCGACTGGGCGCGACTGGCGGTCTCCGGCGCGACGATCTCCGTCTATATGGGGCGCACCGTCGCGGCTTCCGTCGCCGCACGGCTGATGGCTGCCGGGCTGCACCGCGACACGACGGTGGCCGTCGTGGAAAATGCCAGCCGGGCCGACCGGCGGCTGCTGCACGGGACGCTCTGCGAACTGCCAGGGCTGGAGACGCGGGACGATCTCGACGGGCCGGTGATGGTGATCATCGGCGATGCGGTGGCGGGTGCGAATTTCGAGCGGTCCGAGCCGCTGTCGCAGCGGACTTCGGCGCAACTGGCGACGCCGTCTGCGGCGCAGCGGGCAGACCAACATGACGTGCAATGTGACGTGCAAGGAGCATGACGATGAGTGACAAGGTTCTGACGGCCAACCGACTGTCCGACGGCATTTCCGTCTGGCTGGATGCGGCCGGCAACTGGGGCGAGAGCCTGCAGGATGCCTTTATCGCCCGTCATGCCGAGGCGGTGACGGCACTGGAAGCGGCGGGCAAGGCAGCCTTTGCCGACAACAAGGTCGTCGACGTCAACGTGATCGAGGTGGTGGAAGTGGATGGCGTGCTGCGGCCTCAGCGGCTGCGGGAGCGGATCCGCGCGGAAGGGCCGACGATGGACTATGCGCCGGGCTACAAGGGCCTGCACCACGTGGCGGCGGTTCAACCCGCCGGATAAATCTCCCGCTGCATTGCTTTTCCTGAGGCCGGGCCTGGTTTAAGGAGATGCGCAAGCGGGTCAGGAGAACTGCGCGATCTTCGCCGGGGTTCCGGCGGGGCGTCCCGCTGGAAAAGCGTGGCCTTCACGGCTTCAAGGAACAGACAAACGATGTATCGCTACGACGAATTCGATCATGCTTTCGTATCCGCCCGCGTGGAGCAGTTTCGCGATCAGGTGGAACGTCGCCTGTCCGGCGAGCTTGCCGAGGACGCGTTCAAGCCGCTGCGTCTGATGAACGGCGTGTATCTGCAACTGCACGCCTACATGCTGCGCGTCGCCATTCCCTATGGCACGCTGAACGGCCGGCAGATGCGGATGCTGGCGCATATCGCGCGGAAGTACGATCGCGGCTACGGGCATTTCACCACGCGGCAGAACATCCAGTACAACTGGCCGGCGCTGTCGGACACGCCGAACATTCTGGCCGATCTCGCCAGCGTCGAGATGCACGCGATCCAGACCTCTGGCAACTGCATTCGCAACGTGACGGCCGACCACTTTGCCGGTGCTGCCGCCGACGAAGTGGCCGATCCCCGGCCTTATGCCGAAATCCTGCGGCAGTGGTCGTCCGTGCATCCGGAATTTTCGTTCCTGCCGCGCAAGTTCAAGATTGCCGTGACGGGTGCGGAGCGCGACCGCGCCGCCATTCAGGTGCACGATATCGGTCTACACCTGAAGAAGGACGAACAGGGCCGCATCGGCTTTGCCGTTTATGTCGGCGGCGGGCAGGGGCGCACGCCGATGATCGCCAAGAAGATCCGCGACTTCCTGCCGGAAGAGGACCTGCTCTCCTACACCACGGCGATCATGCGCGTGTACAACCTGCATGGCCGGCGCGACAACAAGTACAAGGCGCGCATCAAGATCCTCGTGCACGAGACCGGCGCGGAGGTGCTGGCGGGCCAGGTGGAGCAGGAATTCCTGCAACTGAAGAACACCGAACTGAAGCTGCCCGACGCCGATATTGCCGCGATCACCGCCTATTTCGCGCCGCCGGCGCTGGTCGAGCGTCCCGAGGGCTGGGCGAACCTTGCGAGCTGGAAGAAGGCCGATCCGGACTTCGCCCGCTGGGTGCACCAGAACGTGGCGCCGCACAAGAACCCGGACTATGGCATGGTGACGATCTCGCTCAAACCCATCGGCGGCATTCCGGGCGATGCGACCGACGTACAGATGGAAGCCGTTGCCGATATTGCCGAGGAGTACGCCTTCGACGAGATCCGCATCAGCCACGAGCAGAACATCATCCTGCCGCATGTGGCGCTGGCCGATCTCGAGGCCGTCTATCGCGGGCTGGTGGCGACGGGGCTGGCGACGGCGAATGCCGGGCTGATCACCGACATCATTGCCTGTCCCGGGCTCGACTATTGCGCGCTGGCCAACGCCCGCTCCATTCCGGTGGCGCAGGAGATTTCCACGCGCTTCGGCGACCCCGAGCGGCAGGCCGATATCGGCGAGCTGAAAATCAAGATCTCCGGCTGCATCAATGCCTGCGGCCACCACCATGTCGGTCATATCGGCCTTCTGGGGGTGGAGAAGAAAGGGGCCGAACTGTACCAGATCACGCTGGGCGGCTCCGGCGACGAGACGACCTCGATCGGCGAGATCATCGGCCGTGGGTTCGAGCCGGAGAAGGTGACCGACGCGGTGGAGACCATCGTCGACACCTATCTCGGCCTGCGGCTGTCGAAGGAGGAGACCTTCCTCGCCGCCTATCGCCGGGTCGGCCCGCAGCCCTTCAAGGATGCGCTGTATGGCGCCAAGGAACAGGAAGCCGCCTGAGATGACGCAGATCTGGAAGACGACCGGGTTCGTAACCGACGATGCGTGGGTGATCGAGACAGATGAGACGCAGGCCGGCTCCAACGAGCGCGCGATCCATGGGCTGACGACCTTCATCGAGAAGGCGGAAGCGGGCGAGACCGGGCTCGGTGTGCTCGTCAACCCGGCCGACGACGTGACGCGGCTGCAACCCTATCTCGACCGCATCGCGCTCGTCGCCGTCGCCTTTCCCGCCTTCAACGACGGGCGGGCCTTCAGCCATGCCTCGCTGTTGCGCGCGCGGCTGAAGTTCGACGGCGAGATCCGCGCCATCGGCGACGTCCTGATCGACCAGGTGCCGCTGATGCTGCGCTGTGGCATCGACAGCTTTGCCGTCACCAACGCGACGGCGCTGAAGAGACTGGGGGAAGGGCGCCTGCCCGGCATCGACGAGCATTACCAGCCGACGGCGCGGCCCTCTCCTGAAGCCGGCAGCTACAGCTGGCGGCGGGTTTCCTGATCCGGCCTGTTCATCTGCGGCGATGTGGAGGCGGGGATGCCGCGAGGCAATCTCCGCTCCGGCCGTATTTTGAAATGGAATTGCTTTCCTTAAGCCCCGGTTTGGAATATTCCGCGCATGAAAACCTGAGAGGCGCAGTCAGCCTTTCGCTCGCTCCGTTTCGGGCTTCGGCTCGACCTGCCTACGAGGATGAGACGCAAACATGAATGCTCCGGCCAAGACCGAGGATTTCGCCGCGACCGTACCGGCCGGCGTATTTGCCGAGACCGTGACGAGCGTCACGCATTATACCGACCGCCTGTTCCGCTTTCGCATGACGCGACCGGCGGGCTTCCGCTTCCGTTCGGGCGAGTTCGCCATGATCGGCCTGATGGTGGACGGCAAGCCGGTTTACCGCGCCTATTCGATCGCAAGCCCCGCCTGGGACGAGGAACTTGAGTTCTTCTCGATCAAGGTGCCGGACGGTCCGCTGACCTCGCATCTCCAGGGCATCAAGCCCGGCGATCAGGTGCTGATGCGCAAGAAGCCGACGGGCACGCTGGTGCTGGACGCGCTGACGCCCGGCAAGCGGCTCTATATGTTTTCGACCGGCACCGGCATCGCACCCTTTGCCAGCCTGATCCGCGAACCGGAAACGTTTGAAAAGTTCGACGAGGTCATCCTGACGCACACGACCCGCGACGTGGCCGAACTGAAATATGGCTTCGATCTGATCGAGGAGATCCGCAACCACGAGTTCCTGGCCGAGGTGGTGGGGGACAAGCTGCGCCACTACGCGACGGCGACGCGCGAGGACTATCCCTTCCGCGGCCGCATCACGGACCTTATCCGCAACGGCAAGCTCTTCTCCGACCTCGGCGTTCCCGCCTTCGACCCTCTGATCGACCGCGGCATGATCTGCGGCTCGACCGAGATGCTGAAGGACACGAAGCTGCTGCTTGAAGAGGCCGGACTGACCGAGGGTGCGAACAACAAGCCGGGCGAGTTCGTGATCGAACGGGCGTTTGTGGGGTGATGTTTTTGGGGTGAGGGAGCGGGGGTTGCACACAGAAGACCCTCTCTGGCCTGTCGGCGATCTCCCCCACAAGGGGGGAAGACATGCGGCGGGCCGCTCGTTCCGCGTCTAAGATCTCACCTGCCCAAGATCTCACCTGAAAAGGATCGTAGCAGCCCCTCATCCGGCTGCCGCCACCTTCTCTCCGCCCGCGGGGAGAAGAGACCTGGGGCATGGTGTCACGTCATGTTGAAAAATCGCGCGGGTCATGTTTCCTCACCCCGCGTGCGGGGTGAGGGGCTGTTTGGCCGGAGCGGAGCGTCAAGCTCAAACGATAAAATCGCCTGTGTGCAGGGTCAGGCGGTCGTCGAAATAAAGGGTCAGATCTGATTTGCCGTCGCCGTTGAGATCGCCATAGACAGTGGTCGTGGACTTGAGGGTCGCGAAGCGGAGTTCGCCGCTGGTATCGGTGAAGCTGCCGGTGCCGATGAAGGTGAAATGCTGCACGCCATCGAGGAGAAGATTGGCGTCGATGCCGGAGAGGTCGATGCGGTCGCCGCCGGAGGACGAGAAGTCAGTGATGGTGTCGCGTTGTTTTAGCGTGACTTGCGACTCCACCCAACTTACATAGACGAAGGTATCGGCCCCGGACCCGCCGGTGAGGATATCGCTGCCGGCCCCGCCGAACAGGATGTCGTTGCCGTTGCCGCCGCTCAGCCTGTCATTGCCCTTGCCGCCATCGATGCGGTTTGCGGCGTTGTCTCCGGTGAGGGTATCGGCAAAGGCCGAGCCCGTGAGATTCTCGATCGATTTGAACGTATCGCCTGCGGCGAACCCCGTATTTCCCGAGGGCTTGGCGAGGCTTGCCGTGAGGCCTGCGGTCGCGTCGAGATAGGATGCCGTGTCGAGGCCGTTGCCGCCGTCGAGCGCATCGGCTCCGGCGCCGCCCATGAGAATGTCGTTGCCGTTGAGGCCGAGAAGGCTGTCCTTGCCGGCATTGCCCCGGAGAAGATTGCCGACCTCGTTGCCAACGAGGCGGTCGTTGCCGGAGCCGGCATTGACGTTCTCGATCAGCGATGCCGTATTGCCGTCATGCAACAAGGCATTGAAGATATTGCCGCGCGCATGGCCGCCATTCGGGCCGCCACCGAGATCGGCCAGCTGCGCATTGTCGAACACGGAAAAGCCGCCGGCGCGCAGATCGACCGAGAGGTTGGTCCTGTAGGCCGTAAGATCGAACGTGTCCTTGCCGCCACCGTCCCAAAGGGTCGCGAAGATCCGGTTTGCGCCCGGTGAGATGGTGGTCTGCCCGTCGATGACGGTCACACCGCTCTTCGGCGTCCAGCGATAGACCGTATCCCCGGACATGACGCTATAGTCGGCGCCGTACATGGTTTGCAGGGCCGCGATATCCAGCGCCATGAACGTCTGCGGCGCATCGTAAGCGCCGTAGGTATAGCCATCATCAATGCTCGCGCCGATATAGGCCTTGTAGGTCATCACCGTAAATTCGGCACTGTCCTTGTTCCGGGGCAGGGCGGCGTTCTCTTCCGCCTCATGCCCGTGCTTCAGGCCGAGCGCGTGGCCGAGTTCGTGAATGAGCGTGTGCCAGGCATAATTGCCCGCCTTCGGCTTCGTGTAGTCCGAATCCGTGTTGGCATAATCATTGCCGAACCAGATATCGCCCGAGACGGATGCCGCGCCGGGATAGTAGGCAAAGGCGGTCGGGTTCGCAGCATCGGAGCCGGCAAGCCGCAGCGTCGCATCCGTCGGGCTGCCGCGCTGGAGATCGAGAAGCGTGAAACCTTCGAGCGAGAAGCCATCGTCGGCGGCGTTGCCGCTGGATTGCTCCAGGACAAACAGGGCGGCCTTGACCTGCTGCGACGAGATGGGAAAGAAGCTGGCGGTGCCATCGTCATAGTCGTAATCGCCCCGTGTTTCGGGAAAGGCGTAGGTCAGAGCCCCGCCGCTCCAGGCGTCGTTCGACAGGATGCCGTCGATATCGGGATTGCCCGTCGGTGCGATCGTCGTTGACGGTGTCTTGCTGCCTGTCATAGTCCCCACCCCATCCGGAAGAGTCGCTGCTCTTCCCCTCCTCGGCTTCCGAGACGTTCTGCGCGCTTCCGCCGGACGTCATCCGCGCGCAGGCGCCGCCACTTTCCGCGACAGCACCGTGCGTCATCTATTGCGCACGGTGCTTCCCTGTATCACGTATAAGGATGTTCGGAATTAAGCTCAAGCGCGCGTCACCGCGCGTGACGGGCAAAAGCTTGCCATGGTTTACGACGGCGACAGGCCCTGGAAAAAGCGGGGGAAGCCTGTTGGATGACATATCATTCACGCAACAGGCTTCACAGCATATGGCGGAGCCTCAGTGCAGGATCTGGCTGAGGAAGAGCTTGGTGCGCTCGTGCTGCGGGTTGTCGAAGAACTCGGCAGGGGCATTCTGTTCGACGATCTGGCCCTGGTCCATGAAGATGACGCGGTTGGCGACCTGGCGGGCGAAGCCCATTTCGTGGGTGACGCAGAGCATGGTCATGCCTTCCTCGGCAAGGCTGACCATGGTGTCGAGCACTTCCTTGACCATTTCGGGATCGAGCGCAGAGGTCGGCTCGTCGAACAGCAGGATCTTCGGCTTCATGCAGAGCGCCCGGGCAATGGCGACGCGCTGCTGCTGGCCGCCGGAAAGCTGGCCCGGATATTTGTTGGCCTGCTCGGGGATCTTGACGCGTTGCAGGTAGTGCATCGCGATCTCCTCGGCCTGCTTCTTCGGCATCTTGCGGACCCAGATGGGCGCCAGTGTGCAGTTTTCGAGAATCGTCAGGTGCGGGAAGAGGTTAAAGTGCTGGAACACCATGCCGACCTCGCGGCGCACCTCGTCGATCTTCTTCAGATCGTTGGTGAGCTCGATGCCATCGACGATGATCGTGCCCTTCTGGTGTTCTTCCAGCCGGTTGATGCAGCGGATCATCGTCGACTTGCCGGAGCCCGAGGGGCCGGCGATGACGATGCGCTCGCCGCGCATGACTTTCAGGTTGATATCGCGCAGCACGTGGAAATCCCCGTACCACTTGTTCATGCCGACGATCTCGATGGCGACGTCGGTGGACGAAACAGTCAATTTCTGGGCGGCTTCAGCCATGATCAGTCCCTCGTGTTATCGTTTGTGGCCGGTATCGAGGCGACGCTCGACGAAGGCGGAATAGCGTGACATGCCGAAGCAGAAGATCCAGAAGACGAAGCCGGCAAAGATGAGGCCCGTCATGGGCGTCACCGGCGTGCTCCAGCCGCTGTCACCGAAGCTGGCCTTCACGATGCCGAGCAGATCGTACATCGAAATGATGGTGACGAGCGAGGTATCCTTGAACAGGCCGATGAAGGTGTTGACGATGCCGGGAATGACCAGCTTGATCGCCTGCGGCAGGATGATGAAGGTCGTCTTGTGGAAGTAGTTGAGACCGAGCGCGTCGGCTGCTTCGTACTGCCCTTTCGGAATGGCCTGCAGGCCGCCGCGGATGACTTCGGCCATGTAGGCGGCGGCGAAGATGGAGACGCCGACGAGCGCGCGCAGGAACTTGTCGAAGTTGGTGCCAGGCGGCAGGAACATCGGCAGCAGCACGCTCGCCATGAACAGGACGGTGATCAGCGGGACGCCGCGGATGAACTCGATGAAGACGACGCAGGCTGTCTTGACGATCGGCATTTCCGACCGCCGCCCGAGCGCCAGCACGATGCCGAGCGGCAGCGAGACGGCGATGCCGACGAAGGACAGGATGAGCGTGACCATGAGCCCGCCCCAGAGCGACGTCTCGACATAGGAGAGGCCGAACCGGCCGCCGAGCAGCAGCACATAGGCGATGATCGGCATGACGATGAGGAGCAGGATGGTGTTCAGCCCCTTGCGCGGCACCTTCGGCATGAGGAAGGGCACGAGAATGGCGATGGCGATGGCCAGCACCAGCAAAGGCCGCCAGAGCTGGTCGCGCGGGTAGGAGCCGAACATGAACTGGATGAAGCGATCGTTGACATAGGCCCAGCAGGCACCGCTCCAGCCGTCCGGCTGGATGCCGCCTTGTGTGATCGTGGTGCAGACCGAACGGTCGGCACCGGTCCACACGGCCTGAATGAAGAGCCAATTGAGCGCACCGGGCAGGTAGTAGACGACGGCGAAGATGCCGATCAGCGAGAGGACGCTGTCTGTCGGCGTCGCGAACAGGTTCTTGCGCAGCCAGCCGACGACGGTCGAATCCGTCGAGGGCGGGGTTTCCGGCGCGATGAAATCATGGCGAACGAAGGCGATGTTCTGGGCCATATCAGCGCTCCACCAGTGCCATGCGGGCATTGAACCAGTTCATGAAGACGGACGTGATCAGGCTGATCGAGACGTAAATCAGCATCCAGATGGAAATGATCTCGATCGAGCGGCCCGACTGGTTGAGGATCGTGTTGCCGACGGCGACGAGATCGGCGAAGCCGACGGCGACGGCGAGCGACGAGTTCTTGATGAGGTTGAGATACTGCGAGGTCAGCGGCGGGATGATGATCCGCATGGCCTGCGGCAGCACGACGAGGCGGGTGGCAAGCCCCGAGCGCAGGCCGAGGGCGTAGGAGGCTTCCGTCTGGCCGCTCGCGACGCCGCGGATGCCGGCGCGCACGATCTCGGCGATGAACGAGGCCGTGTAGAAGGACAGTGCCAGATAGAGCGACAGGAATTCCGGGCCGATGACCATGCCGCCGCTCATGTTGAACGATCCGGGCACGGGATAATCGAGCGTCATCGGGCTGCCGAGCACGAGGAAGACGACGAGGGGCAAGGCGACGATCAGCGCAAGATTGACGACCAGAACCGGCGGGCGCTTGCCGGTCTTCAGCTGGTGGGCGGTGGCCCACTTGGTAAAGGCGATGGCCGCGAGGATGCCGAGAACGAAGGCGGCGGCGACATAGATGAAGCTTTCGCCGGGAACGGGCGCCGGGAAGTAGATGCCGCGGTTGCTGACGAAGAAGAAGGCGCCGGGATTGTCCTTTACATGCTGAAAGATGGTGCGGACGTTCGGCAGGAGCGCGAGGACGCCGAGATACCAGAAGAAGATGACGAGCAGCGGCGGGATGTTGCGGAAGACTTCGACGTAGATCGTGCAGAGCTTGGCGATCAGCCAGTTCTTCGACAGGCGGCCGATGCCGATCAGCAGGCCGACGATGGTTGCCGTGATGATGCCCCAGAAGGCGATGAGCAAGGTATTGAGCAGGCCGACGAGAAGTGCGCTGAAATAGGTGGAATCGGGTGAATAGGCGATCAGCTGCTGGCCGATGTCGAAGCCGGCGCGGCTGTTGAGGAACCCGAAGCCGCTGGACATGCCGGAGCGAGCGAGGTTGGCGACGACGTTCGTCGCGGCATAGTAGATGGCGCCAAAGACGACGACCACGGTCACGATCTGGAAGAGAATGCTTCGGAAAGCCGGATTATAGAGAAGCGACACCGTCGGTCGATGTGCGCCGCCCCCGGTGCGGACGTCGTTTGCAGCCATTCACTTGTCCCCTGTCGGTCACCCTTTTTTCCGGGTGTTCAAGACGTTCTGAAGTCTGGAGAAGAGGCGGGCCATGCCACAACGGGACCGAGCCCGCCCCCTCGATATCAGCGGTCGATCAACGGATCGGCGGTGCGTACTGCAGGCCGCCCTTGTTCCACAGCGCGTTCAGGCCACGCTCGATCTTGAGCGGGGAGCCCTGGCCGACATTGCGTTCGAACAGCTCACCGTAATTGCCGACGGCCTTGATGACCTGGACGGCCCAGTCCTTGGGCAGGCCGAGATCGGCGCCGAGCGTGCTGTTGGCTTCTTCACCGAGGAAACGCTTGATATCGGGGTTTTCCGACTTCTTCATTTCTTCGACGTTGGCCTGGGTGATGCCGAACTCTTCCGCCGTGATCGTGGCGTAATGCGTGAAGGACACCACGTCGAACCACTTCGAATCGTTCTGGCGAACGGCCGGTCCGAGCGGCTCCTTGGAGATGATTTCCGGGAGAACGACGTGATCGGCCGGGTTCGCCATCTTCAGGCGGATCGAATAGAGGCCCGACTGGTCGGTGGTGTAGACGTCGCAACGGCCGGCATTGTAGGCGGCATCGGCTTCGTCCTGCGCCTCGAACACGACGGGCTTGAATTCCATCTTGTTGGCGCGGAAGTAGTCGGCGAGGTTGAGCTCGGTGGTGGTGCCCGACTGGACGCAGACGGAGGCGCCGTTCAGCTCCAGAGCCGACTTCACGCCGAGTTCCTTCTTCACCATAAAGCCCTGGCCGTCATAGTAGTTGACGGCGCGGAAGTCGAAGCCGAGCTGGCTGTCGCGGCTGGCGCTCCAGGTCGTGTTGCGCGCAAGCATGTCGATTTCGCCCGACTGCAGGGCCGGGAAGCGGTCCTTGGCGGAGAGGGGGGTGAACTTGACCTTGGTCGCATCGCCGAAGACGGCAGCGGCAACGCCCTTGCAGAGGTCGGCGTCGAGGCCGGTCCAGTTGCCGGAAGAGTCCTGGGCGCCGAAGCCGGCGAGGTTGGAACCATTCACGCCGCACTGCACGAAGCCCTTGGCCTTCACGTCATCGAGCGTGCCGGCGGAGGCTGCATGGGCACCGAAACCCAGCACAGCGGCGCCGATCACGATCGGGAGAATTCTTGTTGCCATTTTTAGACCCTTTTTTAAGTTTTCTGTCGCCCTCACCCCGGCCGCCCTGAAGCATTGCCGGAAGAAGCGCCCCCGCCACCCTCCTGGCGCGAGTGGGGTCTATCTCATTCGTAAATGACGGACGGGTCAAGTCACGTTGCCGAATTTCTAGGCCGTTTCAACATTATCGAATGACCTGCTTATTTTATCCGCGCTTCCTGCTGGTGAGTGCAAAGTGCTGGCGAAAAATAAGGCAGCATAAGGTGCGGGCTTTGATGGATCCGGCGATCCGGGCTTGACCTTCTACGCGGAGCGGACCGACAAGAAGCGCGACAGACCCCCGAGGACGATGCGCTGCGATGAACAGGACGGCGCCCGGGGGCATGCGATGCTGCTTTGAGGACAAGGACGAGGACATGAGCGACAAGAGGGATTTTCTGGCGACGGCGGGTGTGAACACGCGGCTTGCCCATACGGGCAACGTGCCGTCCGACTATCACGGTTTCGTCAACCCGCCGATCGTGCGTGCCTCCACGGTGCTGTTTCCCGATGCGCGGACGATGGACACGCGGGCGCAGAAATACACCTATGGCACCCGCGGTACGCCCACAACGGATGCGCTCTGCGAGGCGATCGACGCGCTGGAGGGGTCGGCGGGCACGATTCTCGTGCCGAGCGGGCTTGCGGCCGTCACCGTGCCGTTTCTCGCCTTCCTCTCCTCCGGCGATCACGCGCTGATCGTCGACAGCGTCTACTTCCCGACGCGGAATTTTTGCAACACGATGCTGACGCGGATGGGCGTGACGGTCGGATATTACGATCCCGCTATCGGCGCCGGCATCGAGGCTTTGATCCGGCCGAACACGCGGCTGGTGCACACCGAAGCGCCGGGCTCCAACACGTTCGAGATGCAGGACATCTCGGCGATCTCGGGCGTGGCGCACAAGCATGGCTGCGTCGTGACCATGGACAATACCTGGGCGACGCCGCTCTATTTCAAGCCGCTCGATCATGGCGTCGATATCTCGATCCATGCGGCGACGAAGTATCCGAGCGGGCATTCCGACATTCTCATGGGCACGGTTTCGGCCAATGCCAAGCATTGGGAGCAGCTGCACGAGGCGACGATCACGCTCGGCATCTGCGGCGCGCCGGATGACAGCTACCAGATCCTGCGCGGCCTGCGGACCATGGGCGTGCGGCTGGAGCGGCATCAGGAAAGCGCGCTCAATCTCGCCCGCTGGCTGGAAGAGCACGAGGACGTGGCGCGGGTGCTGCATCCGGCGCTGCCGAGCTTCCCCGGCCACGACATCTGGAAGCGGGATTTCACGGGCGCGAGCGGGATCTTCTCCTTCGTGCTCAAGGTGTCCGAGCCGGCGCAGGTAAAAGCGCGGGCGCATGCGTTTCTCGATGCGCTCTCGATCTTCGGGCTCGGCTATTCCTGGGGCGGATATGAGAGCCTCGCGCTCGTCGTCGGCCTGTCGGACCGGACGATCTGCAAGCAGCCCGCCGAGGGTCCGGTGATCCGGCTCCAGATCGGGCTCGAGGACGTGCCGGATCTGCGGCGGGATCTCGAAGCCGGGTTTGCGGCAGCGGCAGCGATCGGCGCTTAAGGCGTCTTCTGGCCGGGGAGGCGATGGCCGTAGAGCCAGTCGAAATCCTCGGCCAGTCTTTCCGGCGTGCGCAGCGACAGGACGAGATTTCGACCAAGACGGACGGCGCCGGAGGCGTGGTAGGCGAAGCGGTTGAAGGCGCCGCGGGCGCGGACTTTTTCGATGCGGGGTTTGCGGGTCTGGACGAAGGCGTCGAGATGCGCGGTGATGTCGCCGGGTTTTCCGATCGCGTCTGCGAGCTCGAAGGCGTCCTCGATGGCCATGGCGGCGCCCTGGGCGGCAAACGGCATCATGGCGTGGGCGGCATCGCCGATGAGGATGCGCGTGCCGTCGTGCCACGCACCGTCCTCGACCTCGATCAAGGGCCAGTATCCCAGCGTTCCGGCCCTGGAGAGTGCCGACCGGATGTCCGGGTGCCAGCCCGAAAGAAGCTGCGCGATGGCGGCCCGAGAAGCCTCTTCGCTCGTGTCCGCCTGCGTCATCCCGCTGCCGATGGCCACGAGATTGAGGCCTCCGGATGCGCCGATCGGATAGGCTACGAGATGGGCGCGGCGGCCGAGATAGGCGGTGACGACGGTGGGATCGAAGGGCGACACCGCGGCGTGGCGGGGCAGGGTGAGCCGCCAGGCGATGTTGCCGGAAAGGCGGGCCTTTCCGTGGCCTGCAATGGCGAGGCGGACTTTGGAGCCGATGCCGTCGGCGCCGACGACGAGGCCCGGCATGCGCCGCGTGATGGCGGAGAGAGACGCCGGCGTTGCATCGCAAATGGCCGTGTCCAGATACAGGCGGCAGCGCGGGTGGGCGCGCACCGCATCTGCCAATGCGCCCTGGAGAGCGGAACGCGCAATGACGGCGTATGGCGCCTGCCAGCGTGTGCGGGCGAAGGCGCCGGCCGGAACCTTCGCGATCGGCCGGAGGCTGCGGCCATCGACGAGGCGGATCTCCGATGGCTCCACCCAATGGAGCTGCAGCTTTGCGGTCAGGCCGAGAGCTTCGAGAATGCGCGTCGCGTTTGGCGAAAGCTGCAAGCCGGCGCCGACCTCCTCAAGGTTTGCCGCCCGCTCGACGATATCGACCTCGAAGCCCTTGGCTGCGAGCGACAGGGCTGCGGTGAGGCCGGCAATACCGGCTCCGACCACGGTGATGGGTGTGCGCGTGTCAGGCAAACGCTTTTCCGGCAGGTCCGCGATGGTGAGGCTAACGTCGGATCCGGGTGCCGGATTCGCCACGGTGCGAGGCCGTCAGGCCGCCTTGGTCTGGAACAGGCAGCCGGTCGGCCGTGTCTCATCCATCTTCAGCGCGCCGTTGAAGCGGAAGAGGGTCGAGCAGTAGGAACAGACCTTCTCGTTGTCGTCGCCCATGTCGAGATAGATATGCGGATGATCGTAGGGCACGGAAGCGCCGGTGCACATGAATTCCTTGACGCCGACCTCGATCACCGCGTGACCGCCATCGTTCTGGAAATGAGGAATACCGTGCCCGGCCATGTCGTTCTCCACTGTCTCGTCTGAATGTCGCGTCTGTCTGGCGCGCTGGCCCCGGAAAACCGGTCCGGGCGCTTTCGGAGCGGACATTAGGCCGGTTCGGTGGAAAAAGGTAGACGATTGCCGGCGCGCAACCGCGTTTTTTGCAC
This sequence comes from Rhizobium sp. 9140, assembly GCF_900067135.1. NCBI lineage: Bacteria > Pseudomonadati > Pseudomonadota > Alphaproteobacteria > Hyphomicrobiales > Rhizobiaceae > Rhizobium > Rhizobium sp. 9140. The sequence goes on along the minus strand of NZ_FJUR01000001.1, from coordinate 2,608,599 downwards.
CGCACGGGGTTTTTCCGCGCGGCGGCGGGCAGTAAAGGAGACGGATGACATCAGGGGACCCGCTGAGATGGATCTGTCGCCGCCACCATTTTCGAGCTTCCGCCATGAGGGGCTCGATATCGCTTTCTTCGATGCGGGAGATCCGGCCGGCGTGCCGGTGCTGCTGATCCATGGCTTCGCCTCGTCGGCAAGCGTCAACTGGGTGTTTCCCGGCTGGCTGAAGACGCTGGGCGACGCCGGCTACCGGGTGATCGCGCTCGACAATCGCGGCCACGGCGCCAGCAGCAAGCCGACCGATCCCGCCCTCTACCATCCCGACGCCATGGCGGGCGATGCGGTCGCGCTGTTGACCCATCTCGGGCTCGGCTCCGCACATGTGATGGGCTATTCGATGGGTGCGCGGGTGTCGGCGTTTCTAGCATTGTCCCATCCCGACCGGGTGCGCACACTGGTGCTGGGCGGCCTCGGGATCGGCATGGTGACGGGGGTAGGCGACTGGGACCCGATCGCGGACGCGCTGCTGGCGCCGTCGCTCGACGATGTCACCCATGAGCGCGGGCGGATGTTCCGCATGTTCGCCGACCAGACGAAGAGCGACAGGAAAGCCCTTGCCGCCTGCATCGCGACGTCGCGCGAGCTTCTGACAGAGGCCGAGATGGGCCGGATCGACGTGCCGACGCTGATCGGCGTGGGGACGAAGGACGACATTGCCGGCTCGGGGCAGGCGCTGGCCGCGCTGATGCCGCGCGCCACCGCGATCGATATTCCCAACCGCGACCATATGCTCGCCGTCGGCGACCGGGTGTTCAAGGCGGCGGTTCTGGTGTTTCTGGCGGAGAACGAGCCGCACGACTAGGACGGGGGATCATGGCTGGACCGAAGAAGGCCCGCGCCCCCCATTTAAAATCGCGCGGAACTGCCCTATTGTGAAGATGGCCTGTCTGGAAAACCGGAGAGGTCGTTCCGGTTTCCAAACGGACCCTGAGAACCCCATCCGCAGGCAATATGCGGCCGCGAAGGAGTGCGACATGGTCGCCAGGACTGACATGATCACGGACATGCGTGCGAACGATACCGTCAAGACGATGGACCCGATCTGGGACAGCCTGCAGGACGAGGCGCGGCATGCCGCGCTTCAAGAGCCGATGCTCGCTGCATTCTTCTATTCCACGATCATCAACCAGCGCTCGCTGGAGGAAAGCGTCATTCACCGGATCGGGCAGCGGCTCGACCATGCGGATCTCGATGCGAGCCTGATTCGGCAGGCCTTTCTGGACATGGCGGAAGACTGGCCGGACTGGGCGGGTATCCTGCGCGTCGATATCCAGGCCGTCTACGACCGCGACCCCGCCTGCACCCGCTTCATGGAGGTCATCCTCTACTTCAAGGGTTTCCACGCCATCCAGACCCATCGGCTGGCCCATTGGCTGCTCCTGCGCGGACGGCGCGATCTGGCGCTCTACCTGCAAAGCCGCTCGTCCTCGGTCTTCCAGACCGACATCAACCCCGGCGCGCGGATCGGCAAGGGGATCTTCCTCGATCATGCCACCGGCCTCGTCGTCGGTGAAACCGCCGTGATTGGCGACAATGTCTCGATCCTGCACGGGGTGACGTTGGGCGGCACCGGCAAGGAGGGCAGCGACCGGCATCCGAAGATCGGCAATGGCGTGCTGATCGGCGCGGGCGCAAAGATCCTCGGCAATATCCATGTCGGCCAGTGTTCGCGTGTCGCGGCAGGTTCCGTGGTATTGAAGCCGGTTCCGCCGAAGGTAACCGTTGCCGGCGTTCCCGCGCGGGTCGTGGGAGAGGCGGGCTGCTCGGAGCCGTCGCGCTCGATGGACCAGGTGCTGCAAAGCTTCGAGATCTGAAGCCTGACGCTTTTCTAGGGAACCTGCGCTCCCTGCACCACTTATGTGTAGCGGCTGCAATCGCTGTTGATGCAGGGTTTACACCCGCTGCGGCTTCATGAGAGAAGCGCCGCACTCGAAAACTGCTAGGAGACACGACTTGAAGCCTGAAGACATCAAGAAACTCGAAGCCTACTTCAAGCGCATTTTCAACCCGCAGATCGTCGTCAAGGCCCGTCCCAAGAAGGACGAGTCGGCCGAGGTCTATCTCGGAGACGAGTTCCTGGGTGTGGTGTTTCGCGACGAGGAAGACGGAGAACTGTCGTTCAGCTTCTCCATGGCGATCCTCGATATAGATCTCTGAGGTTCTCGCCTCAACCGACGGATGCGAATGACATTTCAGCCCGGCGGGCCGATGCCCGCCGGGCTTTTTCGTGCCCGCCCAACGAGGTTCTGTGAATCACGAAATGGTGCGATGCAGTGCCAAAACTTGACTTTATTGTGCACTGCACCTAAACTTTAGGGACCAAAGACATCAGGAGGAATGCGCATGTTCAACTTCTCGAATGCCGGTTTTGCCGGCAAAGACGCCATGGAAACCATGACCAACAGCTATGCGACGATCACCAATGGTTTCCAGGCGATTGCCATGGAAGCGGCGGAATATTCCAAGAAGAGCTTCGAGGACAGTGTGGCGCATATGCAGAAGCTGACCGGCGTGCGCAGCATCGAGGCCGCCGTCGAGTTGCAGACCTCCTTCCTGAAATCGTCCTACGAGGGATACGTCTCCGAAGCCACCAAGCTCGGCGGCATGTATACGGATCTCGCCAAGGACAGCTACAAGCCTTACGAAGCGCCGATGGCGCAGGCCGCGAATGCCATGCAGACGGCGACGAAAGCTGCTGCTTCGGCCGCAAAGTCCGCCGCCGTCTGATCGGCGCCACACAGGGCTCGTACCCCTTCGAGATGACGAAAGCCGGCTGCGGGGTGCCGCGGCCGGCTTTTTTGTGTCCGGATCGTCCCCATATGTGCCTGGACCCGCTTTTGCCGTTCTGCTTTCTCGCGGACGACGACAAAAGCGATCAAACTTAAAGGCGCGGTTCGAATATCGTTGCAGTGGAACGGAACGGGCTTAAAATCGCTGCGAGACACACTATCTGGATGTGTCATGGAATGGTCGCAATGGGCTCCCAAGCTTTGTGACCCCACGAGGGAATGAAGACGAATGATCGCTCTGCCGATCCGGATGGCCAAGAGTGGCGATGGGAATGGTGATTCCAATCGCGGCACCTCGGTCATCACCCGGACGAAGACACAGACCAAGAAGCCGAGCCTGTACCGCGTCCTGCTTCTGAACGACGACTATACGCCGATGGAGTTCGTGATCCACGTGCTGGAGCGTTTCTTCCAGAAGGATACCGAGGCGGCGACACTGATCATGCTGAGTGTCCACAATCACGGCGTCGGGGAATGCGGCGTCTTTACCTACGAAGTCGCCGAAACCAAAGTGACGCAGGTGATGGATTTCGCCCGCCAGCATCAGCACCCGCTGCAATGCGTCATGGAAAAGAAATGAGGATCCGACGTGCCAACATTTTCAACAAGCCTTGAAAAGGCGCTGCACCAGGCTCTCACGCTGGCCAACGAGCGCCACCACGAATATGCGACACTCGAACACCTGCTGCTGGCGCTGATCGACGACGGCGATGCGGCTGCCGTGATGGGCGCCTGCAACGTCAATCTCGACGCCCTGCGCAAGACGGTGTCCGACTATGTCGACAACGAACTCGGCAACCTGATCACCGGGTATGACGAGGATAGCAAGCCGACGGCCGGCTTCCAGCGCGTCATCCAGCGCGCGGTCATCCACGTGCAGTCTTCCGGCCGCGAGGAAGTGACGGGCGCGAACGTGCTCGTTGCCATTTTCGCCGAGCGAGAAAGCCATGCGGCCTATTTCCTGCAGGAGCAGGAAATGACGCGCTACGATGCGGTCAACTTCATCAGCCACGGCATCGGCAAGCGGCCGGGCGCTTCGGAAGCGCGCACGCCGCGCGGCGTCGAGGATACCGACGAGGCGCCGAAGTCTGCGCGGGACCAGGAAGAGGGCGGGCAGAAGAAGCCGCAGGACGCGCTGACCGCCTACTGCGTCAACCTCAACGAGAAGGCGAAGGTCGGCAAGATCGACCCGCTGATCGGCCGTCATACCGAGGTCAACCGCACGATTCAGGTCCTGTGCCGCCGCTCCAAGAACAACCCGCTCTATGTGGGCGATCCGGGCGTCGGCAAGACGGCGATCGCCGAGGGCCTCGCCAAGCGCATTGTCGAGAAGAAGGTGCCGGAAGCGTTGCAGGACGCGACGATCTTCTCGCTCGACATGGGTACGCTGCTGGCCGGCACCCGCTATCGCGGCGATTTCGAAGAGCGTCTGAAGCAGGTCGTCAAGGAGCTTGAGCAGTATCCGGGCGCCGTGCTGTTCATCGACGAAATCCATACCGTCATCGGTGCGGGTGCGACGTCGGGTGGCGCCATGGATGCGTCGAACCTCCTGAAGCCGGCTCTGTCCTCCGGGGCGATCCGCTGCATCGGCTCGACCACGTACAAGGAGTACCGCCAGTTCTTCGAGAAGGACCGGGCGCTGGTGCGCCGCTTCCAGAAGATCGACGTGGTGGAGCCGACCATCGACGACACGATCGAGATCATGAAGGGCCTGAAGCCCTACTTCGAGGACTATCACAAGCTGAAATACTCGAACGAGGCCATCAAGTCCGCCGTCGAGCTTTCGGCCCGCTACATCAACGACCGCAAGCTGCCGGACAAGGCGATCGACGTGATCGACGAGACCGGTGCGGCCCAGATGCTGCTGCCGCTGAACAAGCGCCGCAAGCTGATCACCGAGAAGGAAATCGAGGCCACCATCGCGACGATGGCCCGCATTCCGCCCAAGACCGTTTCGAAGGACGACGAGACCGTTCTCGCCAACCTCGAAAAGGAACTGCGCTCGGTCGTCTACGGTCAGGACCTCGCCATCGAGGCGCTGTCGTCGGCCATCAAGCTGGCGCGGGCGGGTCTTCGCGAGCCGAACAAGCCGATCGGTTCCTACGTCTTCTCCGGGCCGACGGGCGTGGGCAAGACGGAGGTGGCGAAGCAGCTCGCGGCCTCGCTCGGCGTGGAACTGCTGCGCTTCGACATGTCGGAATATATGGAACGCCACACGGTTTCTCGACTGCTCGGCGCACCTCCCGGCTATGTCGGCTTCGACCAGGGCGGCCTCCTGACGGATGGCATCGACCAGCATCCGCATTCGGTTCTGCTGCTCGATGAAATCGAGAAGGCGCATCCGGACCTGTTCAACATCCTGTTGCAGGTCATGGATCATGGCCAGCTGACGGACCATAACGGCAAGAAGATCGACTTCCGCAACGTCATCCTGATCATGACGACCAATGCGGGCGCGTCCGACATGGCCAAGGCCGCTTTCGGCTTCGGCTCGTCCAAGCGCGAGGGCGAGGATGTGGAGGCGCTGAACCGCCTGTTCACGCCCGAGTTCCGCAACCGTCTGGATGCGGTGATCCCGTTCGGCTCGCTGCCGACGCCGGTCATCCATCAGGTCGTGCAGAAGTTCGTCATGCAGCTGGAAACCCAGCTGTCGGAACGCAACGTCACGTTCGACCTGCACGAGGACGCGATCGCCTGGCTGTCCGACAAGGGCTACGACGAGAAGATGGGCGCCCGTCCGCTGTCTCGCGTGATCCAGGAGCACATCAAGAAGCCGCTCGCCGAGGAGATCCTGTTCGGCAAGCTTAAGAAGGGTGGCGTCGTCAAGGTTACCGTCGGTCTGAAGCCGGATGGCAAGAAGGGGCTTATCCTCGAGACGATCTCGGAGACGGCGCGCATCAAGCCGAAGGCCGAGGTGGAGCAGAAGCCCCGCAAGCCGACCAAGGCCGCCAAGGCTGCCGAAATGGAAACCGTGGGTGCCGACACCGGGCCGAAGCCGAAGAAGGCGAAGTCCGACGACGCGGACGCGACGGCGGCCAAGGACAGCGGCGCTGACGCCTCGCCCCGCAAGGGCCGGACGGTTCCGAAGGTGCCGCGGAAGTAAACGCGGGTTAGAGAACGAAAATTGCCGGGCCTTGTGCCCGGCATTTTTGTTTGTGGATGGCGTGCTGCTCGGGCTTTTTGATGGCATCTGTCACGTTCGTTGACGTCACAGATCGTCCGCACAAGATTCAGGATGACGCCTTACGGGCGGAGATGATGAGCATCATGGGGCGTTCCAGCTCGTCTGCAAGGTCCGGTGTGGCCGCGATCTGGTCTTGGGTGCGACAATGACATGCGTCGAGGCAAGAACGTCAGGCGTCAGCCGTGTCCCTACCGGACAGCCTCAATCACGGTGTCATTACCCTTTCGTGCCCACTCGGTCAGCACGAAGGCGCTGATTCCTGCTGTTGCGAAGGCTGCGGCGAGGGTGACGAGGGTTCCGTCGTAGAACCGGCCGAGGAGCGTGGCGAAGAGGGTGGAGACGAGGCTGGAGCCGGAGGCGATGAGGGAAGCGCCAAGGCCGGCCATGTTGCCGAGCGAGCGCATGGCCATGGCATTGAGATTGCCGAACAGGATGCCGATGGCAAAGAAGGCGGGGAAGGCGGACAGCAGGAAGTGGGCGAGCGGTGGCCTGCCGGACCAGAGGGTGGATGCCGCAAGCATCGCCAGTCCGGCTGCGATGAGGCCGGCATAGCCGGCGCGTGCCATGGCCTCCATGCCATAGCGTGAGACGCATCGCGCATTGACGAAGGAGGCGAGGCCGACGCCCAAAGCAAGGAGCGCGACGTAGAGCGGCAAGGTTTCGGCGATACCGTAAATGTCGAAGAAGAGATCCGCGGCGGTCGCGAGATAGAGGAGCTGCGCGCCGAAGACGAGGCCGGTCGCGAGGATGAGGAGCACCACGCGACGGGATGCGAGGATGCGTCCGGCGTTTGCGAGGAGGCTTTTCGGGCAGAGGGGAATGCGGCGGGCCGGAGGCAGGGTTTCGGGTTGGCGGCGGAAGAACCAGATGCCGAGGAGGGCCGCGATGGCGAGGTAGGCTGCGAAGATGGCGCGCCAGCCAGCCAGCATCATCAGGCCTTGCGCGAGAAGTGGCGCCAGCATGGGTACGAGGATGAAGAGCGTGAACATGAAGGACAGGATGCGGGCCATGGCATCGCCCTCGAACTGGTCGCGGATCATGGCGCGCGTGGCGACCTTCGGGCCGGCCACGCCGATGCCCTGAAGGATGCGGCCGAGCACCAGCATGGGAAGCGATGTCGACTGGAGCGCGACGAGCGTACCCATGGCGTAGAGGCCGAGACCGAGCAGCAGCGCCCTGCGTCGACCGATGGCGTCCGACAGGGGGCCGAGGAAAAGTTCGCCGATGGCCATGCCGAGGATGAACAGCGCGATGATGGACTGGGTGGAGAGCGGCGGCGCGGCAGCCATCTCGGTACCGATGTCGCGAAGAGCAGGCAGGAGGCCATCGATGCTGAGCGCGGTGAGGGATGTCAGGCAGGCGTAAAGAACGATCCGCTCGCGCAGGCTGGTCATGGGTGTCCTCTCGGGCGGGATGGCGGTTGCAGGTCGGGTGACCTGTGCGGGCTGGGTCTGACGGCTGTCAAGGTCATCCGGGATTCCGCAGGGACCTTGTCGCAATGTGCTGCATCGACTCGCGAGGGAGATGCCGTCCCGTTTTCCTGTTGGATGCAACGCTGTGTCGGTCGCGCCTTTCGGGAGTGGCTTACGTGATCATCGACCGGCGCTGCGTGACAGGAATGGCTTGACGGGGGATGGTCGTCGCGCCATCTGGTCCAGCATACAGGTTCAGGCACCGTTTGCAGCCGAGAAGGCGGAGCGGGTGCGGGAAGGGCGGCGTGGCTTACTTCAGGGACGATGGTCGCGAGGGAACGGCGGGGTTCTGGTTCCTCAAGGGCGTGAAGGGCATTTTCAGCCTGCCGGCGGCGATCCTGTTGATATCCTTCGTCGGATTCACGGCCTTCGTGCAGCAGTCGGGCGTGCCTGTCGATCAGGCGGTGTTCATGACGGGGATCGTCTGGGCGCTGCCGGCCAAGCTTATTCTTGTCGGTTCGATCCAGTCCGGTACCAATCTTTTCGCGGCCTTCGTGGCGGTGACGCTGTCGTCGATCCGGCTGATGCCGATGGTGGCGGCGCTGATCCCGGAGATCCGGGCAGAAAAGACCCGCACCTGGGTGCTGCTGATCGTCTCCCACCTGATTGCGGTGACGGCCTGGGTCATGGCGATGGAGCGCGTGCAGCATGTGCCGCGGGTGCACCGGGTTTCCTATGTGCTGGGCCTCGGCTTGACCCTCGTGCTCGCCAATATGCTTGTTGTCGGCGTGCTCTACCAGTATGTGGCGGAGTTTCCGCCGATCGTCGCCGGTTGCCTGTTCTTCCTGACGCCGGTCTATTTCCTCGCCTCCATCTGGAGTTCCGGGCGGCATCCGGTCATCCATATCGCGTTGGTCGTCGGCCTGCTGCTCGGGCCGTTTGCCACGCTGTTTGCGCCGGATTTCGATCTGCTCCTCTCCGGCATCGTCGGGGGGACGCTCGCCTGGGGGCTCGACGTGCTGCGGCGTCGGCGGCTGGAGGCACGGGTTTGAGAGGCCCGGGTTTGATGGGGCCGGGTTTGATGGGGAAATGGGCATGAACTGGCAACCGGATGCCTGGGGCTATGTCTTCATCGCGATTGCCGGGTTTCTGGCGACCGACATCTGGCGGTGGCTCGGCGTCGTCGCCGGGCGGCGGCTGCGGGAGGATTCCGAGGTTCTCAACTGGGTGCGGGCGGTGGCGACCGCGCTGGTGGCGGGCGTCGTCTCCAAGCTCATCGTGTTTCCCACCGGCGTTCTGGAAAGCTCGCCGCTCTGGCTGCGCGTCGGATCGATCGCGGTCGGCGCGCTCGCTTTCTTTCTGGGCCGGCAGGTGCCGGCCATCGGCATCGCCTCGGCCATCGCCTTTCTGGGGGCGGGGCTCTATCTTCTCGGGTTCTGACACGAAATGACCTGATACGAGACGAGCGGAGGCCCTATGGCCAGAAATACCTCAGCGATGATCGACGGGCGAATGCCGCGTCGGGATGCGGGCGATAGCAGCCTGCTTCAGCGTCGGGCGTCAGGGCCTGGGCCGGCGATGCGGTGCCTTCGCTGGCTGGCGCTGGCAGCACTCGGCGTGCTGCTCGTCGTCGTCAATCCGCTGGCGGACCGGGCGGCGCAGTATAATCGCGACGTCACCATCGGCAGCACGGCGCTCTACGGCACGTTGCGGGTGATGAACTCGGTGATGAGCGTGGCGAAGGATGCGGATGTGACCGGCGGGGTCGGGGTGGCCTCCGTCACCGCGAGCCCGGGGCAGCTGCTGCAGCCGGTGACGAACACCATCGACCGGATGGCCGACCTGCTCTTCTGGCTCGCCATCGTCTCGGGCGTGCTCTCGACGCTGTTCCTGCCGGTCGCCAAGGTCGCGGCCATCGGGCTCGCCGGCGTGTCGCTGCTGCGGGCCTGTGTCAGCCTCACGCGCCGTCGTTTGCCGCGCTCTGTGGAGCGGCTGGTGCATGCGGTGCTGACTCTCTGCCTGCTGGGTGCGGTCGTGCTGCCGCTGTCCTATGCCGTCGCCTTCCATGCCGGCGCGCGCATGACGGACGATGCCTGGCAGGGTGCGACCGTCGTGTTCGACCGGATCAATGCGGATTACGATGCGGAGGCCGTCGGGCAGATCGATGCTCTCCGGGAGACGCAGGTACCCGCCGTTCCGCAAGCCGCACCGGACACGAGTTTCCTCGGCCGGCTCGGATCGGCGGTGGATCAGTCGCAATCGGCGATCTCGGGCACGGTCTCGGCGGCATCCGGGTTGGTGACCTCGCTGACGGAGGGCGTGGCGTCGAAGACCAAGGTCATCACCGACGGCATCGCGATCTCCTCCGACCTCTTCACCGCCTCGATCGCGATCGCGGTTTCCTACCTCGTGAAGATTCTGGTCTTGCCGCTGCTAATTCTCGGCGCGGCGCTGTTTTTGATGCGGGCGGCGTTTCGGTAGGGGCGTACGCGTACACCTTGCGAGACGTCATCCCCAGGCCTTGTGTCGGGGATCTGCTGTCGTCCCCGCGAACACCATGGTCCTTCAGGTCTCGGGCAGTGCAGCAGATGCTCGGGACAGGCCAGAGCATGCCGAAAGAAAGCGTGGCGCGGCTTCCTCAGCCGAGTGCTGCGCGGAGTTTTTCGGCGTTGGCCTTGAGGATGTCGCCGTCTTCCATGGTGCCGGAATGGGCGCGCATGGGGTGGCCTTCGTGGCGGGGGATGATGTGAAAGTGGAGGTGGAAGACGGACTGGCCGGCGGGGGCTTCGTTGAACTGCATGATGGTGATGCCGTCGGCCGCGAAGGCCTGCTTGGAGGCGACGGCGAGTTTTTGGACGGCGGCGATCAGGGCGGGCAGGGTGGCGGGGTCGGCGTCGAGCAGGTTGCGCGAGGGAGATTTCGGCACGACGAGCGCGTGGCCGTCCGCCTGCGGCATGACATCCATGAAGGCGATGACGGCGTCGTCTTCGTAGACGGTGTGGGAGGGGATCTCGCCGCGCAGGATCTTTGCGAAGATGTTGTTGGTGTCGTACTGGGTCATGAGAGGTCCCTTCTGGTCTGAAATGTCGTCTTCAGGTGTCGGATTCCACATCCTGCCGCTCGCCCTTTCGGAAAGGGCTGTGCTCCGTCAGAATGTCGCCCATGGCTTCCACGTCGAGGCGTTCGCGTTCGAGATAGTCGGCGACGGCGCGTTTCAGGCCGGGATGCGTGAAATAATGGGCGGAGTGGGTGGTGACGGGGAGGTAGCCGCGGGCGAGTTTGTGTTCGCCCTGCGCGCCCGCTTCGACGCGCTTCAGGCCGCGCGAGATCGCGAAATCAATGGCCTGATGGTAGCAGACCTCGAAATGCAGAAAAGGGTGATCCTCGATCGCGCCCCAGTGGCGACCATAGAGGGCATCGCCGCCGATGAAGTTGATGGCGCCGGCGATGTAGCGGCCCTCGCGTCTGGCCATGACGAGGAGGATATCGTCGGCCATGCGCTCTGATATTAGCGAGTAGAAAGCGCGGGTGAGGTAGGGGCGGCCCCATTTGCGGCTGCCGGTGTCCATGTAGAAGCGGAAGAACTGATCCCAGATCTCTTCGGTCAAGTCCGCGCCGGTCAGCCAGTCCACGGTGATGCCGTTTTCGAGCGCCGCCCGGCGCTCCTTCTTCAGGGCCTTGCGCTTGCGGGAGGCGAGCGTCTCCAGAAAGTCGTCGTGGCTGGCATAGCCGTTATTGGTGAAGTGGAACTGCTGGTCGGTGCGATGGAGGAAGTCGGCGTCCTCGAAGGTCGGGATTTCCGCTTCGGGCACGAAGGTGACGTGGGCGGAGGAGACCTTGTGGCGCTTGGCAAGCTCCGTCAGGCCCGCCGCCAGCGCCATGTGCACGGCTTCCGGCGCGAAGGGCTCCGACGTTGCCAGCAGGCGCGGGCCGGTTGCCGGCGTGAAGGGCACGGAGCTCTGAAGCTTCGGGTAATAGCGCCCGCCTGCCCGCTCCAGCGCATCGGCCCAGCCGTGGTCGAAGACGTATTCGCCCTGGCTGTGGTTCTTCAGGTAGCAGACGAGCGCGCCGGCCAGCGCGCCGTTGCCGTCCTCCATCAGCAGATGCTGGCCGAGCCAGCCGGTCTCCGCGATCGCCGAGCCGGAATCCTCCAGCGCGGAGAGATAGGCATGGGAGACGAAAGGATTGTAAGGCACTTCGGCGGTGCTTGAGCCCTTCGATGCGCCGATGAGGCGATCCCACGCGGCCTTGTCGATGTCCCTGAACGACGTCTCGATGCGGATGCTGACTTCATCTGCCATGCGTCAGGCCACCATGTCCCCGGTCGCGCGCACGCGCGGCTCGAAGCCTTCGAAGGTCATCTGGTCGGCATGGAGGAAGGTGTGGTCCGCCGCCGCCTCGTCCCGCACCGTCCAGGTGATGATCGTCCGGCCGCGGTCGCGCTGTGCCGAAATGAAGGGGTTCGGCAAGTGGCCGTAGTGGTAGGAGATGAAATCGAGACCGAGCGCCATGGCTTCCTCGTGGAGGGCGAAGTCCTCCGGTCGCGCGCCTTCGGCGGTGAGGCCGAGAGGGAAGCGCGATTCGAGCGCCTTCAGGTCCTTCAGCAGCCAGTGGTCGAAGCTCATCAGGGCGACGGGGCCGTCGTAATGTTCGAGGATATCGACCACGGAATCGGCAAAGCCTTCATCGTCGCCCTGACGGCCCTTCAGCTCCAGCACCAGGGGGACGCGGCCCTTGACGAGACGCAGGAGCTGGGAGAGCGAGGGGATGCGGTCGGACGTGTTGCCGATGGAGAACAGGCCGAGCTCGCCGACGGTCTTCACGCGGATGTCGCCCTCGACGCCGCAGAGGCGCTGCATGTCGTCATCGTGGAAGACGACGGGCACGCCGTCGGCCGTGTATTGCAGGTCGCACTCGATGGCGTAGCCGTGCTCGATGGCGCGCTGGAAGGCGGAAATGGTGTTTTCCCAGATCGCATTGTTCATGTCGTGGTAGCCGCGATGGGCGACCGGCTGGGCTTTCAGAAAAGAAGCACGGGGCATGCCGATCACGCGATTTCGATGACGGCGTCGATCTCGACGGCGGCGTTGAAGGGAAGGCCGGCCATGCCGACGGCGGCGCGGGCGTGGACGCCGGCTTCGCCGAGGATGGTGACGATGAGGTTCGACGCGCCGTTCATGACGAGGTGCTGGTCGGTGAAGCCGGGGGCGGAGGCGATGAAGCCGTTCAGCTTGACGATGCGGCGGATGCGGCCGAGATCGCCGTCAAGCGCCGCCTTGGCCTGGGCCAGCACGTTGATGGCGCAGAGTTCGGCGGCGCGCTGCGCGGCGGTCACATCGACGTCAGCGCCGACGAGGCCGAGCACGGCGACCTTGCCGTTTTCCATCGGCAGCTGTCCGGAAATGTAGAGGTGCTGGCCGCTGATGACGAAGGGGACGTAGTTTGCGGCCGGGGCGGCAGCAACCGGCAGGGTGATGCCGAGCTGTTCGATGCGGGCTTCGATTTCTGCGGACATGGATGTCTCCGGACAATATTGTATTCTCATGGGGAATGCGTCATGCACGTGTTTGTGCGTTGCAACGGAAACAGATCCGGGGCTTCGCTTTCGACGCATGCTTCCATATAGCATCGCGCGTCGATCCAACAGGAGCAGTTGAATGTTTCGTTCAGGCATGACCCGATCCGTCGTCGTATCCGCAGCACTTCTGGGGACGACGGTGGTCGGGACGGGGAACGCCACGGCGAACATCCTGGTTCCGCATCGTGCCGTCTATGATCTGGAGCTGAAGGATTCCTCCGAGCGCTCGGGCATTTCCAGCATGTATGGCCGCATGGTCTACGAGTTCAACGGCTCGGCCTGCGATGGCTATACGGTGAGCTTCCGCTTCGTGACCAAGGTGGATACCGGCGAGGACGTGCGGCTGACGGACCAGCAGACGACGACCTTCGAGGACCTGAAGACCGGCAATTTCCGTTTCCTTACGCGATCTTTCACCGACGAAAAGCTCGACAAGGAAGTGCGCGGGCTCGCCCATGACGTGAAAGACGGCGTGACGGTGGACCTGACGGCGCCGGACAAGCGGGAGGTGGCGCTGGCCCACAGCCTGTTTCCGACCGAACACATGCTCGAAGTGATCGACCGCGCCAAGCGCGGCGACAAGATCTTCGAATCGCGGATCTTCGACGGCTCCGACAGCGGCGACAAGACGCTGGTGACGACGACGCTGGTCGGCGCGCAGCACAAGCCGAAGGCCGGCGATGAGGATGCGGATGTCGGCAAGGCCGGCGTGATGGCGCAAAAGCCGTTCTGGCCCGTGACGATCTCCTATTTCAACGACGAGGCGACCGGGGACGCGGTGCCGATCTACCGCATGGCCTTCAAGCTCTATGAAAACGGCATCACGCGCGATCTAACGATGGATTACGGAGACTTCGTGCTCAGCGGCAAGCTGGCCAATCTCGAAATGTTCAAGCAGGGCGGCGAGGGCACCTGCAAGTAGGCGGCATCGGCAGTTGAGGGCATAAAACCTCGAACTTCACGCCTTTTTCCTTGATATTCACGGCGTCCCGCTGTATGGCGGCCGCATTCCACACGTGGGGTCTGGGACGTTTCGGGAGACATCCGTTGCGTTCCGCCCGGTGGCAGGTTCATCCGAACCTGCTGTTTTCCCCACGGAGGTTCAACCGGAAAAGGATAAACGGCATGGCATTGCCCGATTTCAGCATGCGCCAGCTTCTTGAAGCTGGTGTTCACTTCGGCCACCAGACTCACCGCTGGAACCCGAAGATGAAGCCCTACATCTTCGGCGAGCGTTCCAACGTTCACATCATCGACCTTGCACAGACCGTGCCCATGCTGTCGCGCGCCCTTCAGGCCGTCAGCGACACGGTTGCCAAGGGCGGCCGCGTTCTCTTCGTCGGCACCAAGCGCCAGGCGTCGGAAATCATCGCCGACAGCGCCAAGCGTTCGGCCCAGTACTACGTCAACGCCCGCTGGCTCGGCGGCATGATGACCAACTGGAAGACGATCTCCAACTCGATCCAGCGCCTGCGCAAGCTCGACGAAATTCTCGCTTCCGACGCTTCGGGCTTCACCAAGAAGGAACGCCTGAACCTCGAGCGCGAGCGCGAAAAGCTCAACCGCGCTCTCGGCGGTATCCGCGACATGGGCGGCGTTCCCGACCTGATGTTCATCATCGACACCAACAAGGAGTCGATCGCGATCGAAGAAGCCAAGCGTCTCGGCATCCCGGTCGTCGCCGTCATCGACTCGAACTGCGACCCGGACCAGATCGACTATGCGATCCCCGGCAATGACGACGCTTCGCGCGCCATCTCGCTCTACTGCGACCTGATCGCCCGTGCCGCTCTCGACGGCATCGCCCGTCAGCAGGGTTCGTCCGGCCGCGACCTCGGCGCGTCTGCCGACCTGCCGCTCGAGCCGGCTCTGGAAGAAGTCGTCGCGACCGACGCCTGATATCAAGCACGATCACGGCAAGGCACCCGGAGCGGTGCCGGCCACGATTGACCGAACGGGGCCGTTTGCGACTGATGAAGTGGGCGGCCCCGCTTCTTTTCGAGGATACCGCCACGGCGCGGGTCCACATCGGATGAGACTGTTCATCACGATGTCATCCTGAGGGGGCACACCCTCACACACTTTCCGGCAAACGCCGCTCGACCGTATCCGAGCGCACCGGACGAGACACAGAAAGAGGCCAAGACGATGACGACCATTACTGCAGCAATGGTGAAGGAACTGCGCGAGAAGTCCGGCGCAGGCATGATGGATTGCAAGAAGGCGCTGGGCGAAACCAACGGCGACATGGAAGCCGCGATCGACTGGCTGCGCGCCAAGGGCATCGCCAAGGCCGACAAGAAGTCCGGCCGCACGGCCGCCGAAGGCCTGATCGGCATCACCAGCGCCGGCACCAAGGCGGTCGTCATCGAAGTCAACTCCGAGACCGACTTCGTCGCCCGGAACGACGCCTTCCAGGAACTGGTCCGCGGCTTCGCCAAGGTCGCCGTGGAAACGGACGGCACGGTCGATGCGATCAACGCCGCGACCTATCCCGCGACCGGCAAGTCGGTTTCCGACAGCATCAAGGACGCGATCGGCACGATCGGCGAGAACATGACGCTGCGCCGTGCAGCCCTGCTCTCCGTCGAGGACGGCGTCGTCTCGACCTACATCCACAATGCGGTTGCCGACGGTCTCGGCAAGCTCGGCGTGCTCGTGGCTCTGAAGTCCACCGGCGACAAGGAAGCCCTGAACGCCATCGGCCGCCAGGTCGCCATGCACATCGCTGCGACCAACCCGCTCGCTATCCGCTCGACGGAAGTCGATGCAGCGGTTGCCGAACGCGAACGCAACGTGTTCATCGAGCAGTCGCGCGCGTCGGGCAAGCCGGACAACATCATCGAAAAGATGGTCGATGGTCGCATGCGCAAGTTCTTCGAGGAAGTCGCTCTGCTGAGCCAGTCCTTCGTGATGAACCCCGACCTGACGGTCGAGGCTGCCATCAAGGAAGCCGAAAAGACGGTCGGCGCGCCGATCGAAGTCACGGGCATGGCCCGCCTCCTGCTCGGCGAAGGCGTCGAGAAGGAAGAGAGCGACTTCGCAGCTGAAGTGGCTGCCGTCGCCAAGGGCTGATTCTTCTTCGGCTTTGCGCAAATCGGAAGGGCATCGCGTGGACAACGCGGTGCCCTTCGTGTATCCGGCTGGACGCAATCGATGTCCATCCGGCGGCTCGGTCTTCCGTATGCGATGCAGCCTCTGCGGGTGCCGTATGCTTGACCCAAACAGCGCGCCGGATGACCGGGCGCGCGCCACGACAGGAGTGACGATGTCGGCCGAACCGCTGTATAAACGCGTACTTTTGAAAGCCTCCGGCGAAGCGCTGATGGGCGATCAGGGGTTTGGCATCGACGTTACCGTTGTCGACCGGATCGCCTCCGACATTGCCGCTGCACGCGCCATGGGCGTCGAAGTGGGCGTGGTCGTGGGGGGCGGCAACATCTTCCGCGGTGTCGCCGTGGCGTCCAAGGGTGGCGACCGCGTGACGGGCGACCATATGGGCATGCTGGCGACCGTCATCAACGCGCTGGCGCTGGCGACCTCGCTGCGCAAGCTCGATATCGACACGGTGGTCCTGTCGGCCATCGCCATGCCGGAGATCTGCGAGAGCTTCTCCCAGCGCGCGACGCTCTACCACCTGTCGCTCGGCCGCGTCGTGATCTTTGCCGGCGGCACGGGCAACCCGTTCTTCACGACCGATTCGGCTGCCGCCCTTCGCGCAGCGGAAATGGGCGCCCAGGCGATCTTCAAGGGCACGCAGGTGGACGGCATCTACTCGGCCGACCCCAAGAAGGAGCCGAACGCGACCCGCTTCGAGCGGCTCACGCATAGCGAAGTCCTCGACAAGGGTCTTGCCGTCATGGACGTCTCGGCGGTGGCGCTCGCCCGTGAAAACAGCATTCCGATTATCGTCTTCTCGATCCATGAGAAGGGCGGGTTCACAGACATCCTGACGGGCGGCGGCCGCGCCACCATCGTCACCGACAACTGAAACGGCAGGGGTCTCGCAGAAAGCGGGATCGCACGGGCCGAGCACGGAGCAGAGAACATGAGTGAAGGTATCGACCTCAACGACCTGAAGCGCCGCATGGAGGGCGCGATCGCTGCGTTCAAGAACGACATCGCCTCGCTGCGGACGGGACGGGCTTCGGCCAATGTTCTCGATCCGGTGATGGTCGAGGCCTATGGCTCGCGCGTCCCCCTGAACCAGGTCGCCAACATCACGGTGCCCGAGCCGCGCATGCTCGGCGTCTCCGTCTGGGACCGCTCCATGGTGAACGCCGTGGACCGGGCGATTCGCGAATCGAATCTTGGCCTCAACCCGATCATGGACGGCCAGACGCTGCGGATCCCGCTGCCAGAGCTCAACGAGGAGCGTCGCCGGTCGCTGGTGAAGGTGGCGCATGATTATGCCGAAAAGAGCAAGGTTGCGATCCGTCACGTGCGCCGCGACGGCATGGACAACCTGAAAAAGGCGGAAAAGGATGGCACGATCGGCCAGGACATCAGCCGCATCCAGTCGGAAAAAGTCCAGAAAATGACCGACGACATGATTTCCGACGTGGACCGCTTGCTCGTCGATAAGGAAAAGGAAATCATGCAGGTCTAGTCTGCATACTGCATTTTCTCCTCCTCTGCGAAGTCAGGCCGTCCATGTCCGATCCGTCCGCCAGAATGCTTCCCGCGCACGTTGCCATCATCATGGACGGCAATGGCCGCTGGGCCGCCCGGCGCGGCCTGCCGCGGACCATGGGACACCGCAAGGGCGTCGAGGCCGTTCGCGAGACGGTGCGCGCGGCTGGCGAACTCGGCATCCGCTATCTCACGCTCTACGCCTTCTCCTCGGAGAACTGGAGCCGGCCGGAGCCGGAGGTCAACGACCTCATGGGCCTGTTGAAGGTCTTCATCCGCCGGGATCTGGCGGAACTGCACCGCCAGAACGTGCGGGTCCGCATCATCGGTGACCGCTGGAACCTGCGCAGCGATGTGTTGCCGCTGCTGCTGGAGGCCGAGGAGACGACGCGCAACAATACGGCGATCACCGTCTGCATCGCCTTCAACTACGGTTCGCGCGACGAGATCGCCCGGGCCATGCAGTCGCTGGCCGTGGATGTCGCCGAGGGACGGCTGAGCCCCGAGCAGATCACGCCGCCGCTGATCGCCAGCCGGCTCGATACGGCCGGCATGCCGGATCCCGACCTCGTGATCCGCACCAGCGGCGAGGAGCGGCTGTCCAACTTCCTGCTCTGGCAATCGGCCTATTCGGAATTCGTCTTCATGCCGGAATACTGGCCGGACTTCGACAGGGCACTGCTGATGCGCGCCATCGACGTCTATCGTCAGCGCGAGCGGCGTTTCGGCAATGTCGCTCCGGCGTCCGCCACCCCCCAGCCTCCGGCCAGCCTTGCGGTCGGTTCCTGATGAGCCGCGAGCTCCAGCTCCGGATCGTCTCCGGCATCGTGCTTGCGGCCGTTGCGCTCGGCGACACCTGGATCGGCGGTCCCGCCTTCGCGATTCTCTCGGCCGTTATCGGGCTTGCCGTCTGGCATGAGTGGACGAGCATGACGCGGATCGCCGAAGGCGATCGTGGCGCCTATTTCGCCGGCTGGGGTGTGCAGGCGGTCGTGGCCGTTCTCATCATCGGCGGTGGCGACGAATATGCCTTGCCGGTGCTCATTCTCGCCTCCATCGCCGCCATCGTCTGGTCGCGGTTCGAGGGGCGGAACGGGGGGCGCGGCTGGTGGCTGCCGGGGGGCGTCGCCTATGCCGGGATGACGACGATCTCGCTCGCGACCATCCGCGACGACACGCAGGTCGGCTTCGTCGCCATGCTCTTCGTCTTCGCGGTGGTCTGGGCGACCGATATCCTCGCCTTCTTCTTCGGCCGGGCCATCGGCGGCCCGAAGCTTGCGCCCAGCATCTCGCCCGGCAAGACGTGGTCCGGCGCCATTGGCGGCGCGGTCTCGGGCGTCGTTGCGGGAACGGCCGTCTACGCCGCGTACTTCTCGCTCGAAGATGCACGCATCCCGCTGGTCGCGCTCGTGCTGTCGATCGCCAGCCAGTGCGGCGATCTGTTCGAATCCTATGTGAAGCGCCGCTGCGGCGTGAAGGACAGCGGCCGCATCATTCCGGGGCATGGCGGCGTGTGGGACCGGGTGGACGGGCTGGTGGTTGCCTGTTTCGCGGCTCTGATCATCGCGCTCGGGGAGGCCATGACGGGCGCCGGCGGCAAGATCGGCTCGTTGCTTCTGGGGCTCTGAGGTCATAATGACCACCAAGCGGACCGGGGCGGTGACAGGTCCGCAAAAACGTGATTTCGATGCCCATATCGCATTGCATGCGGCACCTCTATAAGACGGAGCCGCCGGGCTTGCTTCCAAGGGCGCGCGTGGCGCCAGCTTTCGACGACCTCGCTCGCTTTCATCGACCTAGCCCGCCTCCGGCGACCTGACAAGGACGACAATGACCTACCTGGCCGATCTCCTCCATCTTTTCGTGGGCTATATCGTCCCGTTTCTTCTGGTCCTGACGCTGCTCGTCTTCGTGCATGAAATGGGCCACTACCTCGTCGGTCGCTGGTCGGGTATCAAGATCGTCGCCTTCTCCATCGGCTTCGGGCCGGAGCTCGTCGGCTTCAACGACCGGCGCGGGACGCGCTGGAAGTTCTGTGCCATTCCGCTCGGCGGCTACGTCAAGTTCTATGGCGATGAGGATGCGGCGAGCACGCCGGACTACCAGGCGCTCGAGGGTCTTTCGGCCGAGGAGCGCGGGCGGACCTTTCTGGGTGCGGCGCTCTGGAAACGCGCGGCGACGGTTGCCGCCGGCCCGATCGCCAATTTCATCCTCGCCATCGTCATCTATGCGCTGCTGTTTTCGGCGTACGGCAAGCCGATCGCCGATCCCGTCGTGTCCGAGGTGAAGGCGGGCAGTGCGGCGGCCGAATCGGGCATTCGGCCGGGCGACCTGCTCGTCTCCATCGACGGCTCCACCGTCACGACCTTCGATGACGTGCGCCGCTATGTGGGCGTGCGCCCGGAAATGCCGATCGTCGTGGAAATCCGCCGCGATGGGCAGCTGCTGGAGGTGCCGATGGTGCCGAAACGCACCGAGATCACCGACCAGTTCGGCAACAAGATGGAAATGGGCATCATCGGCATCGTGACGAACCAGGAGAGCGGCAATTTCCGCCTGCAGAGTTTCGGTCCGCTGGAAGCGATCGGGCAGGGCGCCGTGGAAAGCTGGCATATCGTCACCGGCACCTTCGCCTATATCGGCAATCTCGTAACCGGCCATATGAAGGCCGACCAGCTCGGCGGGCCGATCCGCGTGGCGCAGGCGTCCGGGCAGATGGCGACGCTCGGTGTTGCCGCCGTGCTGCAGCTTGCCGCCGTTCTCTCGGTCTCCATCGGTCTTCTCAACCTGATGCCGGTGCCGGTGCTCGATGGCGGGCACCTGATGTTCTATGCGATCGAGGCCATCCGCGGCCGTCCGCTCGGCCCCTCCGCCCAGGACATCGCCTTCCGCATCGGCTTTGCCATGGTCCTGATGCTGATGGTTTTCGCCACCTGGAACGATATTTCGTCCCTTGTCGGACGAATGAGCGGCGCGGTTGGCTAAAGGTTAAGGAAGAGGCGCTAAACAGGAGCAAGGCTTCTCTTCAACGGTTTGATTAGAAACGATTTGTTTACGATAATTCTTGTCAGTAGTGGCCGTTCAGCCACGGTGGGAATTGAAGTAAACGGAAATTAACGTGCTACCTTGCTTGTATGAGAAAAGCGGGTAAAACGGCAGGCATGACCGGAGTCGGCACGAGTTCGCCGCGGGACATTGGAAGAAGGTAAGATCAGAACATGAAGGCTGGTTCAAAGTTTTTGAACGCGGTGTCGGCGGTTGCGCTGTCTGCAGGGATTGTCGCGTCTGGAACTGGCGTCGTCGTTCTTGCCAGTGCGTCTGTCGCTGAAGCTGCGACGATCCGTCGTATCGACGTTCGCGGCGCAACGCGCGTCAGCGCCGAGACGGTTCGCTCCAACATCACCATCGTTCCCGGCCGGGAGTTCACCAATAGCGACATCGACGCTTCGGTGAAGCGCCTGTATGCGACGGGTTACTTCTCCAATGTCAGCATCAACGTTTCCGGTGGTGCGCTGGTCGTGTCCGTCAGCGAGAACAACCTGATCAATCAGGTGGTCTTCAACGGCAACCGCAAGATCACCGACGAGAAGCTGGCCGCGGTCGTCAAGACCCGCTCGCTGGGCGCCTATAGCGAGGCGACCGCGCAGGCCGACATTCAGTCGATCAAGGATGCCTATGCCGGCATCGGCCGCAACGATGTGACCGTGACCGTTCAGACGGCGCCGATCGCGGAAGGGCGCATCAACGTGGCCTTCGTCGTCAACGAAGGCGACCGGACGAAGATCCGCTCGATCAACTTCGTCGGCAACAATGCTTACAGCGATGGGCGTCTGCAGGGCGTCATCTCCACCAAGAAGTCCGGCATCCTGTCCTTCCTGAACCGCAAGGACGTCTACAATGCCGACAAGCTGCGTGCCGACGAGGAGCAGCTTCGCCAGTTCTATTACAACCGTGGCTATGCCGACTTCCGTGTCGTCAGCTCCGATGCCGTTCTCGACGAGACGTCGAACGAGTACACGGTGACGATAACGATCGAAGAAGGTGAGCGCTACGATTTCGGCGCCGTCAATGTCGAATCGACGGTCGAAGGCATCAATGCCGAGGAACTGAAGGGTCTGGTCCAGAGCCGTCAGGGCACGATCTACAAGGCCAAGGACGTTCAGGAAACGATGTCGGAGATCTCCAAGCGCGTCGCCGCGCAGGGATATCCCTTCGCCCGCGTCACGCCGCGCGGCAACCGCGACTTTGCGGGCCGCACGATCGCCGTCGATTATCTCGTCGATCAGGGTGAGCGCGCCTATATCGAGCGCATCGAAATCCGCGGCAATACCCGCACGCGCGACTACGTC
Source organism: Rhizobium sp. 9140 (assembly GCF_900067135.1). Lineage (NCBI taxonomy): Bacteria > Pseudomonadati > Pseudomonadota > Alphaproteobacteria > Hyphomicrobiales > Rhizobiaceae > Rhizobium > Rhizobium sp. 9140. The sequence continues at coordinate 2,586,601 of NZ_FJUR01000001.1, read as the reverse complement.
ATCCGTCGCGAATTCGACATGAGCGAAGGCGACGCCTTCAACCAGGAAATGATCGCGACGGCCAAGCGCCGCCTCGAAGCGCTGGGCTACTTCTCGACTGTCAACATCTCGACACAGGCCGGCACCGCGTCCGACCGCGTGGTCGTCATCGTCGACGTGCAGGATCAGTCGACCGGTTCGTTCGGCATCGGCGCCGGCTACTCGGCCGGCAATGGCGGCGGCTTCCTCGTGGAAGCCTCGATCGAGGAGAAGAACTTCCTCGGCCGTGGCCAGTACATCCGCGTTGCAGCCGGTCGTGGCGAAGACAGCAAGACCTACAATGTCTCGTTCACCGAGCCCTACTTCCTCGGCTATCGCCTGGCAGCCGGCTTCGACGTTTTCAAGAACGAGAACGACTTCAACGACGACAACTACAGCTACGAGGATCAGGGCTTCAGCCTGCGCGTCACTGCGCCGATCACCGAGCGCCTGTCCTCGACGCTCCGCTACAACTACACGGAACTCGACTATCACGCATCCGATGACGAGCTGGCCGACCTGTCGTCGCCGTATCGTCGCGTCGTGAATTTCTCGCCGTGGACGCGTTCGTCGATCTCCAACTCGTTCACCTACAACTCGCTCGACGACGCCCAGTTGCCGCATGAAGGCATCCTGGCGACGGCAACGCAGGAATTTGCCGGGCTCGGCGGTACGTCCGACTTCTACAAGCTGACGGCCAAGGCCAAGTGGTACTACACGCTGAACGACGATGCCGACGTGATCGGATCGCTGTCGGCCGGTGCTGGCCATGTCGTCGGTACGGGCGGCGAGATGGAAGTGTTCGACCAGTTCCAGATCGGCAGCAACGAAATCCGCGGCTTCGAGCGGAACGGTATCGGTCCGCGCAGCCGCGAGTATGGCGATGCGATCGGCGGCACGACGTACTTCACGGCTTCGGCCGAGGCAACGTTCCCGCTGCCGGGCGTTCCGCGCGATGCGGGCTTCCGTGGCGCCGTCTTCGCAGATGCCGGCACGCTGTACGGCAACGACGTCAGCACCCGCGCCAGTGACCGCATCGTCGGTACGGATGCGTCGCTGCGTGCATCGCTCGGTGTCGGCCTGCTGTGGGCTTCGCCCTTCGGACCGCTGCGCGTCGATTACGCCGTTCCGATCGCCAAGGAAGATTACGACAAGGTGCAGAACATCAAGTTCGGTATTTCGTCGAATTTCTGATATCGGCAGTCCAGAACTGCATGCCAAACTGTTCTGGAGTCTGGCCCATGGATGCTAACTGGTTTTTCCCGCCGCATGACGGGCTCCGCCTGAGTGATCTGGCGGAGCGCGTTGGCGCTTCGCTGCAGGACGAGACGGTCGGTGACCGGATCGTTTCATCCGTCGCGCCGACCTATCGTGCGCGCCCGAACGAGATCTGCTATATGTTGCAGCGGCGATATCGTGACGAGTTCACGACATCGCAGGCAGCTGCCGTGATCTGTGACGAAAGCGTCGCGTCGATCGTGCCGCCGCATATTCCGGTGCTGCTCGCCAAATATCCCCACACCGCCTTTGCGCTTGCCGGCGCCATCTTCCATCCCGAAGCGCTGCGTCCGATCCAGAATCTCGGCGGACAAGGCGGTATCTCGCCGGCGGCCTTCGTCGATCCCACGGCGCGGCTGGAGGACGGCATCGACATCGAGGCAACGGCCGTGATCGGGGCAGGGGTCGAGATCGGCTCCGGCACGCGCATCGCCGCCGGCGTCGTCATCGGTCCGGGCGTCCGGATCGGTCGTGACTGCACGATTGCGGCCGGTGCGACGATCCTCTGCTCGCTCGTTGGCAACAACGTCATCATTCATCCGGGCGCCCGTATCGGGCAGGACGGTTTCGGCAATGCGCCGGGTCCGCGCGGCGGCATGATCAAGATCGTGCAGATTGGCCGCGTCATCCTTCAGGATCATGTCGAGATCGGCGCCAACACGACGATCGACCGGGGTGCGATGGACGACACGGTCATCGGCGAAGGCACCAAGATCGATAATCTCGTGCAGGTCGGGCATAATGTCCGCATCGGGCGCCATTGCGGCATCGCAGCGAAGGTCGGCATTGCCGGCAGCACGCGCATCGGCGACGGCGTCATGATCGGCGGCGCGGCTGCGATCAACGGGCATATCACGATTGGCGACCGCAGCCAGATCGGCGCGATGAGCGGTGTTGCCGCGGACGTGCCGGCCGGCGAGCGGTATGGCGGCATTCCCGCGCGCCCCATGCGCGACTTCCTGCGGGAAGCGGCCGAGATCGCGGCGCGGGCCAACTTGAGAAAGCGCAAGACGACGACGGGAGACAAGCAATGAACGACACCCCAATGGGCGACGCCCCCATGGTCGACACCCCAATGGGCGATAAGGGGGCAACCGTTCTCGGCACGGCCGACATCCGCGAGATCATGAAGCTCTTGCCCCATCGCTACCCGTTTCTGCTGGTCGACAAGATCATCGAGATCGACAGCGACAATTCGGCCATCGGCATCAAGAATGTGACGGCGAACGAGCCCCATTTCACGGGGCATTTTCCCGATCAGCCGATCATGCCCGGCGTTCTGCTGATCGAGGGCATGGCCCAGACGGCTGGCGCGATCTGTGCGCGCAAGACGGCCACCGGCAGCAATCTCGTCTACTTCATGACCATCGACAATGCGCGCTTCCGCAAGCCCGTCGTGCCGGGTGACCGTGTCGAGTATCACGTGGTCAAGCAGAAACAGCGCGGCAGTATCTGGAAGTTTCATTGCGACGCCAAAGTTGACGGGCATCTCGTCGCGGAAGCTGATATCGGCGCGATGATCATCAGCAAGGACGAAGCCTGACATGATTGCCGAGAGCGCCAAGGTTCATCCGTCCGCCGTTATCGAGGACGGGGCCGTCATCGGCGAGAACGTCACCATCGGCCCGTTCTGCCATGTCGGCGGCCAGGTGGCGCTTGCCGACGATGTCGTGCTGATGAGCCATGTGGTGGTCATCGGCCGCACGAGCGTCGGCCGGGGAACGCGGATCTTCCCGTCGGCCGTGATCGGCGGCGATTCGCAGAGCGTGCATCACAGCGCGGTCGATACCCGGCTCTTGATCGGCGAGAACTGCACGATCCGCGAGGGCGTGACCATGAACACAGGCACCGTGGAGCATGGCGGCCTGACGTCCGTCGGCGACAACAACCTGTTTCTCGCTTATGCGCATGTAGCGCATGACTGCCGGCTCGGCAGCAACATCATCCTGTCGAACAATGTTATGCTGGCGGGTCATGTCGTGGTCGAGGACCGTGCGATTCTCGGTGGCGGCTCGGCCGTGCACCAGTTTACGCGCGTCGGCCGTCAGGCCTTCGTCGGCGGCCTCTCGGCCGTCAGCTACGATGTCATTCCCTATGGCATGCTGAACGGCAATCCCGGTATTCTCTCCGGCCTGAACGTCGTCGGCATGTCGCGTGCCGGCCATGACAAGGCGGTCATCCATCAGGTGCGCCGCGCCTACAAGGCGATCTTCGAAGGCGAGGGCTCGGTTCGCGCCAATGCGGCGGCGATCCGCGAGGATTATCTGGACTGCGCGCCCGTGATGGAAATCCTCGACTTCATCGGCGCGGAAAGCGACCGCGCACTCTCGTCCCCCACACGGGGAAAGAAGGGCTGAGCGCCGTGCCGGGCCAGAGCCCGGAATCGGCTGGAAACCGCGAGGGTCGGGGCCGTCTGGCGATCATCGCCGGCGGCGGGCGCCTGCCGCATCACGTTGCGGATGCGGCGCGGGCGCATGGCGAAAATCCCTTTATCATCACGCTGACTGGCGAGGCCGGAGATGGGTGGGGCGGTTATGACAGCCGCACGCTGGGGATCGGAAATTTCCGCGATATCAGCGCGACATTCCGAAACGAAGGCATCGACCGCGTCGTGCTGTCCGGCGGCGTGCAGCGGCGGCCGGAATGGCGGGATATCCGGCCGACGCTCAAGACGCTGTCGCGCGTGCCGGCGGTGTTGAAGACGCTGATTTCGGGCGGCGACGACGCTGTTCTGAAAATGGCGATTGCGTTGATCGAGGCGAGCGGCGCCCGCGTCATCGGCGTCCAGGACATCGTGCCGGAGCTCCTGGCCGAGATCGGGCCGATCGGGCGGATTTCGCCGGATGACGACGATCAGCGGGATATCGCTGTGGCGACGGCTGCAGCCAATGCGCTGGGCACGCTCGATGTCGGGCAGGGTGCCATCGCGGTCGGGGGACGGGTCGTGGCGCTTGAAGGCCCCGAGGGCACCGATGCGATGATCGCGCGCGTGGCGGGCCTGCGTCGCGACGGACGGATTTCGCAGCGTCGCCGCGGCGTGCTGGTCAAGCTCTGCAAGCCGCAACAGGACCTGCGCGCCGATCTGCCCTCCATCGGACCTTCGACCGTCGAGAGCGCGCTGGCGACGGGCCTTGCGGGCATTGCCGTGGAGGCCGGCCGGGCGCTGGTTCTGGAGCGGGCGGCCACCATCGAGCTGGCTGATCGTTCGGGCCTGTTCGTGACCGGGCTCGACCGCGCTCTGCCGGTTTCGTGAACCTTCGGACGAAGAGGCCGGTTTCCCGGCGGATAGTGACACTGTGACGGAAGCGGACGCGCGGTTGTTCCGCGACATCTTCGAGGAGCACGCATGCCGAGAGAAAACGAGCACGGTCCCATCAAGGTTGCGGTCATTGCTGGTGAGGTCTCCGGGGATCTTCTGGGTGGGGATCTGATCCGGGCGCTGAAGGACCGTGTCGGGTCCGTTTCACTGGTCGGCGTGGGGGGCGAGGCGCTGGAGGAGCAGGGGCTCCTCTCGCTGTTCGATTATTCCGAGCTCTCGATCATGGGCATCTCGCAGGTACTGGTCCGTCTGCCGAAGCTCTTGCTCCGTATCCGCCAGACGGCGCAGGCCATCGTCGCCGCAAAGCCGGATGTGCTCGTCATCATCGACAGTCCCGACTTCACCCACCGCGTGGCCAAACTGGTGCGGACCTCGCTGCCCGACCTGCCGATCGTCGATTACGTCTGCCCCAGCGTCTGGGCGTGGAAGCCGGAGCGGGCGCTGCGGATGCGGCCTTACGTCGACCATGTCCTCGCCGTCCTGCCGTTCGAGCCGGAGGCGATGGAAATGCTGGGCGGGCCGCCGACGACCTATGTCGGACACCGGCTGGCCTCGGACGCGGATGTGCTCGCGGTGCGCGCGGCGCAGTGGGCGCGGGGCGAGGCGCGCAGTCAGGCGCCTGGGGGTCGTGAGGTGGAGGCTGGAGGCGAAGAGGCGCTGCGGACGTGCCTGATCCTTCCGGGTTCGCGCGGCTCCGAGATCACGCGGCTGCTGCCGGTGTTCCGGGAGGCTGTGGAGATCCTGGCGCGGCGAGCGCCCGCGTTCCGTTTCGTCTTGCCGACCGTGCCGCGGCAGGCCGAGCATGTACGGGAGATGGTGCGCGACTGGCCGGTCAACGTCGAGGTGCTGGTGGGGACGCCGGCGAAGTGGCAGGCTTTCGCGCAGGCCGATGTCGCCATGGCGGCCTCCGGCACCGTTATTCTGGAGCTCGGCCTTTGCAGCATTCCCGTCGTATCGAACTACAAGGCGGACTGGCTGATCCGGATGATGCACAAGCGCATCCGCATCTGGACGGCCAACCTGCCGAACCTGATCGCGGACTATGTGATCGTGCCGGAATACTTCAACGAATCGATCCGCCCCGGCGCGCTCGCCCGCTGGATGGAGCGGCTTGCGCTCGACACGCCGGAGCGTCGTGCGATGATCGGCGGTTTCGATACGGTATGGGACATTATGCGCACCGACGTGCCGCCGGGCGAGAGAGCGGCCGAGGTTGTGCTGGAGACGATGGAAAAGAAGGCTGTGGCTGCGAAGGCCGGTGGTCGGGCGTAGAGATCGCCAAGCTCCCCGCTTGCGGGAAGCCAACGAGACGTGCTCTTCGCGACCGATGCGGCGCCGGAGCACCGCATCGGCGCAGGCTTAGGTCCTGTCGGTCAGAAGGCGCTCGATCAGATCGGGCGTTAGCTCGTTGAAATGGGTGATGACGATGGTGGGATCGAGGGTTTCCACCGCGACGTCGGAATAGCCGAAGGGGACGGCGATAGAGGGGATGGCGGCGTTCTGGGCGACGAGGATGTCGTTGCGGCTGTCGCCGATCATCACCGCGCGCCCGGGCGTGCCGCCGGCAAGGCGGACGGTGGCGAGCAGATGCTCGGCATGGGGCTTGCGCACGTCGAACGTGTCGCCGCCTGTGATTGCGGCGAAGCGGGCGGTGAGGCCGAGGGTTTCGAGCAGCGTGCGTGCGAGCATTTCCAGCTTGTTGGTGCAGACGGCCAGCAGGTAGCCGGCGTCCGACAGCCGGTCCATCGCGTCGAGCACGCCGGGATAGGGCATGGAGGCGCCGGGCATCATGGCGTGGTAATGGGCGACGAATTCCTTCATCTGCCAGGCGAGATCGTCTTCGCTCAGCGGCTTTTCGCGCATCTTGAAGGTCCGCTCGATCATGGCCTGCGCGCCGTGACCGACGAGATGGGTGAGATCGTCATAGCCGACCGGTGCAAGGCCCGCCTGTGTGACCGCGTGATTGAGGCTGGCGACGAGATCCGGCGCGGTATCGACCAGCGTGCCGTCGAGATCGAAGACGATGGTGGCGGGAAGCAGGGAGCTGGATGAGGAGGACGATCTTGAGGGCATGGGCGCGGCCTTTGCGGGTCTGGAATCCGGGTCTGATGTTTGCCTGCCGGGGTATGCGACCGTGGGCCGAAATGCAATCTGTCTCGGTTCGACGGCGATCGGCCGGGCACGCGATGGGGCACGTTCGGCGGAGGTGTTCGCGCCGGGGGCTTTCCTCTGTCGCATGGGCCGTGTAAACCTCCGGGCGGCCGGGCATGCCCGGACCACGGGTTTCAACGGGAGACAGCGGCGCATGGATGCCCGCCAGATGAAGATCAAGGCCGCCGAGGCGGCGCTCGCGCATGTCGAGGACGGCATGCGGCTCGGGATCGGCACCGGCTCGACGGCCGAAGAGTTCATTCGCCTGCTGGCCGAGAAGGTCGCGGATGGGTTTCGCATCGAGGGCGTTCCGACATCCGAGCGTACGGCGCGGCTGTGCCTCGACCTCGGCATTCCCCTGCGCTCGCTGGACGAGCTGCCGGAACTGGATCTGACGATCGACGGCGCGGACGAGGTCGATCCTAACCTCAACCTGATCAAGGGCGGCGGCGGCGCGCTTCTGCGCGAGAAGATCGTCGCATCGTCCTCGGCACGCATGATTGTGATTGCCGACGAGAGCAAGGTCGTGAACACGCTCGGCGCCTTCAAGCTGCCAATCGAGATCAACCCTTTCGGGCAGAAGGCGACGCTGATCGCCATAGAGAAAGCAGCCGCGCGGCTGGGGCTTACGGGCGATCTCACCTTGCGCAGTTCCGGCGACGGGCTGTTCGAGACGGACGGCGGACATCTGATCGTGGATGCATCTTTTGGCCGCATTCCTGATGCAGATGCGCTGGCGCGCGAGCTGAACGGACTTCCGGGCGTGGTCGAGCACGGCCTCTTCATCGGCATGGCTTCTCTGGCGATCATCGCCGGCGAGGCGGGTGCAAGGGTGATGACGAGCGCACGATCGACCTGATCCCTATTGCATGTATCGGACGCGTCGAACCGGCGCGACGCCCAAGAACACACAGGAGCTTTTTCGCATGAACAGATTTGCAGGCCGGGTCCGCGTCTTGACCGCCTTCGTCCTTCTCGCCACCACGGCACCGGCAGCCTTTGCGCAGGACGTGACGGAAGACCACCTGAAGGCCGCACGCGCCGCCATCTCCGCCATCGGAGCCACCGACAATTTCGACAATATCCTGCCGAACCTTGCCGAGCGCCTGAAGGCCAACCTGATCCAGTCCTCGCCGAACTATCAGGACCTGATCTCCTCGACCATCGACGCCAAGGCGCTGGAACTCGCCGGCCGCCGCGCCGATCTGGAGCGGGAAGCCGCGACGATCTATGCCAAGACGTTCACCGTGGAACAGCTGAACGCCATCAGCGCCTTCTACCAATCGGAAGCCGGCAAGAAGCTGCTGAACGACGGCCCGATCGCGTCCAGGGAAATGCTCAAGGCAGCCGACATCTGGGCGGCCGGCGTTTCGCGCGACCTGAACGCGGAAGCCACCAAGGCGCTGCAGGCAACGCTCGCCCCACCGGCCGACGCCGCCGGCCAGGCTCCGGCCGCACCGGCACCCGCAGCGACGCCGGCGCCCTGAGGCGATCGCCCGATCTTCCTGACAACGTCTTTGCGCCCTCCGGACCTTCCGGGGGGCTTTTCTTTTGTCGGCCCGGCATTCTTTCATTTTGTTTGTCTTTTCGGGATAACCGGTTTCCACTTATCGCTGACAAACTCTATATCAACGTCATGCCAACGGGCAGCGCCGGACGTGACCGCGCCGCGCCCGCGTCTTCTCGGTCCCCGGAGCTTTCCATGACATCTTACGATTATGATCTCTTCGTCATCGGCGGCGGGTCCGGCGGGGTGCGCAGCGGGCGCGTTGCGGCATCGCTCGGCAAGAAGGTCGGGATCGCCGAGGAGTTCCGCTATGGCGGCACCTGCGTCATTCGCGGCTGCGTACCGAAGAAGCTCTACGTCTATGCTTCGGCGTTCTCGACAGATTTCAAGGATGCCGAAGGCTTTGGCTGGACGGTCGGAGAGACATCCTTCGACTGGCACAAACTGGTGGCGGCCAAGGAAGCCGAGATCACCCGGCTGGAAGGGCTCTACCAGAAGGGGCTCGCCAATGCCGGCGCGGAGATTTTTCACACGCGGGCGGAGCTGGTCGGGCCGAACAGCATCAAGCTGCTGTCGACCGGCCGGATCGTGACCGCAGAGCGGATCGTGATCGCCGTCGGCGGACGCCCAGCCCCGCATGAGGCGCTGCCGGGCCATGCGCTGACGATCACCTCCAACGAGGTGTTCGACCTGCCCGAACTGCCGAAATCCATCCTGATTGCCGGCGGCGGCTACATCGCCGTCGAATTCGCGAACATCCTGCACGGGCTGGGCGTCGAGACCACGCTGATCTATCGCGGCAAGGAAATTCTCTCGCGGTTCGACAAGGACATGCGGCAGGGCCTGCACAGCGCCATGGCGGAGAAAGGTATCCGCATTCTCTGCGAGGACATCATCGAAACCATATCGGACGCCGAGGGCGGCGGGCGGCTGGTGACGACGCTGAAAGGCGAGATCCTGACGGTGGATCAGGTGATGCTGGCGCTCGGCCGCGTGCCCAACACGGAAGGCCTCGGGCTGGAGGCTGCTGGCGTGAAGACCGACCACCAGGGCGCGATCGTCGTGGATGCGTTCTCGCGCACCAGCGCGCCGGGCGTCTATGCGCTGGGGGACGTGACCAACCGCGTGCAGCTGACGCCGGTCGCCATCCATGAGGCCATGTGCTTCATCGAGACGGAGTACAAGGGCAACCCGACCTCGCCCGACCATGATCTGATCGCCACCGCCGTGTTCTCCCAGCCGGAGATCGGCACCGTGGGCCTGTCGGAAGACGAGGCGGCGCGTACGCTGCCGGACGTCGAGATTTACCGGACGGAGTTCCGGCCGATGCGTGCGACGCTGTCGGGCCGCTCCGAGAAGACGATCATGAAGCTGGTCGTGAACGCAGAAAACCGCAAGGTGGTCGGCGCGCATATTCTCGGGCCGAGTGCCGGCGAGATGGCGCAGCTTCTGGGCATTTCGCTGAAGGCCGGCGTCACCAAGGACGATTTCGACCGGACGATGGCGGTGCATCCCACGGCATCCGAAGAGTTGGTGACGATGTATGCGCCGAGCTACCGCATCCGCAACGGCGAGCGGGTGTAGAGCCGGTTCCGTTTAGGTGGACGCGCCGGCTTGGTTTTCCGTGAGCTGGGCCGCGTTGACTGGAAGAGGACTGCGAGAAGCGGCACCATCCAGCGCAGGCCATCCCACGAGGGGTGGTCGAGCGGATCGGCGAGGGGGTCGGTCTTCACTCGTGCGCCACGATTCTTGAGCGTGTGGATCAGAAGCTGGTCGCGCATTACGATCTCCTTCGGGATGCATGCTGCTGACATATGCGCCTGTGTCGCGCGCTCGTAGACGCAGGAATGAAAGGGGCGTTTCATTCCTGCACGGAGGGCGGCGCCGGACGGGATGCTATAAGGGCGCGTGAGGGTATGGCGCGGGCGACGGTCCCCGAGCCGGCGAAATGGCGGGGCGGGCGATGGATGAGACGGCTTGGGACGAACTGCAACTCTTCCTGCATGTTGCCATGGCGGGTGGCCTGAGTGCGGCGGCGGCCCGCACGGGCCTCTCCGCGCCGACGATCGGGCGGCGGATTCTGGCGCTGGAAAAGTCGCTCGGCCGATCGCTGTTCGAGCGCAGCCAGCAAGGCTATCGGCTTGCGCATGACGGCGAGATCCTGCTCGACCACGTCCGCGCCATGCAGGCGGCTGCCGATGGCATTTCGGGATGGCGGTTCGAATTTCCGATCGTGACGCTGGCCGCCGACAGCTGGATGGCAGGGTTTATGGCAGACCATATCGATGTGCTGCGGGGGCCGTCGGATCGCTTCCGGCTCTGCTGCCGGGACACGACCGAGGAACTTGCCTTTCGCGGCGTGGATGTCAGCCTGCTGCCCAAGGCCCCCGCGGGAGGCAATGTCGCGGCGTTGCGATCGATCGGCATGCGATATGCCGTCTATGCCGCGCGGCAGGCGCCGGCGGAGACGCGGGGGCGATGGATCTCGATGTCCACGGATTCGGCGCGACGGGCGCCCGAGCGCTGGGTTTTCGAGAACCACGAGGCCGACATCCATACCTGGACGACAAGCTTCGACCTCCTTCACCGGCTGGTGCGCAACGGAGCCGGGCGCAGCCTGATGCCGGTTTTCGTGGGGGATGCCGATCCGGAGCTAGAGCGGATCGGCGAACCCGTCGCAGCGCTCGATCATGCGCTCCATATCGTCAGCCATGACGACGAGCGGCATCGCCCCGAGGTGCGGCTGGTGATCGAGCGTCTGGTGGCGCTGCTGAAAGCCAAGGCAGGCCTGTTTTCCGGGCAGTCCGCGATGGCGCCCGCCTGAGGCGGCAGGCATGCCGACGGGCTTTGCAAGCGGCATCTTAACGTCTATAAGCCCGCATCGAAGAGAGCGCCGGAGGAGGCGCCGGTGCGACGAGGCCCGCCGATTGAGCGGGACCGTGAAAGGCGAAACGAGATGGCACAGAACTGGACACCGACCAGCTGGAGGCAGAAGCCTGTCAGCCAGGTTCCCGATTTTCCGGATGCAGCCGCCCTGGCGGCGACCGAGGCGCAGCTTGCGACCTATCCGCCGCTGGTCTTTGCCGGTGAAGCGCGCAACCTGAAGAAGGCGCTCGCCAATGTGTCCGAGGGCCGCGGCTTCCTGTTGCAGGGCGGTGACTGCGCCGAGAGCTTCGCCGAACATGGCGCGGACACGATCCGCGACTTCTTCCGCGCGTTCCTCCAGATGGCCGTCGTGCTGACGTTCGGCGCGCAGCAGCCGGTCGTCAAGGTGGGCCGTATCGCCGGTCAGTTCGCCAAGCCCCGCTCGTCCAATATCGAGCGTCAGGGCGACACCGAGCTTGCCAGCTATCGCGGCGACATCATCAACGGAATCGACTTCACGCCCGAGTCGCGCGTCCCGAACCCGGAACGCCAGATCATGGCCTACCGCCAGTCGGCCGCGACCCTGAACCTTCTGCGCGCCTTCGCGATGGGTGGCTATGCCAATCTCGACAATGTGCACCAGTGGATGCTGGGCTTTGTCAAGGACAGCCCACAGGCCGAGCGCTACCGCAAGCTCGCCGACCGGATTTCCGAAACGATGGACTTCATGAAGGCCATCGGCATCACGCCGGAGACGAACCCGTCGCTGCGCGAGACAGATTTCTTCACCAGCCACGAGGCGCTGCTGCTCGGCTACGAACAGGCGCTGACCCGCGTCGATTCGACCTCGGGCGACTGGTATGCGACGTCGGGCCATATGATCTGGATCGGCGACCGCACACGCCAGCCGGACCATGCCCACGTCGAATATTGCCGCGGCATCAGGAACCCGATCGGCCTGAAATGCGGTCCGTCGATGACGGCCGACGGGCTGATCGAGCTGATCGATATCCTCAACCCGGCCAACGAGGCAGGCCGGTTGACGCTGATCTGCCGCTTCGGCCACGACAAGGTCGCCGAGCACCTGCCGCGCCTGATCCGAGCCGTTCAGCGCGAAGGCAAGAAGGTCGTGTGGTCCTGCGACCCGATGCATGGCAACACGATCACGCTCAACAGCTACAAGACCCGGCCGTTCGAGCGAATCCTGAGCGAAGTGGAAAGCTTCTTCCAGATCCACCGCGCCGAAGGCACGCATCCGGGCGGCATCCACATCGAGATGACCGGCAACGACGTGACGGAATGCACCGGCGGCGCTCGCGCGCTCTCCGGCGCCGACCTCGGCGACCGCTACCACACGCATTGCGACCCGCGCCTCAACGCCGATCAGGCGCTGGAACTGGCCTTCCTGCTCGCCGAGCGGATGAAGGGCGGGCGCGACGAAAAGCGGATGCTGGTCAACGGCTGGGCATAAGCTGGAGCAAGGCTCCTTTTCGTCATGCTCGGGCTTGTCTTTGGTATCTGCAACCGATTGATTTGGTTGACGTCAGCAGATCCTCGGCACAAGGCCGAGGATGGCGGTTCACTCAACAAGCTGTGTGTCAGCGTCAGGGGGCCAGAGAGCGATCTCTGGCCCTTTTGTTTGTGTTGCAGCGTCGGTTCGATGGACGAGCCTCAGTTCCGCTTGTTCTCGTAGGCTTCGAGACGGTCGTGGAGGCGGGCGATGTTGGCCTGGAGGGTGGCGATTTCCTTGAGGAGGACATCGTCGATCTTGTGGTGCAGCGAGATCAGCTCGATCTCCGACTTGAGGTTCACTTCATAGTCCTTCGAGGCATTCAGCCGGTCCTTTGCGGCCTCGCGGTTCTGCGACATCATGATGACCGGCGCCTGCAGGGCGGCGACCATGGAGAGGACGAGATTGAGGAAGATGAAGGGGTAGGGATCGAAGGCCTCGCTCTGGGTGAGGAGGAGGGTATTCACCAGCGCCCAGGCGGCGAGGAAGACGAGAAAGCTGATGATGAAGGCCCAGGAGCCGCCGACGCGGGCGATCTGGTCGGCGAGGCGGTCGCCAAAACTCTGGCTTGCGACGAAGCTAGCATTGACGTCTTCCGACAGCGTCTGGCGCGCATGCGCTCTCCCGAGCACGCGGCGCTCGACCGCGCCGAGGGCTGCCGCCGGTTTGTTGAAGAGGCGGTGCGAGATATCTTCGATGGTGGACATGCGGGCTCCGGGGTCCTGAAACGCTCTGTGAGAGCGATACCGCTCTGTTTTCGGCAAAACTGTGTCGTTTCGCGGCAGGGTGCAAACGGGGGCAAATGCGGAAGGTAAGTTAAGCCTTGGTTATTCGTTTCCGCGCTAAAAATGAAACCGCGCGATGTGCGAAACTCCCCCTTATGCGCCTTGCCGGACATCATGTCCTCCCGCTCTTCAGCTGTCCTTGCGCGGTGATGCGCTTCACCGGAGTTTTCCGCATGTCGTTTCAAAATCTTTCCATCCTGAAAAAGGTCGGGCTGGTCGTCCTCGTGATGGGACTGTCCTCCGCCGCCATCGCCGCCGTGGGCATACGGGGCATCGGCGCGCTGGAGGAGACGATGGTTTCCGTCGGTGCGCGCGAGGAGGTCGCCCGCGAGGCGATGGATCTGCGGGTCGACGTGATCTCCATCAGCCGCATGACCTATCAGCTGGCTGCGGAACCTGCCAAGGCTGCGGACGTCCGCACCGAGGCCGCGCGGCGGCAGAGCGAGATGCTGGCCCGCCTGCCGAAGATCGAGGCGGCCGCCGACGCGATGCAACAGGCCCAGATCAAGACGGTGGAAGAGAAACTCACGTCTTATTTCACCACGATCGATGCGATGGTAGACGCGGCAGCCGCACCCGGCGCCGACACCGCCTCCATGACCGGGCCGCTCGGCGTGGCGCTCGATGCGCAGAAGGCAGTGACGGCCGCGGTCAAGGCTTACAGCACCTATTCCGGCGATGCGCTGGCAACCGCCCGTGCCGAGGCCCTCCAAAGTTCGACCACGACCACGTTCGTCGCGCTGGGTGCGGCGATTGCCGCCATCGCGCTTGGCGGCTTCGTCAGTCTGCTCGTGGCACGCCGCGGCATCGTCGCCCCGGTTCGCGAGATGACCGGCGTCATGCGCGCGCTTTCCGAGGGACGGCTCGACGTCGGCACGATGGACACCGCGCGCCGCGACGAGATCGGTGAGATGGCGCGGGCGCTCGACGTCTTCCGCCGCAACGCTATCGCCATGCGGGACATGAAGGCGCAGGAGGCGGCCCTGCAGGCAAGCAGCAGCGACCTCCAGTCGAGCATCGCCTCTGTCGTTGCCGCGGCTGTCGCCGGCGACTTCACGGCGCGTATCGACCGCGATTACGGATCGCCCGACCTCAACCGTTTTGCCGCCAGCGTCAATGAACTGGTCGGCAGCGTGGACCAGGCGATCGCCGAGCTTCGCCGCGTCATCGAGGCTCTGTCGCAGGCGGACCTGACGCAGAGCATGAACGGCCGGTTCCAGGGCGCGTTCGGCGAACTGCAGGCCAATGTCAACGCGACGATGGTGACGCTGCGCTCCACCATGGAAAGCGTGCGCGGCGCGGGCTCCACGATTTCGGAAAGCTCGGCGGAACTGAGCGGTGCGGCAAACGATCTGTCGAAGCGCACCGAGCAGCAGGCTGCGGCGCTGGAAGAGACTGCGGCGGCCCTCGACGAGATCACCGCCACGGTTCGCACGGCCTCCATGCGGGCGAACGAAGCGCAGGACATGGTGCGCGAGACCAAGGCCAGCGCCGAACGGTCCGGCGCCATCGTGCGCAGCGCCGTCGATGCCATGGGACGGATCGAGGACTCCTCCAGCCGGATCGGGCAGATCATCGGCGTGATCGACGAGATCGCCTTCCAGACCAACCTGCTCGCGCTGAATGCCGGTGTGGAAGCGGCGCGCGCCGGGGAAGCCGGTCGCGGCTTTGCCGTCGTCGCGCAGGAAGTCCGCGAGCTTGCGCAGCGTTCGGCCAATGCCGCCAAGGAGATCAAGACGCTGATCAGCGCCTCGGCTTCGGAAGTCGAGGGCGGCGTGACGCTGGTGCGCTCCACCGGCACGGCGCTGCTGGAGATCGAGACGCTGGTCAACCAGGTCAATGGTCATGTGGAGAGCATCGCCACGGCCTCGCGCGAGCAGGCCACGGCGCTGGGCGAGATCAACACCTCCGTCAACCACATGGACCAGATGACGCAGAAGAACGCCGCCATGGTGGAAGAGACGACGGCCGCCAGCGAGACCCTCGCCGACCAAAGCCGCCAGTTGCAACAGCTCCTCGCCCGCTTCCGTCTGGAGCAGGGGTATGAGGCCGGAGCCCGCCGCGCGGCGTGAGGTCTGGCGAGAGCCGACGGGATGAGAGGGGTGGGGCGTGATGTCCGCACCCCTTTTGCTTTTCGGGAAGGTCCCGCCGCGCGCAGCCGGCCAACCATCTGACGGAGGGCCTATCCATCCTCCGTCATTCCGGGCTTGACCCGGAATCCAGCCAGCACACGTCTGCGGGCTGAAAAGACTCTTCCGACCTGACGGACGTCAGGTCGCTGGATCCCGGATCAAGTCCGGGATGACGGCAAGGAGGAGAGGCTTCGCGAAAACAGCGCCCGACGCCGGTCCCGCCGATCACATCACCGGCTGCGGGAACAGCTCAGCGTGGGTTTCGAAGAAGCGGTCGGTACCATAGCGTTTGCCGAACATCATGTCGTGCTGGAGGAAGCGGTAGTCGCGCAGCACGGACGGGATCTTCTTGTTGCGGGACCAGGCTTCGGTGTCCCGGCCGGCGGCGTCGACGAGCATGTAGCGGTCGACGACGTGGTAGCGGTTGAAGACATCGCCGAGGAAGGCGGTGTAGTAGGGGTGCTCGAAGCCGCCGGTCTTCAGGATCTGGTAGGAGAGGAAGGCCGGGCTGATGGTGCCGACGTTCTTGACCGGGCCGGTCTTGTTCGACCAG
Source organism: Rhizobium sp. 9140 (assembly GCF_900067135.1). NCBI lineage: Bacteria > Pseudomonadati > Pseudomonadota > Alphaproteobacteria > Hyphomicrobiales > Rhizobiaceae > Rhizobium > Rhizobium sp. 9140. The sequence goes on along the minus strand of NZ_FJUR01000001.1, from coordinate 2,570,483 downwards.
ATGACCAGCGGCGTCTCGTGGCTCGCCGCCATCTGCTCGGCCGTGCCTTTGCGCGACGCGGTGACGTCGGGCATGTAGCCGGTGGAGGTGTAGACCGTGTTCAGCGGCGGCAGGTGGTCGCCGAAGAGCACGATGATCGTTTCGCGGTCGCGCTCCTTCGCCCAATCCATCAGCATCTTCAGGCTGTCATCGGCTTCCTTCACGCCCTGCGCATAGGTTTCCAGCACCTGCCGGTCGTTCTCCGGCAGGTTGCCTTCGACCTTGATGGTGTTGTGCGCATAGCGGTTGGCTTCGTAGGGGCCGTGGCCCTGGAGCGTCACCGTGAAGAAGAAGAAGGGATCGCGCAACTCGTCGGCCTGGCGCATGATTTCTTTGGTCAGGGATTCGTCGGAGGTGAAAATGCCACGCTTTTCCATGGGCGGCAGGTTTTCCTCCGAGCGGAACTGCTCGAAGCCGAAGGACTTGTAGACGGCGCTGCGGTTCCAGAACCAGCCCTGGAACGGGTGGACGGCGCGCGCGACATAGCCTTCGCCGCGGAAGAAGGTGGCGAGCGAGGGGATCGGGTTGCGGATGTACTGCTGATACGGAATGCTGCCATAGGGCAAAAACGCGTTCGAGAAACCGGTCAGCGCCTCGAACTCGACATTGGCTGTCATGCCGCCGAACTCGGGAGAGAAGATGTCGCCGGACTGCATTTCGCGGATCGTCGGCATGGGGTCCGGCGTGAGCTTCACGTTCGGCAGGCGTGTCGGATCCCAGAAGGACTCGCTCATGAGGACGATGACGTCGGGCTTGCCGCGATGCGAGGTGCCGGCGGGAACCGGCTCGTTCGAGATCGCGTCGATGGCGTTGGCCATATAGCCGGGAGGGGCCGCAACATTCGCCATCGGCAGGTTCAGCACGAAGGCGAGCGTGAAACCGTTGTGGCGGTAGTTCTCGGTCTGGTCCCACATGATGGGGATGATCTGTAGCCGGTCGCGCACCCAGGAAAACTGGTTGTAATCCATCAGATGATAGAAGCCGCCGAGGAGCGGCAGGGCGACCGCGAGGCGCGCAATGCGCTGGCGGCGGGTGAGGCGGGGGAACCGGCGCCAGGCGTGGCGGATGAGCCAGGTGAGGCCGGCCAGCGACAGGACGAGGCCGACGGCGATACCGCTTGCCGTTCCCGGGCGATCACGCACCAGAACGGGCATCAACTCCATGATCTGGCGGCCGAACAGGAAGTCCGTGGGATAGAGCGGATCGGAGAGGAAGATCTGCTTCTGGCGCGTGACGAGTGCCGGGACCAGCGCAAGAGGAGCGATCAGGACCAGACCGTATTCCGCGCGGCCGGCGATGGCATCGACGGCGAGAAAGAGCAGGAAGAACACGAAGGCCGTGACGAAGGCCGGGCGGGCGGGATCGAGGAAGAAGGCGGAGGCTTCGGCTGCCGAATTGCGGGCGATCCACTCGACGATGAAGATCAGCGAGACCGCGAGCAGGAACGAGACGACGATGCTGCGGATGTTGGACAGGATCTTCGACGGGCGTGCATCATCTGCCGCTGTCGGTCCATAGACGTCCGCGGAGGGTCTGACGTTCACGGCAGACTCAAAACTCGCCATGGCCGGCTCCCTTCACAAATTCTTCGCATGACTGTCATACCGATGTCATGTTGAACAGGGGATGAATGTGCTTTCCCACGCACAAGGCCCGTGATTCCATGGTTTTCGGCGGGGTGTTGCATTCCCGCGCGGAGGAGACGGCATGCGCAGTTCGGTTGAGATATTCACTGTGGAAACAGGCGAGACGCGGGTGGTCTGGCAGACGGACCGGCTGGTGGAGGCGCCGAATTTCGCGCCCGGCGGCGACGGCCTGATCGTCAACGGCGATGGCCGGCTCTGGCGTCTCGGTCTCGATGGCGGAGAGCCGGAGATGATCGATACGGGCTTTGCCAGCAGACTGAACAACGACCATGGCGTTTCGCCGGATGGATTGCTGCTTGCGATCAGCGACAAGACGGAATTCGGGAAATCGGCGATCTACACGCTGCCGATCGGTGGCGGCACGCCGACGCTCGTGACACGGAACCTGCCCTCCTACTGGCATGGCTGGTCGCCGGAGGGCAAGCGACTGACCTATTGCGGCATTCGCGACCAGGTGTTCGATATCTACACGATTGCCGTCGATGGCGGCGAGGAGACGCGCCTGACGCAGGGCGAAGGGCGCAATGACGGGCCGGACTATTCCGCCGACGGGCGCTGGATCTATTTCAACTCCAGCCGCTCGGGCCGCATGCAGATCTGGCGTGTGCCAGCGGCGGGCGGGCCGGCGGAACGCATCACCGACAGCCCCTATGGCGACTGGTTTCCGCATCCCTCGCCGGATGGCCGCAGCGTTCTCGTCATTTCCTATGACGGCGACGTGTTCGATCATCCGCGCGACCTGACGGTGCGGCTGCGGCTGATGGACCCCGATGGCGGCAACGCCCGGGAATTGTTCGAGCTCTTCGGCGGACAGGGTACGATGAACGTGCCGAACTGGTCTGCGGACGGGAGGAGCTTCGCCTTCGTCCGCTATACGCCGGTGTCGTAAGCGACCGCCTCAGTTCGTCTGCTGCTGCTGATAGCCGGGGCCTGCGGGGTGGTGCAGGTCGATGGAGGATTCTTCGGCCGGCAGGAAGGAGGGGCCGACCTGGCGGACGCGATTTGCCTTGGGGTCATAGGGCCGCTCGTTGACGGCGGGCGAGGGTGTCTCGACAGGTGCCGTGGACGGTAGGAACACTTTCGGAGCGGCAGGCTCCGGGGCCGTGGGTGCGGCCGTGGCGGATTGCGGCTTCGTGGTGATGGTGACCACGGCTTTGTCGGATGGGGTGCTCATACGGGGAGCGGGTGCATCGGCGGGCAGGGTCGAGAAGCCGGAGCCCGGATTCGTGGCGGCCGATTGCGACGGAATGCGGCAGCCGCACTGGCTGCGGGCGGCGGGGCTTCCGCTCTTGTAGGCGAACGCCGTGGGCAGATCGGTATAGGGGGTGCCGGTGCTGGCCGAGATCATGTCCTGCGTCTCGCCGGTCAGCGGATGATAGTAGAGTTCGGTCGTGGCGCCCGGGCAGCGGGCGCTGCAGGTTTGCGCATCGCGTTCGAAATCGTCCGGCGTGGCGTTGGCGGAGATCGGGAAGAACGAGCCGTCGCAGGTGCGCACGCACATGGTGCGCAGCGGGCCATCCTGCGTCAGGAGATGAAGGTTGGGGGCGGACAGGTCCGTTATCGGCGGCTCGGACACAGGGCCATCGGAAGGCCCCCTCAGGCTCGTCTCTTCGCTGCCGATCGGCGGAAGGTCGGCGATGATGTTGCGGAAGCGGCGGGGTTCGGATGCATCCGGGCCGGAGACCGAAGCGCTGACGAGATCGCTGTCGACCGCCTCGCAACGATTGGCCTGCAGGGCCACGAGCACGCGGCGGCGGGCGGCGTCATCGTCCGAGCCTGCAATCTCTTCCGCGCGGTGCGCTTTCAGCTCCGCGAGATCTTCGCTGATGGCGGCGATGCGGTTGTCGAGGTCGGCGCAGGCCTCTTCGTTGTCGCCATTGATGACGGTGACGCTGTCCGTGCTGCAGCCGAGCGCCCGCTGCTGGCTGCGCGCGCTGCGAAGCTCCAGATTCTGCCGCGTGATGGCGCCGGTGACATTGCGCTGGCGGGTGTCGTCATAGCCGGTGTCGTTCGACATCGTCTCGGGCAGGTCGGCGAGGCGCGCAAACAGCCTGTCGCAGAGCGGAGAGGCTTCGGCACCCGCGGACAGGCACAGGAGCGGCGCGAGCAATACGGCCATGGACACTTTGCGGATACTCAAACGTCGCCTGCCTCGGTGGGAATGTCCGGTTCTCGCTGGAAACCGATACGTCCGCACCCTCCGGGGCGCGGACAAGACCAGATCATAGTCGCTTTGTCGTCGGCTGCAACGCGCCGCGCGATCACATTCGCGCGGCCCACATGGTTCAGGCCGGGTGTGACGCTTCTACCACGGCCAGCGCCGCCATGTTCACGACGCCGCGCGAGGTAACCGAGGGCGACAGGATGTGGGCGGGCAGAGCGGCGCCGAGCAGGATCGGGCCGACATGCAGGCCGTCGATCATGCTCTTCACCACGCCGAAGGTGATGTTGGCGGCATCCAGATTGGGGAAAACCAGAAGATTGGCATCCTCGTGCAGCGTCGTGCTCGGCATCACGCGCTTGCGCAGCACCTGCGAGATCGCCGATTCGCCGTGCATTTCACCGTCCGCTTCCAGATCGGGCGCAAGCTCGCGCACGAACTCCATCGCCCGGCGCATCTTGCTGGCGCTTTCCGATTCGCGCGAGCCGAAATTGGAGTGCGAGACGAGGGCGGCGCGGGGCGTGATGCCGAAGCGCTTGATCTCCTCCGCCGCCATGATGGTCTTCTGCGCGATCTCTTCCGAGGTCGGGTTGAACGTCACAAAAGTGTCGGTGAAGAAGGTCGCGCCGTGCTGGGAGATCAACAGGCTCATGGCTGAGAAATCGAGTGCGCCCGGCCGTTTGCCGATGATCTGCGAGATATCGCGCAGGTGGCGGCTGTAGCGGCCTTCGAGGCCGCAGATCAGCGCATCGGCCTCGCCGCGCTTCAGCGCGATTGCGCCGATGACGGTGTAGTTGGTGCGCACGATGGTGCGGGCGGCTTCCGGGATGACGCCGAGGCGACCGACCAGCGAGAGATACTGGTCGACGTAATCCTTGAAGCGACGGTCGCTTTCCGGATTGATCACCTCGAAATCGGTTTCCGGGCGGATGCGCAGGCCGAAGCGCTTGAGGCGCGATTCGATGATCTGCGGGCGACCGATGAGGATCGGCAGAGCCGTGCCTTCCTCCAGCAGCACCTGCGCGGCGCGCAACACGCGCTCGTCCTCGCCTTCCGAGAAGATGACCCGCTTCTTCTCGGCGGCCTTCGCCAGCGTGAAGATCGGCTTCATGATAAAGCCGGAGCGGAACACGAAGCGGTTCAGCTGGTCGAGATAGGCATCGAAATCAGTGATCGGCCGCGCGGCGACGCCGCTCTCGGCCGCAGCTTTGGCGACGGCCGGGGCGATGCGCAGGATCAGGCGCTGGTCGAAGGGCGAGGGGATGAGATAGTCCGGGCCGAAGATCGGCGTTTCCTCGGAATAGGCGCGGGCGGCGACATCCGACGGTTCCTCGCGGGCGAGACCGGCGATGGCGCGGACGGCGGCCATCTTCATTTCCTCGTTGATCGTCCGCGCGCCGCAATCGAGTGCGCCACGGAAGATGTAGGGGAAGCAGAGGACGTTGTTGACCTGGTTGGGGAAATCCGACCGGCCTGTGCAGATCATCGCGTCCGGCCGCGCCGCGCGGGCGAGATCGGGCATGATCTCCGGGTTCGGGTTGGCGAGCGCCATGATGAGCGGGCGCTCGGCCATCTGCACCAGCAGGTCCGGCTTCAGCACGCCGGCCGCCGACAGGCCGAGGAAGACATCGGCATGGGCGATGCTGTCGGCCAGAACCCGGTTGTCGCTCTTCTGGGCGTAGATCGATTTCCATTCGTCCATCAGGACTTCGCGGCCCTCGTAGACGAGGCCTTCGAGATCGTGGACCCAGATGTTTTCGCGCCTTGCGCCGAGTTCGACCAAAAGATTGAGGCAGGCAAGGGCAGCGGCACCGGCGCCGGAGGTGACGATCTTCGCCTTGGCGATGTCCTTGCCGGCGAGCTCGAGACCGTTGAGAATGGCGGCGGCGACGATGATGGCGGTGCCGTGCTGGTCGTCGTGGAAGACGGGAATGTCCATCTTCGCGCGCAGCTGGCGCTCGACCTCGAAACATTCGGGCGCCTTGATGTCCTCAAGGTTGATGCCGCCGAAGGTCGGTTCCAGCGCCGAGACGACGTCGACCATGCGGGAGATTTCCGGCGCATCGATCTCGATGTCGAACACATCGATGCCGGCGAATTTCTTGAAGAGGACGGCTTTGCCCTCCATCACGGGCTTGGAAGCGAGCGGGCCGATATTGCCGAGGCCGAGCACGGCCGAGCCGTTGGAGACGACGGCGACGAGGTTGGCGCGCGCCGTGTATTCGGCAGCCATCGACGGGTCGTCGCGGATGGCGAGACAGGGTGCGGCCACGCCCGGGGAATAGGCGAGCGCGAGGTCCCGCTGGTTGCCGAGCGGCTTCGTCGCCTGGATCTCCAGCTTGCCGGGACGCGGATATCGGTGGAAGAACAGCGCCTGTTCGTCAAGGTCGCCGCCGGCCGGTGTCTTCGGTGTCTTGGTGTCTTCGCCGCTGCTCATCGCGTCAGTACCCTCTTTCAGAACGGGGTTCTTCTGGCACGAATTCGCCGGTGCGTACAGTTCGCGGCTCAGGTTTTGGCAGGCTTCTCACATTCACGTGTTGTGTTGTCATGCTCCTGAAACAGGAGTCTGTTTTCAGGAACAGCAGGATCTGAAACCCGGAGAGGACCGATGGACCAGAGAGTGAGCGAGCCCGCCGTCCGGCATTTCCGGACCCTGTTCATTTCCGACGTGCATCTGGGCTCCAAGGCCGCGAAGACGGATTACCTTCTGGATTTCCTGCGCCTGCACGATGCCGATACCATCATCCTCGTCGGCGACATCGTCGATGGCTGGCGGCTGAAGCGGTCGTGGTACTGGCCGCAATCCTGCAACGACGTGGTGCAGAAGCTGCTGCGCAAGGCGCGCAAGGGTACGCGCATCATCTATATCCCCGGCAATCACGATGAGTTCCTGCGGGCCTTCCCCGGCATGCATTTCGGCGGCATCGAGGTGGCTTCGCGCCATATCCACGAGAGCGCCGACGGGTTGCGTTATCTCGTGCTGCACGGGGACGAGTTCGACGTGGTCGTGCGCAATGCGCGTCTGCTCGCCTATCTCGGCGACTGGGCCTACGACATGGCGATCGTCATCAATATCGGCCTTGCCGCCGTGCGCCGGCGGCTCGGCATGCCCTACTGGTCGTTTTCAGCCTGGGCGAAGCAGCAGGTCAAGCACGCCGTCAACTTCATCGGCGAGTTCCAGACGGTCGTGGCCGCGGAAGCGCGCAAGGCCGAAGCCGACGGCGTCGTCTGCGGGCATATCCATCATGCTGTCATCGAGGATATCGACGGCATCCGCTACATGAATTCCGGCGACTGGGTGGAGAGCTGCACGGCGATCGCCGAGCATGCCGACGGGCGGATGGAGCTGATCACCTGGAACGTGCTGGCCGGCGCACCGCAGCCCGCAGAGGACAGCAGCGAGGCACAGGCTTTGGTCGGGTCGTTTCTGGCGCGGCAGGCTGCCTGAGACGGGGCGCTGCCGGAAACAGCCGGTGACGGTCATCTCCCCGTTTCCGGGAGAGGTTCGCACTGGCGCGGTCTACCCGGGCCATGATAACCGGCTGGATCGACATCAGGTCATCCCCAATGGATTCTCCCTCTTCGCCACGGCTCAACGAGCCGGCGCCGCCTTCGCGATTCGTGGCGCGGATCGCGCTGCTCTTCAGCGCGCCGCTGTTCATCAACGGGTTTGCGCTGCCCTTCTTCCCGGTCTGGCTGGCGTCGCTGTCCTTCGATGCCGCGCAGATTTCGGTGATTCTGGCCGTTCCCATGTTCGTGCGGGTGTTCTCAGCGCCGGTCGCGGGCATGATTGCGGATGCGCTGGGGGAACGGACGCGGCTGCTGTTCTGGTCGGCCGGCCTGTCGCTGCTGACGGCGCTCGGGCTGTTCGTGTCCCATGCGTTCTGGGCGGTGCTCGTCATCTACACGCTGCAGGGCGTGGTCTATTCGCCCTATGTGCCGATCGTCGAGGCGGTGGCGCTGACGGGCGTGCGGCGCTGGGGTTTCGATTATGCGCGGATGCGGCTCTGGGGCTCCATCGCCTTCATCTGCGCGACAATGATCGGCGGCGCGCTGATCGGCCGTTTCGGCGCGATGATGGTGCTGCCCGGGATGACGGTGGGCTTCGTCGCCATGGTGGCGGTTACGTTCCTTGCACCGCGCGTCGGCGCGCCGCGGCGTCCCTCAACGCTGACGACGCTGGCCGAGCCGCCGCCGAAGGCGCTGCGCGCGCCCGACATCCAGATGCTGCTGATGGGCGTCGGGCTGGTCAACGGCAGCCACGGCATGCTGTTTGCGTTTTCGGCGCTTTACTGGACGAGCATCGGGTTCTCGGGAACGGACGTGGGGCTTCTCTGGAGCGCCGGCGTCGCGGCTGAGATCGCGATGTTCGTGGCCGCGAAGGTCATCCTCGTGCGGGTCAGTCTCTGGGCGATGATCTTCTCGGGCGCGGGGCTTGCCATTCTGCGCTGGCTCGTCTTTCCGCTCGATCTCGGCTTCTGGGGCTATTTCGCGCTGCAATGTTCCCACGCCTTCACCTATGCGATCATGCATACGGGGCTGCAGACCATGCTAGTGCGGCGCGTGGCCGAGCGGCAGGAAACGGCGGCGCAGGGCATGTACTTCTTCTATACCGGTATTTTCACGGCGCTTTGCACCTTCGTCTCCGGCATCTTCTACGGCTGGTTTGGCGTGCACGGCTTCCTGTCCATGGCGGTCGCCGCCTTCATCGGCTTTGCGCTTCTCATCGCCGCCTGGACGCTTCAGCCCCAGAGTTCCGGCTCCAGCGGCATCAGCAGCGAGCCTTCGTAGCGCAGGCCGGGCTCGCGGTCGCGTGCAAGGAGCAGCGGGCCGTCAAGGTCGACGAAGGCGGCGCCCTGCGCGACGAGAGCCGCCGGCGCCATGGCAAGCGAGGTGCCGACCATGCAGCCGACCATGACGTCGAGGCCGAGGGCGCGCGCTTGGTTGCGCATGTCGAAGGCGTGGGTGAGGCCGCCGGTCTTGTCGAGCTTGATGTTGACGGCGTCGTACCTGCCGGCGAGGTGATCGAGATCCGCGATGGTGTGGACGCTCTCGTCCGCGCAGACGGGGACGGGGCGGGGTACACGGGCGAGGATGTCGTCATGGCCCGACGGCAGCGGCTGCTCGATGAGCGCGATGCCGGCTTCCTCGCAGACAGCGAAATGCGCCGCCAGATTGTCCTCCGTCCAGCCTTCGTTCGCATCGAGGATGATGATCGATTCGGGCGCGGACCTGCGGACCGCGCGGATGCCGGCGGCGTCGTCCGCGGTGCCCACCTTGACCTTGAGGACCGGACGGAAGGCGGCTTCCGCCGCGCGGGCCGCCATCGTCTCGGCGTCGGCGAGCGAGATCGTGTAGGCGGTGACGAGCGGCTGCGGCAGAGGCAGGCCGGCGAGCTGCCACACGGGCAGGGCGCTCCTCTTCGCCTCGAGGTCCCACAGCGCGCAATCCACCGCATTGCGGGCTGCACCCGGCGGCATGACGCGCGCGAGTTCCGTCCGGCTGATGCCGCGCTCGATCGCGTGGCGGCAGGCCTCGATGGCTGCGACGACGCTTTCGATCGTCTCGCCGTAGCGGGCATAGGGGACGCATTCGCCGATGCCGCTCGTCACGCCCTCCCGCAGTCGACAGGTGACGACGGAGGCTGCGGTCTTCGAGCCGCGCGAAATGGTAAATTGTCCGGCGATGGGAAAATGCTCGACGGTGATCTCAAGCGTGGTCATCTGCGTATAGCCTTTCCGAAACGATGCACATGAGGGAACGTGGCATCGACATCACGGTCGTCAACTGCCTGTCGTCACGATTGTCTCCGGCGTCTTTTCCGTCGGTGACATCGTTAACGCCAGTCGCTATGAGTGTTGGCTGATCGATACCGATGCAACCTTTGCCCAGAGAATTTAGAAGCGCGTGACCAAAACCCTCGTCAAGACTGAAGCGACCGTCGAGCGCGACGATTCCGGCGAGAAGGGGGATACGGTCTATCGTTTCGGCGGTAACTGGCGCGCCTCCGGCCTGCCCTCCGTGGTGAAGCGCCTGGATGAAATGGCCAAGCCCGCCGGGGGGCCGCACGGCTCGCACGTGCGCTTCGACCTTTCCGACATCATGGCGATGGACACGGCGGGCGCCTGGATCATCCGCCGCTTCATGACGAAGCTCGGCGGAGACGAGGCCGTGACGCTGGACGGCGGCAATGCCGGCTATCTCGAACTCGTAAAGGCGCTGCCGGCCGAACTGCGCGAGCCGCAGGCCGATAACGGCCCGCCGCGCACGCTCGCCGACCGCGCGTTCCAGCCGATCGGCAAGGCCGTGCTGGCCATGTGGGACGATACGGTCGCGGCCATGTACATCGTCGGCTCTGCCGTTCGCGGCGCGCAGCTGAAGGTCGGCCGTCACAGCGGGCTATCGCCGGCCGCCATTGTCAACCAGATCGACCGCATGGGTGTGCAGGCCGTGCCGATCGTCGCCCTGATGTCGTTCCTGATCGGCGCGATCATCGCGCAGCAGGGCGCCTTCCAGTTGCGGTATTTCGGCGCCGAACTCTTCGTGGTCGATCTTGTCGGCATTCTGCAGCTGCGTGAAATCGGCGTGCTCCTGACCGCCATCATGATCGCCGGCCGCTCCGGCAGCGCGATCACGGCCGAGGTCGGGTCGATGAAGATGCGCGAGGAGATCGATGCGCTGAAGGTGATGGGCTTGAGCCCCATCGGCATCCTCGTGTTCCCGCGCCTCGTCGCTCTCACCATCGCCTTGCCGCTGCTGACGATCATCGCCAATTTCGCAGCACTTTCGGGTGCTGCTCTGGTGGTCAACATCTATTCCGGCATCACGCTCGATACCTTCCTCGCCCGTTTGCAAGAGGCTGTCGATTTCTCCTCCGTGCTCGCGGGCATGATCAAGGCGCCGTTCATGGCGCTGATCATCGGCATCGTTGCCTCCGTCGAGGGCATGAAGGTCGGCGGCAGTGCAGAGTCGCTCGGCAAGCATGTGACGCAATCGGTGGTGAAATCGATCTTCGTGGTCATCCTCATCGACGCCCTCTTCGCCATTTTCTACTCGGCGATCAATTTCTGATGGAGGCGACAGAGATGCAGACCGCCGACGACATACAGGACACCACGCCCGGCGCAGCGAAGGGCGAGGGCGATCGCGAGATCATCCTGTCGGTCAAGGACCTGACGGTCGCCTTCGGCTCGAACGTCGTGCTGGATGCGCTGAACCTCGATATCTACCGGGGCGAGATCCTCGGCTTCGTGGGACCTTCCGGTACCGGCAAGTCGGTGTTGATGCGCACCGTCCTGCGGCTGCTGCCGCGCCGCTCCGGCAAGATCGAGATTCTGGGTGCCGAATACGATGCGGTGAGCGACGAGGAGCGCGTGGAACTCGACACACGCCTCGGTGTGCTGTTCCAGCATGGCGCGCTGTTCTCCTCGCTGACGGTGAAGGAGAACATCCAGGTTCCGATGCGGGAATATCTCGACCTTTCGCAGGAGATCATGGACGATCTGGCGCGGCTGAAGATCGAGCTCGTGGGCCTTGCGCCTGAAGCGGCTGACAAGTTTCCCTCGGAGCTTTCCGGCGGCATGATCAAGCGCGCGGCGCTGGCGCGGGCGCTGGCGCTCGATCCCGACCTGGTCTTCCTCGACGAGCCGACATCGGGCCTCGACCCGATCGGTGCTGCCGAGTTCGATGAATTGATCGCGCGGTTGCGGGACACTCTCGGGCTCACCGTGTATATGGTGACTCACGACCTCGACAGCCTGTTCTCCGTCTGCGATCGCATCGCCGTTCTCGGAAACAAGAAGGTCATGGTGGAAGGGACGATCGAGGACATGCTCGCCTCCGACGATGACTGGGTGCAGTCCTATTTCCGCGGCAAGCGGGCGCGCTCGATCGTGCGGGACGAGGGGCAGGACCTGCGTCATCACGATCCGAATACGCGCCGGCGCGACGAAAACGTCCGACAGGGCAACCAGCAGAGCGGGCGCGCAAGCTGACCGGTTTTAAAAATTTCAGACAGTTCTAATTAGGCCCGTGGGGCCACAGGGTAGACGCCAAAGATGGAAACCAAAGCCAATTACACGATCGTCGGGTTCTTCACCATCGCTGTGATCGTTGCCGCCTTCGGGTTCGTCTACTGGATGTCCCAGTTCGGACGCGGCGGCGAGATGGTCGAACTCGTCGTGAGCATTCCCGGCTCCGCCAATGGCCTGAGCGTCGGTTCGCCGGTGCGCTTCAACGGTATTCCCGTCGGCAGCGTCCGCAGCCTTGCGATCAACGCCAACGATCCGCGCTACTCGGTCGCCGTGACGGAAGTTTCGGCCGATGCGCCGGTGCTGACCTCGACCAAGGCCACGCTCGAAGTGCAGGGCCTGACGGGTGCGGCCTATATCGAGCTCAGCGGCGGCAACAAGGGCGAGCCGAGCATCCTGCGCAAGGCGATTGACGAGGGCACCTCGGCGCAGATCCAGGCCGACCAGTCGAGTGTGACCAGCCTGCTGGCCACTGCCGACAAGATCATGGACCGCGCCAATGACGCGATCGGCGATATCCAAGGCTTCGTCTCCGACGTTCGCGGGCCGCTGACCGGCACGATCACCAATGCCGAACGCTTCTCGAAGTCGCTTGCCGACAATTCGGAAGGTATCGACCAGTTTCTTGAAAGCGTGAGCGCGCTTTCGACCTCCATCAACAGCGCCGCCGAGAAGCTCGATTCGACGCTGACCTCTGCTGACGCGCTGGTGAAGTCGGTCAATCCGCAGGACGTGAACCGTATCGTATCCAACGTCGCGCGGATGAGCGACGAGCTGTCGGCCGCCTCGGCCGGCGTGTCCGATACGATTGCGACGATCCGCAAGACCGCCGAGACCTATGAGCGCTTCGGCGCAAATGCGACGACGACGCTCGCCAAGGTCGATTCGCTGCTGGGCGCCGTCGATTCGCAGAAGGTGGGCAACGTCATCAACGACGCCTCTGTCGCCAGTGCCGACGCCCGCCGCGCGATCTCGACCTTCGCGTCGCTGGCCGACAGCGTGCGCGAGCGCCAGCCGGAGATCGACCAGACGATTACCGACGTGACGCAGATGGCCAACAAGCTGAACGCGGCGTCCAGCCGTGTCGATGGCATCCTCGTCAAGCTCGACGGCTTTCTGGGCGATGCGGATGCGCCCGGCATCTCGCAGGATGCGCGCCAGACGCTGGCCTCGTTTCGCAGCGTGGCCGACAATATCAATGCCCAGATCGGTCCGATCGCGAACAATCTGAAGCGCTTCACCAGTTCCGGCCTGCGGGACATCGAGGCGTTGGTGGACGATACCCGACGCACCGTGCAGTCGCTCGACAGCACCATCTCGACCTTCGACAAGAACCCGCAGCGGCTTCTTTTCGGTGGCGAGACGGTGAAGCAGTATGACGGGCGCACGCGTCGCTGAGGCTCGATAAAGGCTACATGCGATTCGCATATAGGCGGGACCGGCCAGGGTTTATGGCCGATCCCACGCCCTGCGAGACATGTCTCTCAGGGGTATTGGACGAGAAACGTGACATGACTGCACAGCTTGTCGTTTTTCCGCGCTGCACGTGATGCGACGAAGGCGTTTCGCCCTTGTCTTGTTCAAGTCGCCGCTTAGATTGCTCCCCATCAATAAGGGTCATGGCTGAATGTTTCCGGACGTCAACGGTACTGGTAAATCGCGTTTCCTCCGGGCTCTGGCTCTTCTTCTCGTGGCAGCCCCGCTTGGCGCCTGCGCGGGGAAGCCCAATAACGACACCTACAGCCTGTCGTCCGTCCCGTCCGTCGAGGGACCGGCCGCGACATCCAAGCAGATTTTGGTGCCCGAGCCGACGGCGCTGAAGGCGCTCGACAGTGACCAGGTCGTCATCCGGCTGTCCGGCTCCGAACTGCAATATCTCGCCCGATCGCAGTGGAGCGACCGCTTGCCGCGTATGGTGCAGTCGAAGCTGGTACAGGCGTTCGAAAACAGCGGCAAGGTCGGCGGCGTCGGCAAGCCGGGCGAGGGCCTGGCGATCGACTATCAGGTCGTGACCGAAATCCGCTCTTTCGAGGTGGATACGACAGGTTCGCGTACCGCGGTGGTCGAGATCTTCGCCAAGATCGTCAACGATCGCAACGGCACAGTCCGCGCCCAGAAGGCTTTCCGCGCCACGGTTCCCGTGTCGGGCACCGGCGCACCGGCCTATATCAAGGGCCTCGACGGAGCTGGCGCCAAGGTGGTCGCTGATATCGTTCGCTGGACGCTGACGGCGATCTGAGGCGTTTCGTCGCTGTCATCGCTCATGAAGCGAACGACCGCGCATTTCCGCGGCGAGGCTGGCAATTTCATGCCGGTGAGTTCAGACAAGAAAATCATTTAGCCACACCCTCCCGCCATCGCGACGTGGAGGGTGTTTGCGTGTCTCTTCCTCGGATGCGCCAGCTTGCTGCTGAAATGCCATGAGCCAGATATCTGGCGTCAGTTCCGCATCTCGGGGATCGTGAGCTGGTTGACGACCTCGTTGACACCCTCGACGGATTTCGCAGCTTCGACGGCGCGGTCGGCTTCGTCCGGTGAGCCGATGAAGCCGGAAAGCACGATGGTGTTGCCGCGCGAGACGACGCTGACGTCGCTGGCCTCGATATCCCGCATGGCGGCGAGCGTATCGGCCACGCGCGCCTCGAGATCAGCCGGCTGGTCCGCCGCGACATCGCCGGGGTCCGTACCGAAGAACGTCCGTTCCTTGAACACCATTGTCGTCTCTCCTTTTATTCGTGCGCTATGATGCACGGATAACGTCGAGGGCGAAGTTTGGTTGCGATCGGGCTCCGGCGGGTGAAAGGTCCTCCCGTCAGGGGTAGCGAACGACCGGCGGGAGCGAGGAGAGGATCGAGTCGACATTGCCCCCGGTCTTCAGACCGAAGATGGTGCCGCGGTCGTAGAGCAGGTTGAACTCGACATAGCGCCCGCGCCGGACCAGTTGCTCGTCGCGATCCTCTTCCGTCCAGGGATTGTTGAAGTTCGTGCGGACGATCTTGGGGTAGAGCATGGCGAAGGCGCGGCCGATATCCTGGGTGAAGGCGAAGTCCGCTTCCCAGCCGCCCTGTTCGTCCGACGAGTGCAGCCAGTCATAGAAAATGCCACCCGTGCCGCGCGGCTCGTTGCGGTGCTTCAGGAAGAAGTATTCGTCGCACCACGCCTTGTAGCGGGCATGGTCGGCTACCGCATGACGGCCGCAGGCGATCTCGAGGCCCTTGTGGAAGAGGATCGTATCCGGATCGGTCATGACGCGGCGCCGGTCGAGCACGGGGGTAAGGTCAGCGCCGCCGCCGAACCACTGGCTGGTGGTCACGACCATGCGCGTGTTCATATGCACGGCGGGCACGTTGGGGTTTACGGGGTGAGCGATCAGCGAGATGCCGGACGCCCAGAAGCGCGGGTCCTCGGTCGCTCCCGGGATCTGCGCGCGAAACTCCGGCGAGAACTCGCCATGGACGGTAGAGGTGTGCACGCCGACCTTTTCGAAGACCCGCCCCGCCATCATCGACATGACGCCGCCGCCGCCTTCGCCGCCATCACGCTGCCAGGGTTTCTGCTCGAAGCGTCCCGGAGGCTCGTCGGCGAGCGGACCCGTGAGATCGTTCTCGATGGTCTCCAGGGATGCGCAGATGGTATCGCGCAGGCTTTCGAACCAGGCGCGGGCGCGCAGCTTCTTGTCCTCGATGTCGTCGGGCAGGCCGGGTGGCAGGTCGGGTCGTTCCATCGCGGCAGTCCTTGGTGCGTGGCGTTCGGTCATACCTAGACCATTTCGGTGACGAGCGGAATTACAGGGTCGGCCTATCCTGTTGTTTTACCGGATTTGCCTCGGTGTCTGCACCCGCTGAGGGAAGATGCTCGTCTTCCCCGAACGCGCGCGATTCGACTCGCAAAAATGCGGTGCGGTGCTTATCTTACGTACCGCACCGTATCTCTCCGGATGACGAAAGGGCGTGGCATGGCAAGACCTCCGGCACCTCCATCGCTCGATGGGCTGAAGCGCCAGATCGCGCGGCATCGCGAGCGGCGTGCCGGGACCGGTGGCAGTCTGTTCGTTCGCGAGACCTTCCTGCTCGACCGCCCCGCCGCCCGGAAGAAGGCGCAGGAATGGTTCGAGCATTTCCCCAAGGCCGCCTATTGGACCGAGGTCGAGAGCTGGCGTCAGCTCGATGGCGATCGGATCGAATTCACCATGCGCCGGCTGCCGACGGCGGATTAAAGGTCTGGTGACGTCTGGCGTAAGGCTTCTCCCGCGATCATCGCTACGGACATGGCCAGATTGAGCGAGCGCCGGCCCTCGACCATGGGAATGATGATGCGCGCATCCGATGCTGCGTGAACGGTGTCCGGCACGCCAGCGCTTTCACGGCCGAACAGCAGCGTGTCTCCGGGCGCGAACATGAACCGCGTATAGGGCTGGGCCGCCTTGGTGCTCGCCAGCACCAGCCGCCGGCCTTCACCTTGGCGCGCTTCCTCGAAGGATGTCCAGTTGACGTGCCGTGCCAGCGTGACGGAGGCGATATAGTCGAGGCCGGCGCGCTTCAGGTTCCTGTCCGACAGATCGAAGCCGGCGGGCTCGATGATATCGACACCGAGGCCGAGGCAGGCGGCGAGGCGCAGGATGGTGCCGGTGTTGCCGGCGATATCGGGCTGGTAAAGGGCGATGCGCAGCATGCCTGCCGGTTAATTCATCCGTGCCGAATTGGCAACAGCGGCGACCGGTCTTCGAGCCCGGCGAAAAAACACCCGGCGCGATCTGGTATGTGAAGGAAAATTTCGTTAAGAGGTTGCCAGCGCCCACACGAACCTTACGGAGGATTGCATGGATATCTCAGTGACCGTCAACCTCCCGGTGATCTGGCTCCGACGTCTTCGGACCGCATTTCACCACTGACCGGTTCGCGCCGCTTCTCCTTTCCCAGGATTTCCTAGCGCCGCTCGCCAACGTCGATCGTGCCTTTCCCGGCACCGATTCACCGTGAACGCCGCCTCACGGCCGTCGCAGCTCAGTTATCCCGAATGCGGAACCGTCCGCCTTCCCAAAACCCTCTTTCTCGCCGCGATCCCAAGGCCTTGCCACTTTCCGGGGTCGCTCCAGAATCTCCTATCTCGGGAGCATGATCATGTTCGGCTGGTTTGAATCCCGCCTTGAAGCCTATCCGCAGGAGGAGCCGACGGCTCCGCCGACAGGCCTGTTTGCATTCTGCTGGCACTATTCCAAGCCGGCGGCCCCATGGTTGTTCATCATGGCCTTCTGCGCCATGCTGATCGCCGTCGGCGAAGTCGCGCTGTTCCAGTTTCTCGGCAGCCTCGTCGACTGGCTGGCGGCGGCCGACCGCGCGACGTTCCTTGAGACAGAGGGAACGCGGCTGATGGTCATGGGGGCGATCATCCTCATCGGCCTGCCGGGCGTTGTCGCGCTGAACTCGATGGTCATGCACCAGATCCTGCTCGGCAACTACCCGATGATCGCGCGCTGGCAGATGCACCGCTATCTGCTGCGCCAGAGCATGACGTTCTTTGCCAACGAGTTTGCCGGACGGGTTGCGACCAAGGTCATGCAGACCTCGCTTGCCGTTCGTGAAACGGTGATGAAGATCCTCGACGTTTTCGTCTATGTCGTCAGCTACTTCGTCTCGATGCTCGTCGTCGTGGCCGCGGCCGACTGGCGGCTGCTGGCGCCGCTCGTCGTCTGGATGGGATGCTATATCGGCATCGTCGCCTACTTCGTGCCGCGCCTGCGCAAGATCTCGAAAGAGCAGGCCGATACGCGCTCGATGATGACCGGACGGATCGTCGATAGCTACACCAACATCGCGACCGTCAAGCTGTTCTCGCATGCGGGTCGGGAAGAGGTCTATGCCCGGGACAGCATGGACGCATTTCTCGGCACCGTGCACAAGCAGATGCGTAAGGTCACGCTGTTCCACGTGCTGGTCTACACGAACAACTGCATCGCGCTGTTTGCCATCGCAGCACTCGGCATACATCTGTGGATGACGAGCGATGTCTCGATCGGCTCCATTGCGATCGCCGTCTCGCTCGCCATGCGCATCAACGGCATGTCGCAATGGGTGATGTGGGAGGTCTCGGCGCTGTTTGAAAATATCGGCACCGTTTATGACGGCATGTCGATGATGACAAAGGCGCACGACATCGTCGATATCCCCGATGCCAAGGTGCTCGATGCATCGCGCGGCGGGATCGTCTTCGACGCGATCGGCTTCGACTACGGCAAGCACAAACAGGTCATCGACCGGCTGTCGCTGTCGATCGCGCCGGGCGAGAAGGTCGGTCTGGTCGGCCGTTCGGGTGCCGGCAAGACAACGCTGATGAACGTGTTGCTTCGGTTCTACGACCTGAAGTCGGGGCGGATCCTCATAGACGGGCAGGACATCGCCACGGTGACGCAGGACAGCCTGCGCCGGCAGATCGGCGTCGTGACGCAGGATACCTCGCTGCTCCACCGCTCCATTCGCGACAACATCGCCTATGGCCGGCCGGAGGCAACGGACGAGGAGATCGTCGCGGCAGCAAAGCGCGCCAATGCCTGGGACTTCATCGCGATCCTCGAGGACAATCAGGGTCGCAAGGGTCTTGACGCGCAGGTCGGCGAACGCGGCGTGAAGCTGTCCGGCGGTCAGCGGCAGCGGATCGCGATCGCACGCGTGTTTCTGAAAGACGCGCCGATCCTGATCCTCGACGAGGCGACCTCGGCGCTGGATTCGGAGGTGGAGCAGGCCATTCAGGAAAACCTGTTTGCCCTGATGTCCGGCAAGACCGTCATCGCCATCGCCCACCGGCTCTCGACACTGACAGAGATGGACCGGCTGGTCATCCTCGAACAGGGGGAGATCATCCAGACCGGTACGCATGCTGAGCTGGTGTCGGAGAAGGGGCTGTACGCGGATCTGTGGTCGCGGCAGTCTGGCGGGTTCCTGCAGGAGGATGCGGATGCGAAGGACGAGGCGGCGGAGTAGCCGCCTCGGTTTTTGGCTTGTCGTGCTTCTTGCCGGGACTCGGGGGCTTGGCTGCCCCTCACCCTAGCACTCTCCCCGCCTGCGGGGAGAGGGAACGTTGTTGCGGAGTGGGGCGGGCATTCCGGGTCTCTTCTCCCCGCATGCGGGGAGAAGATGCCGGCAGGCAGATGAGGGGCTGATGGGGGGCGATTGCGGTGCCGTGGTCCCGTCGCCTCATCTTGATCCGATTCATGAACGGAATTTAACGCGCCTCGGCAGCCCGCGCGCATTGTCGTGACAGGCTGGGCGCGTATATTCCAGCCCATGTTCCTGCGCCCCGTCTTCCGCTTCTTCGAAACCTGGATCCAGCCTTTTGCCCACCGGGAGGCCTTGCAGCCGCCGCGGGGGCTTCTCGGGTTTATCTGGTTCTATATCGCCCAAGCCAAGGCGCCGTTTATCGCGATGCTCGTGCTCGGCGGAATGAGTGCGGCCATCGAGGCGGCGTTGTTCTGGTTCGTCGGGCGGCTCGTGGATATCCTGGCGACGGTCGATCGGGCTGCTGGATGGGAGGGGTTGCTGGCGACGCATGGGCGGGAGCTGGTGGGGATGCTGCTGCTCATCGGCATCGTCAGGTTCGTCGTGACGCTGGTCATGGCGCTGGTCGATCAGCAGATCATCACGCCCGGCTTCTACAATCTCGTGCGCTGGCAATCCTATCTGCATGTCGCGCGGCAGTCGGTCTCCTTCTTCCAGAACGATTTTTCCGGGCGCATCGTTACCAAGGTCTGGTCGGGGGGCCAAGCTGCGGGTGACGTCGTGACCTCGCTGATGGAGAGCGTCTGGTTCGTCGGCATCTATTCGGTCTCGACGCTGGTGCTGGTCGGGCAGCTGGACCTGACGATGGCGGCGGTGGTGCTGGTCTGGCTGGTCGTCTTCTCAGGCCTCGCGCGCTATTTCGTGCCGCGCATCCGGGCGCATTCCAAGGAGACGGCGGAGGCCTCCTCCATGCTGTCGGGTCGCATGGTCGATGCCTATTCGAACATCCAGACGCTGAAGCTGTTCGGTCGCGACGAGGAAAACGACCGCTACATGCGCGAGGGCTTCGACACCTTCCAGGCGACGACGCTGCGGTTTACCCGGTTCATCACCGGCGTGCGCGCCTCGATGGCGCTCCTTTCCGGCATCATGATCGTGACGATGGCCGCGCTCAGCGTGCATCTGTGGCTGGCCGGGGCGATCAGCGCCGGCGCCGTGGCGTTTACGCTGGCATTGGTTCTGCGGCTGAATTTCCTGCTGTCGCGCATGATGGTGCAGTTCAACGGCATCATGCGCAATATCGGCACGATCCAGAACGCGGCCGACATGATCGCGCAGCCGATCGATCTCGTCGATAAGCCGCAGGCGCCCGATCTCGTGGTGCGCCAGCCGGGCATAGTGTTCGAGGGTATCCGCTTCCACTATGGGCGCGAGAAGGGTGTCATCGACGATCTGTCGCTGACGATCCGGCCGGGTGAGAAAGTCGGTATCGTCGGACGTTCGGGGGCTGGAAAATCGACGCTCGTCAACCTGCTCTTGCGCTTCTACGATCTTGAGGGTGGGCGCATCACGATCGACGGGCAGGATATCGCCGGCGTGCGGCAGGAATCGCTGCGGGCGCAGATCGGCATGGTCAGTCAGGATACCTCGCTGCTGCACCGCTCCATCCGCGACAACATCCTTTTCGGACGGCCGGATGCCGACGACCGGGCTTTGCGGTTGGCCGCCGAACGGGCAGAGGCGCTGGCCTTCATCGAGCGGCTGGAAGACCAGCGCGGGCGCACCGGCTTCGATGCGCATGTGGGCGAGCGCGGCATCAAGCTCTCGGGCGGGCAGCGCCAGCGCATCGCCATTGCCCGTGTCATGCTGAAGGATGCGCCGATCCTCGTTCTCGACGAGGCGACATCCGCGCTCGATTCGGAGGTGGAGGCCGCGATCCAGGATAATCTGGACGTGCTGATGAAGGGCAAGACCGTGCTGGCCATCGCCCACCGCCTCTCGACCATCGCCGCGCTCGACCGGCTGATCGTGATGGATGCCGGCGCGATCGTGCAGGATGGGACGCATGCGCAACTGCTCGCGGAGAAGGGGCTTTATGCCGAGCTCTGGTCGCGCCAGTCGGGTGGTTTTCTTGCCCGGGATGACGCCGCGTCATCCCGGGATGACGCCGCGTCGTAACTGGTCTGTCTCTTGTCTTCCCGGCGATCAGGGCTTGCGGAAGGCGAAGTCGGCGATGAGGCCGTAGTGGTTCGAGCCATAGTCCCGATCGAGGCGCCTCACCGAGAGCGGCACGAGCGGCGGTCGGCTGTAGATGTGGTCGATCGCGACGCCGAGACCGGTATCGGCAAGCTGCACGGGCCATGTCGCCGGCTCGCGCGGCACGGTGCGCAGGCGCAGGTGGCGCAGCATATTCTGCATGTCCGGCGCGATGGTGCCGGAGTTGAAGTCGCCCGAGAGCACCAGCGGTTCCCTCGTGTTGCGCATGAATGCGGAGAGGCGATCGAGTTCCTTCATGTGGTAGTTGTCGAAGAAGGGTTTCGACAGATGCGCTGCCACCATGCGGAAGGCGCCGGCGGGCGCCGAGATGCGCGCCGACATCACCCGATCCTTGCGCAGGTCGCTGAGGTCTCCGATGGAGATATCGGTCATCGGATGTTTCGAGAACATCAGGAGATCGCAGGTCGGCGTCCGTTCGCCGCAGCCGAGCCGGTAGGGATAGGCGGCTTCGAGCCGCTGCAACTGCATGAACAGCGGCGCACCCTCCAGAACGACCGCGACATCCGCATCCGACGCCATCAGCATGTCGGCGACATCCGTCGCACCCTCGAGATTTTCCGACAGCATATTGAACGAGATGATCCTGAGGCTTGAACCGGCTGCGAGGTCGGCGGCCGTCGCTTCGATGGCGAACTCGCGTTTCATGAAAACGGCGTGAGCGGCGAGGGCGAGGGAAACGACCAGCAACAGCAGGCTCGTTCGGCTGCGGGTGACGACGAACGACGCGAGCATCACCATCGCGATCGCCATCGCCACATGCGTCTGCATGCTGTTGAGCAGCAGCAGCGGCCACACTGTGCCGAGGTAGCGAAGGGCGCAGAGGACGAGGCCGAGGGCTGCAAGGGTATTCAGCATTATGGCAAGGGTCTTGCGCATGCAGGGGCTCTCTTTGCCGATTCGGATGCATGGCCGGTACCATGAAGATGGAAATGCTGCAATGCAGCATTAGCGCTGCGGCATGTTTGATGGACATTGAGGATTTCTGCCTTGATGTGGCCGGATGTTCGGGCGTCCGGCCTTGCGCGTTGGGCATCCCGGCAACACCCGCGACAAAGCGTCACGGCAGGACTTACGCAAGGCTGCCCTGCGGCATTTGCAAGGCTGGACATGCAAGTTTATCAAGCATAGAACCCGGGAATGGCTCGGGAATCCGGAGCAGCGTCGCGCTGTCTATGGACCGGGCGGGGAGGCCCGGGGGGAAGCGGGATTAAATTGCGGCGAGCCGGTCTCGCCTTATTGATTTGGCGCCGTTCTTTCGCTCAACTGCGGAAGGACAGAACCGGCGTCGGGGACGCGTGGGCGGCTTTCTCAAGCTGCCGGGTTGAGAGGATGATGAGGCCGTGAGCGAACACCAGACAACAAGCGACACACCGAGCGAGCCGACGCGCCGCGACTTCCTGTATCTGGCAACCGGGATGGCCGGTGCGGTCGGCGTTGCAGCGGTCGCCTGGCCGTTCATCGACCAGATGCGTCCGGATGCCTCAACGCTGGCGCTCGCCTCCATCGAGGTCGACGTGTCCAGCCTGCAGCCGGGCATGTCGCTGACGGCGAAATGGCGGGGCAAGCCGGTCTTCATCCGCAACCGGACGGAGAAGGAAGTGGAAGAGGCGAAAGCCGTCCAGCTCGCCGACCTCAAGGACCCGGTCGCGCGCAATGCCAATATCGCGGCCGACGCGCAGGCGACCGATCTCGATCGTTCGGCCGGCGAGGGCAAGGAAAACTGGATCGTGATGATCGGCTCCTGCACCCATCTCGGCTGTGTTCCGCTCGGCCAGGCCGGCGATTTCGGCGGATGGTTCTGTCCCTGCCATGGCTCGCACTACGATACGGCGGGCCGCATTCGAAAGGGTCCGGCGCCGATGAACCTTGCCGTACCCAACTTTGCGTTCACATCCGATACAGTCATCAAGATCGGTTGAGGGGGATTGCCGATATGAGTGGGGAACATTCAACCTACACGCCGACGACGGGACTGGAAAAATGGGTGGATTCGCGGCTGCCGCTGCCGCGGCTGGTCCATGACAGTTTCATTTCCTATCCCGTTCCGCGCAACCTGAACTATGCCTATACCTTCGGCGCCATGCTGTCGGTGATGCTGATCATCCAGATCGTCACGGGTGTCGTGCTGGCCATGCATTACGCTGCCGACACCACCGTCGCCTTTACTTCTGTCGAAAAGATCATGCGCGACGTGAACCATGGCTGGTTGCTGCGCTACATGCATGCCAACGGCGCCTCGTTCTTCTTCATCGCCGTCTACCTGCATATCGGCCGCGGGCTTTATTATGGCTCCTACAAGGCCCCGCGCGAAATCCTCTGGATTCTTGGCGTGGTCATCTACCTGCTGATGATGGCGGCGGGGTTCATGGGCTACGTGCTTCCGTGGGGGCAGATGTCCTTCTGGGGTGCGACGGTCATCACCGGCTTCTTCTCCGCCTTCCCGCTCGTCGGCGAATGGATCCAGCAGTTCCTGCTCGGCGGCTTTGCCGTGGACCAGCCGACGCTCAACCGCTTCTTCTCGCTGCATTACCTGCTGCCCTTCATGATCGCCGGCGTCGTCGTGCTGCACATCTGGGCGCTGCATGTGACCGGCCAGACGAACCCGACCGGTGTCGAGGTGAAGACCAAGACCGACACGGTTCCGTTCACACCCTATGCGACGCTGAAGGACGCGCTCGGCGTGTCCGTCTTCCTGCTCGTCTATGCCTGGTTCGTCTTCTACATGCCGAACTTTCTCGGCCACCCGGACAACTATATCCCGGCAAACGCGCTGAAGACGCCTGCCCATATCGTGCCGGAATGGTACTACCTGCCGTTCTACGCGATGCTGCGCGCCATCACCTTCAATGTCGGCCCGATCGACTCGAAGCTCGGCGGCGTGCTCGTGATGTTCGGGGCGATTATCGTTCTGTTCTTCCTGCCCTGGCTCGACACGTCGAAGGTCCGCTCGGCGGTCTATCGTCCCTGGTACAAGCTGTTCTTCTGGATCTTCGTCGTCAACGCCATCCTTCTCGGCTGGCTCGGCTCGCGCCCGGCGGAAGGCGCCTATGTGGTGATGTCGCAGATCGGCACGCTCTATTATTTCGGCTTCTTCCTCGTGATCATGCCGCTTCTCGGCCTGTTCGAGACGCCGCGCCGCATTCCGAATTCCATCACCGAAGCGGTGCTGGAGCAGAAGGCCCGCAAGACCCCGGTGGCGGCGTGATGCCGAGAGAAGAGACCAAGGACTCCAACACGATGAAAAAGCTGATTACCGGCCTCTTCCTTGCCACCTCTCTTCTTGCCGGCCCCGTGCTGGCGCAGGAGAACGCGCCGCATGAGGGCACCACGGCCACCGAAGAGCATGGCGGGGGAACGCCGCACTTCCCGATCAAGAAGCCGCATCAGGAAGAGTGGTCGTTCGCCGGCCCGTTCGGCCATTACGATAAGGGGCAGCTACAGCGCGGCCTGAAGGTCTACACGGAAGTCTGTTCCGCCTGTCACTCGATGAACCTTGTCGCCTTCCGCACGCTGGAGGACCTCGGTTACTCGGAAGCGCAGGTGAAGACCTTCGCCGCGAACTACGAAGTGCAGGACGGGCCGAATGCCGAGGGTGAGATGTACACCCGCAAGGCTGTGGCGTCGGACCATTTCGTCTCGCCGTTCCCCAATGCCGAAGCCGCCGCTGCGGCTAATAACGGGGCGGCACCGCCGGACTTCTCGCTGATCGCGAAGGCCCGTGGCATCGAACGCGGCTTCCCAACCTTCATCTTCGATATGTTCACGCAGTATCAGGAAGGGGGACCGGACTATATCCACGCGCTGCTGAACGGCTATGAGGAGCCGCCGGCCGGCGTGGAAATCGCTCAAGGCACACACTACAACCCCTACTTCGCCAATGCTGCGGCCCTTGCCATGGCCAAGCCGCTGACAGAGGGCCAGGTGACCTATGACGATGGCGCGCCGCAGACGGTGGAGCAATATTCCCGCGACGTCTCCGCCTTCCTGATGTGGGCGGCAGAACCGCATCTGGAGGAACGCAAGCGCACGGGCTTCATGGTGCTGATCTTCCTGCTGATCTTCACTGGCTTGATCTATCTGACGAAGAAGTCTGTTTACGCCAGCAAAGAGCATTGAGCCGCTCGGAGTTCACCTCGACCGTGGTCTCATGTTGCGTGACGGACGATATCTCACAAAAAATCCCGCAGGTTTGCGGGATTTTTTTATGGGCCGATTCCGAAATCCGGCCCTGTGAGAGCGGATCAGGCCGTTCGCTTGCCTTAGGACCAGAAACGGCGAAAGGATGGGACGGTGTCTGCCTCCGCCTTGCGATAGCCGACGCCGTGGCCGATGAGGAAGCCGGCGATACCGACGAGGCCGAGGAGAAGAACGGTCGAGGACGGGTGTTCGGTCGCCGTCTGGCGGACGGCAGCCGCCTCCGCCTTGACGACGTTCAAGGCCTTGGTCGTGGTCGGTTCATGTTCGCGATGGCCTTCGGGTAGGTCGAGGTTGGTCATGGTCTTCTCCTTTGTCATTCTCTGTGGATCCGGGTGAGCCTCCGCACTCGGAGACCGTTGCTTCTCACGTTACCGGTTGTTCTCGACGTCGAGTTCGATCTGGCGGCGGGCGATCAGCTCGAGGGTTCGATCGGGGGCGATCCGGTAGACCTCTTCCCACTCGCCGCCGCGATTGTCCCGGAAGCGATGAGGGAAGGTGCTGCCAATGGGCGATTTCATCAGCTTCGTGCGCGGCTGGCCGCCATAGATGATGCTGCCGGGAATCGGCTCGATCGGCTGCGCCGGCGCCCCGACGGATGTGCATGCCGTCAAACCCAAGACGGCGGCTGACACGGCGGCAATGGCCAATCTGTTCATGCGGGTCACTTTCTCGACGTCGTAGTTCGATGTGCTCTGCGCCAAACGATCTTCCGGCCGTGATCGTTCCATGCGGCGTCCCTGCCGTCTGCGTTGGCGGATGCTTTCCGTAAAAACGTGGAAACCCGCCGCACGGTTTTCTCGTGCGGCGGGTTTCCAATGGGGGCCGTGGCCAGCCTTCGGTATGAAGAGCTTTAGCTGAAGCGGCCGGCGGCGTGGGCGAGCATGGTGTAGACCTTGCCCGTGTCCGAGGTCAGATATGTCTGGGTGATCACACGGTCTCGGTCGTTGCGGGCAACATCCGCCAGCAGCTGTTCGAAATCGGCGATGTAGCGATCGACAGCGGTGCGGAATTCCGCTTCGCGGTCGTATTTCCGCTGGATCTCGTCGAAGGTCTGCTGACCCTTCAGCGTGTAGAGGCGGCGCGTGAACACGTCGCGCTCTCCACGCTGGTAGCGGCGCCAGAGATCGACCGACGCATCATGATCGATCGCACGGGCGATATCGACCGAAAGCGAGTTCAGCGATTCCATGACGTGGCGCGGGTTGCGACTGTCGGTGCTGCGGGAGGCCTGTGTCGGTGAGGCCTGGGTCGGTGAGGCCTGGGTCGGGGAGACCTGTGTTGTGGGCGCAGGTGCCGCCTCGGGCCGCAGACGGGCCGGCGCGATCTGCTGCGGCTCGTCCTCGCGGGAGGCTCCGCGCAGGAGATCGCGCATCCAGCCGGAACCGCCTTCACGCATGTCGTCTTCGGCAGCGGAGGCCTGGCGGAGCGGCGAGCGATCGGCAATGCCGACGCTGCCGCGCAGCGGGGTCTCGGCGGCGGCTGCGGGCCGCTGATGAGCGCCGGGCTCCTGTGGCGGCCGTGCGGCTCTCTGCGGCTGAGCCGATGGTGCGGCGGTCTGCGGTGCTTCCGGCTCTGGACGTGCGGCCGCCTGGGCAGGTGCTTGTGTCGGCTGGGGCTGGACGGACTGGGGTTGGACGGACTGGGGTTGGACGGACTGGGGCGGCGTCGGCTGAGGACGGGCCGTCTGAACCGGAGCAGTCTGGATCGGTGCGGGTTGCGCAGCCATTCCCTGCGGTGCCCGGGCCGCAGCCGGCGCGGGGCGTGGCTGTGCCGGGGCAGCCGAGACCGGCGCCGGGTGGCGTTGCGGCATGGCCGAAGCCTCGGTCGTTACGACCGTTCGGGCCGGTGCTGCTTCCGCTGCACGGGCGCCGAGCAGCGTGGTGGGGGCCGCCGGGTATGGCTGCTGGTACGGATTGCCTGCGGGTGCGGCGGCAACGGCTGCCGGAGCTGCAGCATAAGAGGGCTGGGCCGGGGCATAGGCCGGCTGAGCGGCCTGCGTTGCCATGCGGCCGCGATGCGGTGTCGGTTCGCCGATTTCGAGCTGGCTGGAGGAGCGGCCGACGATGTCGGACAGTTCCTGCAGGGCCTTGATCTGCTCGGACACGGCGCGGCGCATGACGGCCGCATTTTCCTTGGCTTCTTCCGGCAGGTCGAAGGCACCGCGCTTCAGTTCGGCGCGGGTCATGTCGAGTTCGCGACGGATCTCCTCGCCGGAGCGGCGGATCTCGTCGGTGGCGCCGGCAAAGCGGGAGATCGCTTCATCGACGGACTGGCGGATCTGCTCGCGCATCTTTTCGGATACCGCGTCGGACCGCTTGCCCGTCTCGTCGAGCAGGCCGTCGATTTCGGAGAGCGAGGCACCGACACTGCCGCGCAGGCGGGCGGCCACTTCGCCGGCACGATCTTCCGCACGGGCGAAGGTGCGATCGACGGAAGCGCCGGCGGTATCGGTTGCCGCGGCAATGGCGTCACGCATCGCCTCGCCGGCGGTGCGGGTGCGGGTTTCCGCGTCGGCAAGCGTGCGATCGACATCGGAAATGGCGCGCTGGACGCCGTCGCGCAGGGTCCCTGCGACCTGGCCGGAGCGCTCTTCCGTGCGGGCCAGGAGCTGATCGACCGACTGCTCGGCATCCTGGCCGGCATGGGCCAGCGCATCGCGCATGGCGTTTGCCGCCGTCTGCGTGCGCTCTTCCGCATCGGTGAGGATGCGGCCGACATCACTGAAGGAGGCCTGGATGCCGCTGCGCAGGTTGCCGGCGATCTGGTTGGATCGGTCTTCGGCGCGCTGGAACGAGCCTTCCACGAAGCCCTCTAGCGCCCGCATGGTGCGTTCGATGTCTTCCGAGCGGCTGACGAGGCCGACGGAGAGCGTGCGCAGGGCTTCCTGGCGCTCTTCGAGCGTGCCGGCAAGGTTGGACTGTGCGGCCGCCAGCAGATCGGAGGCCTGGCCGAGCATGCGCGAGTGATCCTCGAAGCGGCCGACGAGGCTGCCGACCTGCGAAAGCGTGCTGGACGAGATCGCGACCAGCCGGTCGGCCTTCCCTTCGAGAAGGCGGGTGGAGGCCGACAGCATGTCGGATGTCCGCTCGGCGGTTTCGGAAAAGCGGTCGCCGGTGGCATTCAGACGCTCATTCATGGCGCCGAAGGTGCTTGTGGCTTCCTCGACCACGCCGGCAATGGCGGCGTTGCTGGTGGAAAGGCGCTCGATCAACGCTTCCGCTGTCGATTGCAGGCGGTTCTCGACCATCTGGATCGCCCGGGCGGTTTCCTCGGCGCGCTGCGATATGGCACCAAGCTGTTCGCCGGTGCGGGCGGACAGAGCGGTGACGAGGGCGTCGTTTTCGGCGCGCAGACGCTCGGCACCGTCGCGGGCGGCGGCGGTCAGGCGATCTGCCGCATCGCGGCCGGCGGCGACGTAGGTTTCCACGACCGGGCGGGCCTGCTCGTCGATGAGGCGTGACAATTCGCTGGTGCGGCCGGACAGCATGGAATTGAGATCGCGGGTGCGCTCGTCGAGCGTGGTGCGGATGGCTTCGCCGCGCGCTTCCAGTGCCTTTTCGACCTCGGAGAGGTTGCGCTGCAGCGCGTTGCCCTGTTCGGAGATGCGGGTTTGCGTTTCGGAAGCGCGGATGAGGGCCGCATCGGCGGCTTCGCCGACGCTGCGGGCGAGTTCCGCGCTGCGCATGGCAGCCGTGGCCGCGGTGCGCTCGATGGCGTTCTGGAAATCGGCCTGGCGAGCGGCCATGGCTTCCGCAAAGTCGCCACCGACCTTGGCGAGCGTGTCCGAGGACCGAACGGCTTCGGCGTCGATATCCTGCGTGGTGTCGGAGACGGCGCTGCGCAGGCTGCCGACGAGATGGGCCGCCTTGCCTTCGATCGTGCGGCTGACATTGTCGAGGCCGACATTGAGGGCGCGATCCATGGTGCCGAGCCGCTCCTCGATGCGGCCTGTGCCACGCTCGATGGTCGATTCGATCCGGCTTGCCGCTTCGCTGCTGATCCGGTCGAGTTCGCCGGTGCGCGAGGCCAGCGTTTCGGCGATGCGGGTCGCGGCTTCGCTGCTGATACGGGCGATTTCTTCGGTGCGGCCGGCAAGGCTGCCGGAAATGCGCTCGGCGGCGGTGCGGCTGGCATGGTCGAGTTCCGAGACGCGTTCGGACAGCGTGCCCGCGATGCGGTTGCCGGCGTCATTCACCAGCGTGTCGACACTGCCGACGCTGTCGCGGATGCGTGTTTCGAGATGGCCGAGGCTCGCCTCGATGCGGGCACCGGTTTCGTCGAAGCGGGTGTTTATTCCCGTGATCGAGGTGTCCATGCGCTCGGCCAGGCCATCGGCCGCACGGGCCAGTTCGGCCGTGGTGTCGCCGAGGCGGACGGTCACGCGGGCGGCGCTGTCGCGCAGGCGGTTGTCGAGCGCTTCCGCGCTCTGGTCGATCGTGCGGGCGAGCGCCTCCTGGCGTTCCTCGAGCGTCATCTCCAGCATGCCGGCGCTGGCGGCGATCGTGGTGGCGATGGTTGCCGCCTGATCGTTCAGCATGTCGGAGAGCTGGGTGGACCCATCGGCGACTGCGGTATTCAGGGCGTCGATGCGGGTGTCGAGCACAATGCGCAGACGGTCTTCCGTCGTGGACATCGTCTGGTCGAGGCTGGCGGCGCGGGCCGAAAGGGTCTGCTCGATCGCGCCGGCGCGGGTGTCGATGGCGGCGGCCAGTTCGGCCGCGTGGGCGGAGAGGGCGCCGGCGATCTCGCCGGTAGCACCGGTCATGGTGCCGGCGATGGCATTGACGCGGCCGGTCATGTCCTCGGCGATGCCGACGGTGCGGGCCGTGAGGTCGCGGTCGATCTCACCGATGCGGTCGGTCATCGTCTCGGCGATGGTGCTCGCGCGGAAGGAGAGCTGGTCGGCGATATCCTCGACGCGTGTGGCAAGCGTGTCGCCCATTTCTGACGCGCGGCCGACGAGGATGCGCGACAGGTCGTCCGTGCGTTCGGCGAGACGGTTGTCGAGCGCTGCGGTCTGACCGGTCAGCGTTTCGTCGAGCGCACGGGCGTGATCGTCGATCATGCTGCCCAGGCGGACGGTGGTGCCGTCGAGCGCGCGCTCGATGCGGTCCGTGGCGCTGGAGAGCGAGCCGGAGAGAATGGCTGCGCGCTGCTCGATGGAGCCGGTCGCATCGTTCAGCATGTCGCCGAGGCTGGACGCGCTGGTGGCAAGCAGGAAATCGAGGCGCTCGGTGGTGCCGTCAATGGCGTTCTCGATCGTCGCGGTCGAACCTGTGAGGACGTCGGACAGAGCCGATGTGCGGGTGGCAAGCATCTCGTCCAGGTGGCCGGCTGTGCCCAAGACCGCTTTGTCGAGCTGGCGCGTTGCTTCCGAAAGCGTGCTTCTGATGTTCGAGGCACCGCGGACGAGCACCGCATTGACGTCGTCGGCATTGCCTTCGACGGCGCTTTCGATGGCGGAGCTGGTGGCGGCGAGTTCCCGGGCGCGGGCGGCGAGAACCGCATCGATGCGCTCGGCAGAGCCGGCGAGCGTGCCGTCCAGCATCGTCGTCGCGCCGGCCAGCGTCGCCGACAGGCCGGAGGTGCCGCGGGCCAACAGCGTGTCGAGTTGCTCCGCGGTGCCCTCGATGACGTTTTCGATGCCGGCCGTGGACGATGCCAGGACGCCGGAAAGGGACATGGTCCGCTCCGACAGAACCTCGTCTATCGCCCGCGTCGAACCGGAAAGGGTCGTGTCGAGCGTGCGGGTTGCCTGGTCGAGCGTCTGCGACAGGCTGGACGTGCGCTGCGCGAAGACCTGGTCGATCTGCTCGGACGTGCCTTCGAGAGCGCTTTCGATGCCGGCGGTCGAGGAGGCGAGCACGCCGGAAAGCGACATGGTGCGCTCGATCATGATCTCGTCGATGCGCTCGGCGGTACCAGAGAAAGTGCCGTCCAGCGCGCGGGTCGCGTCCGACAGGGCGCCGGTCAGCGTGGTGGTACCGCGGGTAAGGACGCGATCGATCTGTTCGGCGGTGCCTTCGACGGCACTTTCGATGCCGGCGGTGGAGGAGGCGAGAACGCCGGAGAGCGTCATGGTACGCTCGACGAGGATCTCGTCAATGCGCTCGGCTGTCCCCGAGAAGGTGCTGTCCAGCGCGCGGGTGGCGTCCGACAAGGCGCCGGTGAGGTTCGTCGTGCCGCTGGAGAGAACGCGGTCGATCTGCTCGGCCGTACCCTCAACGGCGCTCTCGATGCCCGCGGTGGAGGAGGCCAGCACGCCCGAGAGAGACATGGTGCGTTCCGCCATGATGTCTGCGATACGCTCGGCTGTGCCGTCGAACGTCCGGTCGAGCGTCTGGGTCGCCGCGGCGAGCTTGCCGTCCAGCGTGTCCGTGTTCGAGGAGAGGATCCGGCCGATCTGTTCGGCCGCGCCTTCGACGGCACTTTCGATCCCGGCGGTGGAGGAGGCCAGCACGCCGGAGAGCGTCATCGTGCGCTCGATGAGGATGTCATCGATACGTTCGGCGGTGCCCGAGAAGGTGTTGTCCAGCGTGCGGGTGGCGTCCGAGAGGGCGCCGGTGAGGTTGGTCGTGCCGCGGGAGAGAACAAGGTCGATCTGTTCGGCAGTGCCTTCGACGGCACTTTCGATGCCGGCGGTGGAGGAAGCGAGCACACCCGAGAGCGTCATGGTGCGCTCGGTGAGGATCTCATCGATGCGTTCGGCGGTGCCCGAGAAGGTATTGTCCAGCGTGCGGGTGGCGTCCGAAAGTGCGCTGGTCAGGTTGGTCGTGCCGCGGGATAGGACGAGGTCGATCTTTTCTGCGGTACCTTCGACGGCGCTTTCGATGCCGGCGGTCGAGGAGGCCAGCACGCCGGAGAGCGTCATGGTGCGCTCGGTGAGGATCTCGTCGATGCGCTCCGCCTTGCCCGTGAACGTGTTGTCGAGGTTGCGCGTTGCGTCAGTCAGTGTGGTGTTGAGGGTGTTCGTGCCGCGCGACAGGATCTGGTCGATCTGCTCTGCGGTGCCTTCGACGGCGCTTTCGATACCGGCGGTCGAGGAGGCCAGCACGCCGGAGAGCGTCATGGTGCGCTCGGTGAGGATCTCATCGATGCGCTCGACGGTGCCCGAGAAGGTGGTGTCGAGCGAGCGGGTCGCTTCCGACAGGGCGCCGGTGAGGTTGGTCGTGCCGCGGGAGAGGACGAGGTCGATCTGTTCGGCAGTGCCTTCGACGGCACTTTCGATGCCGGCGGTGGAGGAGGCGAGGAGGCCTGAGAGCGTCATGGTGCGCTCGGTAAGGATCTCGTCGATGCGCTCCGCCTTGCCCGCGAAGGTGTTGTCGAGATTGCGCGTGGCGTCGGCAAGCGTGCTGTTCAGGGTGTTTATGCCGCGCGACAGGATCTGGTCGATCTGCTCGCTGGTGCCCTCAATGGCGGCCGTGGAGCCTGCGAGGACGCCGGCAAGGCGCGTCGTGCGCTCCGCCATGATCTCGTCGATGCGACCGGTCGTGCCGGCGAAAGTGGTATCGATCGTGCGCGTTGCGCCCGACAGCGTCTCCGACAGGGTCGCCATACCGCGTGTGAGCAGCGTGTCGATCTGTTCCGTCGTGCCTTCGAACAGACTTTCCATGCCGGCTGTCGTGCCGGCGAGGACGCCCGAGAGTTCGAGCGTGCGCTCGGTCAGCATGCTGTCGATCTGCTCGGCAGTGCCTTCGAGTGCCGCGGTGGAGCTCGCGAGCACGCCTGAGAGCGTCATGGTGCGTTCGCTGATGATGTCGTCGATGCGCTCGGCCGTGCCGGTGAAGGCGCCTTCGATGGTGCGGGCGGCATTCGACAGGGTGACGTCCAGCGCGCCGGCGCGGTCGCTCATCAGGGTTTCGATGCGCGTTGCATTGTTCGACAGCGTTTCGGTGATCGTCGCGGCACGAGCCGCCATGATGCCATCGATCCGTTCGGCATTGCCTTCCAGCGCGCCGTCGAGCGCTTCGGTGCTGGCAGCCAGCATGACGGAGAGTTCCAACGTACGGTCGGAGAGCGTGTCGTCGAGACGCTGATGGCTGGTTGCGATGGTGCTCGCCAGGTCGTCGGCGCGCGCGTTCAGCGAACCCTCGATACGATCCTGTGCGGCATCGAGACCCTGCAACAGGCCGCGGGCGCGGCTGTCCAGCGTTTCCTGCAGCCGCTGCTCGGCGCTGCCGATGGCGGTGGCGACATCGTCGCTGCGGGCGGCGAACGCCTGCTCGATGTTGCCCCGGGCCGCGTCGAGCGCGCCGAGAAGGCGCTCGCTACGGCTGTCGAAGGCCTCCGACAGACGCCGCTCCGTCGTTTCCAGAGCAGATGTGACGACGCCGGTGCGTTCGGTGAGCAGAGCTCCGATGCGGGTTTCGGAGGCGCCGAGCTCCTCCATGAGGGCGCCGGTGCGGGTATCGAGCGTTTCGGCAAGGCGTGCCTGGGTGGTGCCGAGTGCTGTCTCGATGCTGTCGGCGCGCCCAGCGAAATCGGACTCGATGCGGTCCTGCGCGGCGGTGAGGGCGCTCATCAGCGAGCCGGAACGGGCGGCAAGAACGGTGTCGATGCGCTCATGGGCCTGACCGATCACGCTGTCCATCTCGCCGGTGCGCGCGGAAATGCTTTCCTCGATCATCGCCTGCGAAGCGCCGAGCGTGGTGGCGATGGACAGCGACTGATCGCCGATGGCAGCCTGGAATTTTTCGAGCCCGTCGTCCAGCAGGCGGCCGAGCGTGTCGGAGCCGCCGGCCACGGACTGGTCGATGCGCGAGAGGCTGTCGGCCATCTTCGCATCCAGCAGGCCGGCGCGGCGTTCGAAGGCGGTGGCAAAATCCTGAAAGCGGCCGTCGAAGGCGGTGGCCAGCTGGCCGACCGTGCCCTGCAGCTTCTCCTCGAAGAAGCCGGAGCGCAGGTCGAGATCCATGATGGCGTCGTCGGCCGCAGTCTTCAGGTTCTGGCGGAAGCTTGCGCCCTTCTCGTCCAGCGCGCCGTTCAGCGTGTTGAGGATGTCGTCGAGGCCGCCGGTGATGGCCTGCTGGCCGACGACGAGGCTCTCGTTCAGGTCGCGCGTCCGGGCGATCAGCGTCTCGTTCAGCTGGCGGGCGCGCTCGTTCAGTGCGGCGTTCAGCTTCTCGGTGTTGCTGTCGAGCGTGGATGCGCGCGTCTCGAACTGTCCGAGAAGCTGCTGTCCGCGCTTGATAAGTGTGTGGTTCAGGGCTTCCAGACGGGTGTCGAACTCGCTGGTGATATCGGCGCCGGCCGCGTTCAGACCGCTGACGAGCGCATCGGTGCGGGTGCTGAGCAGCGTGCTGATCGACTGCGATGCGGCCTGCGACTTCTCCATCAGCGCGGCGGCGCGGGTCTCGATCAGCGAGGCCGCGGCCTCGCCCGAGGTCGCAAGACGCATCTGCAGGTCTTCGCTGGCATTCGTCAGGTCGTCGCGCAGCTGGGCGTGAACGCCGGTGATGGAGGAGCGGATGCGCTCGGCATGGCCGACGATCGCTTCACGCTCCAGACCGAGTTCCTGCACGAGGGTGCGGACCCGCAATTCGTTGTCGCTGTAGCTGCGCTCGAGCGCGTTGACTTCCGAATGGACGAGGGTTTCCAGCTCGGTCGCGCGGGCGATCGTGCGCTCGATCCCTTCGTTCATGGCCGAGACTTCGCGGCGGACGGCCTGGCCGACCGTCATGATGCGGTCGGACGCGGTGGTTTCCGGTTCCGCCAGACGCAGGGCGACCTCGGTCATCGAGCGGGCGGCATTCCGCATTTCCTGCGCGCGCGCCATCATGACGCCGAAGGCGAAGAAGAGCATGACGGGGAGGACGATGAAGATGGCGGCGACGATGGCGCCGGGAAGGGCGGCAAGCGCTGCCAGCGAACGGATCTGCCAGATTTCCGGGCCGTAGAGCAGGTTGGCGATCCCCAGGCCGGCGACGATCCAGATCAGCGACAGGATGGCGGCGCCGCGCATCGCGGTCCGGGCTGAGCGGGCTTCGAGCGAGCGGAGCATGGCCGGTGCGGTGCGGCGGCTGTCGTCGTTGGCGGGGGCGAAGGTCGGCGATTTCGCGCCCGGGGCTGCCGGAACCGGTTCCGGCGCGAGGCTGCGCGGCGGGGCGAGCGGATCGTCGACAGGCTGGGCGGCGCGGGGCGGGGCTGCCGGCTTCGGCGCGGCAGCCGGCTGGGCAGGCTTCGCGCTCCCTGCTGCACGGGACGGGGCTGCACGAGAGGGGGACGTTGCGGCGGTTGCCCCGGTCTGGGGCTTCGGCGCCGTGCGGCCGGCTTCCGGCGGGGTCTCGTTAAGCGCGGACTTCAGTTCGTCGAAATCGATCCTCAAAGCGTCTTCGAGCGCTTGGAAGGCCTTGTCGTCGATCGACTCGTTGCTCTTGTTCGTCGCCATGCAGATACGCCTCGTTACCGAACTTTCCGTCTCGACATCGCGCAGCTGTCATGGCTGCCGACAATGCCGGATCGGGGGTGAGGACAGTTCCTGCGCATTGGATGCACGCAATACAATGACCGCACCAATTTCATACCGCGACCGGTGATGCTTTTTCCCATGGTCGCACAGCCATGGGAAGGGCCTCCCGGAGGGATGCCGGGTCCTTTGCGGAAACCGATATCCTGTAACGTATCGTAGTGACACATCCGGGATAGTCTTACAATTAACGCCCCGGGGCATTCGTTAAAATGCTAACAAGTTCTTAACGGAATTCAGCCCCGGGACGGCGCGAAGGCCCTGCAATGCCGGATGTTTTCGTTCGTTAACCATACTTGACAAAAGCCGCCCTGATTGCGCCCGGTTTTCATCTGATAGCAGCCCGGCTGCTGTGAAATCCACACGAGACGGCAGTGCGGCGACGGGCCGGGTGCGCAGGGCTTCAGTTCGACGCCACGCGACCTTCACGTCCCGCATCGCCACCCGGATTCCGAGCCCGCGGGATGTCCCGCAACGAGCCGGCAGCGTTGGAAAACAGAATAAGGAAAACGTGCATGGCCGCCCTCAATATCGCCTTCGACAGTCCCGAAACGGCACTTGGCCATCTTCACTCCCGCGGACGCCCGATCGACCTCGTCCACCTCGCCAATCAGACAATGGGCGACAAGGTGCTGGAGATTGAAGTGCTGCAGATTTTCGCGCGCCAGTCGCGGCAGATCGTCAAGGAACTGCTGGTCGAGGATGCCGAGGTCCGCAAGGCCGCCGCGCATCGGCTGAAGGGTGCGGCAGTGGCCGTCGGCGCCTTCACGGTTGCCCATGTCGCCGCGTCCGTGGAAGAGCGACCTGAGGATTCCGAAAGTCTCGCCGCACTCTCGTCCGCCGTCCTCGATACCGAAATCTTCATTCTCAAGCTCTGCCGGTAGCGGCCAGCGACACACGCCAGTCCGCGATGGTCGATCGCGGCGGCGCCCGTCCGGCGTGGCATCCCTAGGAAAGCAGGCAAATCGACCTGTTTTCTTGACGGCTCGCCTGAAACAGTGTGAGAAAAACGGGCACCCCCTATTTGCGGGCGCCGTGCCCGTTGGCATTGGCGGTCCCGCGCATCGAGCATCCGAGACCGCGCCATCATGACAAAACTCAGCATCATCGCCTTTGACGGCACACGCCACGAGCTGGAGGTCCAGACCGGATCGACCGTTATGGAAAATGCGGTTCGCAATTCCGTGCCCGGCATTGAGGCGGAATGCGGCGGCGCCTGCGCCTGCGCCACCTGTCATGTCTATATCGACGAGGCGTGGACGGCAGCCGTCGGCGCGCCGGAGGCCATGGAAGAGGACATGCTGGACTTCGCCTATGACGTCCGGCCCACCTCGCGGCTGAGCTGTCAGATCAAGATGAGCGACGCGCTGGACGGCCTCGTCGTTCATGTGCCGGAACGCCAGGCCTGATCTTCAGGCCTGTTCGACTGACGGCATTGTCGCCCAAAAAAAGCCCCGCCTGTCGCAGGGACAAGCGGGGCCAGGAGGGCGCATCGCACGCAGGATGAGGGAGGGATCATCTGCGGCAACAGGACACGCCAGGAGAACAACAGGGCAGGGGTGAGCGTATCCGGTCGCCAAGCGATCCGGTTTCGGACAGGTCCTTGCAAATATCGTCAGGGTCTTCAAAGCCGGAAACAGAACGGCTTCGATGCACATCCCGGTGGCATCGGCTTTGGAAGCTTCGTTTCTTCTTGGCTTCCGATGCTTAGACTATAGCCTAACTTGGCGCCGGCCACTATCGCTAGAAATCATCAATGAGTTGTTGCGTGTTTCAGCGCGTGCCGGACTCGGCCGGCTTTGCCATACGCTCCAGGCGGTACTGGAGCAGGCGCACCATGCGCAGGTCGAAATTGGCGGCCTCGCGACGGTCGAAGGCGGCCTGGTCCTTGTCGTGTGCGACAATCGCGTCTTCGCTGACGCGGGCGACGCGGGCCTGCATCCGCTCGCAATCCACCTCCGGCGGGAGGGAGAGGAAGGTCTTTTCCATGTCGCGCGCGTGGTTGCGGGCGATCTCGGCGTGGCGCTCCTCGTGGCGCTTGATGTCACTCGACAGCGTGTCCCACACGAGGCCGAGATCGCGGCCGGCGGTGTTGCGGTTCTTCCAGCGCGGCAGGATCAGCCGGGTGTTGAGCGTCACGCGGGCGCTGCCGACGGAGCAGAGACGTCCGCGACGGACATAGCTCACCGTTCCCCCGAACTTGATGCGGGTTGCACCGGGATGGCGCGCGCCGGTTTCGCGCATTTGCGGACCCTGCGACGAGAGCGCCGCGTCGAGTTCCGCCGCGGTACGGCCGCCCACGGAGAAATAGGTGATCGTCTTGTTCATCACCGTTTCCGCCCCGGCCGTCAACGGCTCGGTGATCATGAGGAGGGCCGCCAGCGGGACGAGAAGGAATTTGCGGGCCGTGGTCATGGATAAGCTGTCTCGACGGTTGATGTCGCCCAAAGCTTGGGGCATAGGCTGGGCAAGCGCAACTGGAAATGCCCGCCGCTCTGAAACAAGGTTAGCGCTGCAACTCCACAAGGTCGGTCGTTTCGCCGAGATCCGTCATGGTTGATTCCCTCGATGCCGCCGATCCCTTTGCCGCCTTCGAATGGTCGCTGGCGCATGGTCGCAGCCTGACCCTCGGCCCGCGCGGCATGCTCATGGCGATCGTCAACGTTACGCCTGATTCCTTCTCGGATGGCGGCAGCTTTCTCGATGTCGACGCGGCGCTGGCGCATGCGCAGGCCTGTGTGGAACAGGGCGCCGATATCCTCGACATCGGCGGCGAATCGACGCGTCCGGGCGCCGATGCGGTTTCCGCAGCGCAGGAGCAGGATCGCGTTCTCCCCGTCATCGAGCGGCTGGCGCACGAGACGGATGCCCTGATCTCCATCGACACCTATCGCGCAGAAACGGCGCGGCTGGCGCTGGCGGCCGGTGCGCATATCGTCAACGATGTGCACGGCCTCCAGCGGGAGCCTGATATCGCCGCCGTCGTGGCGCAAGCGCGCGCCGGTGTCTGCATCATGCATACGGGGCGCGGGCGCGTGAAGGCCGAGGATGTGATCGCGGATCAGAGGCTGTTCTTCGCCCGGTCGCTGGAGATCGCGGCGGATGCCGGGATCGCCGCGGATGCCATCGTGCTCGATCCGGGTTTCGGCTTTGCCAAGGAGGCTTCCGAAAGCTGGGCGCTGATGGCGCGGCTGGGTGAGTTGCATGGCCTTGGACACAGACTGTTGATCGGGACGTCGCGCAAACGGTTCCTCGGTGCGGCCACCGGCCGGGAAGCGGCCGAGCGGGACGTTGCGACGGCGGCGACCACGGTGGCGGCGCGGCTGGCCGGCGGCGCGATATTTCGCGTCCATGATGTCGCATTCAACAGGGACGCCCTGATGGTCGCGGATGCTATACTGGCGGCACGACCCTGACGCATTTAAACGCTCTCAGCGGCACCGGCGACGCGCCGTGGCTGCGACTATCGGCAGGAGATCCCGATATGACGCCGACCTATACGATCACGCTCAAGAACTGCGCTTTCTTCGCGCGGCACGGCGTTCATGACGAGGAGGAGTTTCTCGGGCAGCGATTCTTCGTTGATGCCGAACTGGTGGTCGAGCAGGGATCGGCGCTGCGCGAGGACCGGATCGAGGATACGGTGCATTACGGGATTGCCTTTGCCGAAATCGAGAAGATCATCACCGGCCGCCGTCGCTATCTCATCGAGGCGCTGGCGCTAGAGATCGCCGAGATGCTGTGCGCGCGCTGGCCGCAGATCCATCGGGCAAAGGTGTCCATCCGCAAGCCGAACGCACCGGTGCCGGGCGTGCTGGATACCGTCGAGGTGACCGTCGAGCATGTCGCCAGGCCATGAGCATGATCGATAACGGCGTACGGCATCAGGCAGCCATCGGGCTCGGCGGCAATATCGGCGACGCCACGGCTGCGATCGCCGAAGCGCTGGCGCGGCTCGACGCGCATCCCGAGGTTACGGTCGCGGCCGTTTCCAGCCTCTACCGCACGCCGCCCTGGGGCAAGACGGATCAGGACTGGTTCTTCAATGCCTGCGCGGTGGTGCAAACGACGCTGGAGCCGGCAGTGCTTCTCGAAGCGTGTCTCGATGTGGAAAAAGCCATGAAGCGGCAGCGGCTGGAGCGCTGGGGGCCGCGCACGATCGATCTCGACGTGCTGACCTATGACAGGATTGCGATGGAGACGCCGGCGCTGACTCTACCGCATCCTCGTATGACCGAACGGGGCTTCGTGCTGCTGCCGCTGGCCGAGATTCTGCCCGACCATATCGTCGCGGGGCGGAGCGTTGCTCAGTGGGCTGAAACGGCCGATGCGGCGGGTATCGAGATGGTTGACGGGCGCGAAGACTGGTGGCGCGATCGGACGGCGACCGTCTGATGTGACATAAACCGGGCAAGGCGCTTGCGGGCGCCTGCCCGACAGAAGCTCTTTGTAATAATCCCATTATCCGACGGCGAAGCGGAGACGCTTCGCCTGGAAATGTTGTTATGGTCGCATTGTCCCACGGTGAAGCGTAAACGCTTCTCCTGGAAATGCTTTAGCGGATCGAGCCGACGGCCATCTGATCGGTCTGGCGCGTGAGCGCGACGCCGATGACGGGGACCATGGTTTCCTCGACCTTCACCGAAATCGTGATGTTGAGCAGCGAGGGATCCGACATGCGGGCGATCATTGCGCCGTTCAGCTTCTTGCGGTTGATGCCGACGACGATCTTGTCCTTCGCGACATTGCCCGAGACGATGTCGAGGCCCTTGCCTTCCGCGCCGTCGAGGAACTTGCCGGAATAGCTGTTGCCCTTCTGGCTGATGACGGCCGACATCGGCTGCTTGAAGACGCCAACGCGGCAGAAGCCGTCGAGCTTGATGCCGGTGTCATCGGTCGGTTCGCCGGTGAGGTCGCAGGTGAACTTCGTGCCCTTGTACTTGCCCGCGACGATTTCGCCCGGACCTTTCCACTGGCCGGCGACCTGTTCGAAGAAAGCCTTATCGCGGCTTTCGGCCAGCGCCGGGGCAGGGATGACGGCGATTGCCGCCAGCGTGAGTGCGGCCATGCATGCGGCAGGGCCGCGCGCGATCAAAGAAGGGCGCGAGAACATGAGCGATCCTTGAGGGTCGGTGTCGAGAACGTGAGGTGACATTGGCACTTGAATGGTTAATGGAGCGTTTCAGTTGGTCTGTCGGTGCGTGCAAACCGCGACGATCTGCCGGATCGCTGCAGATTTGCAACGCTTTCGTTTTGCGCTGCCCACACTGTCTTGCAGGAAATGCGGGCTTGCAGGAAATGCGGGCTTGCAGGGCGCGCGGGCTTGATGAGAGCGCAGGAGGGCCTGCACGGCGCCTTTGAACAGTGGCCGGATGTCGCGCGATCGATTCGGGGCCGGGGAGACGAGCGATGACGCATGCACCTGAAGAGATCGCGTCCGGCGCTGCGGGCGGAGGGCGTCTGATCTATCGCCATGGGCTGCTGACGCGGCTGACGCATTGGATGTGGGCCGTCGCGCTCTTCTTCCTGCTCCTGAGCGGCCTGCAGATCTTCAACGCGCATCCCACCCTTTATATCGGCAAGCAGTCGGGCTTCGCCTTCGACAACAGCGTGCTTAAAATGGACGCGATCTACGGGCCTGATGGGCAGCCGCAGGGGCGGACGACCGTGTTCGGGCACAGCTTCGACACGAGCGGCCTGTTCGGCATGAGCGGGCCGGCGGACACCCCGGCCTATCGCGGCTTTCCCGCCTGGGCGACCGTGCCGTCCTATCAGGATCTCGCCACAGGGCGCGTCGTGCATTTCTTCTTTGCCTGGGTGCTCGCCTTCACGCTTCTGATCTGGCTGGTTTCGGCCCTCGCCGCCCGGCGGCTGCGGCGCGACCTGCTGCCGTCCGGGCAGGATCTCCGGCACTTACCCCGTGATATCGCCGATCATGCGCGGCTGCGGTTTCGCCATGACGGGCGCTACAATGTCCTCCAGAAGCTCTCCTATGGCGGCGTGCTCTTCGGTCTGTTTCCGCTGGTCATTCTGACGGGACTTTCGATGTCGCCGACCATGAATGCCGCCTGGCCGTTCCTGCTTGATCTCTTCGGCGGGCGGCAGACCGCGCGGACGCTGCATTTCGCCTGCATGCTGGCGCTCGTCCTCTTCTTCGTCGTGCATATCGTCATGGTGCTGCTGGCGGGGCCGGTGAACGAACTGCGATCCATCATCACCGGCCGCTATCGCGCGCGGGAGACCGCGCCCGCGGCAGATGCCGTGTCCAGGGAGCCGAGATCATGAGCCGAACCTTGCTTGCCAACCGCCGCCGGTTCCTGACGCTCGCGGGTGTCGCGGCCTCCACCGTACCGCTTGCCGGCTGCGACGTGCTCGACGGCGTTCTCTCGGGCGATAGCGCCGTTCGCGAGACGCTCGCCTCCGCAAACAGCCTGAGCTACCGCGTCCAGCGGATGCTCGCGGGGGACCGGCTTGCGCCGGAGTTTTCAGCCACCGAAATCCGTCAAGGGCAGCGGCCCAATGGATCGACGGATCCAGACGGGGCCGATTATCTCGCGCTGAAGGCGACGGCGTTCGCGACCTATCGGCTGCCCGTCACCGGCCTCGTCGAAAAGCCGCTCGATCTCGGCCTCGACGAAATCCGCGCCATGCCCTCGCGGACGCAGATCACGCGCCATGACTGCGTCGAGGGCTGGAGCTGCATCGCCAAGTGGACGGGCGTGCCGCTCGCGACTATTCTCGATCAGGCGAAGGTGCGGCCGGAGGCCCGCTTCGTCGTCTTCAAATGCTACGACGCCATGGACCTCGGCCTTGGCGGCCCGACGCCCTATTACGAATCCATCGACCTTCTCGACGCGCGCCACCCGCAAACCATCCTGGCCTATGGCTGCAATGACCAGACGCTGTCGGTGGCCAATGGCGCGCCGTTGCGCGTGCGGGTCGAGCGGCAGCTCGGCTACAAGATGCCCAAATATATCAAGTCGATCGAACTCGCCGCGACGCTCGCCCCCTATGGCGGGGGCAAGGGTGGGTTCTGGGAGGATGTCGGCTATGACTGGTATGGCGGGATTTGAGCGTTCCGTCGATCTGGGCAGGCGCTAGACATCGTCCGTTGATGCGCGCTTCTGGCCGGGAGCGATATCGCCGATGAAGTCGCCGATGCCGGGGCGCTTGAGGGCGCGGAAGGGCATGGGGCGGCAGAGGTCCATGGCGGCGATGCCGATGCGCGCGGTCATGAGACCGTTGACGACGCCTTCGCCGAGGCGGGCCGAGAGCTTCGACGCGATGCCGTGGCCGAGCACCTGCTGGACGAGGCTGTCGCCGACGGCAATGGAGCCGGTGACGGCGAGATGGGCCAGCACGTCGCGGATGAGGCGGAAGAGGCCGAGCGTGCCCGGACGCCCGCCGTAGAGATCCGCCATGGCGCGGATGAGCCGGGCCGATTCGAACACGACATAGCCGAGATCGACCAGCGCGCGCGGGCTGACGGCCGTAACGATGGAAACGCGTTTCGAGGCGTTGAGGATGAGGGCGCGCGCTTCCCGGTCGAGCGGCGTCAGGAGTTCGCGCTCGGTGAGGTCGATGAGGTGGGGACCGTCGATGATCTCGCCCTCCGTCGCTTTCAGCCGTTCGCGACCGCGCGCTGTCTCGGGACGCGCCGCGAGATGCTGGACGAGGTCGTTCATGGTCTTGCGGGCGACCGTGTTGCCGGGTGCGGCGAAGGCGGCGGTCACCTCCTCTTTCAGCGACTGGACGGCATTGAGCCGCATGAGGCCGAGGACCTCGCGGCCGACAATGCCGAGCACGGCCAGAACGACGATGGCTGCCGCCGCGATGGCGACATAGCCGAGCGCGTCGTTGCGCGTGAAGAGGTCGCGCACGAGGCTGTCGATCCAGAGGCCGAGGGCGAGCGAGACGAGGACGCCGAGCGCACCGAGCGCGAGCTTCGCCAGCGAGAACCGCCGCCGGGGACGGCGCTCCTCCAGCGCGGAGACGACGGGCGTGGCAAGCGTCGTTTCCGCGAAGGGGTCTTCGGCATCCGGCGTCAGCACGACGCCATCGCCGAAGCTTGCCGGCGCGCGGCGGGTTTCGGCCTGCGGCGGCTGATCGCCGTCGACGGTGAAAGCGGCGGGGCGGCGGGGAAGGTCGCTCATGCGAGGCGGTCTCCGAACAGGAACTGCATGGCCCGGTCGAGACGGATATGCGGAACGGACAGCTTTAGCCCGCCCCCCGTCTCCTCGATGTGCGGCGGGCGGAAGCGGACGAAATTAACCTCCGGCACGTGCTGACCGAGCTCCTCATCCGTCGTGCGAAACAGGCTGTCGGGATCGCGTGGCAGGTCGCCGGGGAAGATCGCGGTCTTGCGCTCGCCATCGAACAGCTCGCCATTGATGCGCTCGCCGGCAATCGGCGTTCCCACGATGACCGGCAGCGGGTGGCCATCATGGTTGACGGTCGCCTCGCGGGTGGCGCGCACCGAGGCGAGCGCCATGACCTCGACGCCGGCACCGCTGCCGCCGATCCGCTCCATGGCGCGCGAGACGATGCGCGCGGTGATGCGCTCCAGCCGATCATGGCTTTCGTGGTGCAGGTGATCGGCCTTGGTCGCGGCGATCAGCACCTTGTCGATGCGGCGGGTGAGGAAAGAGGAGAGGAAGGAGTTCGTTCCCGGCTGGAAGCAGCCCATGACGTCCGCCAGAGCGCTTTCGAGGTCGAGCAGCGCTTCGGGTCCGCGATTGATCGCCTGCAGCGCGTCCACGAGCACGATCTGGCGGTCGAGGCGGGCGAAGTGCTCGCGGAAGAAGGGTTTCACCACATGCGTCTTGTAGGCCTCGTAGCGGCGCTCCATCATCGCGTGCAGCGAGCCGGAC
The DNA here is from genome assembly GCF_900067135.1 of Rhizobium sp. 9140. Lineage (NCBI taxonomy): Bacteria > Pseudomonadati > Pseudomonadota > Alphaproteobacteria > Hyphomicrobiales > Rhizobiaceae > Rhizobium > Rhizobium sp. 9140. The sequence continues at coordinate 2,525,806 of NZ_FJUR01000001.1, read as the reverse complement.
GCTGGGCGACCGTCGGGCAGATCCGGCAGGGGCGCGAAGGTGAGGGCGGGTGAGCCCTCCAGATCTCCCGGCATCAGGAAACGGCCGGGCGGCAATGTGGAGAGCGAGCGCTCGTCTGTGCGGCAGGCCCGGAGATAGCGGGTGAAGGCTTCAGCCAGCGCGCGGGTGCGACCCTCGTCGGCTTCGGCCTGCGGCATGGCGGTCTCGCAGAGCGCCAGCCATTCGGCGGAAAGCTCGCGGCGGATGCCGCTGCGGGCGCGGGCGACGGTCGCGGCGCTGAAGGTGCGGTAATCCTGCGAGAGGAGCGGCAGATCGAGCAGCCATTCGCCTGGATAATCGACGATGTCGATCGACAGGCGGCCCGGCGAAAACATGCGGTTCCAGCCGCTGGCGCTCTCGTAGTCGAGTGTGATGCGCAGCTGCGAGATCGCGCGCGTCGAATCGGGCCAGATGCGATCGCGCACCAGCGCCGTGATATGATCCTCGTACTGGAAGCGTGGTACGGCGTCGTCGGGTTGCGGCTCCAGCCGGATTTTTGACACGCGGCCGGCGCGAACGGGTTCGAACACCGGCAGGCGGCCGCCATTCAGCAGGTTATGAACGAGGGAGGAGATGAAGACCGTCTTGCCCGCGCGCGACAGGCCGGTGACGCCGAGGCGGACCGAGGGATTGACGAGCCCCGCGGCGCGATCCGTCAGGGTATCCAAGGCGATTTTCGCATCGTCGGACATGCGGGTGAGAAAAGACACGCGGCTTGGCTTCCCTTCGTTGAGATGAGGTGACATCCGGGTCGGACGGCCCGCATGCGATATAGGGAGCTGCGCGCATGCGGGAAAGGCAGGCCCGTCGACCATGTCGTGGAAAGATTGCCCGCAGACGAGATCTTACGGGGTCAGGACCTCGACAAGCCGGCCGGGAAGTTCGTCCGGGGCCGTGTCCGGCTTGCGGGCGATGGCGATGACCATGCCGGGCAGGAAGCCGGCGGGCAAAGCGCGTGTGGCCGTTGCCGAGCCGAGGCACTCCCAGGCAAGATGCTCCAGAACCGGATTGTGCCCGATGATGGTCAGCGGCGCGCCGGCGCCGGCTCTCGCGTTGATGTCACCGACGACGGCGAGATAGGCATCGAGCGCGCCGTCATAGAGCAACTCCTCGAACGAGATCGAAGCGGACGGCGTCGTGCCGAGCAGAATGTCGGCGGTCTGGCGGCAACGGCGCGCTGACGAGCAGACGATATCGCCCAGCGTCCAGCCGCGCTTCTGTAGCGTCGCTGCCATGCGGGCTGCATCCGCCCGGCCCATCTCATCGAGTGTCCGGTCGAAATCCCGCTCTCCAGCCCTTGGGCCGCCAGCGCGGGCATGGCGTACGAGGAACAGGGCTGGCTGGGATATGGCGGAAGACAGGGAGGCGGAAGACATGGAGGAAGCCACCGGACGACTGAGATCACACCTTGTCTCCCGGCCGTCGGCAAAGATCAAGCGCGAGCCGGGCTTCCGACACGACGATAGAGATGGCGAACCGAAAAAGACTGCCTCTTTTTTCGGCCGGATTGCACTGCGCAGACGCCCGAACCTGCGGTCGTGCAGCGGCCGTCCGGTATCGGACAGCCGATTTCCTGTCATGCTCTTGTAATTCTGGTGAAATATGAGGCCGTTAGCTTCGTTTTCGAGCAATTTGAAATATGCGTGCGCCGTGCGCAGAGACTTGAAACACAGTCTTCATAGGTCTATAGACCCGCCGCATGAGATGTTCTTCAGGAGAAACGCGTTGAGTGAGAAGATCGATCTTGGTACCTTCGTTCTTTCCGAAGACGATGAATTCATGAACTCCCATCAACGGGCTTACTTTAGAGCCAAGTTGAATGCCTGGAAGAACGACATCCTCCGGGAAGCGCGAGAAACGCTCGGCCACCTTGCCGAAGAGAGCGCCAATCACCCCGATCTCGCCGACCGCGCCTCATCGGAAACCGATCGTGCTATCGAGCTTCGTGCACGCGACCGTCAGCGCAAGCTGATTTCCAAGATCGATGCCGCCCTGCAGCGGATCGACGAAGGCACCTACGGATATTGCGAGGAAACCGGCGAACCCATCGGTCTGCGCCGCCTCGACGCCCGCCCGATCGCGACCTTGTCAATCGAAGCACAGGAACGCCACGAGCGCCGCGAGAAGGTTTATCGCGACGAGTGAACGTGCCGGTTCGGACGCCTTACATTTTATATATCTTCCGAATGGTCGCCTTTGGCGGCCATTTTTGCGTTAGAGGAGCGGTCCAGGCCGGAAGGCGCCTGTTGCGCGGTGCGATTCATCACGGCTTGCGCTCGTTGCCCATCTCGCTCAGCATCCGGTTCATCTCCTCTTCCAGCGTCGGCTCGTTGCGCGGGGCCGGGCGGGGGGCGTCGATGGCGGGGGCGCGAGGCGTGGGTTCGGGTGCAAGACGGCCGAGGTCACCGGAGATCTGGGCGTCGAGCAAACGCTCGAAATCCCGGCCTTCGTCACGTTTTCCTTCGTCGCGGTTGCCGATCTCGGTGCCGGGCGGCTTGGATCTTGCCGCAGCGGCTGCTGCCGGCTGGGTGGGGACGGCGGCTGCAGCCGGCGCGGGGATCTGGGGGAGGACGCGCGCGCGCGCGGCGTCGAGGATGTCCTCGGGGGCCTTTCGCCCGGACGGAGCCGCATTACCAGCCGAGAATTGCGGCGTTGCTCTCTGGGCCGGTGCGGCGGTGCGGGCTGCCGGCGGCTGCCGGGGCGCGATGGCGTCGTCTCCGTAGAGCGCCTGACCCATATTGGAGACCGGCGGCTGGGCGGGGCGTGCTGCCGGGTGGGCGTCCGGCGTTGGCTGCGAGCGCTGTTCGGGCCTTGGTTCCGTCCTGTTTTCAGGGCGACGCTCCTGCGCAATGCGGGCGGCAGGTGCGGGCAGGGCATCCGGGCGGGCGGGTGCTGCAAGGTTTGCGGCAACGGGCTGGCCGGCGATCTGCTGCGTGGCGGGCGGCGCGGCGATGGCCGTCTGTCCGGACTCTGAAGCGTCCAATCGCGGCTTCGCGCCGACAATCCGGCTTTCGACGACGATATCGGTCGGGCCGCCGATCATGATCAGGTGCTCGACATCATCCCGGCGCACGAGCACGAGCCGGCGGCGTGTGTCCACGGCCGCGGCATCGAGCACCGCGAGCCGCGGCTGGCGGTTCTTGCCGCCGCGGATGAAGGGGGAAGACGCGCGATTGCGCATGAACCAGAGAACGGCCACCAGAGCCAGCAGACCCGCAGCGACGGCCACGGCCGCGATGATGAACCGACCGCCGTTATTGCCGACGACATCTTCAAACATCTTCGCTCTCCTCGTCTTTCAGGTGCAGCGCATATACGACGCTGCGGAATTGGAATTGACGTCTTTTTGCCGTTGGAAACAAGCCGCGAGAACGTGTTGTCCCGGTAAATGGAGCGGTCGCCTGTCGCGTCCAGACATGCCGTGCGGAAAACCCGGCCAATCCACGGAATGTCTAAAACGCCCGCTGACGCATGGGTGCCTCCGTCCTGCCGGTTTGTCGATGGCGTCAGGACACGAAGGGGAACGAGCCTTGCCTGCCGAATGACGGGCAGGACGCTACGATACCGAGATTCCTTGTGAATTCGGCGTGAATTCGCTCCCCTGACGCCCTGAGAACGCTTTGTCAGACTGGCGCCGGCTGATAAAGAGAATCGACCAATGACGTCGCGTGCGCGGACCTTCCATGGCCCGGGCCATTTCAAGCGGCGGGGCAATGAGGACCCTGATGACGAAACTGCGACAGGCAGACGAGTATCGCATGCCGATCGTCGATCGGGGAACGCGTCCGGGAACCGTGCTGCGCATCGTGCTGCTGGCGATCGTCCTTATTGCCTCGGCAGCGGCTTTCGTGATCTTCAAGAACCAGCTCGGCAACGAGGTGGTGCTCGGCATTCTCGGCATTCTCGCAATGGTCGGCATCTTCTTTCTGGTCTCTGCCGTCATCGGCTTTATCGAAGTCATGCCGCAGTCGCGCCCCGACGAGCTCGCGCGGGCCTTTCTCGACGGGCACCCCGAGGGCACGTTGATCACCGACCGCAAGGGCCGGATCGTCTACGCCAATGCGGCCTATGGCGCGCTGACGGGCGCCGATAAGGCGAACGACGTGCAGTCGCTGGAGACCATCCTTTCGCGTGACCGCGAGGCAACGGAGGCGATCTACCGCCTGACGAACGGGCTGCGCGAGGGCAAGGCCGGACATGAGGAATTCCGGCTGATGAAGCCATTGCGCGCTGCCGGCGGATCGGCAGGCTCCGGTGCGCACTGGTTTCGCCTGAAGGCCCGCGTGCTGCCGCTCGAGGATGCCGACCGCAATCCGCTCTACATCTGGCAGATCTCCGACATCACCGCCGATCGCGACGATCAGGAGCGTTTCTTCAAGGAACTCCAGAACGCGATCGACTATCTCGACCACGCGCCGGCGGGTTTCTTCTCCGCCGGCAAGAAGGGCGAAATCTTCTACATCAACGCGACGCTGGCCGACTGGCTCGGACTCGATCTCACCAAGTTCCAGCCGGGCTCGATGACGATCGCCGATCTGGTCGCCGGCGAGGGGCTGGCGCTGGTGCAGTCGGTGCAGGCGGATCCCGGCCTGCGCAAGACGAAAACGCTCGACCTCGATCTCCGCCGATCGAACGGGCAGAGCTTTGCCGTGCGCATGGTTCACCGGGTCTCGTCGGCCCGCGACGGTGCGCCGGGCGAAAGCCGGACGATCGTGCTTGCGCGTACGGTGGACGAGGAAGCCGATCCCTCGGCCTCGCTCGCGGCTATCCGCTTCACGCGCTTCTTCAACAACACGCCGATGGCGATTGCCTCCGTGGACGGCAATGGCCGCATCCTGCGGACCAATGCGCCATTCCTGAAGTTGTTTTCCGGGGTGGTGTCGCAGGACGACATGGAGCGCGGGGCGCTGCTGGAGAGCGTTGCGCGCGTGTCGGAGCGCGGTCGCCTGCAGGAAGCGCTGGCGGCAGCCAAGGACCGGCAGAGCGATATCGCGCCGCTCGACCTGCCGCACCCGACCGACGAGAACCGTTTCTTCCGTTTCTACGTCAATGCCGTGATCGATCAGAGCGTCGCGAAACAGAGCGAACCGGCGCCTGAAGAGGCCGCCATCGTCTATGCCGTTGAGATCACCGAGCAGAAGGCGCTGGAAACCCAGATGGCGCAGACGCAGAAGATGAACGCGGTGGGAACGCTCGCCGGCGGCATCGCGCACGACTTCAACAATGTGCTGACCGCCATCCTGCTCTCCTCCGATCACCTTCTTCTGTCGGCGCGTCCCTCCGACGCGAGCTTTGCCGACCTGATGGAGATCAAGCGGAACGCCAACCGCGCCGCCGTGCTGGTGCGCCAGTTGCTCGCCTTCTCGCGCAAGCAGACCATGCGCCCGACCGTGCTCAACATGACCGACGTCATCGGCGACCTGCGCATGCTGGTAGACCGCATGACGGGCACGCATGTGAAGCTGGAAGTGGAATATGGCCGCGACCTCTGGCCGGTACGCACCGATCTCGGGCAGTTCGAGCAGGTGCTGATCAACCTTGCGGTCAACGCCCGCGATGCCATGCCCAGCGGCGGCACGATCACGATCCGCACCCGCAACATGCCGGCCGAGGAGGCTGCGGCACTCAACCGACGCGAGCTTCCGGCCGAGGATTTCGTCGTCGTGGAGGTCAGCGACGAGGGGACGGGCATCCCGCCCGAGATCGTCGACAAGATCTTCGAGCCGTTCTTCACTACAAAGGAAGTCGGCAAGGGCACGGGCCTCGGCCTTTCTATGGTCTATGGCATCGTCAAGCAGTCCGGCGGCTTCATCTATCCGGAATCCGAAGTCGGCAAGGGCACCACCTTCCGCATCCTGCTGCCGCGCTTCATCGAGGAGGCGCTGCCGGCATCCGGCGAGCCGGGTGCGCTCGACCAGCCGCTGACGCTCGCCACCTCGATCCCGGCGAAAGCCGAGGAGCCAACGGACCTCACCGGCGACAGTGCCATTGTCCTCCTCGTCGAGGATGAGGAGGCCGTGCGCCGCGGCGGCAAGCGCATGCTGGAAACGCGCGGCTACAAGGTCTATGAGGCGGGCTCCGGCGTCGAGGCGCTGGAGGTGATGGAAGAGCTGAACGGCATGGTGGACATCGTGGTTTCCGATGTCGTCATGCCCGAAATGGACGGTCCGACGCTGCTGCGCGAGCTGCGCAAGACCTATCCGGACCTCAAGTTCATTTTCGTGTCCGGTTATGCCGAGGATGCCTTTGCGCGGAACCTGCCGGCGGATGCAAAATTCGGTTTCCTGCCAAAGCCGTTCTCGCTGAAGCAGCTGGCGGTGGCCGTGCGCGAGATGCTGGACAGCTGATCCGTCTTCGGCCGGCGCTGGTCCCTGCCGGACTGCGGCTCGGATCAGGTGGCTGCCGAGCGGCTGTCTGCCAGCGTCGCCAATGACATCACTTCGGCCAATCGCGGCCGGCCATCAACGGGATCTGTCCATGCGCCTTCCCCTGCTTCTGCTCAGCACGCTTCTGATGCTTTTCGCCACAGCGCCGTCTTTTGCGGCAACCTACCGGACGCCCGAGGCGCTGATCAAGGCGCTCTACCGCTACGACCCCGATGAAACGGACGCCGAGGCGCCGTCGCCCTATACGCCCTTCTTCTCGGACGCGCTCAATGCGCGCTTCCAGGCCGACCGCGACAGCACGCCGGAGGGCGAAGTGGGTGCGATCGACTTCGACCCGGTGATTTCCGGCAATGACGGACACGCGCGCAAGGTGACGACCAGCGCGCCGATCATCATCGACGACAGGGCCGAGCTGGAGGTGAGCTTCGAGAATGGCGGTCCGGTGACGCTCTACTACACGCTGGTGCAGGAGCACGGCGGCTGGAAGGTGGACGATATCGCCAACCAGCAGGGCGATATCCCGTGGAGCCTGTCGAGCCTGTTCGACGACGCCAGCCGGTAGGGCGGTCGACGTCGGCATGAGGCGGCGCGATGATGGCGCCGCCTCGTTCCCCGGGTGTCACATCGTGGTGTCACATCATCGCGACGGCGATTTCGGCGGCGAGGCGCGCATTGTTTTCGACCAGCGCAATGTTGGTCTCCAGGCTGCGACCATCGGTCAGCTCGAAGATGCTCTGCAGCAGATAGGGGGTGACGGCCTTGCCGATGATCTTGTCGCGGTCGGCATTGTCGAGCGCGCGGGCGATATAGATCTCCATTTCGTCGCGCGGAATTTCGCTCGTTTCCGGTACCGGGTTGGCGATCAGCATGCCGCCGTCGATGCCGAGACGGTCGCGCATGCGCTGGAAGTTCGCGATGGCGGCGGGGCTGTTCAGCATCAGCGGGCTTTTCAGCCCCGAATCGCGCGACCAGAAGGCCGGGAAGATATCGCTGTCATAGGTGACGACCGGTACGCCGCGGGTTTCCAGCACTTCGAGCGTCTTGGGGATATCGAGGATGGCCTTTGCGCCCGCGCAGACCACGATGACGCCGGTGCGGGCGAGCTCTTCGAGGTCGGCCGAGATGTCGAAGGTTTCTTCGGCCTTGCGGTGCACCCCGCCGATGCCGCCGGTGGCGAAGACGCGGATGCCGGCGCGGGCTGCGGCGATCATGGTGGCGGCGACGGTCGTGGCACCCGTGCGGCGTTCGGCGATGGCAAAGGCGAGGTCGGCGCGCGAAACCTTCATGGCGCCGCGGGTCTGGGCCAGCGCTTCCAGCCGTTCGGCATCCAGACCGATGTGCAGCGTGCCGTCGATGACGGCAATGGTCGCGGGAACGGCGCCCTGGTCACGGATGATCGCCTCGACGCTGCGCGCCATGTCGAGATTGCCGGGGTAGGGCATGCCATGGGTGATGATGGTCGATTCCAGCGCGACGATGGCCGAGCCACGTGCCTTGGCGGCGGCGACTTCGGAGGAATAGGCGATCGGCAGATCGTGCGAGACGGGGCGTGTCATGAGGCATCCTTTTCGGCACTGCGGTGAAGAGGCTGTGAAAACAGGATTTCGGCAGGCGACACAAGGTCCAATTCCTGCGCCAGCCGTTCCGGAGAAAGATCGTCTGCCACCGCCAGCGGCGAGCGGACGGTCACGGCGGCGGCCCCCACGCCCGCGCGCAGGCATTCGCCGAGAGCCGCGCCCCGCATCAGGGCGTCGAGGAAGCCGGCGGCCAGCGCATCTCCGGCGCCGGTCACGTCGCCCAAGGCTTCGATGAAAGGGGGGCGCACGGTTGCGACCGCGTCGCCATCGAAGGCGACGGCCGCACGGCCGCCACGCGTGACCACCCCGCCGGCAATGCCCGCGCCTTGCAGGATCGCCGGCCAGCCGTCCGCCGTCGTGCTCTTTTCGCCGCCGATCGCGGCGGCCTCGGCCTCGTTGAGAAAGAGGAGATCGAGATGAGGATAGGCCGGCCTCAGCCTTTCGACCTTTGCCGGAGAGATGGCGATCGCTGCCGTCCGCGCGCCGGCTTCCTTCGCCATCCGAAGGGCGGCGGACAGCGTTTCGGCGGGCAGGTTCGCATCGACCAAGACGAGATGTGACTCGACAACGAGATCGCGCAGCGCGCGCTGGCGGAGCCTGCGGGGCGAGAACATCGTGTAGAGATCCATGTCGGCAAGCGCGACGATGAGATTGCCGTCCGCCTCCAGAATGGCGGTGTAGCTCGGGGTCCGCCTGTCGAGGAAAGTGAACGCGCGGTCGATGACGCCGGCGGCTTCCGCCGCACGCGCCACCGCTTCCCCTTCCGCATCGCCGCCACGCGGCGCGACCATGCTGACGGAGGAGCCCAGCCGCGCCATGCCGCGCGCCGCGTTGAAGCCGCCGCCGCCCGCCTCCTCGAACCAGCGGCCCGGATTGCTGGCGCCGAGCGTCGTGGCGCTCGCGATGCGACCGCGCCGATCGATATGCGCGCCACCGAAGACGACCACGTTCTTCATGCCATGTCTCCCGTTGCGAGAACCCCTGTGAGCCGATTCGCCCGAGCGGTCGAAGGGGAGAACGGTTTTACGTCAATGGCATGTACAGGGGAGAACATGAACGGAACACAGTTCGAATTGGAATGTTGTGTCAATGCGTTGAAGGCCTCTTGCAGAATGAGAACAAAAAGAGTACATACAGACCAGCGGCGGGTTCATTGCCTCGACTGACCCGATAACCTAAAGGTGGATGAAATGGCTCAGAACTCTTTGCGGCTCGTAGAGGACAAATCGGTGGATAAAAGCAAGGCGCTGGAAGCAGCACTCTCCCAGATCGAACGGTCGTTCGGCAAGGGATCGATCATGAAGCTCGGTGGAAAAGACAGTATTGTCGAGATCGAGACCGTTTCGACGGGATCTCTCGGTCTTGATATCGCGCTGGGCATCGGCGGCCTTCCCAAGGGTCGCATTATCGAAATCTACGGTCCGGAAAGTTCCGGCAAGACGACGATGGCGCTGCAGACCATTGCCGAGGCGCAGAAGACCGGCGGCATCTGCGCCTTCGTGGATGCCGAACACGCGCTCGATCCGGTCTATGCCCGCAAGCTCGGCGTCGATCTTGAAAATCTCCTGATTTCGCAGCCGGATACCGGTGAGCAGGCGCTTGAGATCACCGATACGCTGGTCCGCTCCGGCGCGATCGACGTTCTCGTCATCGACTCGGTTGCGGCCCTGACGCCGCGGGCGGAAATCGAAGGTGAGATGGGCGACAGCCTTCCCGGCCTGCAGGCCCGCCTGATGAGCCAGGCGCTGCGCAAGCTGACGGCGTCGATCTCCAAGTCGAAGTGCATGGTGATCTTCATCAACCAGATCCGCATGAAGATCGGCGTCATGTTCGGTTCGCCGGAAACGACGACGGGCGGCAACGCGCTGAAGTTCTACGCCTCGGTTCGCCTCGACATCCGCCGTATCGGCGCGGTCAAGGAGCGCGACGAGATCATCGGCAACCAGACCAAGGTCAAGGTCGTCAAGAACAAGATGGCACCGCCCTTCAAGCAGGTCGAGTTCGACATCATGTATGGCGAGGGCGTTTCCAAGACCGGCGAGCTGGTCGATCTTGGCGTCAAGGCCGGCATCGTCGAGAAGTCCGGCGCCTGGTTCTCCTACAACAGCCAGCGTCTGGGGCAGGGTCGTGAAAACGCCAAAGCCTATCTGCGCGACAATCCTGAGACGGCGCGCGAGATCGAGCAGTCGCTTCGCCAGAACGCCGGCCTGATCGCCGAGAAGTTCCTGGAAGACGGCGGCCCCGAGCCGGACAGCGATGGTGACGAAGCCGCTCTGGGCTAGGACGCTCGGAGAAAGCCTCGGTGTGCGTGACGGCTTCGTCATGCTCGCCTCTCAGGCAGGCTCCAAAGGTTCTGATGTCAGGTCCTGCCTGTGTCGAGCGGCTGCTCCCTTTTCGGGGCGGCCGTTTTTGTGTGATCGGTACAGACCGTAATGGACGATCGGTGCGGGCGCGAAGGATTGCAGGTGGTTGAGCCTGTTGCGGGACATGCTGCTGGACAGGGATTTCTGCGAACGATAAAAGCCTCGGGTTCGCGCAAGCCTGCTGCTCCGATGACGGAGCCGGCCTGCGCGTGGACGTGAACAATCGATACCACCCGGAGCCGCTCGTCAGCAGCAGCCAGGGTCGCGCAGGGGCGAAGGACGAGACATGAGTGGCGTAAACGAGATCCGGTCGACATTCCTCGACTATTTCAAGACGAACGGCCACACGGTCGTGCCGTCGAGCCCGCTCGTTCCGCGTAACGATCCGACGCTGATGTTCACCAATGCGGGCATGGTCCAGTTCAAGAACGTCTTTACCGGTCTGGAGCAGCGCCCGTTTTCCACCGCCACGACCGCACAGAAATGCGTGCGTGCCGGCGGCAAGCACAACGACCTCGACAATGTCGGTTACACCGCTCGCCACCACACCTTCTTCGAAATGCTCGGCAACTTCTCGTTCGGCGACTATTTCAAGGAACGCGCCATCGAGCTTGCCTGGAACCTGATCACGAAAGAATTCGGCATCGATGCCAAGCGCCTGCTGGTGACGGTCTACCACACCGACGACGAGGCATTCGGCCTGTGGAAGAAGATCGCCGGCCTCTCGGACGACCGTATCATCCGCATCCCCACCAGCGACAATTTCTGGGCCATGGGCGATACCGGCCCCTGCGGTCCGTGCTCGGAAATCTTCTATGACCACGGCGATCATATCTGGGGTGGACCTCCGGGCTCGCCGGACGAGGATGGCGACCGGTTCATCGAGATCTGGAACCTCGTCTTCATGCAGTATGAGCAGGTGACGAAGGAAGAGCGCCTCGACCTGCCGCGCCCGTCGATCGACACCGGCATGGGCCTGGAGCGCGTCGCGGCGCTGCTGCAGGGCAAGCACGACAATTACGATATCGACCTTTTCCGCGCCCTGATTTCGGCCTCCGAGGAAGCGACCGGCGTCAAGGCCGAAGGTGACCGGCGCGCCAGCCACCGGGTGATTGCCGACCACCTGCGCTCCTCCGCCTTCCTGATTGCCGACGGTGTGCTGCCATCGAACGAAGGCCGCGGCTATGTGCTCCGCCGCATCATGCGGCGCGCGATGCGCCATGCCGAACTGCTGGGCGCCCGCGAGCCGCTGATGTGGAAGCTGCTGCCGGCGCTGGTGGGCGAGATGGGCCGCGCCTATCCGGAACTGGTGCGCGCGGAAGCGCTGATTTCGGAGACGTTGAAGCTCGAGGAAACCCGTTTCCGCAAGACGCTCGATCGCGGCCTCGGCCTGCTCGCCGACGCGACGGCAACGCTCGACAAGGGCGATACGCTCGATGGCGAGACGGCGTTCAAGCTCTATGACACCTATGGCTTTCCGCTCGACTTGACGCAGGACGCGCTGCGCGGCCGCGGCATCGGTGTCGATCTCACAAGCTTTAACGATGCGATGCAGCGCCAGAAGGCCGAGGCCCGCGCCAGCTGGTCCGGTTCCGGCGATACCGCGACGGAAACCATCTGGTACGAACTGAAGGATCGCTTCGGCGCAACGGAGTTCCTTGGATACGACACGGAGACCGCCGAAGGCGTCGTGCAGGCGCTGGTGCGCGGCGGGGTGCCGATCGAGTCGGCATCGGCCGGCGAAACCGTCCAGATCGTCGTCAGCCAGACGCCGTTCTACGGCGAATCCGGGGGGCAGATGGGCGATACCGGCATCATTACCTCCGACGGTGCGCGCCTGAGCGTGACCGACACGCAGAAGCGCGGCGAGGGCGTGTTCGTCCACATCGCGACCGTCGATGAGGGCACGATCAAGGCTGGCGACGCCGTGGCGCTGACCGTCGATCATTCCCGCCGTGGTCGGCTGCGGGCCAATCATTCGGCGACACACCTGCTGCACGAGGCGCTGCGCGAGGTTCTCGGCACCCATGTCGCACAGAAGGGTTCGCTGGTCGCGCCCGAGCGCCTGCGTTTCGACGTCTCGCACCCCAAGCCGATGACGGCCGAGGAGCTGAAGATCGTCGAGGATATGGCCAACGAGATCATCGTCCAGAACACGGCCGTCACGACCCGCCTGATGAGCGTCGACGATGCCATCGCCGAGGGCGCGATGGCGCTGTTCGGCGAAAAATATGGCGACGAGGTGCGCGTGGTGTCGATGGGGCAGGGCGTGCGCGGCGCGAAGACCGGCCGTCCCTATTCGGTCGAGCTCTGCGGCGGCACGCATGTCGGTGCGACGGGCGAGATCGGGCTTGTGCGAATCCTCGGCGAAAGCGCCGTCGGTTCCGGCGTGCGCCGCATCGAGGCGCTGACCGGCGTCTCGGCGCTCTCCTATCTCTCGGAACAGGATGAGCGCGTGAAGACGCTGGCCTCCACGCTGAAGGTCCAGCCGGGCGACGTCATCGGCCGCGTCGAGAGCCTGATGGACGAGCGGCGCAAGCTGGAGCGTGAACTGGCGGATGCCCGGCGCAAGCTCGCGCTCGGCGGCGGTGGCGCTGCCGGTTCCGCGGACGCGCCACGCGACATCAACGGCATCAAATTCCTTGGCAAGGTCGTCACCGGCGTCGATCCGAAGGACCTCAAGGGCCTTGCCGACGACGGCAAGAAGAGCCTCGGCTCGGGCATCGTCGCTTTCATCGGCGTGGGCGATGACGGCAAGGCCAGCGCTGTTGTCGGCGTGACGGAAGACCTCGTCAAGGCGCACAGCGCCGTCGATCTCGTCCGCATCGCCTCCGCCGCCCTCGGCGGCAAAGGCGGCGGCGGCCGTCCCGACATGGCCCAGGCCGGCGGCCCAGACGGCACGCTTGCCGCCGACGCCATCGAAGCGGTCGCCCAGGCGATCGCGGATATTGCGGCTGCTGCCTGATCGAAGGCGATATGCGGAGGATGTTGGCCGCTCTATTCGGCGGTCGACGCCTCACGCCGACGAGCAGTGCCACCGCAATTCCGTGCGCTGACACGTGCCGGTGTGTTTCCGGGCAGCGCGCCGTGCTGCCCGGGGGACCTTAGGGTGATTTTTCGTTGCCGCCGCCTGTTTTGGTGTCCGACACCGGCTTGGTGAATACGAGTCTCTGGGCGTGCAGCCGAATGTTGGCGAGAAGCGCTTCACGCTCCTCAAGACTCTCCGTACGGTTGCCTCGGTCGACGACTGCATGAAGCGCGTTGAACAAAAAGACAGCCGTAAAGGCCGGATCGTCCAACTCCCAGACATGGTTACGGCTACCAGCCTTGAGGAGTTCTGTCAGATTGTCGACCAGGATGTTTCGCGTCAGGCCTTCCCGAGAGGGTGCAGGGGTCGTGGTAAACAGTAGGTGGTGTAGGCGCGTTGCTCTCAGATATCCGATAGCACACGCGGTAACCCACGCCATGAGTCTGGCGTTCCAATCGCTTTCGTGCTCTCGCTCGAAGTCTGCCTTAACGAAGCCGGCGAGATTTTCGACAAAATCCTTCCGTAATGCTTCGATAACCTCCGTCTTTGATGTGAAGTGCAGATAGAACGATCCTTTTGACACCACCGCATCGGATGTGATGTCTTCTATAGACGTGTTCTCGACACCCTTTTCGAGGAACAGCCTCTCGGCTGCCGTCATCAATTGCCGGCGGCGCTCTTCAGGGGGGCTGGTTCGGGGGCGCTTGGCTGGCGGTTTCGCCATTGATGTAACTCGCTCTCTTGACGGCGCTCGGGTTCCGCCTCGTGTAGGTACCCAGCGAAAACATCCCGCATCGCGGTTGCTTCGATTTCCGGAATGAGACGGCCGACTTCACCGCGGTGATAGCCGCTGTGTGTGATCACGTGCGCGAGCATCTCCTCGCGCGACATGCGACCGTGCTGTCCATCGGTAAATGTGAAATCGATGCGCTCTTCAAGGTCTGCGTTTGTGATCCCCGCGATATACTCAACGTACCACGCGTCGATTTCGCGCATATTCGCAGAAAGCTCATCAAGAGATGGCGGATCGGCCTGCCAGCTCCCCTTGAAGTCGTGAGTGTGCCGCTGAAGGTTGGCGGCAAATATTCTGTCCACAAGATGGGCGTGATGCAGAACGCGGAGTGCCGCAGTCATGGCATCCGTTGTCACGTTGTCCGACAGGGAGGCTAAGGCGGTCAGCACCTCATCATCACTGCGGAATTTATACCGGGAAAGTGCCTGTAGAAGAGTCTTCGTGGACATCAGTGCCTCCATTAGGAACAACGACAATATACATATTGACTGACGGTCAGTCAAAAAAAATTCCGAGAACGGGTCCGGCGTTATTCGGGGCTATGAGTTGCCGTCATCGTCGTGAAGTTCACGGTTCCATTTATCCTATGTATCAGATGCCTTCCCAGCCTCGTCACTGATCGAGAGGCTTGCGATACTGAACAAACCCCGACGCCGCCGCGATGCGGTCGTAGAGGCGGCGGGCGGTGGTGTTTTGGTCTTGGGTGAGCCAGTAGAGGCGGCCGGCCCGTTTCTGGCGGGCGAGATCGGCGGTCGCTTCGATGAGGGCGGCGCCGGTGCCTGCGCCTCGGCTTGTCGGATCGACGAAGAGGTCCTGGAGGTAGCAGGTGCTCTCCGGAAGCCAGCAGGAGCGGTGGAAAATGATGTGGGCGATGCCGGTAAGGCGGTCCTTCGCATCGAAGGCGCCGAGTGCATGCATGGGCTCCGAGGGATCCAGCAGCCGCTGCCAGGTGAGGTCGTATTGCGCCTCCGGGAGCGTCGTCTCGTAGAAGGAGAGGTAGGCGCGCCACATGGGTTCCCACTGCGCACGATCCTGCGGTTCGAGCGGGCGGATCGTCTGCTGGGTGGGGCGTGTGGTCATCGGTGTCTCGCAGGAGGATGTCTTGCGCCGGGTGAGAGCGCTGCGGGGTGTATGACCAAGTGATGAAACGAAAGAACCCGGCTGTAAAGCCGGGTTCGATTCATGCCGTCGGGTTTTGCGGCCGATCAGGCGGCCATGGCCTTGCCCAGGTTTTCGTCGATCTTGTCGAGGAAGCCGGTGGTGGAGAGCCAGGGCTGGTCGGGACCGATCAGGAGCGCGAGGTCCTTCGTCATGTAGCCGTCCTCGACCGTCTCGATGCAGACGCGCTCCAGCGTGTCGGCGAACTTTGTCAGTTCGGCATTGCCGTCGAGCTTGGCGCGGTGGGCGAGGCCACGCGTCCAGGCGAAGATCGAGGCGATCGAGTTGGTCGAGGTTTCCTCGCCCTTCTGGTGCTGGCGGTAGTGGCGCGTGACCGTGCCGTGTGCGGCTTCGGCTTCGACGGTCTGGCCATCCGGGGTCATCAGAACCGAGGTCATCAGGCCGAGCGAGCCGAAGCCCTGGGCGACGATGTCGGACTGGACGTCGCCGTCATAGTTCTTGCAGGCCCAGACGTAGCCGCCGGACCACTTGAGCGCGGAGGCGACCATGTCGTCGATCAGGCGGTGTTCGTACCAGATCTTGGCTTCCTTGAACTTGTCCGCGAATTCCTTTTCGAAGACCTCCTGGAAGATGTCCTTGAAGCGGCCGTCATAGACCTTGAGGATGGTGTTCTTGGTCGACAGGTAGACGGGAACGCCGCGCTGCAGGCCGTAGTTCAGAGATGCGCGGGCGAAGTCGGTGATCGATTCGTCGAGGTTGTACATGCCCATGGCAACGCCGGCGGCCGGTGCGTCGTAGACTTCGTGTTCGATTTCCGTGCCGTCGTCGCCGACGAACTTCATCGTCAGCTTGCCCTTGCCGGGGAACTTGAAATCGGTCGCACGGTACTGGTCGCCGAAGGCGTGGCGGCCGACGATGATCGGCTTGGTCCAGCCGGGAACGAGGCGCGGCACGTTCTTGCAGATGATCGGCTCGCGGAAGATGACGCCGCCGAGAATGTTGCGGATCGTGCCGTTCGGCGACTTCCACATCTTCTTCAGGCCAAATTCCTCGACGCGCTGCTCGTCCGGGGTGATCGTCGCGCACTTGACGCCGACGCCGTGCTTCTTGATGGCGTTGGCCGCGTCGATCGTCACCTTGTCGTCGGTGGCGTCGCGGTTTTCCATGCCGAGATCGTAGTATTCAAGGTCGATGTCCAGATAGGGGTGGATCAGCTTTTCCTTGATGAACTGCCAGATAATGCGGGTCATCTCGTCGCCGTCGAGTTCGACGACGGGATTGGCGACCTTGATCTTGCTCATGAAAACGTGCCTCGTAGCTTGGAGTGGGGCTGGAAAGAACGGATGCCCCGTTTGCGGAACGGACGATAGGTGGCGCTATAGCATTGGCAAGGCCCGAGGCAAAGCGGCGGGCGCTAAAACTTATGCGGCTTTCGCGATCTTACCGTTTGAAAACAGTGGATCGAGCGTTCATACGGCATGGCCATGGATGTCTTTTCCCTGCGTGACTGGCTGCTCGCCAACGATCCTGCCTTTTCGCGGCTGCGCACCGGGCTGCGGGTAACGCTGAGCGTCTGCCTGTCCGTCGGTCTTCTCGCGGCGTTGCATAGCTTCATCTTGCCCCTGCCGAGAGCCGCCTATGCGTTGGCCATCACGCTGTCGATCCAGAGCGGCCTGTCGGTGAAGGACGCCTCGATGCGCGAGCAGTTCGTGACGCGGCTTATGGGCTGCGGCGTCTGCATCGGCGTCGTAGGGCTCGCAGCACTTCTGGAAGGAAACCGGCTCGCCTCCGATCTCGCCTTCCTCGTGCTGATCTTCCTGGCCACTTACGCCAGGACCTTTGGGCCGCGCGGCTTCGCGCTCGGCATGTTCGCCTTCATGTCCTACTTCATCGGGGCCTATCTCAGGCCCGATCTCGGCGACCTGCCGGTCACGGCGCTGGGGCCGCTGACAGCGCTTCTGGTGGGGCAGGGCGTTCGGCGCTTCGCCCTCGCCGACGACTGGCGGCTCGATCTCGGTCGGGCGGTGGCGGCGGTGGAAACGCGGGTCGATCGCATCCTCGCCCGGATTTCGGCGACGACCGGCGGGATCGACGAGCGCGACCGGCGGCAGATGGATCGGCAGGTGGAGCGGCTGAAGGATGCCGTGATGATGGCGGAAAGTTTCGTGCCGGCGCGGCCCGAGACGGACGGACGACACGATCCGGAGCGGGACGACCCGCGCCGGATCGCGGTGACGGTCTGCCTCTTCGAACTGCATGTCGCCGCCGAGAGCCTGATCGTTCTCTCGCGGCAGGCTTTTCCGCCGGCGCAGCTGGTTGCCGCCTTGCGCGCCGGATCGCGGGAGCGGATGGAACGGCTGGCCCGCAATGCCGCGCGATCGGCACCGGACGACATCTATCTGCAGGAGACGATCGATGCCTGCCTGTCGGTCGATGCCGTGCGGCGGCGGCTTGCCGTTGCGGTGCAGAGGCTCGCGGGGGCGCCGGATGTTTCGCGAGGGATGAAGGCGCCTGACACTGCCGGAGCGGTCGGGCTCAAGCTGGCAGACTTCACCCTCTCCGACCCGGCGGTGCGCACGGCCATCCAGATCACGCTCGCCTCCGCCCTTGCCATGGTCTTCGGGCTGATGCTGTCGCGGGAACGATGGTTCTGGGCGGTGCTGTCGGCCTTTCTCGTCTTTACCAACACGCGATCTCGCGGGGATACGGCGATGCGGGCCGTGCAGCGGTCCATCGGGACGCTGTTCGGCATTGCCGTCGGTCTCGTCGCGGCCAGTCTGCTGCAGGCGATGACGCCGGTCGTTCTCATCCTTGCCGCTGTCTGCGTCTTTCTGGCCTTCTACCTCCTGGCCATCTCCTATGCGGCTATGACCTTCTTCGTGTCGATCGTGCTGGCGCTGGTCTACAGCCTGATCGGCAGCCTGACGCCGGAGGTGCTGATCCTGCGGCTCGAAGAGACGGTCATCGGCTCGCTCGCGGGGCTGGCGGTGGCCTTTCTGGTCTTTCCGGCACGGACGGAAACGCTGGCGGGTGAGGCGCTTCAGCGCTGGTGCGCGGCGCTGCGGCGCCTGCTGACGGATGCAGCGGAAGGACGCAGCGGTTTCGATCTCATCCACCGGTCGCAGGTGCTGGAGCGGGCCTATGCCGAACTTTCCTCGGTCGTGCGGCCGCTTGGATCCTCCTGGCAGCTGGTGACGCGGCCGGGCGTCGTGCGACAAACGCTGATGACCCTGATGACGGCGACCTACTGGGCGCGGACCTTTGCCGGCGGGCTCGCGGCCGATCCGTCTCGCAACGGGCGGGCCTTGCACGTCGTCGGTGGAGGGGAAGTAGACGAAGGCGGCCTACCGTCCGCGCAGATGGCGCCGCTGGTGGCGGAGGCGCTGGCCGCCGTCGACCGGATCGAGGCGAAGGGCGGTGCGTTATTTCTGACGAAGCGAATGGCGCTGCCGCGCAAGCGCCGTCATTTCCGCCTATCGCGGCAATCGTCCCTCGTCGGTCTGGAGATGATCGCGCTGACGCTGTCGCGGCTGGAGCCGGGGGACGTGCCACAGACATCCCCGTCGACCGAGCCGGGGTCACATCAGGAGAGCCGCGCGTGAAACGAACCCTTCTCTTTACCCTTCTTGCCCTTGCCAGCACGGCGGCACATGCCGCCGATGTCGCGGCGCCGGTCAAGGAGGTCATGGCGGAAGCGCAGAACGGCTGGTCGGAAAATCCGGTCGGGGAACCACGCGACTATTTCGATGACGAGCGCCTGAGGCGGATTTACAGCCAGGATTTCGTGCGCGTCTACAAGGACGCGACACGTTTTCCCGCGTTCGAGGATGGCGATTCGCCGCTCGATTACGACCCGATCGTCAGCGGACAGGACAGTTGCTCGCTGAAGGACGTGAAGATCGTGCCCGCAGCACCCGTGAGCGGGCGCGCAGATGTGGCTGTTACCTTCGACAATATCTCCTGCCTCGAAGATCCGGGCGACCGGAAGCCCGCCGAGCTGCATTTCACCGTCGTCGAGGAGAACGGTCGTCCCGTCATCGACGATATCCTGCGCGGCGGTGAGCAGGGTTCGCTGAAAGCGGAACTGGCCGCCATCGCTGCGCAGGGGGCGCAGTAGGCGCCGTCTTTCAAAACCGGACGATCTGTGCGACGAAGCGGCAATAGGTGACGGGTGCCGTTCCGGATGCGGCACCGCTTGGAATGGGAACGATATGGCAGGCACGAACAGCGAGCGCCCGCTTCTGGCGGAAGGACCGGCGATCATTCTGGTCCATCCGCAGCTTGGCGAGAACATCGGCATGGTTGCGCGGGCAATGGCGAATTTCGGGCTGGCCGAACTGCGTCTCGTCAACCCGCGCGACGGCTGGCCGAGCGAAAAGGCGCAAGCCGCCGCCAGCCGGGCCGACCATGTCATCAACGCCGCCAAGCTCTACGAGACCACGGAAGAGGCCGTCGCCGACCTGAATTTCGTCTATGCGACGACAGCGCGTGACCGATACGGCTATAAGCCGGTGCGTGCGCCGGGCGTGGCGGCGGAAACGCTGCGCGGCCGTTTCGTCAAGGGGGAGAAGACCGGCATTCTCTTTGGCCGTGAGCGCACCGGTCTCACCAATGAAGAGATCGCGCTGGCCGACGAGATCGTGACGTTTCCGGTCAATCCGGCCTTCGCCTCGCTCAATCTCGCGCAGGCCGTGCTGCTGATGTCGTACGAGTGGATGAAAACGTCCATGGTGTCGGAGGACCAGACCTCCTTCCACGCGCTGCCGCAGCAGCCGGCGACCAAGACCGATCTGCAGGGTCTGTTCGATCATGTGGAAGAAGCGCTCGATTCGCGGGGCTATTTCCGGCCGCTCGCCAAGCGCCCGAAGCTGGTGGACAATTTGCGGGCCGTGCTGACGCGACCCGCCTTCAGCGCCACCGAAATCCGCGTTATCCGCGGCGTCATCTCCTCGCTCGACCGCTTTTCCCGGGAAACGCCGCGCGGCGCGGGTGCACCTGCTGATGGGCGGAGCGGCGCTGGCCGTCCTGTCGCGTCGCCGGAGACGGTAACGCCGGACGAGAGCGAGGGCTGACATGAAGCCGGTTCTCGTCTTCGACAGCGGTATCGGCGGACTGACGGTGCTGCGCGAAGCGCGGGTGCTGATGCCGGAGCGGCATTTCGTCTATGTCGCCGACGATGCCGGCTTTCCCTATGGCGGCTGGGCGGACGAGGCGGCGCTCAAGGCGCGGATCATCGGCCTTTTCGCAGACCTTCTCGCTGAACACGATCCGGAGATCTGCATCGTCGCCTGCAATACGGCGTTCACGCTAGTCGGGGCCGAGTTGCGCGCAGCTTTCCCGCAGATGCGTTTCGTCGGCACGGTTCCCGCCATTAAGCCGGCGGCGGAGCGAACACGGTCCGGCATGGTCTCGGTGCTCGCCACGCCAGGTACGGTCAAGCGCGCCTATACCCGAGATCTCATCCAGTCCTTCGCCGCGAAGTGCGATGTCCAGCTTGTCGGCTCGCAGCATCTGGCGGCCATGGCAGAGGCCTATATTCGCGGCGAGACGATGGAGGATGCCGCCGTGCTGGCGGAAATCGCGCCCTGCTTTCGGGAGGTTGACGGGCGTCGAACGGATATCGTCGTGCTCGCCTGTACGCATTATCCCTTCATGGCGAACGTTTTCCGCAAGCTCGCGCCCTGGCCGGTCGATTGGCTCGATCCGGCGGAAGCCATCGCCCGGCAGGCGCGCCGGCTGGTGCCGCCGCCAGAGAGTTATGTTCCGCTGACGGGCATCGATCCCGCCATCTTCACCTCGGCCGCCCCTGACTTTTCCACGCGCCGCTTGCTCCAAGGGTTCGGGCTGACGGTGTCGCCGCCGCTTTAGCTGTGGGTTGCGCCCGATGACGGGCGCAAAGGGGTGCACATTCTGATAGGCATGAAGACTGCCGGCGTGGCGGCGCGGCATTCCAGACGAGAACGAGGGTTTCATGAAGGTCGGCATCGACATGGGGACGGCGATGGACGGGACGTCCGTACCGCTCGATATCGAGGAACTGCTGGCGACGCGCCTTCTGGTGCAAGGCAATTCCGGTTCCGGCAAGTCGCATCTGCTCCGCCGTCTTCTCGAGCAATCCGCGCCCTGGGTGCAGCAGTGCATCATCGATCCGGAAGGCGACTTCGTCACGCTGGCCGACAAGTTCGGCCATGTCGTCGTCGAAGGCGAGCGGACGGAGGCGGAGCTTGCGGGCATCGCCTCGCGCATCCGCCAGCATCGCGTCTCCTGCGTGCTGTCGCTCGAAGGGCTGGATATCGAGCAGCAGATGCGCACCGCCGGCCTGTTTCTGAATGCGCTGTTCGATGCGGACCGGGAGTTCTGGTATCCAATCCTCGTTGTCGTGGACGAGGCGCAGCTGTTTGCGCCCTCGGTCGGGGGCGACGTGACGGAAGAGGTGCGCAAGCTCTCGCTGGGCGCGATGACCAATCTGATGTGCCGCGGACGTAAACGAGGTCTCGCCGGCGTGATCGCGACCCAGCGGCTGGCGAAGCTTGCCAAGAACGTGGCAGCGGAAGCCTCCAACTTCCTGATGGGACGCACCTTTCTCGATATCGACATGGCGCGCGCCGCCGATCTGCTGGGCATGGACCGGCGGACGGCGGAAATGTTTCGCGACCTGAAGCGCGGCTCCTTCGTGGCGCTCGGGCCGGCTCTGTCGCGTCGCCCGCTGCCGGTGATGATCGGGACGGTGGAGACCTCGGCACGCTCGACCAGCCCGATGCTGACGCCGCTGCCGGAAGCGTTGGCGGACGTGGAGGACCTGATCTTCACGCCCGACCCGGACGAACTCACCCGGCCGCTGACGCGCCGTACGGCGCCGGCGCCGCGGCCGGCGACGGATATTCTGGCCGAACTCTCGCGTCCCCGCCCGGAACCCGCGGCACCCATCGAGGCGCGTGCCCAGCAGCCGGACATGCCGCCGGCCGACCGGGAGGCGCTGCTCGACCAGATTCTTGCCGAAATCCTCGATCATCCCGGTGCGGCCTTCCGGCCCGATGCGGAGCTGTTTCAGGACTTCCTCGTGCGCTGCCGTATCCGCCGCGTGCCGGGTGCAGCACTTTCGCTGTCGGCCTTCCGGCGCAAGATGGCGATCAGCCGCTCCGGCGTCGATGCCGATACAGCTGCGAGTGATGCCTGGAAGACGGCGCTCGACCTGTCGCGGCAGGTGACGGAGGATCTTCAGGGCGTGTTCCTGAACGTTGCACAGGCGGCCTTGCGCGGACTGCCATGTCCATCCGACCTGATGATCGCGCGCGCCTATGGCACCCATTCCTCACGCCGCGCCCGCCGGCTGCTCGGCTATTTCGAAGAGCAGGGGCTGATCGTCGTGCATGGCGATGCGTCCGGCCGCCGGATCGTTGCGTTTCCCGATCTGAAGACCGAGACGGCGCCGGGTGATCCGAATGCTGCGCTCGACATGGACGAGCGGAGTGCCGCGGAGTAGGTCAGGTCGGGATGAGGTGAAGGGCGTCGGCACCGCCGATGACGGTTGTCACATCGATATGACGGTCGAAGGTCGCAAGCCTGCCGCGCTTCGACGTTGCAAGGCCGAGAAGGTAGGTGTCGGTGATCTGATTGTGATGGGTAATTCTCTCGAGAGAAAAGAGAGCGGTGTTTGCGAGGCTGACGTCATCCGCCCAAGAATGCCGTCTGGCAAGTTTCGCTATCATATCGATCATTCCGGAGGCCACGATGGCCGAGCCTGGGTAACGGACATAGGTTCGGTTGCTCAGTATCCGAATGACGCCGTTCTCCGTGATCGGGCATGTGGCCCAGCCATCCTCGCCGAGATCACTTATCTATTCGTGTGCGGCGCTATGAAACGGACTGCCGGCGTCCAGCAGCGCGATCAGAACATTCACATCGAGAAGATAGATCATGCCTCCTCGTCTCGAAGCGCGTTGACCATCTCCAGAGTTGTGACCGGGGTACCCGGGGTATAGGGGAGAATCGGAAATCCGTTTCGCTCGACTCCCGTCGGCGACCGTTCAAGAGAGCCACGCACGAGTTCGGAAACAATTTCATCGAACGTTTTCTTCTCACGTGCGGCCATTCCTTCGACGGCGTCAACGAGGTCTTCATCGATCCTTGCAGTCCGCGGCATGACGTTCTCCATATTCGATAGGTCTTTATATCCGACAACGCCGGTCACCTCAACGCATCCTGATGTTGACAATTCCATGACTTGCCCCTAAACACCGCGACAACGCCGGGCCGCAAAGCCCGGTGTTTTATTTGACATGTCCCGTGGCGTCTCCGTTAGCGTAATGTGAGAGGCCTGTCAGAACGGCGCAAGCGGTTCAGAGGAGGGCGTGTTTCCTTCATCCTGTCTGGCAACAAGCGGGTGCAACGTTCTGAAAGGAAATGCGATGAGCAAGCGCGAATCGTCCAAGTACAAAATCGACCGCCGTATGGGCGAGAACATCTGGGGTCGTCCGAAGTCCCCGGTGAACCGCCGCGAATACGGCCCCGGCCAGCACGGCCAGCGTCGCAAGTCCAAGCTTTCGGACTTCGGTGTTCAGCTGCGCGCCAAGCAGAAGCTCAAGGGCTACTACGGCGACATCCGCGAGAAGCAGTTCCGCGCGACCTACGACGAAGCCAACCGCCGCAAGGGTGACACTTCGGAGAACCTGATCGGTCTGCTCGAATCGCGTCTCGACGCGATCGTGTATCGCGCCAAGTTCGTTCCCACGGTCTTTGCTGCCCGTCAGTTCGTCAACCACGGCCACGTCACGGTCAACGGCGTTCGCGTCAACATCGGTTCCTATCGCTGCAAGGTCGGCGACGTCATCGAAGTTCGCGAAAAGTCCAAGCAGCTCGTCTCCGTTCTCGAAGCCGTCGGCCTCGCAGAGCGTGACGTTCCCGACTACATCGAAGTCGATCACAACAAGATGGTTGCGACCTTCGCACGCATCCCGTTCCTTGCAGACGTGCCTTACGCCGTCATCATGGAACCGAACCTCGTCGTCGAATTCTATTCGCGATAAGCTTTTGGGCAGGCTTCGGCCTTGCACATTCCGGAAAAAGCCGCTCCATTCGGGGCGGCTTTTTTCATGCGAAGAACCGCCTGGCAACGACGTGAGGACCCCATGTCGGATACGGAACATCTCGATCTCCAGTCGGTGCTCGATGACATCTATGCGGCAGTCGAGCCGCGGCGCGGCGAGGGGAAGGTCGCGGACTACATTCCGCAGCTCGCCCGTATCGATCCGAAGAGCTTCGGCATGGCAATCGTTACGGTCGATGGTAAGGTTTTTTCGGTCGGTGATGCCGCTGTTCCCTTTTCGATTCAAAGTATTTCCAAGGTCTTCACGCTGACGCTGGCGCTCGGCAAGCATGGCGAGCGCTTGTGGAAGCGGGTAGGGCGCGAGCCGTCCGGTTCCGCCTTCAACTCGATCGTGCAACTGGAGCATGAGGGCGGAAAGCCGCGCAATCCCTTCATCAATGCCGGCGCCATCACCATCAGCGACCTCATTCTTGCCGGCCACACGCCGCGGGAGGTGATCGGCGAGATTCTGCGGTTCATGCGGATGCTGGCCGATGACGAGGATATCTCGATCGATCCGCAGGTGGCGAAATCGGAGGCCGCGACGGGTTTTCGCAATGCGGCGCTCGCCAATTTCATGCGATCCTTCGGAAAGCTCGATCATCCCGTGGAGCATGTGCTCGGGGTCTATTTCCACCACTGCGCCATTGCGATGACCTGCGTGCAGCTTGCCAAAGCCGGCCTCTTCCTCGCCAATAACGGGCAGCAGCCGGGCACGGGGCATTCCATCGTGTCGCGCCAGCGGGCGCGGCGCATCAACGCGCTGATGCTCACCTGCGGCCACTACGACGGCTCCGGCGATTTCGCCTATCATGTCGGCCTTCCCGGCAAGAGCGGCGTGGGTGGCGGCATCATGGCTGTGGCGCCGGGAAAGGCCTCCGTTGCCGTCTGGTCGCCAGGACTGAACGAAAATGGCAATTCGCAGCTCGGCTCGCTGGCGCTGGAAATGCTGGCAAACCGCACGGGATGGTCGGTGTTCGGCGCGTAACACGCGCGTCGGATCGATTTGTCTTGATCTTGACACGTCGGGCGGGCATGGCAGGCCATTCAAACGTCCGCGTGCCTATCGGCCTCTTGCCGAAGAGCCTCTGCCGGAAAGCGCCTCGATGACACCTGATTCCATGCTTCACACAGAGACTGCCGCGCGTCCGTCGATCGAGGAAACGCCTGCCGATCTGCCGGCGATCTTTCGCGGCATGCCGGACAGTGTCAGCTTCAACAAGCTGCGCAAGCGTCTGCTGCGCAATATCCGCCAGGCGATCGACGATTTCGGGATGCTGAACGGGCAGAAGCGCTGGCTGATCGGCGTGTCCGGCGGCAAGGACAGTTACAGCCTGCTGGCGCTGTTGATCGACCTGCAATGGCGCGGCCTGCTGCCGGTCGAGCTGATTGCCTGCAATCTGGATCAGGGGCAACCGAACTTTCCCAAGCACATCTTGCCGGCGTATCTTGCTTCCATCGGCGTGCGACATCGCATCGAATATCGCGACACCTATTCGATCGTGAAGGAGAAGGTGCCGGCGGGGGGTACCTATTGCGCGCTCTGTTCGCGTCTGCGGCGCGGCAATCTCTACCGGATCGCCCGCGAGGAGGGCTGCGACGCGCTCGTTCTCGGCCATCACCGGGAGGACATTCTCGAGACATTCTTCATGAACTTCTTCCATGGCGGGCGGCTGGCGACGATGCCGGCGAAGCTCGTCAACGACGAGGGCGACCTGACGGTGCTCCGGCCGCTGGCCTATGCGGCGGAAGACGATCTGGCGAAATTCGCCGCTGCCATGCAGTTCCCGATCATCCCTTGCGACCTCTGCGGCTCGCAGGACGGGCTGGAGCGCAATGCGATGAAGGCGATGCTGGCAGACATCGAGGCCCGCATGCCCGGCCGCAAGGACACGATGCTGCGCGCGCTCGGCCATGCCAACCCGTCGCATTTGCTCGACCCGAAGCTTTTCGACTTCCAGTCGCTGACGACGCAACCTACAGGAACGGAGCCTCTTTCATGACCCGCGAGATCGACATTGCCGGACTGGCCAATCTGCTGCAGGAGGCCGCCGCAGTCGAAATCATGCCGCGCTTCCGCAACCTTTCGAGCGGCGACGTCAGGATGAAGACGGAGGCGATCGACCTCGTCACCGAGGCCGACGAAGCGGCGGAACGGCTGATCAAGGCCCGAATCGGCGATGTCGTTCCCGGCGCGCTGTTCATCGGCGAGGAATCCGTCTCGGCCGATCCGGCGCTTCTGGACAAGCTTGCCGACGCCGACCTCGCCGTGATCGTCGATCCGATCGACGGCACGTTCAACTATGCCGCCGGCATGCCGCTGTTCGGGGTGATGGCGAGCGTGGTCGCCGGCGGCGAGACGATCGCCGGCATCATCTACGATCCCATGGGCAATGACTGGGTGATTGCCGAGAAGGGCGCAGGCGCATGGCTTTGCCGCGCGGACGGGTCTCAGGACCAGCTCTCGGTAACCCCTGCGCCGACGACGCTGGACGATTTCGTCGGCTGCGCGTCCACCGGTTTCTACGCGCCGGATGCGCGGCGCACCGTCATGGGCAACATGGCGAGCGTTCGGATTGCGACCAGCTACCGCTGCGCGGCGCACGAGTACCGCGCCTTTTCCGCCGGGCACTTCCACTTCCTCATGTACCAGAAGCTGATGCCGTGGGATCATCTGGCGGGTTGCCTGATCGCGGAAGAGGCTGGCGCCTATGTCCGGCGTTTCGATGGCTCTCCCTACCAGCCGCAGCATCTCGACGGCGGCCTGCTGGTCACGTCCGACGAGGCCAGCTGGCACCTTCTCCGGCAGAAGGTTTTCACGATCTGATATCTATCGAGGTCTTCGATACCAAAAGGGCGGCCACTGGCCGCCCTTTCCGATTCTACTGCTGAGGTTGTTCGTCAATGGCCGCCCATGCCGGGCTCCATCTCCGGTTCGTCGCCGGGGTGGGTGAAGAGCTGTCCGCGTTCGGCCCAGAGCACGGCGAGGATGGTGAAGAGGCCGAAGAGCGCGAAGCCGACGAAGAGCGGGCGCACCGTCCCGTCGAACATCTGCCCGATCATGCCGCCGAGGATCGCGCCGCCGGTGGTGGAGACGAAGCCGGTGACCGCCGTGGCCGTTCCCGCGATATGGCCCATTGGCTCAAGGCAGATGGCGGTGAAGTTGGTGGTGATGACGGCGAAGAACATCAGCATGATGCTGAGCATCAGGTAGGTGAACAGGAAGGACGGCGTGCCGAAGAAAGCGACGCCGACCGCGAGCAGTCCGAGTGCCGTGAAGATGATCATGCAGGCATGGGAAATGCGGCGCATGCCGAAGCGGCGGACGAAGTAGCCATTCATGAAATTGGCAACCGCGATGCCGGAGGCCGTACCGGCAAAGGCGATCGGCAGCCAGTCACCGAGGCCGTAGACCGTTCCGAATATCTGCTGCACCGTGACGATGAAGGTGCAGATGACGGCGGTGAACAGCGTGAGGCCGAGCATGTAGCCGCAGGTGATGCGGTTGGTGAGGACCGTGCGGAAGCCGCCGGAGATCGCAGCGACCGAGAGGGGGAGCCGCTCGGAAACCGGCAGCGATTCGCGCATGCGCAGGCTCGCCCACACGAACAGGATCGCGCCGATGACGCCGAGCAGAATGAAGATCCAGTGCCAGTCGGCATAGGTGAGCACGGCCTGGCCGAAGGACGGCGCGAGGATCGGCACCAGCATGAAGACGATCATGATGTAGGACATGACCCGCGCCATCTCGCGGCCATCGAAGCAGTCGCGCGTGATCGCCGTGGTGGTGATGCGGATGGCGGCGCCGCCGACGCCCTGTGCGAAGCGGAAGGCGAGGAGGGCCGTGAAACTCTCCGTCCAGGCGGCGGCAAAGGTGGTGACCGTGAAGATGGCGAGGCCGAGCAGCAGGATCGCGCGCCGGCCGAAGGCATCCGCAAGGCTGCCGAACACGAGCTGGGCGAAGCCGAAGCCGAAGAAATAGACCGCGATGACCAGCTGCGCGTCGTTCGGATTGGGCACGTTGAGCGAGCTGGCGATATGCGGCAGAGCCGGGAGCATACTGTCGATGGCAACCGCAATACTCGCCGTCATCAAAGCGATGGTGACGACGAACTCACGGAAGCCAAGCCCGATGCGTTGCGAGCCTTGCGGCAGAGGAGGTTGGGAGGACGTGGACATGGGATCTCGATCTTAAGGGCGGTTGGGGCTCAGCCGGCGGGATGGTGGTGATCGGACGAGAACAGGCGGCCGCGCTCGGCCAGCAGCACGAAGAACAGGCCGATGATGGCGACGGAGAGGAAGCCGAACGCCAGCGGCGTCACCGTGCCGTCGAAGGCCTGACCGATCATGGCGCCGATAAGGGCGCCGCCGATGGTCTGCATGAAGCCGATGACGGAGGAGGCGGTGCCTGCGACATGACCGAGCGGCTCCATGGCCATCGCGTTGAAGTTCGCGCCGATCAGGCCGAACTGGAACATGGCGCTGCCGTAAAGAATGGCGAACAGCCAGAACGGCAGGAAGCCGGCGGCGGAGAACATCGCCCAGACCGCGCTGGCGGCGACGAACAGCAGAAGCGCGATGTGGGAGACCCGGTGCATGCCGTAGCGACCGACAAGGCGCGAATTGGTGAAGGAGGCCACCGCCATGAGGCCCGCGAAACAGGCAAACACCAGCGGGAAGTAATTGCCGAGGCCGAACACGCCGACCATGACCTGCTGGGCCGAATTGATGAAGCCGAACAGCGCGCCGAAGATGAAGGAGATCGACAATGCGTAACAGAGCGCCGTGCGATTGCCGAGAACGATGGCGAAGGAGGTAGAGATACCCTTGATCGTGAAGGGGCGGCGATTCTCCGGCGCAAGCGTTTCCGGCAGGTAGAGCACGACGAGCACGGTCGCGAATAACGCGTAGATGGAGATGACCAGGAAGATCATGTGCCATTCGGCAAACAGCATGACCAGCTGACCGATGCTCGGTGCGATGACGGGCACGACCATGAAGACCATCATGACAAGCGACATGACCTCGGCCATCATGCGCCCGCCATAGATATCGCGGACGATGGAGACGCTGATGACGCGGGTGGCGGCAGCGCCGAGGCCCTGAACGAAGCGCAGAGCGAGCAATGCGCCGAAGCTCGGCACGAAGACGATGGCGAAGGCGCAGAGCGCATAGATCACCAGTCCGGCGATTAGCGGCATCTTGCGCCCGAATCTGTCGGACAGCGGCCCGAAGAAGAGCTGGGCGCTGCCCATGCCGATCAGGTAGGACGTGATCACGAACTGGCGGCTGTTCTCGTCGGCAACGCCGAGGCTCTGGCCGATCTCCTGCAGGCCCGGCAGCATCATGTCGATCGACAGGGCGTTGATCGACATCAGCATGGCCATGATGGCGATGAACTGACCTTTCGACAACGGCATCGCGATAGCGGGTTCCGTGGTGGACGTCATTTTCAAAAGTCCTTCCATCCCGCCGCTTTGCGGCAGGCGATCCGACGGAAGCACGCGGCAGCGCCGCGCATCGGCCGGACGTTCAGCCATAGGTCGTAGCCGAGCCCGAGATCGAGTGATCCTAGGATCATTGGCCCATAGCGCTTTTCAACGAAATCTGCCGGGAACCGGCCATGATGGGAGGCATCACTGCTGTCCCGGTCTGTTTGTGAGAGGACGGATCACCGCATGATTCGCAACCCGAATCAAACATATCGCGGTGCCCGCTGCTTCGGTAGCGCAATCCGGCAACAGCTGCGTGACGACATATCGATCGGCAACTGCCACGGGTTCGCTTTTCGGCCGCTTGTGATGTCGACCCTGAAAACAACGACCCCGGCGCGAGGCCGGGGACCAGATATCTTGCAGAGGAAGCCGGATCAGGCTGAAGCTTTGACCTCGACGCCGTTTTCCTGCAGATGCGTCTGAAGCTCGCCGGCCTGGAACATCTCGCGGACGATATCGCAGCCGCCGATGAACTCGCCCTTGATATAGAGCTGGGGAACCGTCGGCCAGTTCGAATAGTCCTTGATGCCCTGGCGCAGATCCGCATCGGCGAGAATGTTGACGCCTTTGTAGTCGACGCCGAGGTAATCGAGGATCTGCACGACCTGCCCGGAGAAGCCGCACTGCGGAAACTGCGGGGTACCCTTCATGAAGAGCACGATGTCGTTGGTCTTCACCTCGTTGTCGATGAAATCGTGGATGCCGGTCATACTTGAATTCCTTCTCTGTCCCGCTTCAAGGACGGGTGTCGATAACCGTCACATAGCATGGCGCAACGCAGTTTTCACCCATCCTGCTTGAAAAAAGGGCCGGCTTAAAAAAAGGATGGGACCTCCGCATGAAGCGGAAGAAAGGGTGTGACGCCGGAAGATGTGGCTCAGACGCGTTTCTGCTTGCTGCGCGCCGCAGCCGTGCGCTTGCGGCTGACTTGCTTCTTCGGCGCCACCACCTTGATGATGGCATCCTTGACGAGCCCGGTGACGACGCCGGTCGGGGTGCGTGCCTGCCGTCGCGTCCGCTTCGTCGTGCCGGTGCCGCTCTTCTTCAGGATCTCTTTCAAGACCCCGTCTACGACGCCCGACACGAGCATCTTCAACAGACCGGCCATTTGCTCACTCCGGAACCGAGGTTTGAAGGGCAAGGGCGTGAAGCACGCCGCCCATGTTGCCCTGAAGCGCATTGTAGACCATCTGATGCTGCTGCACCCGGCTCTTGCCACGGAAGGCTTCCGCGACGACCTCGGCCGCGTAATGATCCCCGTCTCCGGCGAGATCGCGGATGGTCACCTGCGCGCCGGGAATACCGGTCTTGATCATGTCCTCGATATCGCCCGGTTTCATGGCCATGCGGTGTCCTCCTTGTTCCCGTTAACCCGGTCGGCCGGGGTCCGGTTCATTCTGTGGCTTTATTCGGTCGCGGGCAATTCGCCGGACATGAAGTCAGGGAACCATGATTCATACGCCTTTTGCAATCTCTCGATCGGGACGGGACGGGCCGAGCCGAGCGTGACGGTTGCGCCGCCCGTCTTGCCGATGACGGGGGCGTAAACGCCGCGGATTTCCGCAATATTCTGGATCTCCTCGACATCGTCCGTCTTGACCGTGACGACGTAGCGGGCCTGATCCTCGCCAAAGAAGACGGGAATGGGGTCGCGGCCTTCGACCGGGTCGATCGTGGCGCCGATGTCGGAAGCGATGGCCATTTCGGCGATGGCCAGGGCGAGACCGCCCGATGAACAATCGTGGACCGATGTGACAAGGCGATCACGGATCAACTCGCGGACGAAGTCGCCGGACTTGCGTTCCAGCGCCAGATCCACATGCGGCGGCGGGCCATCGGTGCGGCCGTGAATGTCGCGCATGTAGACGGACTGGGCGAGGTGGGTGCCGAGTTCGACCGGTGCGCCGACGAGCAGGATCGTCTGGCCTTCGCCGGCAAAACGGATACGGGCCATCTTCGACCAGTCGTCGATGAGGCCGACGCCGGCAATGGTCGGGGTCGGCAAGATCGCCTGGCCGTGCGTCTCGTTGTAGAGCGAGACATTGCCCGACACGATCGGGAAGTCGAGCGCGAGGCAGGCTTCGCCGATGCCCTTGATGGCGTGAACCAGCTGGCTCATGATCTCCGGCTTCTCCGGGTTGCCGAAATTCAGGTTGTCGGTGGCGGCCAGCGGCAGGGCACCGGTCGCGGTCATGTTGCGCCAGCATTCTGCGACAGCCTGCTTGCCGCCTTCGAAAGCATCGGCCTCGACATAGCGGGGCGTGACGTCGGAGGAGAAGGCGAGCGCCTTCGTCGCATGGCCCTCGACGCGCACGACGCCGGCATCGCCGCCCGGCAGCTGCAACGAGTTGCCCTGGATCAGCGTATCGTACTGCTCGTAGACCCAGCGGCGCGACGCGTTGTTCGGGGATCCCACAAGCTTCAGCAGCGCGTCGGCAATGTCGGCCTGGGGAATGTCATCCGCCGCGAGGGCAGCCGGTACCTTGGCCGGCGTCCAGGGGCGATCATATTCCGGGGCTTCGTCGCCGAGTTCCTTGATCGGAAGGTTGGCGACCTCCTCGCCCTGATGGAGAACGCGGAAGCGCAGGTCGTCCGTGGTCTTGCCGACGATGGCGAAGTCGAGCCCCCATTTGACGAAGATCGCCTTGGCGACCTCTTCCTTGGAGGGCTCGAGAACCATGAGCATGCGCTCCTGGCTTTCCGACAGCATCATTTCATAGGCCGTCATGCGCTCTTCGCGCACCGGTACCTGATCGAGAATCAGCTCGATGCCGAGTCCGCCCTTGGCGCCCATCTCCACGGCCGAGCAGGTAAGGCCGGCGGCACCCATGTCCTGAATGGCGATGACGGCGCCCGTCTTCATCAGTTCGAGGCAGGCCTCCAGCAGGCATTTCTCGGTGAAGGGATCGCCGACCTGGACGGTCGGACGCTTCTCCTCGATCGATTCATCGAATTCCGCCGAGGCCATCGTCGCGCCGCCGACACCGTCGCGACCGGTCTTCGCGCCGAGATAGACGACCGGAAGGCCAACGCCCTTGGCTTCCGACAGGAAGATCGCATCGGTCTTCGCAAGGCCCGCCGCAAACGCGTTGACGAGGATGTTGCCGTTGTAGCGGGCATCGAACTCGACCTCGCCGCCGACCGTGGGAACGCCGAAGGAATTGCCGTAGCCACCGACGCCGGCGACGACGCCCGAGACGAGGTGGCGGGTCTTCGGATGATCCGGTGCACCGAAGCGCAGCGCATTCATGGCTGCGATCGGTCGTGCACCCATGGTGAAGACATCCCGCAGGATTCCGCCGACCCCGGTTGCCGCGCCCTGATAGGGCTCGATGAAGGAAGGGTGATTGTGGCTTTCCATCTTGAAGACGACGCAGTCGCCATCATCGATATCCACCACACCCGCGTTTTCGCCCGGGCCTTGAATAACGCGCGGACCCTTGGTCGGCAGCGTCTTCAGCCACTTCTTGGAGGATTTGTACGAGCAGTGCTCGTTCCACATGGCCGAGAAGATGCCGAGTTCGGTAAAGCTCGGCTCGCGGCCGATCAGATCCAGGATGCGCTGGTATTCGTCCGGCTTCAGGCCGTGGGAGGCGATGAGGTCCGGCGTGATCGGGCGGGCATTTGAGATGGCCATGTGAAGGTTCCCTGAGACGTTGGGCGGTTCTTAGCCGAAGCCCGCCTGTCGCGCGACAGGAAAATGCCCTGGGAATGTTGCCGAATGACGGGAAAATTCGTTTTCAGAATTGATAACCGACCATCAGGCCTGCCCGCGTGAAGCCGCCGTTCGGGCCGTCGCAGAGCTTTGCGTGAGAGGCGTGTTCAACCTGACCGACGAGGCTCCATTTTTCATCGAGGCGATAGCCGACGGCCGCGTATTCATGGAACAGCAACCGGCATCCGAGACGGGGGCCATCCTCACGTGAACTATCGAGATTGCCATCATGCACAAGGCCGCCGAAGCCGGCGTCGAGAAAGAGCTGGGGGCTGACGTCGAAGGTCCAGTTCAGGCCGGCAAAAGCCAAGTTGGCGCCGCTGCCCGTGCCGATCTCCCCGCCGACATGGACTCGCGGGCGGGCCAGCGCATCCCGCCAACCGGTGGCCGTGTCGCGGTCGAACGGATCGAAGAACAGGGTGGCCGCGGGGAAGGCGCCGTCTTCGTGCAGGTTGCCATCGGCAATGGAAGCCGTTGCGCCAAAGCGCAACTCATCGAAGGTGCCGTCACCGGCGGAGGCCGGCAGTGCAAAGCCAAGCTGCCCGCTGACGAGAAGAAGACGGGCCAGCGCCACGGGGCGGCGGCTCGGCTTCGGCTGGGTGTTGCCGGCAGGAATCATTTTGGTATCCACGCTTACGAAGGTCGTCCGTGGACTGAAGCAGGTCTGTCTTGCGGGAAGCTTGCCTCAGCTGGCGCTGTCGTAGCCGGCAAGGCCGCCGTCGAGAACGTTCCGGAGTTGGTGGAACCCCCGACGGACATCCTCACGTCCGTGATTCGAAAAAGCGATTCGGACCCGGTGGTGCACCTTGTCGGAGCGTCCCGCCTTGAACTCGTCCTCGCCGTCGATCAACACGCCGGCCTCGAAGGCGGCTGCCTTGAACGTGCCCGCCAGCCAAGGCTCGGGCAATTGCAGCCAGAGGAAGGGGATCTGGGGGAGGGACCGGAAATCGTGTCCGCTGAGGATGTCGCGGGCGAGAGCCTCCCGTGCCTCCAGTTCCGCAACGACGCGGCCGAGGATGCCTTTCGCCTCGCCTGACAGAACCAGCCTTGCGGCGCATTCCGCGAGCAGGAAGGCGGTGCCGCCTGTCAGCATCTTGTGGGCGATCTTCACGCGGGCGGCGAAATGCTGCGGGCAGGAAACCCAGCCGCCGCGAACGCCGGGTGCGACGGACTTCGACAGGCCGGACACGACGAAGGTTCGCTCTGGCGCGAGGGCAGCGAGCATCGGCTGGGTATCGTTCGTGAGAATACCGTAGATGTCGTCCTCTATGAGGAGGACATTGTGCCGGCGCGCGATGGCGGCGATCGCCTGACGGCGCGTACGGTCCATCGTGGCCAGCGTGGGATTTTGCAGGGTCGGCATCAGGAAGACGACCGCCGGATGCTGCTGCTGGCAGATCCGCTCGAAATCCTCCGGCACAAGGCCCTGCGCATCGGTTTCCCCGGCGAGGATGCGCCGGCCCATGAGGCTGAGGGCACGGGCGACCTGGCTGTAGGTCATGTTTTCGAACAGGATCCGGTCACCCGGAGCCGTGACCGCGGTAACGACGGAGACGATGGCGGCATGGGCGCCCTGCGTAACGACGATACCCTCGACATCCGGCGCCCAGCCGGCGCGTGCCATCCACGCAGCGCCCGCCTCCTGCCAGTGCGTCAGCGCCGAGCGGGTGTAATCGGCAACATCCGTCGGATGGTCGGCCACGACCTGCGCCAGGATCTCCTGAATAACGTTTGCCTGCCCGACATGGGGTGCGCCGGTCGCATCGAATCGCAGCTTTCCTGTCGGCGCCTCGAAGGGGCGTGTGCCGGCTAAGGATTTCATCGAATCGGACGTCGTGTCGGTCGTGGTTTTCCGTTCGCGAACATAGGTGCCGCGTCCGACCTCGCCGGCCACCAGCCCGCGTTCGTGCACGAGGGCATAGGCACGGCTGACGGTGCCGAGGGTTACGCCGATGTCGAAGGCAAGGTTGCGCTGTGCCGGCAGCTTTTCACCGGGCGGCAAGGCGCCGCTGTCGATCGCAGCCTCGATGGATTGCGCGAGCTTGAGATAGAGCGGTCCGTCGCCGGCCGAGAGATCAGGAAGCCAATTTGTCATGGTGACAATAATGACATTGCTCGATTGTCTTTGTCAATTGTACCCATTGATTTAAAGCTACTTTGCAGCACTTGGAGACGATCATCATGTCGATCAGTCAGTATAATGATACAATCGGAACAATTTATCCCGATGGTTTCGAACGAGAACGGTTGTTCCGGTCGAGTGGCGACATGGTTTCGCCGCCGAGCCCGATCAGGTGCGGCTTTTTCGGACGGATGACGGAAAGATTTGCCGAATGGCGGATGAAGCGTGCGGGACGGCTCGTGCTCAGGGATCTGACGGACGATCAGCTGAACGATATCGGCCTGACGCGCTGGGAGGTTCGTGAGGAGCTTGGCAAGTCGTATTTCATCGAGTGAGTGCCGGCGGCCGTATCGTCAGTCAGCACGTCGCTCGATGCATGAGGGCCGGCGCGCGACGGGATCAGCAGCCTTTGTCGCCGGCCATCCAGCGCTTGATGTCGCTTGTCATGCGTGTGCCGACCGGTTCGCTGAACAGAGGACCGAAGGCGTCGACCTTGGCCGGATGGCCTTCGGCCTGGATGACGGCGAGCGGGCGGGCTTCAGGATTGTTGCGCTTGACGAGCAGGATGCGCGGGCGACCGGAGAAGGAATTGAGTTCCGGCGCCAGGCGGTAGGACTTGAACGCGGCGTCCCCCGACTTGAACCAGCAGGCATTGGCGCTGAGCGCGATGCGCTCCATCGTCGGCAGCGCCGCGACGTTGCGGACCGGTGCTGGTTCCGGTGCCGACTGGCAGCCGGACAGGAGAGCCGCAATGGCGGCAGCGATGGAGGACAGGCAGGCAGGATTCATCGCTGGATCTCGATACGGGGCTGGATCTCGATATGGGTCCGGCTACGCCGGAAGCTGTGTCGGAAAGAATCGCGGCCGATGTTCAGGCCGCGATGACGTCGAGAGCCGAGGCGAACAGGGCGCGACCGTCCGAGCCGCCATGCGCGGCTTCGATCAGGTTTTCCGGATGCGGCATCATGCCGAGGACATTGCCACGGGCATTGGTAACGGCCGCGATGTCGTTCATCGAGCCGTTGGGATTGGTGCCGGCGGCATAGCGGAAGACGACCTGCCCACTGCCTTCGATCTCCTTCAGCGTTTCCGTATCGGCGAAGTAGTTGCCGTCGTGATGGGCGACCGGGCAGCGGATGATCTGACCTTCCGCGTAGGCGCGGGTGAAGTCCGTCGAAGCGTTGACAACTTCGAGCTTGATCTCCTTGCAGACAAACTTCAGCGAGGCATTGCGCATCAGCGCCCCTGGCAGCAGGCCGGCTTCGAGCAGGATCTGGAAGCCGTTGCAGACGCCGAGCACGCGGACGCCCTGTTCGGCCTTCGCCTTGATCGCCTGCATGACGGGCATGCGGGCGGCAATGGCGCCGCAGCGGAGGTAATCGCCATAAGAGAAACCGCCGGGAATGACGATCAGATCGACATCCGGAATTTCGGTTTCCGTCTGCCAGATGGTCACCGGCGGCTTGCCGGAAATCATGGTCAGGGCGGTGATCATGTCACGGTCGCGGTTGAGACCGGGGAGCTGAACGACGGCGGACTTCATGGATGCGGATCGAACCTTGCCTGTGCCTCGGCAAGCTCGCGCAGCTCGAGGCGGTTTTCAATGCGGTCGAGACGGGTCTCGTGGCGTCCGAGGACGCCGTAGATGTTGTGAATGTCCTGCTGAACGGAAACGAGCGTGCCACGCATGCTTTGCATTTCGCTCTTCAGTTCCGTCACGGCGTGCCTGATGTGCGATATATCGCCATTCATCCGCTTGAGGAGTTCATACATCAGTTCGTTCGTGACGTTCGTCATGCCACTCTCCCGCAACCTTCAGTCGAGGGAGATAGTATAGTTCTCGATCACGGTGTTTGCCAACAGCTTATCGCACATGGCCTTTACGTCGGTTTCGGCTTTCGCGCGGTCGTCGGTATCGACCTTGAGGTCGAACACTTTGCCTTGGCGAACCTGGCCGATACCTTGAAAACCGAGGGCGCCGAGGGCGCCTTCGATGGCCTTGCCTTGCGGGTCGAGAACGCCGTTCTTGAGCGTTACGGTTACGCGTGCGGTGATCACTTGTTGTTTTCCTCGAAACTGGATGCTCTCGGGTTCTGGCGGCTTACTTGACCAGAACCGGACCGGAACCGCGCGGCGGCTCGTTTTCGTTCATGATGCCGAGACGGCGGGCGACCTCCTGATAGGCTTCGACCAAGCCGCCCATGTCGCGGCGGAACCGGTCCTTGTCCATCTTTTCCTTCGTCACGACGTCCCAGAGGCGGCAGCTGTCGGGCGAAATCTCATCCGCCAGGATGATCCGCATCATGTCGCCTTCGAACAGGCGGCCGCATTCGATCTTGAAATCGACCAGCTGGATGCCGACGCCAAGAAACAGGCCTGTCAGGAAGTCGTTGACGCGGATAGCGAGCGCCATCACGTCGTCGAGCTCCTGCGGGCTTGCCCAGCCGAAGGCCGTGATGTGCTCTTCGGAGACCATGGGGTCATCGAGCGCGTCGGCCTTGTAGTAGAATTCGATGATCGAGCGCGGCAGCACGGTGCCTTCCTCGATGCCAAGGCGCTTGGACAGCGATCCGGCCGCGACATTGCGCACGACGATCTCGAGCGGGATGATCTCGACTTCCTTGATCAACTGCTCGCGCATGTTGAGGCGGCGGATGAAGTGGGTCGGGATGCCGATGCGGTTCAGATGCGTGAAGATATATTCGGAGATGCGGTTGTTCAGTACGCCCTTGCCATCGATGACGTCATGCTTCTTCTTGTTGAAAGCGGTAGCATCGTCCTTGAAGAACTGTATCAGCGTGCCCGGCTCGGGGCCCTCATAGAGGATCTTGGCCTTGCCTTCATAGATTCGGCGGCGACGGTTCATAGACTCTGTCTCATATTGTTGTGGGCGCTGGGAGATGCGCCTTTTCGTTGGTGCAGTCGGGCATGTTTTTCTCCCGGGTCCATAGCGGAAAAGAAAACATTTCACAATCGGCGTCTGATCTCTCCTCTGGAAACACGAGGGTCTATCGGCGCATTGCAGGCCTGCGCCGGCCTCATGGTGGCGGCGGGATCATTCCGCGGCAGGGGGAGAACCTTCCGATGCAAGACCCGTATCAGCGGTTGCCGGCAGGCGCGCGCGCAGGAAGGCTTCTATGTCCCGTGTCGCCATGGGGCGGGCGAGGGCATACCCCTGCAGGACGTCACACCCCATCGTCCGGAGCAGAACGATCTGCGCCTGCGTTTCGACGCCCTCCGCAACGATCTCGATATCGAGCGCGTGGCCCATTTCGATGATCGCGGCAACCAGGCGACGATGGCGTTCGCCGCGCGTCAGCGGGGCGATGAGCGCCCGATCGATCTTCAGTCGCTTCGGGTGAAGGGTGGTCAGCCCGAGGACGGAGGCGTGGCCGGTGCCGAAGTCGTCGATCTCGATGGCGATACCGGCTTTGCGGATGCGATCGATCGCTTTGGACATCTCGTCGTCGAGGGCGTCGAGGAAGATCGATTCGAGCATTTCGAAAACGAAGGTGCCCTTCGGGAAACTCTGAGTCGGGAAGGAAGCGAGCAACTCGGGATCGAGCAGGCGGCGAGCGGAGATGTTGACGGACATACGGGGGACAGCGAGCCCTTCGAGCCTCCAGCGCAGAAAGTCCCCGCAGGCTTTTTCCGCCAGCGACCGGTCGATGCGCCACATCACGTCGATATCTTCGGCAATCTTTAGAAATCGGTCCGGCGCGAGGACCCCGTGCTTCGGATGCTGCCAGCGCGCGAGGGTTTCGACACCGCTGACCTCAAGCGTCTTTGCATCGAACTGCAGCTGGTAGAACGGCAGGAAAGCGTCGTCGTCCAGCCCGCGCAGGATGTCGTCGGCCGTCTGTTTGATCGCGCGGTTTCGATTTTCCAGCTCTGCCGTGAAGAGAACGGTGCGGCTGCCCTTCTGCGCCTTGGCAGAGGATAGGGCAATCGCGGCGTTGATCAGCGCCTGGCGTCCGTCCACATCGTCGCCGGTTCGGGAAAGCCCGATGCTGACGCCGCAGCGACAAAGGTGACCGTCGCAGGGAATGGGTGCTTCGAGGATGCGTATGACCTCCTCTGCGATCCGGGCTGCATTCTCCGAGCGCTCGCCGGCGCCGAGCACGAATGCGAACTCGTCGCCTCCGATGCGCGCGAGCCACTCGTCCTGACGACGCAAAGCCTCGAGCAGGCCGGCGACGTGAACGATGGCGGCGTCGCCCGCCCTATGGCCGAGCGTATCGTTGATCTCCTTGAAGCGGGAGAGGTCGATATGCAGGATGGCGTGGGCGGGACGGGGACCGTCCGGGGGGCCGGGAGGCTATCCAGCCAACGCAGGAGAGCGTGCCGGTTCGCAAGTCCCGTCAGTTGGTCCTTCAGGGCGCGACGCTCGATCTCGCGCCAAGCACTCTCCAGCGCCTCGTAGCGGGTTTCCGACAGCGTGCGGGCCTGTTCGAGGCTCTGCCGCAGCATGACGTCTTCCGTCACATCCCAATTGGCGCCGAGCAGCCGGAGGTGGCCTTTACCGTCGCGGAAGGTCACCGAGCGGGAGTGGATGTGCCGAACCTCGCCATCGGGCCGGATGATCCGGAAGGCGTTGAAGAAGGGTTCCCCGGAGGCTATTCCCGCATCGATCGTCGCCCAGGTTCGATCGCGGTCTTCGGGATGGACGGTCTTTTCGAGAAGATCACCCTCGCCTTCGTCGGGCCGGTCGCCGTAGCCGAAGATATGTCTGAGGACGGCATCGCGCGTGACGTGGCCGGTCTCCAGATCCGCATCGAACACGCCGATCTTTGAAACATCGAGTGCGAGCCTTAAGCGGCGGGAAACGTCGTCCGGCGGAACCGTGTCGAGGGGAGCGCTGTCGCTCTGGCTGCCAGGTTCGCTCGTCACATCCACGTCCGCCCAGCCCGGAGAGTATCGCCCGAGACAGGTTCGTCTTCAGGCACTTTCCATCTATCAGGATTCACCCAGATATACGGGCAAGTCAAGGCTTTAGGCGGCTGAGAAACTGGGCGAAGACCATCGTGCCCTCGGGCCATGGGCCGTGGCCCGATTCGGCGTTGAGATGACCCGACTCGCCGGCATCCACGAGGGTGGAGCCCCAGGCATTGGCGATGTCGCCCGCATGCTCGTAAGAGCCGAAATGATCGTTGCGGCTGGCGACGATAATGGAAGGAAAGGGAAGCGGGTCGCGCGGGTAAGGTCCGAACGTCATCAGATGCTTCGGGCGAATCTTCGGGTTTTCGACATCCGGTGGAGCGACGAAGAAGGCGCCGGCGATCTTGTGCTGGTTTTCCTTGGAGATGGCATGAACGGCCGTGGCGACGCCGAGGGAATGCGCGACGATGACCACCGGCTTGGTTGCCGCCTCGATCTCCTCGTTCATCCGGGCGACCCAGTCCTCGCGCACAGGCTTCACCCACTCCGCCTGTTCGACGCGGCGGGCCGAGGCGAGCTTGCTTTCCCAGCGGGACTGCCAG
The DNA here is from genome assembly GCF_900067135.1 of Rhizobium sp. 9140. Lineage (NCBI taxonomy): Bacteria > Pseudomonadati > Pseudomonadota > Alphaproteobacteria > Hyphomicrobiales > Rhizobiaceae > Rhizobium > Rhizobium sp. 9140. The sequence continues at coordinate 2,484,604 of NZ_FJUR01000001.1, read as the reverse complement.
TGACCGGGACCGGAGTTGGTATATCCGGGAACGATGAGGATGTCTGCTTCCGAGGCTTTCATGATGTCGCGATGTGCGGCGGCAAACCTTCGTTGTCAAGACCTGAGGGCGTCAGGCATCGCGTTTGGGCATGCCCCGAGCGTCACCTATCGAAAAAATTTATAGTAGGAAGCAATCTTGGCGCTGGTGTTCGACGAGGTCATCAGGCGAACGCCGATCTGATCACCGCGGACCCACTGCACCATGCCGTTCAAGCGTCCGAGCTCTTCGGTGTCCATGATGATCGCCTGGCCCTGCGTTGCCTTGATGTCGTAGGCCAGTTGCAGGCTCATGCCCGCATCCGAGAGATCGACCACGGTTCCGGTGCTCGTCTTGTCCCGGCAGGTGACACGCCCGGTGAGCTTGACGCGGGGCCGCGCTTCTCGTTCCATACCCATTTGTGCCGGCATATTGGTTTTGCTCCCCTCGTCTGCATGTTAGCTGCAGTTTACAAAGTATCGGGAAGCATTCACCAAAGTCTTGCGCAGAACGGTCGCATTCTAGCGAATGCGGCCGTTCCGACAGTTTCGGCACGGATCAGCGTGAGACGGATCAGCCGAAGACGCGGCGGAAGATCGTGTCGACGTGTTTGGTGTGATAGCCGAGGTCGAACTTCTCGCGGATGTCGGCTTCCGGCAGGTAACCCCGGACCTCTTCGTCGGCGAGCAGTTCTTCCAGGAAGTCTTTCCCCTGTTCCCACACACGCATCGCATTGCGCTGGACGAGGCGATAGGCGTCCTCGCGCGAAGCACCGGCCTGGGTGAGGGCGAGGAGGACGCGCTGCGAATGAACAAGGCCCCGGAACTTGTTGAGGTTTCCCATCATGTTGTCCGGGTAGATCAGCAGCTTATCGATGACGTTGGTCAGGCGGGCAAGGGCGAAATCGAGCGTCACCGTCGCGTCCGGGCCGATCATGCGCTCGACGGAGGAGTGCGAGATGTCGCGCTCGTGCCAGAGGGCGACGTTTTCCATGGCGGGAATCGAGAAGGCACGGACCATGCGGGCGAGGCCCGTGAGGTTCTCGGTGAGTACCGGATTGCGCTTGTGCGGCATGGCCGACGAGCCCTTCTGGCCCGGCGAGAAATACTCTTCGGCTTCCAGAACTTCCGTGCGCTGCAGATGGCGGATTTCGGTCGCGACGCGCTCGACTGAGGACGCGATGACGCCGAGGATGGCGAAGTACATAGCGTGGCGATCGCGCGGGATGACCTGCGTGGAGACCGGCTCCGGCTTAAGGCCGAGGGCGGCGGCGACGTGTTCCTCGACGCGCGGGTCGATGTTGGCGAAGGTGCCGACGGCGCCCGAGATGGCGCAGGTGGCGATCTCCTCGCGGGCGGCGACGAGGCGTGCACGGCAGCGCTCGAACTCGGCATAGGCCAGCGCAAGCTTGACGCCGAAGGTCGTGGGCTCCGCATGGATGCCGTGCGAGCGGCCGATGGTGACCGTGTCCTTGTGCTCGAATGCGCGGCGCTTCAGGGCCTCCAGCAGGCGGTCCATATCGGCCAGCAGCAGGTCGGTCGCCTTGACGAGCTGGACGCTGAAACAGGTGTCGAGCACGTCGGACGATGTCATGCCCTGGTGGACGAAGCGGGCGTCCGGGCCGACGATTTCGGCGAGATGCGTGAGGAAGGCAATGACGTCGTGCTTGGTGACGGCTTCGATCTCATCGATCCGGTCGACGTCGAAGATGGCGGCCCCGCCTTTTTCCCAGATGGTGCGCGCGGCTTCCTTGGGAATGACCCCGAGTTCGGCGAGCGCGTCGCAGGCGTGCGCCTCGATTTCGAACCAGATGCGGAACTTGGTTTCGGGCGACCAGATGGCGACCATTTCCGGACGGGAATAGCGGGGGATCATCGGCTGTCAGCTTTCTCTCGGATATCGTTGGCCGAGCGTCTATCAAAGATGTCCGGCAAGCTCAACGCCGAAGGGTGGTTCGACGCCCGCGCTCATCGTCCCGTGTCAGCCAGAAGCTCATGCCGAAAAGTGCGGGAAGACCTATCGGCAGATAGAGCCGGACGCCCATGACGATGAACTGGTAGACGGCGCCCGCACTGGTGAAGGCGAACTGGTAGAACCAGACACGCGTGGCGAAGGGTGCGTGCCAGCGGGAGAAGAACAGGCGATATTGCATGGCGAACAGAAAAGCCGTCATGCCGATTGTCAGAAGCGTCAGGCAGAGGAAGGTGCAGGCAAAGCGTGTTTCGGCGCGGCGGCCGAGCGAAAGTGCCCGCGAGACGAAAATACTGATTGGCCAGGCGAGCATGCCGCCGCCGAAATAGAGGACCAGAACCGACGCCGTGTGGCCGGTGCCGGCGCGCCCGTGCAGGAACAAGGAGGCGAGGGCGCAGAGCGACATCAGGAGCCCCCAGACCGGTGCGAGGAGAAAGTGGCGTCGCATACCCTGCCAGCCGGCGCGCAACCGGTCTGCGACCGTTCTGCCGAGGCTCGGACGTGGGGCGACTGTCGGCAGCCGCGTCGGGCCGCCGTCGCGGGTCATCCGCGACCGCCCTCCGCAAGCGCGCGGAGCTTGTCGATCGCCGTGCGATAGGCCTCCGGAGAGCCGCCGCCATAGATCGCGGATCCCGCGACGAAAACGTTTGCGCCGGCGGCGGCTGCGGTGGCGATCGTCGCCTCGGTGATGCCGCCATCGACCTGGATGTCGATCGGCCGGTCGCCGATCAGGCTGCGGACCCGGCGGATCTTGTCGAGGGTCGGCTCCACGAATTTCTGGCCGCCAAAGCCGGGATTGACGGTCATCACCAGCACGAGATCCACCGTATCGAGCAGGTATTCGACGGTGGCTTCCGGCGTTGCCGGGTTGATGGCGACGCCGGCCTTCTTGCCGAGGTTGCGGATCGTCTGGAGCGAGCGGTGCAGGTGGGGACCTGCTTCGGCATGCACGGTGATGCTGTCGCATCCGGCCCTGGCGAAGGCTTCGAGATAGGGATCGGCGGGGGAAATCATCAGATGGCAGTCGAAAGGAGCATCCGTGGTGGGACGCAGAGCCTTCACGACATCCGGGCCGAACGTGATGTTGGGCACGAAATGGCCGTCCATCACATCGAGATGCACCCAATCAGCACCGGCGGCCACGACGTCACGCACCTCTTCGCCGAGCCGCGAGAAATCGGAGGCGAGAATGGACGGGGCGATACGAATGGGAAGCGGCATGCTCAAATCTCCGGGACGCGTTTCCGTCGCTTCGACGCAAGGAAAACGGCTGCATCATCTCTCCCTGAACCGATTCCGGTCCGAGTGCTGATGCAGTAGCATTGGTGGACGGGAGCGGCAATGTCGGGGCTCTCAGGGCGATGTGGGCTGAAGGTCGCGCCAGCACGGCTTGGTGTCGCCTTCGGCCGGTGTCGCATCATGCACGCCCCGCGCGATCGCCCGCGCCATTGTGGAAGCCGCCGCTGCGCAGAGGCTGAGGAAATCCGCTGGGCTGAGATTGCCGGGCTGTCGGCCCGTTGAGATGGCAAAGACCAGATCGCCATCGAGAGGGGTATGCGACGGCCAGAGCGCGCGGGAAAACCCGTCATGCGCCGCGACGGCGAGGCGCTTGGCTTCGGCTTTCGTCAGGGAAACATCCGTCGCGATGACGGCGATCGTCGTATTCGCCATCGGCGTGACGGCGTCGAGCTTCGTGCGGATGGCCGTGGCGTTTGCCGGCAAGGGCGCGGGTAGGCCCAGCCCGCCAAACTCGTCGTCCAGCTCGAAGGGTGCCGCCCAGAAGCAGGCGGTGTCGCCGATGGTTGCGGAGCCGAGCGGGTTGACGGCGGCGAGCGCGCCGACGGTGATGCCGTTCGCAAGAACGGTCGACGCCGTGCCGAGGCCGCCCTTGACGGTGGCGGTGTTTGCGCCCGTGCCCGCGCCGATGGTCCCTGTCGCGACCTCAGCCGTGGCGGACATGGCGGCGGTGTAGCCGAGGTCGCGATAGGGCGCATAGGTGCCCCAGTTCTTGTCGCCACCATTGTTGAGGTCGAACAGGATGGCCGCCGGGACGATCGGCACGATGGCGGGACCGACTTTCAGCCCGCGGCCCATGGCGCGGAGGGCCGCCTGCACGCCCGATGCGGCATCGAGGCCGAAGGCGGAGCCGCCGGCAAGGCAGACTGCATCGACGGTCTGCACGCTGTTATGAGGCTCCAGCAGGTCGGTTTCGCGCGTGCCGGGCGCGCCGCCAATGATCGAGACGGCGGCAACGGCCGGGGGATCACAGAGGATGACGGTCACGCCGGATTTCAGCCGTTCGTCCTGCGCATGGCCGACCGTGAGCCCGGCAACATCGGTCAGCGCATTTCGTGGCCCAGGTTGCACCGTCATGTCGCGGCCCTCATTCGCCCGGCGGTGGCGCATTCACAAAGCGGCCCTGGCGCCATTCCATCAGCCTGTAGGGATTGTCGGCGAGTTCATGGCCGGCATCGAACCGGATGGTTCCGACGACGGTGGGATAGGGCGCCTTTGGTAGCGCATCGGCCAGCGGCGTACCGTCCTTCAGCGCGCGGTCCTTCGCCTGCTCAGCCAAGGTCATCGCGGCGAAGGCGGGCAGGACATAGCCATCGGGCACGATATTGGCGGCGCGCATCGCCGCCGCAGTGGCGGTCGCCTCCGGCAGGGTCGCGGCTTCCGGCAATGTGACGGCGAGGACGCCGTCCGCCAACGGAACCGGCTGGTCGGCCGCATCCAGCGCTTCGCCACCCAGGAGCGTCAGCGGGATCTTTTCGCTGCGGGCGTCTCTGGCGATGATCGCTGCATCGCTCCGGTCGCCACCGATCAGAACATGAGTTGCCCCGCTGCGGGCGAGGCGGCGCACGAGGCTGATCTGCTGCTCCTGCGCCGGGCGGTAGGTATCGGTGAAAACAGGCGTCAGGCCCGTCTCGGCCAGAGCCGCACGCACGCCTTCCACGAGGTCGCGCCCATGGATCGTGCCGTCGTCGATCAGAGCGAGAGGCTCGCTTTTCCAGCGCTCGATGATGACGCTCGCAATCTTTTCGGCTTCCTTGCGGGCGTTGGGCACCAGACGGTAGAACGGCCAGCCGTTCTTGCGTGCATCTTCCATGAGGATATCGGAGCGGACGCTCAAGGTGACGGCGGGGATGCCAGTACCGGCAAGCGTCGGCAGGACGGCTTCAAGGCTCTCGGTGCAGAGGAAGCCGACCAGCGCTTCTGCGCTCGCCGCAGCGACGGCGGCCTTCAAGGCCTCGGCGTCGGCCGCCTCGCAGGTTTCGGGAATGGCGACGACCTCGGAGCCGCGGGCTTCCGCCTGGAACCGCGCGCCTTCCAGAACCTGCCGGCCGAGCAGAGCGAGCGGCCCTTCGACGGGGGCGACGACGCCGACCTTCAGCCCGGCAGCGGCGGCACCGGATGCCATGCCGGCGGCGAGTGCGAAAGCAGGAATGAGAACGAGGACGCGGGACATGGATCTTTCAGAGCTCGGAGCTGACCGGACGGGTTGGCACTGTTTGCGACGGGACGCCGGTCCTGCATGTTCGGCAATCCGGGGACGCGCGTCAAAGGAAAACGGTCGGTTCTTCCGGAGATGCCCATCTTTCGACTTTGAGAACAGGGTGGAAGACAGCCTCCGGCTGCCTGGAGCGAAAGGACGATGGCGCAAAGCGGTCGCGGAAAATCCGCGGGCGGCATGGCTGAAAACCAGTGGCCCACGCACTATATCGGTCGTCGTGCGGCAACCGCCGGGCTCATGGCCTGTTCCGGTGGCACGATCAGGGATATTTCCATGACGAACGATGCAGATGCGCATGACCCCCTCCTGCTTGCACAGGCCTGGAGCCAGCAGGGCCGGGCGGTTGCTCTTGCCACGGTGATCGAGACGTGGGGGTCTGCACCGCGGCCGGTCGGCAGCCACCTTGTTATTGACGAAGACGGGAATTTCGACGGTTCCGTTTCCGGCGGATGCGTGGAAGGGGCGGTGGTGACGGAAGCGGTGGAGGTGATCGCTTCGGGCGAGGCGCGCGTGTTCTCCTTCGGCGTGGCCGACGAGACGGCCTGGCAGGTCGGCCTGTCCTGCGGCGGGCAGATCCGGGTCCTCGTGCAGACGGTCGGTGCCGGGCTGGACCTGACGTCTCTTAGCCGGCTCAACGAATTGCGCGCCGGCCGACGCGCCGTGGCTTGCCTGACCGATCTTGCGACGGGTCGAACGCGCGTTTTCACCGAGGGCGAAGAAGGGCCTGACGATGTCAAGGCTGCCTTCGTGACCGGCGTGTCGCGGCTGGCTGCCGACGGGCGCTGTTTCGTCAACATCTACCGTCCGCCGCCGCGGCTCGTGATCATCGGCGCCGTGCATATCGCCCAGGCTCTGGTGCCGATGGCGGAGATCGCACGGTTTTCCACCGTCGTCATCGATCCCCGGACGGCCTTTGCGACGCCGGAGCGGTTCGGCGGCGTCGATCTCATTGCGGACTGGCCGGAAGACGTGCTGCCGCAACGGCCGCTCGATGCCTACACGGCGCTTGCGGCCATTACACATGATCCGAAGATCGACGATGCCGCATTGAAGGCAGCGCTGGTGGCCGGATGCTTCTACGTGGGTGCTCTCGGCAGCCGGAAGACGCATGGCAAGCGCGTCGAGCGCCTTCAGGCTCTGGGGCTGACGCCGGATGCCATCGCGCGTATCTCCGCGCCCATCGGGCTCTCCATCGGGGCGGCGACGCCTGCGGAAATCGCGGTATCGATTCTGGCCGATATCATCCAGTCGCTTCGAACGCGGCCTGTTGTGGAGACTGTTTTCGCTCCCGGGGCGGGCGACGTATGAGGTTCGGTCCGGTGCCGCTTGGCGACGCGGAAGGGGGCATTCTGGCGCATGCCGTAGCGCTTCCGGAGGGACGGCTTGCCAAGGGAACGCGCCTTGGCGCCGTCGATGTTGCGGCCCTTGCTGCTATTGGCATGGATCAGGTTGTCGTTGCGCGTCTCGGACCTGATGATATCGGCGAGGACGAAGCGGCGACGTTGATTGCGGCTGGAATCGCGCGGGATACCCTGACATTCTCACCAGCCTCGACCGGTCGCTTGAACCTGCACGCGGCCGTGGATGGCCTCTTCGTCGCGACGCGCGACCGTGTTGACCGTTTCAACCGCATCGACTCCGCGATCACACTCGCTTGTCTTGCCGATCATGTGGCGGTGCGGGCCGGCGACATGGTGGCGACGATCAAAATCATTCCGCTTGCTGTGGATCGGCGACGTGCAGAGCAGGCTGCCTCGGTTCTCTCGGAAGCACCGGCCTTTGCCGTCAAGCCATTCATCCCGCGCGACGTGACGCTCGTCTCGACCTTGCTCCCGTCGCTGAAGGTGCAGGTGATGGACAAGACGCGGCGCGTGCTTGAGGATCGGTTGCGGCGCTCGGGAAGCCGTCTGACGGGTGAAGTGCGCGTGGCGCACGGGCAGGATGCGGTAGCTGCGGCAATCCGCAGCGCCGTGGCGAAACCCTGCAACCGGTCGCGTCTGGTGATCGTGTTCGGCGCTTCGGCTGTGACGGATCGGGACGATGTCATCCCGGCTGCAATCCGTGCGGCCGGCGGCGAGGTCGATCACGTCGGCATGCCGGTCGATCCGGGCAATCTTCTCGTGCTCGGTAGCCTCGACAATGTCAGGATCATCGGCGCGCCGGGTTGCGCGCGCAGCCCGAAGGAGAACGGGTTCGATTGGGTGCTGGACCGGATCCTTGCGGGCGAGACGGTGGGGGCGCAGGAGATCGCGGGCATGGGCGTCGGCGGGCTGCTGGCGGAAATTCCGACGCGTCCGCGTCCACGCGCTCGCAATGAGGTGGATGGGGACGGTGGTCAGGCGATGCGGCCGCTGATCGTGCGCTTGGTGGTGCTTGCGGCCGGTCAGGCAAGCCGCATGGGTGCGGCGGGGCATCACAAGCTTCTGGCGGAATTCGACGGCGTGCCGTTGGTGCGCCGGACGACGGCGGTGGCGCAAGCCGCGAGCCGCGAGCCGGTGACCATCGTGACCGGACATCGAGCGAACGAAATCCGGACGGCGCTGTCCGGGCTTGATCTGGTATTCACGCACAATGACGACTTTGCCTCGGGCATGGCGTCGTCGCTGATCGCGGGCCTCGACGGTATCGGACCTGAGGCGGATGGGATGCTGGTGCTGCTGGCGGACATGCCCGGAGTGACGGCCGGGGATGTCCGGCGGTTGATTGCGGCTTTTGAAGAACAGGGTGGACAGGCGGTCGTGCGCGCCGTCTGTGGTGGCAAGCGGGGCAACCCGGTGATCCTGCCGCGCGCATTGTTTCCGGCGCTCCGCAAGCTCGAAGGCGATGTCGGCGCGCGCCATGTGATCGAAACGGGCGGACTGCCGGTCGTCGATGTTGATATAGGCCCTGCCGCACATCTCGATCTCGACACGCCGGAGGCGATTGCGGCAGTCGGTGGTGTGCTGAAGGGATAGAAAATGGATATCGAAGCGATCGAGGATCTGTTTTCCGGACTTGGCCCGGTGACCATCAAACGCATGTTCGGCGGCAAGGGCGTCTATCGCAACGGGCTGATCGTGGCGATCGATCTCAAAAGCGAGTTGATGCTGAAGGCCGATCACGAGAGCGCGCCCCTCTTCGAGGCGGCCGGTGCCCACCAGTGGAGCTATGAGGGAAAGGCGGGCAAGAAGCCGGTTTTCATGCCTTACTGGTCGATCCCCGACGCAGCGCTCGATGATCCTGATGAAATGACTCGCTGGGCGCTGCTTGCCTATGAGGCGGCGGTTCGCTCAGCCAAGTAGGCTCTGGGTACGGATAGCCGTGATTGCATCCGCCGCAAAACGGGAGAGCGGCGCGGGCAGAGCGTCGAGATCGTACCATCCGATATCCGCGAGCTTGTCCGGCTCCGTTTCCAGAGGATCGCCTTGGGTATCGCGCGTGACGTAGATCAGCGAGATCCAGTGCTGCCGGTCTCCCTCGAAAACATGCTCGCTGACGCAGAGAAAGTCGATGGCGTCGCCGATCGCGAGCCCGCTTTCTTCCTTGCCCTCGCGACGTGCTGCGGAACGGCTGTCCTCCATCATGTCGACCTTGCCGCCCGTGATGGTCCAGTGTCCCCGTTCCGGCGCTTTCAGCCGGCGGCAGAGGAGGATTTGGTTGTTCCGCAGGATAGCGAGGCCGCAGCCAACGCCTGGGAAATCGATACCGGGAGCGGCAGGCTTCGATGGTGTCAAGAGGAACCTCCACTGTCAGGCACGACAACGCAGAGCATTCTGCCTGTACAGCACAACGCAAGAAGCGCAGCGGTCCATGGAACACACTGCGCTCGAGCTGTCTCAGAAAGTCGAATTAAGCCTTGCCGGCAACCAGCATGAAAGCCGGAATTTCGTCGCCGAAACCAACCGGTGTCGGGCCGTCGTCATGGTCGCGACGGTAACGATTGCGGCGGTCGCGATTGTCGTCGTTGGCAGGCGACGCCGGGCGATGGTTCCGGGGGCCGGCGTTCTGCGGCTTCGGGTCTGCCTTGCGTTCTGCTCTCACGGGTTCAATCCTTGGCTGCACCGATTCGGTCTGGAGATGAGTATCGTCTGTCTTGATGTCAGGCTTGTGACCGGGGGCCTTGATGGCTTCCGCCTTCACCGCATCCGGCTTGTAGCTCTCGGCGCTGTAGCCATCCGGCTTCGTACCGTAGGGGCGCTGCGCGTCGGGATTGTGGTCCACGACGTGGCGCGGAGCATGATCGCGCTCCCGTCCGCGTCCGCCGCGCTTGCCGTCACGCCCGCCCTTCTTCTCGGAACGACCGCTGTCGGTGCTCTCCATCGGCGCCGGCAGATCGTCGAGACCGCCATTGTGCCATTCGATCTTCTGGTCGATGAGCTTTTCGATCGCATCCGCCGCTTTCACATCGCGACGGCTCACCAGCGTGAAGGCAGCGCCCGAGCGTCCGGCACGGCCCGTGCGGCCGATGCGGTGGACGTAATCCTCGGCATGGATCGGAACGTCGAAGTTGAACACGTGGCTCACATCCGGAATGTCGAGGCCGCGGGCGGCCACGTCGGAGGCGACGAGCAGCGTGATTGCATTGTCCTTGAAGCCCGCAAGCATCTTGGTGCGCGAGCTCTGGTCCATGTCGCCATGCAGCGCGCCGACGGAAAAGCCGTGGCGGGTCAGCGAGCGGAAGAGTTCGGCGACATCGAGCTTGCGGTTGCAGAAGATGATCGCGTTCTTCAACTCGTCCTGCGAGCGGATGAGATCGCGCAGGATGGCGCGCTTCTCGTAATCCTTGCCGTGGGTGGCGACGAAGCGCTGCGTCACGGTCTTGGCGGTCGAGGAAGGCGGGGCAACCTCAATACGCTCGGGGTTCTGCAGGAAGCGGTCTGCCAGCTTCTGGATCTCCGGCGGCATGGTGGCCGAGAAGAACAGCGTCTGACGCGTGAACGGGATAAGCTTGGCGATGCGCTCGATATCGGGGATGAAGCCCATGTCCAGCATGCGGTCGGCTTCGTCGATGACAAGGATCTCGACGCCGGTCATCAGCAGCTTGCCGCGCTCGCAATGGTCGAGCAGGCGGCCGGGCGTGCAGATCAGCACATCGGCGCCACGTTCCAACTTGCGATCCTGCTCGTCGAACGAGACGCCGCCGATGAGAAGCGCAATGTTGAGCTTGTGATTCTTGCCGTATTTCTCGAAGTTCTCGGCGACCTGCGCGGCGAGTTCGCGCGTCGGTTCCATGATCAGCGTGCGCGGCATGCGCGCCCGGGCGCGGCCCTTTTCGAGCAGCGTCAGCATGGGCAGCACGAAGGAGGCCGTCTTGCCCGTTCCCGTCTGCGCGATCCCGAGAATATCGCGGCGCATCAGCGCCGGCGGAATGGCGTTCGCCTGGATGGGCGTCGGGATCGTATAGCCCGCATCGGTGACGGCGGAGAGAACTTTTTGGCTCAGGCCAAGATCAGCAAACGTTGTCAAAGGGAAATCTGTTTCCGTTCCGGTTCTAACGAACTCTGGTGCCGCGGGCCGCGCTCTCGAGGTCCGTCGTGGGCGCTCATAGGCCCAAGCTTGCGGAAAGTCAAGAAAACTGGCGCTTTGCGGCGATCGAGACGCGTCAAGTCGGGGAATCCGGCTCGAACACCCTGAATATGGGACGGAATTTCTCTTTGGGAAGCGCTTTACTTGATATAGCTGCTGAGCTTCATCCCCGCATTCAGAAAGCGCATCGGATCGACAGCATCGCCGTGGAGCCGGACTTCGTAATGGAGGTGCGGGCCGGTGGAGCGGCCGGTGCTGCCGGAGCGCGCAATCGCGTCCCCCGCCTTCACGACGTCGCCCACATTGACGAGAATGGTCGAGAGATGCCCGTAGCGCGTGCTGACGCCGTTGCCATGATCGATCTCAACCATATTGCCATAGCCTCCGTTGCGCCCGGCAACGACGACCTTGCCGGGCGCCGTCGAGCGGACGCTCGTGCCCGTGGCGACCCGGAAATCGATGCCGGCGTGCAGCGCAAGGCGTCCGAGGAAGGGGTCCATGCGGTTGCCGAACTGGCTGGTGATGTCGCTCTGCGGCGCCGGGTTGCTGAAGGGCAGCTTGCGGACTTCGCCACGCACCTGTTCGAGGCGCACGAGCGCGGTATCGAGTTCGACCAGCTGACGGTCGAAGACGTCTTTCGTTTCCGGCTCGACATAGGGGCCGCCCATGGCGGTATCCGTGCCGCCTTCGCCGCTTCGCACCCGCGCCTCGTCGGCGTCCGCCGGATCAGGCGTGACGGAGAGGCCCGTGCGGGCGACGATGGTCTCGATGGCATCGGTCGCGCTGATGGCGCCGGACGTGAGCGTCGCGATCCTGTCCTTCTGCGAGCGCTCGATATCCTTCAGAGAGTGCGTGACGCGCGAGAAGAGGCGGTCGGCGCGATCGGTGATCGTATCGCCGCCGCGCATGTCGGTGCGGGTGAAGGGGGCGGCGTAGGCAAGCGCCGGCCCCTTGGGGGCGGTCTTTGCGGCAAGGCCCATCAGGCGTTCGATGGCCTGGATCCCACCTGTGGCGTCCGCATGCTTTTCGGTCTCGACCTTGTCGGTGCCGGGATCGGCAAGACCGGATTCCTCGGCGCGCTCGATGAGGGAGCCAAGCTTGCCGTGGCGCGAGGTGAGGGCCTGTTGCTGCTGGAGAAGTTTCTCCACCTTTTCCTCCACCACCTGCTGGTCGAGAAGCTGCCGGCTGGTGACGCGATCGACCTGCGCGCGCAGCGCCGAGATACGATCCTCATAATCGTGCTGCATGCGCGCCTGACGCGCCATGGTGCCGCCGATCAGGTCGTCGCGCAGGACGAGATAGGAGGTCGAGGCGAGGTAGCCGATGGCAAAGAGGGCGCCGAGCGAGACGCCGACGGCGGTCATCCACGGGCGCACCGTCATATGGTGGACGTTTTCACCACGGGCGAGGATCAGGATCGGCTGTTCCTTGCGCTTGCCGAATATCGGGCTTCCCGAACTCTGAGACACAATTTACTCCCGCAGCATGCCCTTAATCCATGCGCGGAGTAGACCTTGTTAAGGTTAATATTTGCTTGATGCTGCCCGGTGAATGCAGGTCTCAGATGTTCACCGAGGCCGTCATCGAGCGGTAGAAGGACGGCGTCAGTCCGGCTTCGGCGCGGGCGACGTCGTTGAACGGCGCCTTCAACGGCCCGCGGAAATTGGCACGAACGAGATCCTGAAAGGCACGGGCCGGATCCTTTCCCTCGCGGGCGCAGAGAAAGCGAAACCATTTCGCACCGACGGCCACATGGCCCTTCTCGTCCTCGTAAATGATGTCGAGAATGGCGGCACTGGCGTCGTCGCCGGATTGGCGCATCTTTTCCTGCAAAGCGGGCGTCACGTCGAGGCCACGAGCTTCGAGGATGAGGGGAACGACGGCAAGGCGCGCGGTCAGGTCGTTGCGGGTGTCGTGCGCCGCCTGCCAAAGCCCGTCATGGGCCGGAAGGTCTCCGTAATCGGCGCCGAGATCGCGTAGACGGTTGCGCACCAGCCGGAAATGCTTCGCCTCCTCGAAGGCGACCCGCATCCAGCCATCGAAGAACGAGTTCGGCATACGCTCCGTCGCAAACCGCGCGACGATGTCGAGCGCGAGATCGACGGCGTTCAGCTCGATATGGGCAATGGCGTGGAGGAGGGCGACGCGCCCGCGCAGGGTCGTCAGCGCGCGACGCGGGACACGCTGGGGCGGGATCAATTCCGGCTTGTCCGGGCGGCCGGGGCGGACGGGTACGGCCGTGTCGAGCGGCGAGCGCAGCGACAGGCGCCGCTCGCTCCACCGGCAGGCAGCCTCCTGGGCGAGATCGGCTTTGAGGTCGAGATCGGAGGCACGAATGGCGAGCGCAGCACCATCGCGCAGCGATCGCATCGCGAGTGATCCCGTGCCTGCGTTGCCGGAAGACAGGGCCTCCGGCGAGCCTCCCGCCATCGCCCCGTCCCTCACGCGGCTGCGGCCTGTACGGCGGCGAGGACCTCTTCGACGTGGCCGGGAACCTTCACCTTCTCCCACACGCGGGTGACGACGCCGTCCGGTCCGATGAGGACGGTGGTCCGCTCCACGCCCATGTACTTCTTGCCGTACATGCTTTTCTCAGCCCAGACGCCGTAGGCTTCGAGGGTCGTCTTATCCTCGTCCGCCGCGAGAATCACGGCAAGTCCGTGCTTGGCGACGAACTTGTCATGCTTTTTCGCCGAATCGGGCGACATGCCGATCACGACCGCGCCGGCGGCCTCGAACGCCGCGATATTCGCCGTGAACGCGATCGATTCGGCCGTGCAGCCAGTGGTGTCGTCCTTCGGATAGAAGAAGAGCACGACCTGATGGCCCGCCTGCTCGGCGAGCGAGACGGTTCCGCCGCCGTCCCGCGGCAGAGTGAAGTCCGGCGCCTTGGCGCCTGTGGCGATGACGGTCATGTTGGCTCCTGTTTTCTGTACGGTGTGTCGGGGGAGATTGATGAAATACGCCGTTCCGACCATTTGTCGCCTCACTTATATGGTGCAAAGCGGTACGCCGTCATCCCCGCCGGGAGAATGCCGATCATGGACGGTGGTTTGACGGCTTGTGTCCTCCATCCTGGTCATGGGCATCATCGTCATGGACGCACACGGTTTTCGTGTTGCAAGACCTAACGCCGGTTGCCGCATCGTTTGCCGAAAGGCAGGATGGGTAGATGGCCTCATTGATTTGTTAAATAGGGCTTACGCCTCGAGCCACGGGATATTGCCGAGACATGCATTTTTCGACCTTCGCAGAGGCCGACACCGCTCATGAGTGAGATCCGGGGTGAAAAGACCGTCTTCCGCAAGGAGGACATCGTCGCGTTGCATTCGCTGCCTTCGGCCCAGGCGCACGATCCCTGCATCCTGCATGGGACCACACGTCGCCGGTGGCCGCGCCGTTGCGTCAAGGGTGTTCTCGGGCTCGTTTCCGTCCTGATCCTGCTTGCCGCCGGCCTCGTCGTCGCCGTGGAAGCCGGCGGGGTCGACCGCATTTTGAACACGCGCGCCCAGGCGGCGCTGAACAATGCGCTCGGCGATGCCTATCATGTCGATGTCGGTAGCACCGTGGTGCGCCTGACCGGTGATGGCGCGCTGGCGCTGAAAGCGCAGGATGTCTCGCTGAAGCGCAATGCTTCCGACGAGCAGCTGCTGACGACCGAATCGGTCTTCATCGAGCTTGATCCGCTTTCGCTCCTGTCCGGCAAGATTTCCGTCTCCCGCATCGAGGCGGAAGGTGCGCGTCTCGCCCCCGCCATCCTGCCGCAAGGCAAGCCTCTCGACCTCACCCGCATCCGTATTGCAGATGTCAGCGGGGCGATGGAGGCGGTCTTTGCGCAGATGGATACGATTTCCAGCCTGATCGCCCGCAGCGGCACGCAGGTGGTGCGGATCGCCGACGTGATGCTGCCGCTTTCCGGGCCACGCAACCGCGTGGTGAAGCTCGACGTTCACTCGCTCGACTTTGCCCGTGCCGAGAACGGGTCCATGACAATCCGCGGCGATGCCGCGATCGACGGGACATCGACGGCGCTGCACCTGACGGCCGACAGCGACAAGGGACGCATCGTCCGCCTCGGCGGCGCCGTGACCGGCCTGCCCACCTCAGCCCTTCTCTACCGCGCGGAGACGGCGACCGAGCCGCCGTTCGGTCTCGATACCAAGGCCTCGATCAACCTGTCTGCCGTGCGGGCCGGGGAAGGCGTTGCGCCCGAACTGACGATGTCGGGCGCTCTCGACCAGGGCGTCTTCGTCGCCAGCGGTCTGCAATCCGATCTCCTGCCCTCCGACGTCAATCTCGCCTATGATTTCGATCGCGGCAGCATCGAGGTGAACACCTCGACAGTCCGGCTCGGCAAGTCGGTGTTCCCGTTCAGCGGCTCCGTCCGCGATATCGATTCGGCGAGCGCGGCATCCATGGCGCCGGCCGCGACGCTTTCGCCGGCAACGCCGCCCCCGGACCCGATGTCGCTGGCCCTGCCGAAGGGTTTCAGTATCGACGTGCTGGTAAAGGGTGGAACATCCGCCCCGATCGATGTCAACGAGCCGCCGCTGGCCTTCGATGCGAAGGTCGCGGGCGACTTCCAGTCCGAGCGGCATGCCATGCTGTTTCGCGAGCTTTCCGTCGCCAGCAACCTCGGCACATTCGCCGGCTCCCTTTCGATCGCGTTTTCGAACACGTCGCCGCAGATCAATTTTGCGGGCCTGACCACGGACATGCAGACGGCCGGCATCAAGCAGCTCTGGCCCT
The DNA here is from genome assembly GCF_900067135.1 of Rhizobium sp. 9140. NCBI lineage: Bacteria > Pseudomonadati > Pseudomonadota > Alphaproteobacteria > Hyphomicrobiales > Rhizobiaceae > Rhizobium > Rhizobium sp. 9140. The sequence continues at coordinate 2,468,847 of NZ_FJUR01000001.1, read as the reverse complement.
GGTGGGTCGGCAAGAAGGCCCGTGCCTGGGTGATCTCGAATATTTTTGGCGGCACCGTCAACAACGGCAAGATCCAGCTGGCAATCGAGGAAGGGCGTCTGGCGGAGACCGCTGGCCCGGTCGAGTTCGGCGCAGATGAATTGACGATCGATTTCGACATCGACGGTGCGCGGGTCAATATTGCCGGCGACATACCGCCGCTGCGCGACGCGACGGGGCATTTCACGCTGCGGGGCGAGCGCGCCCAGGTGGATATCAACAGTGGTACGGCCTATTTCCCGTCCGGGCGGACAGTGACACTGAATGGGGGAAACCTCATCCTTCCGAATACCTATGCCAAGCCGTTGATGGCGGAACTGAAGCTGCAGGTGACCGGCGAGGCGGATGCGATCGCCGAACTCGTGAGCTATAGGCCTCTGGAAGCTCTGCAGAAGACTCCGTTCAAGGCGGAGGACTTCTCCGGCCCCATGACGGCGGATGTCGGCGCCCGGTTCGGGCTTGCCCGCGACCAGCACCCGCCGCCGCCGGAATGGCAGGCGGAAATGCGGCTGAACGGCGTTTCGCTCAAGACGCCGATGGCCGGCCGGGAGATCTCCGACATCGACGGAACGTTGCGCATCGACCCGCAGCATGCCGTTCTCGACGCAAAAGCCGCGGTCGACGGCGTCACGATGAAGCTCGACGCGGTGGAACCGATCGGAGCGAACAGCCCGGTCAAGCGCAGCCGCACCGTCTCCGGCACCTTGCCCGACGGCGCGCTCGCCAAGTTTGCACCGGGGCTCTCCGGCATCGTCGATGGACCCGTCGGTCTCGACGTGGACCTGCAGGAGGGTGACCGGCAGGTGGTCAAGGTCGATCTGGAAGGTGCAACCCTGTCCCTGCCATGGATCGGCTGGAGCAAGGGGCGCGGCGTGCCGGCGACCTCCAGCCTTTCGGCCGTGACGAAGGACGGGGTAACGTCGATCAGCGACTTCAAGATCTCGGGCGAGAGCTTTGGAGCCGGCGGATCGATCACCATCGACAAGGCCGGCCTGGCCGCCGCCGACCTCACTTCCGTGCGGCTTGCGGCCGGCGACAACTATGCTGTCTCGGTGAAGCGGCAAAAGAGCGGCTACGGCGTGACCGTCAACGGCACTTCCGCGGATATTCGCTCGGTCATCGACAGCCTGAAATCGCCGGGCGCGAAGGGCGACGTTTCCCAGGCCGTGGCCAAGCGCGTCTCGATCGATGCCTCGCTGGAAAGCGTACAGGGTTTTCACTCGGAAACGCTCTCCAACGTCAACCTGACATACACCGCCCGCGGAAAGGCGATCGAGGGACTGAAGCTGAAGGCGGTCACCTCCACCGGACAGGCCGTGGTCGGCGATCTCGTGGCGTCCGGCGCCGACAATATCGTGCAGCTGACGAGCGGTGACGCAGGTGCTCTCGCCCGGTTCGCCGATATCTACGCCAACATGCGCGGTGGCCTTTTGAACCTGAAGCTCCGGGACCGTGGCGGCAATTCCTGGCGTGGAACGCTCGATATCCGCAAATTCGCGCTCGTCAACGAGCAGCGGCTGCAATCCATGGTCTCCTCTCCCTCGACATCCGATGGGCGAAGCCTGAACCAGGCGGTCAAGAAGGATATCGACATGAGCTCGGCGAAGTTCGAGCGCGGCTTTGCCAATCTGGCGCTTGACGGCGGGCAGATCGCCCTCGACAATGGCGTCGTGCGCGGCAGCGACGTCGGTGCGACGTTTCAAGGCGTGGTGCGCGACCCGAACGGCAAGATCGACATGACCGGCACCTTCATGCCGGCCTACGGCCTCAACCGCCTCTTCAGCGAACTACCGCTGATCGGCACCCTTCTCGGCAACGGCCGCGACCGCGGCCTGCTCGGCATCACCTTCAAGCTGACAGGCTCCTTCACCAAACCGAATCTGACGATCAACCCGTTGTCGATCATTGCCCCGGGCGTGTTCCGGAATATCTTCGAGTTCAACTAAGGACGGGGCGTGTGCAGGCGGCTGAACGACAAAGGCATCGGGCAGTAGTTGCTGCCCGATGCCTCTGCGTAGGTCTCGATAAGAATGTTTGTCGCTCGTCTTAAGCCGGCCGAACGAGAATGTGTTTCTTCTTTCCGAGGGAGAGCTTGATCACGCCGTCGGCCGTGAGTTCGCTCGAGCCGATGGCTTTGCGCTCGTCGGAGATCGCGACGTCGTTGATGCGGACGGCGCCGCCCTGGATGTGGCGGCGGGCTTCGCCGTTGGAGGCGGCGAGGCCGGAGCGGACGATCAGGGTCAGCAGACCGAGGCCGGCGTCGAGTTCGGCTGCGGGGATGGAGATCGACGGCAGGTCTTCGGCGAGCGCGCCTTCCTCGAAGGTCTTGCGCGCCGTCTCGGCAGCCGCCTCAGCAGCGGCACGGCCGTGCAGGATCGCGGTTACCTCGGTTGCCAGCGTCTTCTTGGCCTCGTTGATCTCGGCGCCGCCGAGAGCCGTCAGCTTTGCGATGTCGTCCATCGGCAGCGTGGTGAAGAGCTTGAGGAAGCGGCCGACATCTGCGTCTTCCGTGTTGCGCCAATACTGCCAGAAATCATAGACCGGCAGCAGTTCGGCGTTCAGCCAGATCGCGCCGGAGGCCGATTTGCCCATCTTCGCGCCCGACGACGTGGTGAGCAGCGGCGAGGTGAGCGCATAGAGCTGTTGCGTGCCCATGCGGTGGCCGAGGTCGATGCCGTTGACGATGTTGCCCCACTGGTCGGAGCCGCCCATCTGGAGGCGGCAGTCGTAGCGCTTGGCCAGTTCCACAAAATCGTAGGCCTGAAGGATCATGTAGTTGAATTCGAGGAACGACAGCGACTGCTCGCGGTCGAGCCGGGTCTTGACGCTGTCGAAAGAGAGCATGCGATTGACGGAGAAGTGCCGGCCGACGTCGCGCAGAAATTCGAGGTAGTTCAGCGGGCGCAGCCATTCGGCATTGTTGACCATCAGCGCGGCGTTGGCCGGCCTGTCATAGTCGAGGTAATTGGCAAAGCAGCGCTTGATCGAGGCGATGTTCTCCTCGATCGTTTCCACCGTCATCAGCTTGCGGGCTTCTTCCTTGAAGGAGGGATCGCCCACCATGCCGGTGCCGCCGCCCATCAGAGAGAGCGGCCGATGGCCGGTTTCCTGCAGCCAATGCAGCATCATGATCTGCGTGAGATGGCCCACATGCAGGCTCGATGCGGTCGGATCATAGCCGATATAGGCCGTCACGACCTCCTTCTGGAACAGCGCGTCCAGCCCGCTCTCGTCGGAGAGCTGGTGGAGAAAGCCGCGCTCGTCGAGCGTGCGAAGGAAATCGGACTTGAACCTGGACATGGACCTGAACTCTTCAATCTGGCGGAAGCCGGGCCTTTAGCATTGTTTTTTGCGAAGTGCATCCGTCTCGGTCATGAATGTTGCGGACAGGGATCGCGCGCGCGATTCGGCGGGAGTGACACGAGATGACGGCGGTGAAGACGGCGATCGGGCTGATGAGCGGCACCAGCATGGACGGTATTGACATCGCGCTGGTGGAGACCGACGGCGAAGCGATCGTCAGGCGCGGCCCGTCGCATGGGCTTGCCTATGACAGCGGCTTTCGCGCACGGCTGAAGGCAGCGCTTGTGATGGCCGGTGCGATCGGGGTTCGTTCCGAGCGCCCGGGAGACCTCGCGCGCATCGAACGCGACCTGACGCTGCTGCATGCCGTCGCCGTTCACGATTTTCTCCATGCGCACGGGCTGACGGCATCCGATATCGATGTGATCGGTTTCCACGGGCAGACGGTGCTGCACAGGCCAGACGCAGACCTCACCGTGCAGATCGGCGACGGGCCTCTTCTGGCGGCGGAAACGGGCATCGACGTCATCCATGACATGCGGGCCGCCGACATGGTGGCCGGCGGGCAGGGGGCACCGCTCATCCCCGTCTATCATCAGGCGCTTGCCGCCAATCTGCCGGGCGATCTCGAAGGTCCCGTCGTCTTCGTCAACATCGGCGGCATCTCCAATCTGACCTTCGTCGGTGAAGATGGACACCTCTCGGCCTTCGACAGCGGCCCCGGAAACATGCTGATCGACCAATGGATCGAGGCCCATGGCGGCGGCGCGTTCGATGCCGGCGGTGCCATTGCCGCGTCGGGCAAGGTCGTGCCTCGTCTGGCAGCGCGGTATCTGGATCATGCGTTCTTCGCGGGCAATCATCGCCGGTCCCTTGATCGCGGCGATTTCGTGCCGCCGGTCAAGGGCGAGGTCTCGCTCGAAGACGGCGCTCGGACGCTCGCCCATGTCACCGGTGCCGCAATCCTGCGCTGCGCAACCCATCTGCCGGCCCGGCCGAAGACCTATATCGTCTCGGGTGGCGGCCGGCTCAATCCGGTCATCATGGATGAGTTTTCCGCGCTGGCTGCCGAGAGCGGCGCCCGCGTCGTATCGTCCGATGCCGTGGGGCTGGATGGCGGGGCCATGGAGGCGGAAGCCTGGGCCTATCTCGCGGTGCGGTCTCTGCGCGGACTTCCTCTGACGTTTCCGGGGACGACGGGCGTGCGGGAGCCGGTGAGCGGGGGGATCCGTTCATCGTGGCGCTGATTCTGGCTATCAGGGGCGCTTGAGAAGCCCCAGAGCTTGATCGACTTCATGGCGTCCGCGTTCGGCCTGCTCACGGTAGAGCTCGTAAGTTTCGAACTGCTTGGCCATATGGATCGCCACATCCGACATCAGCGCCTCGACGGTAACGCCACGTTCATCTGCTATGCGCGCAACTTTCTCGGCCGTTTCGGAGGATACCGGAATGACGATCGCGTTCATGGCATCATCCTTTGCAGCACGGACTGAGGCGTCTCGATAAGGATATCCGGGAACTTAAGATGCATAGACCGGAAATCGCGGACATTGTTCGTTATGACTGTAGCGCCGTTTGCTGCCACCGCCAATTCGAAAACATGATTATCGGCCTCATCAACGAGGTTAGGACGCCAGTTAAAGTATACGTCTTGCCATCTGCATGTCGAAACGAAGGCACGTAGAAGCAGATCGCGCTCCGGGCCATCCAGACGCGCTCTGCGAAAAATTGTCGCTCGGGACAACACGTCACGGTATTCGAGAAAGAGCGAAGCCGAAAGAACAGGTGTTATTTTCTTCAGCAGGCAGAACTCGACGATCTTTGACGAGGCGCCGCTACCGATACAGGCACTTGTCAGCACATTCGTATCGATAACGACGTTCGCCATCGTCCTTATCGAATACGCTTCGCCGCCGGCTCCGGCGTCAGTTCGCCGTTCAGGCGGCGATCGAGGTAGTCTTCGCACTCGGCCATCAGCGTATCCACCTGCCCGTTGAAGAAGTGGTTGGCGCCGGGGATGGTGCGGTGCGTGATCAGGATGCCCTTCTGGGTCTTCAGCTTCTCGACCAGCGTGTTGACGTCCTTTTCCGGCGCGACCTTGTCGACATCGCCGTTGATGATCAGGCCGGAGGACGGGCAGGGTGCCAGGAACGAGAAGTCGTAGGTGTTTGGCTGCGGAGCGACCGAGATGAAGCCTTCGATTTCGGGGCGGCGCATCAGAAGCTGCATGCCGATCCACGAGCCGAAAGAATAGCCTGCAACCCAGCAGCTCTTGCTGTCGGGATGCATGCTCTGCACCCAGTCGAGCGCGGATGCGGCATCGGACAGTTCGCCGGCGCCGTGATCGAACTCGCCCTGGCTGCGGCCGATGGAGCGGAAGTTGAATCGTAGCGTGGTAAAGCCGCGCTTCTGGAACATATAGAAGAGCTGGTAGACGATCTGGTTGTTCATCGTCCCGCCGAACTGGGGATGGGGGTGCAGAACGATCGCAATCGGGGCATTCTTCTGCTTGGAAGGCTGATAGCGGCCTTCCAGTCGGCCAGCGGGTCCGTTGAAAATGACTTCGGGCATTGGGTCTCCGGCGTGAGCATGGTTCCGATAAGCGGATAAGACGGCCGAGCAGTCTTGACGAAAGCACTCAGCTTTTCTAAAACCAGTTTAGAACCATTCAAAACTTGGCACGGCGTGCGTGCAGGTGTCGTCTCTTACGGCAAGCGACGCGAAAACTTCAAGGAAAATGCGGTGCCTGCTCCGGTTTAGATGGGCCGGCAGGCGCTTTTGGCAAGAACAGATCACCTGACGCATCATGCGTGAGGGAGAGGATACGGACGGTCGATATGGCCATGGCACGGATCTACATGGACTGGAATGCGACGGCGCCGATCTCGGCTGCCGCGCGTGACGCGTTCCTGTCCGCGTTCGACCTGACGGGCAATGGTTCCTCCGTTCACGCGGAAGGCCGGCGGTTGAAGACGGTGATCGAGGCTGCACGCCGCGATGTGGCGGCGCTCTGCGATGCCGATGCCGCCTGCGTCACCTTTACCAGTGGTGCGACGGAAGCTGCCAATATGGTGCTGACCCCGGATTTCCACATGGGCCGGACACCGCTCAGTATCGGGCGGCTTTATGTATCCGCCATCGAGCATCCCGCCGTGCGCGAGGGTGGGCGTTTTCCGAGAGATCGGGTCGAGGAATTGCCGGTAACACAGGCAGGCACGATCGATCTCGATGCGCTCGACGGCGCGCTGGCGGCGCATCCGCGGGAAGAGGGCATTCCGATGGTTGCGGTGATGCTCGTCAACAATGAGACGGGTGTCCTTCAGCCGGTCGCTGAGGTTTCCGAGCGGGTGAAGGCTGCGGGCGGCTTGCTGGTCGTGGATGCCGTTCAGGCGGTCGGGCGCATGCCGGTATCGGTATCGGCGCTCGGTGCGGATTTTCTGATCCTCGCCTCGCACAAGATCGGCGGGCCCAAAGGCGCTGGCGCCCTCGTCGCGCGCGGCGAAGTGCTGATGCCCCGCCCGCTCATCCACGGCGGCGGACAGGAAAAGGGACATCGTTCCGGCACCGAAAATCCGGCAGCCCTTGCCGGTTTCGGAGCGGCTGCACGTGCGGTAAAGGATGCGCTCGATGTTTATCCGTCGCAGGTGACGACCTTGCGCGACAGGCTAGAAGCCGGCATGCGGGAAGCTGCGCCGGATGTTCTGATTCATGGCGCGGATGCCCTGCGGGTCGGGAATACGACCTTTTTCAGTCTACCCGGCCTGAAGGCGGAGACGGGACAGATCGCGTTCGATCTGGAGGGGGTTGCCCTCTCTGCCGGATCGGCCTGCTCCTCGGGCAAGGTGGGGCAGAGCCACGTGCTGATGGCGATGGGGCAAGATCCGTCGCTTGGGGCATTGCGTATCTCGATGGGACCCACGACGACGGTCGAGGAGATCGACCGTGTCATCGACATTTTCGCCCGGATCGCTGGGCGGCGTCGGCTGCATATTGCGGCGGCGTGAAGAAAGCGTGTGAAAGCTGCGTTTCCGCGGCCGAAAAAGGGTGAAACTGCCCGCTCGGCCCATTACATAGACGGCACGACACAATCGTGCCTCACAGAGGGCCGGATCCTTGACATCCGGCAAGACGGGAGAATGACATGGCTGCCGTGCAGGAAACAATCGATCAGGTGAAGCTGATCGACGTTGACCAGTACAAGTATGGTTTTGAATCGATGATCGAGATGGACAAGGCCCCGAACGGTCTGTCCGAAGAGATCATCCGGTTCATTTCCGCGAAGAAGGACGAGCCCGACTGGATGCTCGAATGGCGTCTGGAGGCTTATCGCCGCTGGCTCACGCTGACCGAGCCGGACTGGGCGCGCGTCAACTATCCGAAGATCGATTTCAACGCGATCTCCTACTATGCCGCGCCGAAGAGCACGCCCGGCCCGACCTCCATCGATGATGTCGATCCGGAAATTCTCAAGATCTATGAGAAGCTCGGCATTCCCCTGCGCGAGCAGGAATTGCTGGCTGGTGTGAAGACCTCGAAGATCGCGGTCGATGCCGTGTTCGATTCGGTCTCTGTCGTCACGACCTTCAAGGAAGAGCTGAAGAAGGCCGGCGTGATTTTCATGTCGATTTCGGAAGCCATCCGCGAGCATCCCGATCTCGTGAAGAAATATCTCGGCACCGTGGTGCCGACGACCGACAATTACTATGCGACACTGAATTCGGCCGTCTTCACAGATGGCTCCTTCGTGTTCGTTCCCAAGGGCGTTCGCTGCCCGATGGAACTGTCCACCTATTTCCGTATCAACGAGAAGGGCACCGGTCAGTTCGAACGCACGCTGATCATCGCGGAAGAGGGCGCCTACGTCTCCTACCTCGAGGGCTGCACGGCACCCCAGCGCGACGAGAACCAGCTTCATGCGGCGGTGGTCGAACTCGTGGCGCTCGACGATGCCGAAATCAAGTATTCGACGGTGCAGAACTGGTATCCGGGCGACAAGGACGGCAAGGGCGGCATCTACAACTTCGTCACCAAGCGCGGCGATTGCCGCGGCGACCGGTCGAAGATTTCGTGGACGCAGGTGGAAACCGGCTCTGCGATCACGTGGAAGTACCCCTCCTGCATTCTGCGCGGCGACGACAGCCGCGGCGAGTTCTATTCGATCGCGGTGTCGAACGGCCATCAGCAGATCGACAGTGGCACGAAGATGATCCATCTCGGCAAGAACACCTCGAGCCGCATCATCTCCAAGGGCATCGCCGCGGGTGTCAGCCAAAACACCTATCGCGGTCAGGTTTCTGCCCACCGCAAGGCAACGAACGCGCGCAACTTCACCCAGTGCGATTCGCTGCTGATCGGCGATCGCTGCGGCGCGCACACCGTACCCTACATCGAGGCGAAGAACTCGACGGCCCAGTTCGAGCACGAGGCGACGACCTCCAAGATCTCCGAGGACCAGCTGTTCTACTGCCTTCAGCGCGGCATCCCGGAAGAAGCCGCGATCGCCCTGATCGTCAACGGCTTCGTCAAGGAGGTCATCCAGGAACTGCCAATGGAATTCGCGGTCGAAGCGCAGAAGCTGATCGGGATTTCGCTGGAAGGGTCTGTGGGCTGATTGTCCTGACGTCCGGCAGCTACGATCTGGCTGGCCCGTATGAGGGCCGGCCTCCATCGCTGCGAACATGAATGGAACCGAACGACTGACCCTCTGCACGACAGGTCGGTACCGTTGTACGAAAGAGTGAACCAATGCTTGAAATCAGAAACCTCCATGCCCGGATCGCCGAGGATGGTACCGAGATCATTCGCGGATTGAACCTGACCGTGAAGGCTGGCGAAGTCGCAGCGATCATGGGGCCGAACGGTTCCGGGAAATCGACGCTGTCGTATATTCTCTCGGGCCGCGAAGACTATGAGGTCACCGAGGGTGACATTCTCTACAATGGTGAAAGCATTCTCGAGCTGGACGCGTCGGAGCGGGCGGCGAAAGGTATCTTTCTTGCCTTCCAGTACCCGGTCGAAATTCCGGGCGTTGCCACCATGCAGTTCCTGAAGGTGGCGATGAACGAGCAGCGGAAGTATCGCGGCGAGGATGAGCTGAAGACCCCTGACTTTATCCGTCGGGTCAAGGAAGCCGCAGCCGAGCTGAAGATCAACCCGGATATGCTGAAGCGGCCGCTCAATGTCGGCTTCTCCGGCGGTGAGAAGAAGCGCGCCGAGATCTTGCAGATGGCGCTGCTCGCGCCGAACCTCTGCATTCTCGACGAAACCGATTCGGGCCTTGATATCGATGCCCTGAAGATCGTGTCGGATGGCGTCAACGCTCTTCGTTCGCCCGATCGGGCCGTGATCGTCATCACCCACTACCAGCGCCTGCTGGAATACATCGTGCCGGATACGGTCCACGTCCTCTACAAGGGGCAGGTGATCAAGACCGGCGACAAGTCGCTGGCGCTTGATCTGGAAGCCAACGGCTATGCCGATATCATCGGCGCGGCGGCTTGAAGGAGCGTTTGCTCATGAACATTCAAAACACGATCACGCGGACAGCTGCCGAAACGGCGCTGCTGGAAGCGTATAACCATCAGCTGAGCGACCTGCCCGGCGACGGCGCCGTTCTCTCGGCACGCGACCTGCTCTTGTCCGACCTGAAGGATGCCGGACTGCCGACGCGGCGGCTGGAAGCCTGGCACTATACCGATCTGCGCGCATTGCTGCGCAATGTTCCCGCATTCGACGGCGCTGCCTTTGCGGAAGCCGTCGCACCCCTGGCTGTCGGCTCGTCTGTGCTCACGGTCCTTAACGGCCGGGCGGACGCCGGAGATGCGCCGCAGGGCGTCGTCGTCAAACGGTACGGCGAGAGCCTGCTCGATGGCACGGCTGCCGGCGATCTGGTCGAGCGGAATGCTGAAGACGCCATCGGTCGTATCAACGGCACCTTCGTTCGCGATGGTTTCGAGATCGAAATTCCGGAAGACACAGTCCTCTTGCAGCCGCTGGAACTTCAGATCGTCCAGAGCGCCGGGCAGAGCCACAGCCGCTTTCCGGTGACGTTCGGCCCCGGTTCCAAGGCGACCGTGATCGAGCGGCATCTGTCGGTCGATGGTCGGCAGAGCCTCGTCTCGTCCGTCTCCGATCTCATCATCGAGGCGGGCGCCGAGGTGACGTGGATCCTGCTGCAGCAGCAGGGCGATGACGATACGCATCTCGGCCAGCTCAATTTCGAGCTGGGCGAAAACGCCTCGTTCCGCCTGTTCGTCATCAATGCCGGTGGCAAGCTGGTGCGTCAGGAAGTGCATGGCGTGGTGACGGGCGAAGGTTCGGACTTCAAGCTGCGCGGCATCAACCTGATGGGCGGCGACACCCTGACGGACGTAACGTTCACGCTCGGCCATGACGTTGCCAACACAACCTCGACCGAGATCATCCGCAATGTGCTCTTCGACCGGGCGCGCGGCGTGTTCCAGGGACAGATCCGTGTGGCGCAGGATGCGCAGAAGACGGATGCGAAGATGGCGTGCAACACGCTGCTCCTGTCGGACGATGCGGATTTCTCCGCAAAGCCGGAGCTGGAAATCTTCGCCGACGACGTCCAGTGCGGCCACGGCGCGACCGTGATCGACCTGAACCCGACGCATCTCTACTATCTCCAGGCTCGCGGCATTCCGGAGAACCGGGCGCGCGCCATGCTGGTCAACGCCTTCGTGGACGAGATCGTCGAGGAACTGGAGAGTGAAACGCTGATCGAGCCACTGGAGTTCATCATCTCCGAATGGCTGGCGCGACACGCCTGATCAGATCAGGTACGCGCTCGGACAAGGCAGAAAGCAGGGCATCATGGACCAGACGGTCTCAACACAGGCATATGACGTCGAGCGGATACGGCAGGATTTCCCGATCCTGTCGCGGACCGTTTATGGCAAGCCGCTCGTCTATCTTGACAATGGCGCCTCGGCCCAGAAGCCGCAGGTCGTCATTGACGCGATCAGCCATGCCTATGCCAACGAATATGCCAATGTCCATCGCGGCCTGCATTTCCTGTCGAATGCCGCGACGGACGCCTACGAGCTGTCGCGCGAGAAGGTGCGGCGGTTCCTGAACGCGCCCTCCGTCGATGACATCGTGTTTACCAAATCCTCGACCGAGGCGATCAACACGGTCGCCTATGGCTGGGGCATGCCGAAGCTCGACGCGGATGACGAGATCCTGATCTCGATCATGGAGCACCATTCCAATATCGTGCCCTGGCACTTTATCCGCGAGCGGCAGGGCGCCAAGCTCGTCTGGGCGCCGGTGGACGATCAGGGCGTGTTCCACATCGACGATTTCGTCAAATGCCTGACGCCGAAGACGAAGCTCGTCGCGATCACGCATATGTCGAACGCGCTCGGCACGATCGTCGACGTCAAGGAAATTTGCCGCATCGCGCATGAGCGTGGCATTCCCGTTCTGGTCGATGGCAGCCAGGCGGCGGTGCACATGCCGGTCGATGTGCAGGACATCGATTGCGACTGGTATGTCATGACCGGTCACAAGCTCTACGGTCCCTCGGGTATCGGTGTGCTTTACGGCAAGAAGGAACGGCTGGCCGAAATGCGCCCCTTCATGGGCGGCGGCGAGATGATCATCGACGTCAGCGAGGACGCGATCAGCTACAACGAGCCGCCGCATCGTTTCGAGGCGGGAACGCCGCCGATCGTTCAGGCGATCGGGCTCGGTGTTGCGCTCGATTATATGGACGGGATCGGCCGCGACAAAATCGCGCGGCACGAGGCGGATCTTGCCACCTATGCGGCCGAGCGCCTGCAGGCCGTCAACGCGTTGCGGGTGATCGGGCAGGCGCCGGGCAAGGGCGGTATCTTTTCCTTCGAGATCGAAGGCGTCCATGCCCATGATATTTCCACGGTCATCGACCGGGCAGGCGTTGCGGTGCGGGCCGGCACACACTGCGCCATGCCGCTTCTCAAGAGGTTCGGCGTGACGTCCACCTGCCGGGCCTCGTTCGGGCTTTACAACACGCGCGCCGAAGTCGACGTGCTGGTCGCTGCGCTGGAACAGGCGCGGAAATTCTTTGCGTGAGGATACGAGCATGACTCTAGAGACCCCGGCCGACGCCACAGGCGAAACGACGGATGCCCGTAACGGCATTGTCCAGTCGGCTATCCCGCCGGAAGAGCTGGCGCGGCTGTCGGACGACGTGATCTCCGCGCTGAAGACCGTTTACGACCCGGAAATCCCGGCGGACATCTACGAGCTCGGCCTGATCTACAAGATCGATATCGAGGACGATCGCATGGTGAAGATTGCCATGACACTCACGGCGCCCGGCTGCCCGGTGGCCGGCGAAATGCCGGGCTGGGTCGAGAATGCGGTTGGCACTGTCGAAGGCGTTTCCGGGGTCGAGGTGTCCATGACCTTCGATCCGCCATGGACCCCGGACCGGATGTCCGAGGAAGCGCAAGTCGCCGTCGGCTGGTATTGATCACTGGGCGATAGGGTCTTACATTCGAACGCGAAGCACCGGGCCTTGAACCCGGTTGTTGCAAGGAGAGTTTCCATGGGTTTTGCGGTCATGAGCCTGTCCGACGCGGCGGCACAGCGCGTCAACGCCATCGTCGATAACGCGGGTGGCGACACGAAGGGCATCCGGCTCTCCATCAAGAAGGGCGGATGCGCCGGCATGGAATATGCCGTCGATCTCGTGAGCGAACCGAATGCCAAGGACGACCTGATCGAGCATGCGGGCGCCCGTGTGTGGGTCGCACCGGAGGCCGTGCTCTATCTGCTCGGCACGCGTATGGATTTCGAAGTGACCAAGATGCGGTCGGGCTTCACCTTCAACAACCCCAACCAAACATCGGCCTGTGGTTGCGGTGAATCGGTCGAACTGAAGCCTGCGGATCTCGCAGCCCTTGCCGCCAAGGGCGATGCAGTGGTGCGGGTCGGCTGACGGGCAACCGCGGCGATCCGGCCGACGCCGGGTCCATCCCCTTTCGCGGCGCCGATAGCGCATTGGAGCCTTTCAGGGCTGTCGGCGACTTTATTTTTATCTGGCAGCAAGCGGCCGGACCGTTTGTCCAGATGGTATTATCGATACGCACCGAAGTGGCAGAGGCGCTGACTTGCCCAATCTGGACCGGACGATCCTTGAGACTCTGTATAACGAACATCCCGACGCCGTTATCGTGACGGCGCCGGAAGGCGCGATCCTTTCGGCAAATGCGGCCGCGGCCAGCTTATTCGGGTTCGACGCGCGCCTGATGGTCGGCCGACCTTTCTCGCCGCTGCTCGATGAAGCCTTTCCGGATAGCGCGCGCAGTGCGCATGACGCCTCCGTTCTTTACAAACGCGCAGACGGCACGCGCTTTATCGGCATGACACGCACAATCGCGGTTCCCGCTGGCGATGTGTCGGGAATATCCATCCGGATCATTCGTGCCGAACATCTGCGCGACACCACGGACGAGGTACCGTCGATCCGCACCGTGGATATGGCCCTCGACGTGATCGCAGAGGGCATAGCGATCTACGACAAGGACGAACGGCTGATCCTTTGCAATAGGGCCTATCGCCAGCTGTTCGGCCGTGTCGGAGCGCGGTTGCAGATTGGCATGTCAGCGGCCGATTTCGCGCTGCAACTGCTGTCGGAAGAGGGGATGGCGCTGGGATCGGCCGAGGCCGAAGCCTGGATCCGGCCTCAGATCGAGCTGTTCCGAAGAGCGGATGGGATGCCGCAGATCTTCCCTTACAACAACGGGCGATGGCTGAGAGCCGAGAATACGCTGACCGCCGACGGCAATACCGTTGCCATCCGGGTCGATGTGACCGACCTGAAGCGTGTCGAACAAGAGCTGGATCGGCAGCGGCAGGACTATGCGACGCTGGTCGAAACGATACCCGACTTCATCACCCGCCTGTCGCCCGACCTTGTCTATACCTTCGTCAACCAGCGTTTCGCCGCCTGCATCGGCTTGTCTGCGGACGCAATCATCGGCCGAAGCTGCCTCGATTTCTTCGTCGAGGACGATCCGCTGGTGGATATATTTCGCGGCCTGACGCCGGAAGAGCCGGCCACGGCGAAGGAGCAGTGCCGCGTGTCCGCGAATGGCGTGGAGATCTGGATGCTGTGGTCGAACCTGGCGGTCTTCGACGGTCGGCGCCTTGTCGAATATGTCACGGTGGGCCGCGATATCACCGAGATGAAGCGCCAGCAGATGCGCATTGCCGAGCAGCGTTCGGAGCTGCAGCGGAAGAACGAGGCGCTAGGGCAATTCACCAGCAGCGTCTCGCACGACCTGAAGGCACCGATGCGGCAGATTTCCATGTTCGCGGAGATGATCGCCGACGACATTGCGACGGGCAAACTGGAAGACGTGCCAGTTTACGCAACGCAGCTGCGGAATAAATCGCGACGCCTGATACAATTGGTCGACAGTTTGCTCGACTACGCGCGGATCGCGGACCGGATTTCGAACCCCCAGCGTGTAGGCTTGCGCGATGTGGTCGAGGATGCGCTCGGCAATCTCCAGAACGATATCGTCGAGAGTGACGCGCAGATGACGATCGAGGTTCTTCCCGATGTGATCGGGGATTCGGAGCTCCTGAAGCGCCTCTTTCAGAACATCATCGGCAACGCCATAAAGTACCGCCGGACGGGTGTGGCGCCGGAACTGACGATTACGGGATGGCGAGACGGGCGGTTTGCACAGATCGCCTTTTCAGACAATGGCGTTGGCATCGATCCGCAACATGCCGACAGGATCTTCGACATCTTCCAGCGGCTCCACCGGGATGAAAGCATCTTCCCAGGCACCGGCGTCGGCCTATCGCTCGCTAGGCGCATCGCGGAAAGCCATGGGGGCACGATCGTGCTCGACCCCGACTACCGCGAAGGCGCTTGCTTTATCGTCAGCCTGCCGGCTGCGTGACGGGACGAAAAACCGACGATCGGTCTCCGACTGCTCAACGCGAAAGGCCCGCTCCGGAGAGCGGGCCTTTCTTCATGCTTACTCTGCGGCTTCGGCGTAATCCTCGAGCGGCGGGCAGGTGCAGACGAGGTTTCGGTCGCCATAGACGTTGTCGACGCGGTTGACCGGCGACCAGTATTTGTCGACCCGGAAGGCGCCGGGCGGGAAGCAGGCCTGTTCGCGGGAGTAAGGGCGGTCCCAGTCTCCGACAAGGTCTTCCACCGTGTGCGGGGCGTTCTTCAGCGGGTTGTTGGTCCGGTCGAGACGGCCTTCCTCAATGGCGCGGGCTTCCTCGCGGATGGCCAGCATCGCATCGCAGAAGCGATCGATCTCAGCTTTGGTTTCCGACTCGGTCGGCTCGACCATCAGCGTGCCGGCAACGGGCCAGCTCATGGTCGGGGCGTGGAAACCGCAGTCGATCAGCCGCTTTGCGACATCGTCCACGGTCACGCCGGCGCTTTCGGCCAGCGGGCGCGTATCGATGATGCACTCATGCGCCACACGCCCCTTTTCCGACTTGTAGAGGACGTCATACGCGCCCTTCAGGCGGGCGGCGATGTAGTTGGCGTTGAGGATGGCGACCTTGGTCGCCTGCGTCAGGCCTTCCCCGCCCATCATCAGGCAGTAGCTCCACGAGATCGGCAGGATCGAGGCCGAGCCGAAAGGCGCGGCCGAGACCGCGCCCGTGCCGGCGCTCTCGGGGTTCGAGGGATCACGGGGCAGGTATGGCGCGAGATGCGCCTTGACGCCGATCGGCCCCATGCCCGGACCGCCGCCGCCATGCGGGATGCAGAAGGTCTTGTGCAGGTTGAGGTGGCTGACATCGGAGCCGATATCGCCCGGGCGGGACAGGCCGACCATGGCGTTCATGTTGGCCCCGTCGAGATAGACCTGGCCGCCATGCTTGTGAACGATCTCGCAGACCTCGCGCACGCTTTCCTCGAACACGCCATGCGTCGAGGGATAGGTGATCATGCAGCAGGAGAGCGTGTCGGCATACTGCTCGGCTTTCGCACGGAAATCATCCATGTCGATATCGCCATTGGCGCTGACCTTGACCACCACCACCTTCATGCCGACCATCTGGGCGGATGCTGGATTGGTGCCATGCGCCGAGGTCGGGATCAGGCAGATATCGCGGTGCCCCTCGTTGTTGGCGAGGTGGTAGGCGCGGATCGTCAGGAGGCCGGCATATTCCCCCTGCGCGCCCGAGTTCGGCTGCATCGAAATCGCGTCGTAGCCGGTGACGGCGCACAGCTTTTCGGAAAGATCGTCGATCATCGCCTTGTAGCCGAGCGCCTGATCGGCGGGGACGAAAGGATGAATCTCGGCGAATTCCGGCCAGGTGATCGGCAGCATTTCAGCTGTCGCATTGAGCTTCATCGTGCACGAACCGAGCGGAATCATGGCCCGGTCGAGCGCGAGGTCCCGATCCGACAGCCGGCGGATATAGCGGGTCATCTCGCTTTCCGCGCGGTTCATGTGAAAAATCGGATGGGTGAGGTAGGCGCTGCGGCGCAGCAGCGCCGAAGGCAGGCGGTAGTCCGGCTCGAACTGCGCCACTTGGAAATCGCCGCCGAAGGCGCGCCAGACGGATTCGAGTGTGATCGGGCGCGAGCGCTCGTCGAGGCTGATGCCGATGCGGGTCTCGCCGATCTTGCGCAGGTTGACACCGTCCGCCACGGCCGCCTTCATGATGACGGACTGCAGCTTGCCGACCTCGACGGTCACCGTGTCGAAGAAGGTTTCCGGCTCGACGGCGTAACCGAGAGCCTCAAGCCCCTTTGCAAGCCGAACCGTTTTCTGATGGATGCTCTGCGCGATGGCTTTGATGCCTTCCGGCCCGTGAAACACGGCATACATCGACGCCATGACGGCCAGCAGCACCTGCGCCGTGCAGATGTTGGACGTGGCCTTTTCGCGGCGGATATGCTGTTCGCGGGTCTGGAGCGACAGGCGATAGGCGCGATTGCCGCGGCTGTCGACCGAAACGCCGACGAGGCGGCCGGGCATGGAGCGCTTATGCGTGTCCTTGACGGCCATGTAGGCCGCGTGCGGGCCGCCATAGCCGACGGGAACGCCGAAACGCTGCGTCGAGCCGATGGCGATGTCCGCACCCATTTCGCCGGGCGACTTCAACAGCGCCAGCGCCATCGGATCGGCAGCGACGACGGCAATCGCACCGGTCTGGTGCAGACGCGAGATCAGCCCCGTGAAATCGCTGACATGGCCGTAGGTGCCGGGATATTGGAAGATCGCGCCGAAGACGTCGGCCGACTGCATATCCTCGAACGGATTGCCGACGAGGATCGTCCAGCCGAGCGGCTCGGCGCGCGTCTTCAGAAGCGCGATTGTCTGTGGATGGCAGTTCTCGTCCACGAAGAAGGTCTTCTGCTTGGACTTGGAGACACGCTCCGCCATCGCCATGGCTTCGGCGGCAGCCGTGGCTTCATCCAGCAGCGAGGAATTGGCGACGTCGAGGCCCGTGAGGTCGCAGACCATGGTCTGGTAGTTCAACAGTGCTTCGAGGCGCCCCTGGCTGATCTCCGGCTGGTAGGGCGTATAGGCCGTGTACCAGGCAGGGTTTTCCAGAATATTGCGCTGGACGACCGGCGGCGTGATCGTGCCGTAGTAGCCTTGGCCGATCAGCGACACGAGCGGCTTGTTCATGTTCGCCGTCTCGCGCAGCGTATCAAGCGCTTCACGTTCGGTCAGCGCCGCACCCCAAGCGAGCGGCACTTTCTGGCGGATGGACGCGGGAACGGTGTCGTCGATCAGGGCGTCCAGCGTGGGGTAGCCGATCACCTTCAGCATCGCATCCATTTCGGATGGCGAGGGGCCGATATGGCGGCGGTTGGCAAAATCGTAGGGCTGATAATCCGTAAAGGTGAAATCGGCCGGCGTTGTCACAGGCGTCGTCATCAGGCGATCAGCTCCTTGTAGGCGTCCTCGTCCAGCAGCGCATTGGCGGCGGAGGGGTCCGAAAGTTTCAGCTTGAAGAACCAGCCGGCGCCCTGCGGGTCGCCATTGACGAGGGCCGGGTCCTCGACGATGGCCGGGTTCGTCTCCACAATCTCGCCGTCGAGCGGACAATAGACGTCGGAAGCAGCCTTGACGGATTCGACGGTCGCCGCGCTCTCGCCCTTGGTGAGCGCCGTGCCGGTTTCGGGCAGTTCCACGAAAACGAGGTCGCCGAGCTGGTCGGCGGCGTGCTGGGTGATGCCGACCGTGGCGATGTCGCCGTCGATCTGCAGCCACTCATGTTCGTCGGTGAATTTCAGCATGGGATCGGCTCCTGATCAGCGCTTGTAGGTGGGGGTGATGAAAGGAAGGGCGGAAACGGTCATCGGCAGATACTTGCCGCGCAGTTCCGCAAAAACGGTGGTGCCGGGCGTCGCGAGAGGGGTATCGACATAGCCCATGGCCACAGGATGGCCGACGCTCGGGCCGAAGCTGCCCGAAGTGACCGTGCCGATTTCGGTTGTACCGGTCGCGTCGGAATAGAGGGTAGCGCCACCACGGACCGGCGCCTTGCCGTCCGGCTTCAGGCCAACGCGGCGGATCGCCGTTCCGTTCGTCTGCGCGTCCAGAATGGCGCCGGCGCCCGGAAAGCCACCGCTGCGGGTGCCGCCCGTGCGGCGGGATTTCTGGATGGCCCATTCGAGCGCCGCCTCAATGGGGCAGGTCGTCGTATCGATGTCGTTGCCGTAGAGGCAGAGACCGGCTTCCAGCCGCAGACTGTCGCGCGCACCGAGGCCGATCGGCAGAACGTCGGGATGATCGAGCAGGCGGCGGGCGACATCCTCGGCCTTGTCGGCCGGAATGGAGATCTCGAAGCCGTCCTCCCCGGTGTAGCCAGAGCGGGATACGATGCAGGGAACATCATGGATCAGCGCTTCCGCCACATCCATGAAGCGCATGGCGGCGACATCGGCCCAGAGTTCGGCCAGAACGTCTTCCGCGCGGGGACCCTGCAACGCCAGGAGCGCACGATCTTCGAGCAGGGTGAGTTCGAAGCGGTCGCCGAGATGGGCTTTCAGATGTGCGAAGTCTGCATCCTTGCAGGCCGCGTTGACCACGATCATAAACCGGCCGGGGAGCCGAGCAATCATCAGGTCATCGAGGATACCGCCAGTATCGTCCGTGAAGAGGGCATAGCGCTGGCGGCCTTCGGCGATGCCGAGCACATCGACGGGCACCAGGCCTTCCAGTGCAAGAGCCGCGTCCTCCAGCGTGCCGGAGGTCGCACGCAGTTCCACCTGACCCATATGGGACACGTCGAACAGGCCGGCGGCGGCGCGGGTGTGAAGATGTTCCTTCAGGACACCGGCGGGATACTGAACCGGCATGTCGTATCCGGCGAAGGGCACCATGCGGGCGCCAAGCGAGAGATGCAGGGCGTGCAACGGCGTCTGCTTCAGCGGGGCGTCGTTCAAGGCTGTGTGATCGTCCAAATCCGGTCTCCAGGTTGGCGCCATGCGCGCCGGCTCGTGTCAACGCACACGGATTCGTGACGTCGATTGAGCCCCCTCTGTTCCTGTGCCTGAGATTGTTATCCCTTCGGCGAGCGAAATGCTTCTCTCCAGAGTCCTGCCGGCATCCTGCTGGTTCGTGGGCCTGAGAGTTTCCGGGGCGGTTGCTCCTTCGGCACCAGCTCGAGGCTGGATTCTCCCAACAAGATCGGGTTCAGATAAGAAGGATAGGGCGCCCTTGGCAAGCAGAAAATGTCGCAACGACCAAGATTTTCGTCGCCGCTGGCATGGTGCGAAAGATATGACCGAAGCGCCCGCATGCCTGTTTCGACTTTGCTTTATCACGAGCTCGCGATAGCAATGCGGGCGGATCCACTGCTATCGCGCGGACGCGCATGGAGACGACGACATGCCATCGCTGAAGACCATCATCATAGCCGCTCTGGCGACGGCGCTGCCCTTGGGGGGCGCCACGCCGGCCGCGTCTGCCGAAACCGCCACGAGCGGCGGGCAGGTCGTCGCCGGCGCGCTGACGCTTTCCGACGGAACGGCCAAGCCGATGCCGCCGGGCGCGAAGGTCGGGGGCGGCGGGCTGACGATCGTCAATGCGGGGCCGGCAGACGACAGGCTTGTCGCCGTCGAGAGCCCCGTGGCCGGTCGTGTCGAACTGCATGAGATGACGATGGAAAACGACGTGATGCGGATGCGCAAGCTCGATGGCATCCCCGTTCCGGCCGGACAGACTGTGACGCTTGCCGGCGGCGGCCTGCACCTGATGTTCATGGACGTCGCCGAGCCGTTTCGCCAGGGCGACACGATCCCGCTCACCTTGACCTTCGAGCGCGCGGGAAAGATGGCCTACGATCTTCCGGTGGGAACGCTCGCAGGACAATAATTCGCCGTCTCATACCTGCGCGCGCCACGGTGTCGTGACCGCGACATTGCCGACGGTCTCTGCCGTCTTCAGTTCCGCGCGCAGGTGCGGAAGGGCGGTGGGATAAGTCTGCGCAATGAAGCCGATGATCTTCTCGCGCATCTCGCAACGCAGGTCGAAGGCGCGCGCGGCATTGGATGCCGAGCAGAGAATGCGGATCTCAACCGTCTCCGGCTTGAGGTCCGTCACCGCGATATTGATCACCTGCCCATCCCAGAGCGGAGACGCCGCGGCGATCTTCTCGGCCTCCTTTCTGATGGCATCGACGGGTACGCTGTAGTCGAGATAGACCATCACGGTCCCGATCAGGGCAGCGGTCTCGCGTGTCCAGTTCTGGAACGGCTTTTCGATGAAGTAGCTGAGCGGCAGGACGAGACGGCGCCAGTCCCAGATCTTGACGACGACATATGTCGCGGTGATCTCCTCCACATTCCCCCATTCGCCTTCGATCAGCAGTGCATCGTCCAAACGGATGGGTTGGGTGATGGCGAGCTGAATGCCGGCGAAGAGGTTCTTGAGAACCGGCTGGAGGGCGAGGCCGAGAACGATACCGGCAACGCCCGCGGAGGCGAGAAGGCTGACCCCGTATTGCTGCACGGCCGGAAATGTCATCAGGCAGGCGGCAACGCCGAAGATGATGATGACGAAGCCGGCGATGCGCTCCATGATTCGCGATTGTGTGACGTGCTTGCGGGCGAGGAGATTGTCTTCCGCATCGAGCTTGAAGCGGCGCAGATAGACCGTCGTCCAGATGTGCAGCGTGACCTTGGCAATCCAGGCGAAGACAAGGATGAAGCCGAGCAGCAGGATGTGATGCAGGTTGTCCGCCTGATTGGAGGTCAGCGGCGCGATAGAGACGCCGAAGGAGAGGGCGACCATGATGGCCACCAGCCGGGTCGGGCGCTCCGAGCGCGCCACCAGCGACCGCCAGAACAGATCGTACTTCGCCGCAATCCGCGTCGCGATCTCAAAGAGGATCCTGTGGACGAAGATGCCGACGCCGAACAGCAGCGCGAGAAGAATGACGCTGACGGCCCATGCGGGCACCCAGCGTAGGGATTGGTCCAGCCATGTGATCATATCGCTCATGCGAAGAGGTTAGGGTGCGCTGCAGCATTGTGTAGGCCCGCCGAGGGCTTTTTTGGCGCGCGTGCTCTGGTAGGCGGGGTTCAGGAAAGATTAACCATGTAAGGCAAGTGTGTTAGCGGTGCGCTTCACGCGCCGCTGCGACACAACTTCGTCGCGATTGTGATCGATAGAGGCCGCATGCCAGCATTTCCTCGCCTGAATGCCCTTCGCAAGGCCTGCCTCCGGACTGCCGCTATCGCCGCGCTCGGCATAGCGCTCAGCGGCTGCATGGCGCTCGATATGACGGAAGCGCCGCCGAAGCTGTCGTCGAAGATGGTCGCGGAGATGACGCGCAAGGGCATGAAGGCGGAGAGCCCGGTGCTCGTGCGCATCTTCAAGCAGGAAAGCGAACTGGAGATCTGGAAGGTCGATCGCAGTGGCAAGTACGCCCTATTGAAAACCTACCCGATCTGCCGCTGGTCGGGAGATCTCGGGCCGAAGCGGAAATCGGGCGACCGGCATGCCCCGGAAGGTTTTTACCATGTTACCAAGGGGATGCTGAACCCGAACTCCCAGTTCTACGTATCGTTCAACCTTGGCTATCCCAACCGGCTGGAAAGCGCACTCGGCTATACGGGTGAGGCGCTGATGGTGCATGGCGCCTGCTCGTCGTCCGGCTGCTACGCAATGACCGATCAGGGCATCGGCGAAATCTACGCGATCGTCGCGCGGGCGCTCGAAGGCGGGCAGGCGAGCTTTCAGGTGCAGGCCTTTCCTTTCCGTATGACGGCCGAGAACATGGCGGCACATCGAGGCGATGTCAATCTTGCCTTCTGGCGGGTGCTCAAGGAAGGCTATGATGCCTTCGCCATCACCCGCCGGCAGCCGAAGGTGTCTGCCTGCGGCGGACGCTATGTGTTCGACAAGACGTTCCTGAATGGCGAGCCGGCGGATCCGCTGGCGCCATGCCCGGAAGCCACGCCCGGCATCGAGCCGCAGGCACTTGCCAAGATCGCAGAAGAGAGCCGCGCGATCGATGCTCTCATCGGCGGGCCGGTACCGATCGCCACCTCCATGAGCGCCTATGTCGATGGCGGTATGCATCCGGTTTTCCGCACGCTCCTGAAACAGACGGGCGCAAAGGGGATGGCGGCGAAAGTGTCCGGTACGAAATATCCGATCAGCCGGCCGGACGCGGCTCTCGCCGATCCGTTCGCCGGGAGATAGGGCAACAGCCGGCGCTGGCGCGCCGACCGTCTTGGTCTCAGTGGACGCAACCGCGACAGACCGTGAAGATCAGACCGGCGTGCATGTCATGCCATGGCGCTGGGCGTTCGCCACGCAATCCGACTTATTGACGTAGCTTTCTGTCGATGCGCCGACGATAACGCCGTTGCTGGCCGTGCGGCGCCAACGCCAACCACTGGATGCGTAAATCTCCCACTTGTCGCCGTTGCTGTCCTTGCATTCTGCCATCGTCATCTCCTTGGTTGTGACGATGATGTCTTTAGGTAACCTGCATACCGTTCTCCACCAATCGACCGCTCGCATAGGCTGCATGGGACGCGATCGCGCGTCGTTCACCATGCGCATTAGCTATGCTCGATATTAAAAAGCCGCCGGCTATCACGCCTATATTGTCGAGTCTCATTACCTCCTGTAGCAATCTTTCCCGTGCCCTCGCCATTCCGGCAGGGACGCCCGATGACAATCGGGACATTCGATCTCGGGGGAGATTTCATGAAGACCTTACTTCGTATTGCCTTTGCAACGACCATCCTTCTCGCCGGCCCTGTCAGTTCAGCCTTCGCCTTCGGCGCGATCGCCGTCAACGATGAACAGGGCATGGCCGCCGACGAAGCCGGCTATGGAATGGGCTGGGGAAGCTCCCGCAAGGAAGCAGAACGCAACGCCGTCCAAGAGTGCAAGTCTGCCGGAAATGATGACTGCAAGGTTGCCGTGTGGTTCGAACAATGCGGCGCCTATGCCGGCGATCGCGTCAATTACGGCATTGGCTACGGCTCGACCCAGAAGGCGGCTGAGACGATGGCGACGAAGGATTGCCCGAACTGCAAGATCGTCGTCTCAGATTGTCAGTAGGCTAACCCAACTCTCGTCTTGTTTCGGAGCCTAAAGGCGCTGAATGGACTCAATGTTCGCCCGGGGCGCCGCGGTGCCCCGGTGCGGAACGAGAACGATGGTCAGGACCGTCGCGACGAGCGAGGCTATCAGTATGACGCCGAGGGGGAGGGAAGTGGGTCTCATCATGGCAGCGTCCGATTGGTCGATTGAAGGCGATCGCGCGGCGCTGGGCATCGCCGGATTCGCTTCAAAACATTGATCTCATGCACGCTTTGAGCCCGGTGAGCCGGACGCCTGCGCAGTGATATCATTGTGCCGGGAGAAACTGTCCGCAAGCTGTCCACCGAATGGGCAGGCGCGCGAAGGCCATGCGGAAATCACGAAATGTTGCGCTTGGAATGCTTGCGTGACATTTTTTCGATCTTACATCGGCGCAAATGAAGGATCGTGCGCCATGTACAAGTTCATGATGAAGGAATTGATCGTCGTCATAGCCGCTCTGTGCGCCATATCAGGCCTGACGTTCGCCATGCTTGCCGTGTCGGTATGATACCGGGCGTTATGATACCGTCCGATAAAGCCCACGTTGTTAGAGAACAAACATGCCGATGACCATTGCGATCGGGACGGGAACACCCACCAGCCAAACGAGAAGCTCGCGAATCATAAAAGCACTGTAGTCGTTATGATCTGTGCCTCTTCGCGGCTGTTGTTTTAACGCTTTCAGCATCGCGATCTCCTATTTCAGCCCGCTTACTGCCGCTTCAACCAGGAATACGCGTTTTCGTTCCGCTTCGGATAACACGACGTGAGATGGCTCGTTTCCCAGGATCTACGATCGTCTAGTCACGTGGAACTAAAGTAAGTATCATTTTATTACGCTTCTTTAGCAACGGCAGGAGTGTGATTGATGGTCGGCAGGCAAGCGGACCTTGTCGCTCTGAGCGACGAGGATAGAAATTTTCTTGAATCTCATGTGCGTCGGCACAAGACGCCGCGCTCGTTGTCGGATCGATGCCGGATAGTTTTGTTGTGCGCACAGGGCCTGCAGAGCAAAGATGTTGCCGAACGCCTTGGCGTCCACGAGCACACGGTTGGCAAGTGGCGCCGCCGGTTCGTGCAGGATGGCATTGACGGACTGACCGACGAATATCGCGCAGGTCGGCCACGAACCGTCTCTGACGCGCAGGTAGCTGAGGTGGTCGAACGGACATTGAACACCACCCCCAGGGATGCCACACACTGGTCTATCCGTTCGATGGCAGCCGACCGCGGGCTGTCGCACACCACCATCCGTCGGATATGGACTGCGTTTGGTTTGCAGCCGCACCGTTCGGAGACATTCAAGCTCTCTTCCGATCCGCTGTTCGTTGATAAGGTGCAAGACATAGTCGGCCTTTACATGTCGCCACCGGACCGGGCAGTCGTGCTATGCGTGGATGAGAAATCGCAAATCCAGGCACTGGATCGCGAGCAGCCGGTTCTGCCCATGGCGCCGGGCATCGCCGAGCGGCGCACCCATACCTATGTCCGCAACGGCACGACATCCCTGTTCGCCGCGCTCGACGTTGCGACTGGCGCGGTAATCGGCCAGTGCTACAAACGTCACCGGGCGACCGAATTTCTCGACTTCTTGAAGCGGATTGACGCCGAGATGCCCAAGGGGCCGGACGTGCATTTGGTGATGGACAACTATGCGACCCACAAGACGCCGAGGATCAAGGCCTGGCTCGCACGCCGCCCGCATTGGCATGTTCACTTCACGCCAACGTCAGCCTCCTGGATCAATCAAGTCGAGCGGTGGTTTGCAGAGCTGACGCGCAAGCAGTTGCAACGCGGTGTCCATCGTTCCACCGCCGAACTGGAAGCCGACATCGACGTGTTTATCGCAACACACAACGAAAATCCCAAGCCATACAAATGGGTGAAATCCGCCGACCAAATCCTCGCCTCCGTCAAGCGATTCTGCCAAAAAACAATGAGCCGAACTTCAGATTCGGGTGACTAGGTCTTCGATGACGGAGAGTATCCCCCGGGGATCGCCGTCTCCGTTACGGAGACCGGGTCGCTGGCCGGGAACGTGTCTTCGAACCCTTCCTCCAATGCATCGTCGCCCTTGCCGGAAGCCTTGTCCTGCCGCAAGGACCGAACCGCGGGAGATTCTTCGTCTTCGGTAGGCCGGAAATCCCCGTTCTCGCCGCCCGTCATCGGCACCTTCTTGAACTCGATCATGCTGCCGCCTCCCGTGTCTTCAGGTTTTTCGGAAACGACGTCTGTGACAGAATGTTCCTGGCACGGAACTCCGGTGGGTATGATGTAGAACTGGCTGTCCGAAGGGGAGAGTGGTGAGCGCGCAGGGATTCGAACCCTGGACCTACAGATTAAAAGTCCGTTGCTCTACCAACTGAGCTACGCGCTCCCGCGCCGATCACCAAGGCGGCCGGCGAAAGTTGGCGGAGATATGCATAGGCGCGCGGTTGCGGTCAACCCATAAATCCGAGGATCCCCGATTTCGCGGCGACGGGCAACCCATGGCGCGGGATACAGGGAGGATCGGCATGCCTTCAGGACGTGCGCAAGCCGGATGATGTTCGATGGCGGGTTCGTCCTCGACGCGCGTCACGTCTCCGGCATGCGGCGTCTGGAACCATTGCTGGCGACGCGCTCGCGCGGTAACACCGTCACCAGCCGTGCGGCGCTGTCCTGCCCGCCCGCAATCGTCTCTGAGGAACTGGTTTTGTCGATAGCCGATATCTCGATCTGGACCGCCGTGCTTGCGGGGGCGTTGTCATTCCTGTCTCCTTGCGTGCTGCCTCTCGTGCCGCCTTATCTCTGTTATATGGCGGGCGTCTCCGTGGATCAGTTCCGGGTGACAAACGGCACGGCTGCGGTTGCGACGCGGCGGGCCGTTCTGCCGTCGGCGCTTCTGTTCACGCTCGGCTTTTCCACCGTCTTCATCGCGCTTGGCATCGGCGCCTCGTCGGTCGGTCTTCTTCTGCGGCAGCATATGGACCTCTTTTCGCGCATCGGCGGCATCGTGGTCATCATCATGGGGCTGCATTTCCTCGGCGTGCTGCGCGTAGGCCTGCTCGGACGCGAGGCGCGCTTTCAGGGCGGGGGGAAGCCGGCGACGCTGTCAGGTGCCTATATCATGGGCCTTGCCTTCGGCTTCGGCTGGACGCCCTGCATCGGCCCCGTGCTGGGCACGATCCTCGGCGTCGCGGCAGCGCGCGATACGGTGTCGGAGGGCGCCGTCCTTCTTGCGGTCTACTCGCTCGGCCTTGCCATCCCCTTCTGGATCGCAGCCGCCTTTTCCGGGGCGTTCATGGGGTTCCTGTCGCGCTTCCGCCGCCATCTCGGGCTGGTGGAAAAGATCATGGGCGGCCTGCTCGTCGTGGCGGGTCTCGCCTTCCTGTTCGGTCTCGTCAGCACGGTATCCATCTGGTTCCAGCAGACCTTTCCGGTTCTGATGCAGATTGGTTGAACAGACGGGCGCCGCCTGCGGGATCACGACATGACCAATATTTTCAGCCTCGTGGCACCGTTCTTCGGCCTCATCCTTCTCGGTTATGGAGCGGCGCACCTGTTGGGCCGACGAGACGGAGCGGGTCCGGCGAGGCCCGGCCTCGAAGGCATGAGCTGGCTCAACGTCTACATTCTCTATCTCGCGCTGCCGTCGCTGTTCTTCACCCTCATTTCCCGCACGCCGATACACGAACTGACCCGGTTCGATTTTATCCTCGCCGATGTCGCCGCGACCTATTCCGTCTTCACTCTCATCTTCGTGGTGGCCCTCTGGTTTCGCCGTGCGCCTCTCGCGGAAGCGACGGTGCAGGGGCTGGCGGCCGCCTATGGCAATATCGGCTATATGGGGCCGGGGCTTGCGCTGCTTGCACTCGGGGACCGCGCGGCCGTGCCGGTCGCACTGATCTTCTCCGTCGAGAACGTCGCGCACTTCATCATGGCGCCAGCGCTGATGGCGATTGCGGGAAGCGAGAAGCAGAATCCGGCGAGGCTCGCTCTGTCCGTCCTGCGAAAGATCCTGCTGCATCCCTTCATTCTCGCGACGACAATCGGGGTCGCCGCGGCCGCGTTTCAGGTGCAGCCGCCACTCGCGATCCGCCGGCTGATCGAGGCGCTGGCGCCCACAGCCGCGCCTTGTGCGCTGTTTGCGATGGGCGTGACGCTCGGGCTTCGGCCATTGAAGCGGGCACCGGTGGAGCTGACCTATATCGTTCCAGCCAAGCTGCTGCTGCACCCGGCCGTCATGTACCTCGTGCTGAGCGCTGCCGGGAATTTCGAGCCGATCTGGGTGCAGGCGGCCGTACTGCTCGCGGCGCTGCCGACGGCGACGAACGTGTTCGTCATTGCCGAGCAATACGGCGTCTGGCAGGAGCGGGCCTCCGCGACCATCCTCATCACGACAGCGCTGTCCATGCTCAGCGTCACGGGTCTTCTCTATCTGATCGGATCAGGCGGAGTGCCGGCCGATCTTTTCCCGTAAGTCCCCCAGCATGGACCGGATCGCGCTGCCCGGCCGCAGGCCTTCCTGCATGACGAGGCTGCGCAGGGCGCCAGCCGATGACAGCGCCTGCAGCCCGCCTGTCCGCAGCATCTGTACCGGCAGAAAGCCGGTGAGCAAAGAGCGGTTGAGCAGGTCCACGCTGACGGTACGACTGAGAATATCGGCGCGCCTGCGCCGATCGTAGCGGTCGCCAAGATCCGCCGGGATGACCGGCAGCTCGGCGAGCATGGCGACCAGCGTCATGACGTCGCGAAGACTGAGGTTCAGGCCCTGTGCGCCAATGGGCGGGAAGGCATGGGCGGCCTCGCCCACGAGGATCACGCGGCCCTTGCCGAAGCGTGTGGCGGCCATGCCGGAGAGCGGGAAGGCTTGAGGTTCGGTGTCGACCGTGACCTTGCCAAGCATGGACTGCATCCGCTGCTCCACCGCGCTCGACAGTGCGGCCCTCTCCCGCATCAACACTTCCGCTGCGGCATCGGGCGTCATCACCCAGACGAGGCTGGAGCGGTTGCCGGGAAGCGGAACCTGCGTGAACGGACCCTGACGTGTGTGAAACTCCGTCGAGATGTTTTCATGCGGACGCTCATGGGCGAAATTCAGCACGACCGCCGTCTGCGGATAGCTCCAGTTGCGCGTCTCGATACGGCGCGCCTCGCGAACGAGCGAGCG
Organism: Rhizobium sp. 9140; assembly: GCF_900067135.1. Lineage (NCBI taxonomy): Bacteria > Pseudomonadati > Pseudomonadota > Alphaproteobacteria > Hyphomicrobiales > Rhizobiaceae > Rhizobium > Rhizobium sp. 9140. The sequence goes on along the minus strand of NZ_FJUR01000001.1, from coordinate 2,439,792 downwards.
TCTTCCGTCCGCGCCGATCACCAACGACGCCGTCAGCGAACGGCCGTCGGCCATCGTCAGAGTGCAGCCAGTTGCGGTCTCCTCGAGACGTTCCAGTCTTGAGTCGATGCGAGTGATGGATGGTGCGCTCTCGATGCGGCGGTTCAGCACATCGAGGAACGGTGCGTTCGGGAGATTGTAGCCGAAGGCGTCGAGGCCGATTTCAGCCGCCCGGAAGGTAACAACCGGCGCGCGCAGAAGGCGGTTCGTCCCGTCGATGATGCGCAACGTGGCCAGCGGCGCGCCGAGCGCGCTGACCTCTTCTCCGAGGTCGAGCCTCCTCAGAAAGCCGATCGCCTCGTCCATCAGGGCCGTCGTGCGACGGTCATGCGGGGCGGTCGGCGCAATGAGCGCGACGGTGCGCCCGTCACGGGACAAAGCAAGGGCGGCGAGTGCGCCTGCGAGGCCAGCGCCGATGACGGCGATATCGGTGTGATCCATGATTCGGTTCTCTTCCTTCGCCTCGGGCCGTCTGAGCCCATATCTAGCGCCGACCGCGTCTTTTTGGAATGGTCGCCGTTGCCGCACGTGGTGCGTAAGTCCACAGCGGATTACATACCGAGGACGGCAATCGCTTGTTTTTGCTGGCAGGGCAGGGCAAACGATGCATATTACGGACATGCCGGCAGCGACACTGTCGCGGCGGAGGAGGCGGTGCGGCATGACCTGGCAATATCCGGGTCGCGCACCGGATTTACGCGAAGCGTCAGCACAGGATGCGTCTGCCGATGAAGTTCTTCAATTACAAGCCGGTTCCCTACGCCGAGATCCGGGCCTTCTCGGTTCATGTTCTCACGGCTTCCGGATCGTTTCTCGCGTTCCTCGGCGTCGTGGCCGCAGCGGAACATCGCTTCGTGGATATGTTCTGGTGGTTGGGTCTGGCGCTCGCCGTCGATGGCATCGACGGGCCGATCGCGCGCAAGGTCCGTGTCAAGGAGGTGCTGCCCAACTGGTCGGGCGATACGCTCGACAACGTCATCGACTATGTGACCTATGTGCTGCTGCCGGCTTTTGCGCTCTACCAGAGCGGCATGATCGGCGAGCCCTGGTCGTTCGTCGCGGCAGGCGCCATCGTTATGTCCAGCGCCATCTATTATGCCGATATGGGCATGAAGACCGACGAATACTTCTTTTCAGGCTTCCCGGTCGTCTGGAACATGGTGGTGTTCACGCTCTTCGTCGTGCAGGCGAGCGAGCTTGCGGCGTCCATCGTCGTTTTCGTCTCGGTGCTTCTCACCTTCATGCCGATCAGCTTTCTCCATCCGGTGCGCGTGCGGCGGTTGCGGCCGCTCAACCTCGCGGTCTTCACCGCTTGGTCGGTCCTCAGCGCCTATGCGCTGCTGATGCATTTCGAGACCCCGGCCTGGGTGGTCTGGGGCGTCGTCGGCACCGGCGTCTATCTCTACGTCATCGGGTTCATTCTGCAGATCTTCCCCAATCTCGGACGCGAATAAAGGAACAGGCCATGGCAAGAGCAATCATGATCCGGGAGCTGGGTGGCCCCGACGTCCTGAAGATCGAGGGCGTGACCGTTCCGCCGCCGTCGCGTGGCGAGGTGCAGATCCGCCAGGAGGCGATCGGCGTCAACTTTATCGACGTCTATTTCCGGACAGGTCTCTACAAGGCGGCGAGCCTGCCCTTCATTCCGGGCAAGGAGGGTGCCGGCATCGTGACCGCGGTCGGCGATGGCGTGACATTGTTCTCACCGGGCGACAGGGTCGCCTATGCCGGCGCGGACGGGGCCTATGCCAGCGAGCGCAACATCGACGAGCAGCAGCTGATCAAGGTGCCCGACGACATTCCACTGGAAACGGCCGCCGCGATGATGCTGAAGGGCATGACCGCGCAGTACCTGCTCAACCAGACCTTTGCCGTCGGTCCCGACACGGTTCTCCTGTTCCATGCGGCTGCCGGCGGTGTCGGGCAGATTGCCGGGCAATGGGCCAAGGCGCTGGGCGCCACGGTGATTGGGACGGCAGGATCACCCGAGAAGATCGCGATGGCGCTGGAGCATGGCTACGACCACGTCATCGACTACCGCTCGGAGGATTTCGTCGCGCGGGTAAAGGACATCACCAAAGGCAAGGGCGTCGATGTGGTGTACGATTCCGTCGGCAAGGATACGTATCCCGCCTCGCTCGACTGCCTGAAGCCGCGGGGGCTGTGGGTCAGCTTCGGCAACTCGTCCGGAGCCGTGGAGGCCTTTAATATCGGCGTACTATCCCAGAAGGGATCGCTGTTCGCCACGCGTCCGACGCTCTACACATACACCTCGACACGGCCGGAGCTTGAGGCGTGTGCAAACGCGTTGTTTGATGTTGTGCGGAGCCATAAAGTGCGTATCAATATCAACCAGACCTATGCGCTTGATAATGCCAGCCAGGCTCATGCGGATCTGGAAGCCAGAAAGACGAGCGGAACAACTTTGCTGATTCCCTGAGAAGCCGAAAACGGCGCCCGGGCATCTGCGGCTTGAAAGAGAGGGATGGCGTGGCGGTTGAAGGACCCAGCGCTGACAGCACCCTGCTGTCGGTCAGCAAGCTGACGAAAATTTTTGGGACATTTGCAGCCTGCAACGGGATCGATCTCGATATACGGCCGGGCGAAATCCATGCGCTTCTCGGTGAGAACGGCGCGGGTAAGTCTACCCTCGTCAAAATGCTCTTCGGCGTCCTCGGACCCACGAGCGGGCAGATCAAATGGCGCGGTCAGCCGGTGCGCATCGCGAGCCCCGGTGCAGCGCGGCGCCTCGGCATCGGTATGGTGTTCCAGCATTTCTCCCTGTTCGAGGCATTGACGGTCGCGGAGAACATCGCACTCTCGATGGATCCCGGTGTTTCGCTCAACAAGATCTCGGAAGAAGCCGCCGCCCTGTCGGTCAGCTATGGCCTGCCGCTCGATCCGAAGGCGCATGTCGCGGACCTCTCGGTCGGCGAACGCCAGAGGATCGAGATCGTGCGCGCGCTCCTGCAGAACCCGCAGCTTATTATTCTCGACGAACCCACCTCCGTGCTCACGCCGCAGGAGGCCGACCGGCTGTTCGAAACGCTGGCGAAGCTGAGAGCCGAGGGACGCTCGGTTCTTTATATCAGCCACAGGCTGGAAGAGGTACAGCGCATCTGCGACCGGGCGACCGTGCTGCGCCATGGCAAGGTGACCGGCGCCTGCGACCCGCGGCAGGAAACACCGGCGTCTCTCGCCCGCATGATGGTGGGCAGCGATGTCGCGCATGTAAGCGCGTCGAGTACGTCGGCCAAGGGCAAGGTCCAGCTCGAGGCACGGCACCTCCAGGCTGCGGCCCGTACGCCGTTCGCCGTGTCGCTGAAGGACATCTGTCTGAAGGTTCATGCCGGCGAAGTGCTGGCGATTGCCGGCGTCGCCGGCAACGGACAGGGCGAACTGTTCGATGCCCTCTCGGGCGAATACCCGACCGCCGACAACGACGCCGTCTTGATCCGCGAGAAACCGGTCGGCCGACAGGGCATCAACCAGCGGCGTACGCTGGGTGCCGGCTTCGTGCCGGAAGAGCGTCACGGACATGCCGCCGTCTCCGCTCTGCCGCTGTCGGACAATCTGGTGCTGGCGCGCTACTATTCGGACCGCAAGGCCTTCATCGGTGGTGGTGCGCTCGGTCTCATCCGCAACGGTGCCGTGAAGCGGGCCGCAAAGCGGATTTCCGAGGCCATGGACGTGCGCAAGAGCGGGGAGGATCCACCGGCAGGCTCGCTGTCGGGTGGCAACCTGCAAAAATTCATCGTCGGACGCGAACTCGACCGCCAGCCTTCGGTTCTGATCGTGAACCAGCCGACCTGGGGTGTGGACGCGGGTGCCGCGAGCCGTATCCGCCAGGCGCTGGTGGATCTCGCCAAGGCCGGCTCCGCCGTGCTGATCATCAGCCAGGATCTCGACGAGATCTTCGAGGTGGCAACCGAGATCGCCGTCATCAACGACGGCAAGCTTTCTGAAATGTATCCTGCTGCCTCCCTGTCGCGTGAAAAGATCGGGCTTCTGATGGGTGGCATGCATGGGACGACGGCGTCCGAAGCGGCCGCTGCCGCGACTGTGAAAGAGACGGCCCATGCGCATTGAGCTTGAAAAGCGGCCGAAGGTCTCTCTTCTCTATGCTTTCCTGTCCCCCGTCATCGCGCTCTGCCTGACCATCGTGGCCGGCGCCATCATGTTCGTGTTCCTTGGCAAGGACCCCGGACTGGCGCTTTACAGTTTCTTCATCGAGCCGCTGACGGAAGTCTGGTCACTGCACGAACTGGCAATCAAGGCGGCGCCGCTGATCCTGATCGCGGTTGGTCTCTCCATCTGCTACCGGTCGAACAACTGGAATATCGGCGCGGAGGGCCAGTTCATCATGGGCGCGGTGACGGGCTCCATCGTTCCCGTCGTCTTCCACGAATGGCATTCGGCGCTCGTCCTGCCGCTGATGCTCGTCATGGGTATGATCGGCGGCGCGCTCTATGCCGGCATTCCGGCCTTCCTCAAGGCCCGGATGAACACGAACGAGATCCTGACGAGCCTGATGCTCGTCTATGTCGCCCAGCTGTTCCTGGACTGGCTGGTGCGCGGCCCATGGCGCGATCCGGGCGGCTTCAACTTTCCGGTGACGCGGGAGTTCGCGCCCGAAGCGATCCTGCCGGAGATGCTGGCCTCCGGCCGCGCCAATTACGGCTTCGCCTTCGCGATCCTTGCCGCGCTCGCGATCTGGTTCATGATGCGCTTCACGCTCAAGGGCTTCGAAATCAACGTTCTCGGCCAGTCCGAGCGGGCAGGTCGGTTCGCCGGCTTCTCCTCGCGGCGGATGATCTGGTTTTCCATGCTGCTGTCGGGCGCTTTTGCCGGGCTTGCCGGCATCTCCGAGGTGTCTGGCGCCATCGGCAAGCTCCAGCCGGTGATCTCGCCGGGCTACGGCTTTACCGCGATCATCGTTGCCTTCCTCGGCCGGTTGAACCCGCTCGCCATCATCGTCGCCGGTCTCGTTCTCGGCCTGACATACCTTGGCGGCGAGGCGGCGCAGATCTCTCTCGGGCTGTCGGACAAGGTGGTGCGCGTGTTCCAGGGATTGCTGCTCTTCTTCGTGCTCTCCTGCGACACGCTGATCCAGTACCGCATCCGCATCGTCTGGCGCCGGATGGCTGGCCACGTGACAGAAAGCGCGGCAGCGGAAGGAGCGCATTGACATGGGTATCGTCGAAGCCATTCTCTTGACGGTCATCACCGCAGCGACGCCGCTGGCTATCGCTGCGGCTGGCGAACTGGTGACCGAACGGTCGGGCGTGCTCAACCTCGGCGTCGAGGGCATGATGATCATCGGCGCCGTCTGCGCCTTCGCCGCGACACAGGCGACCGGCTCGCCCTATATCGGCATTCTCGCGGGCATTCTGTCCGGCATGCTGTTTTCCCTGCTCTTCGGCTTCCTGACGCTGACGCTGGTGGCAAACCAGGTTGCGACCGGGCTGGCGCTGACCATTCTCGGCCTCGGGCTCTCGGGGCAGATCGGCGAGCCCTATGCGGGACAGTCGGGTATCAAGCTGCCACAGATCGTCTTTCCCGTCCTCAGCGACATCCCGGTCATCGGCCGGCTGCTGTTCCAGCAGGACCTGATCTTCTACCTGTCGATCGCGCTCATTGCCGGCATCCACTGGTTCCTGTTCCGCAGCCGCGCCGGGCTCAAGCTGCGCTCGGTCGGCGACAGCCATACGTCGGCCCATGCGCTGGGGATCAACGTCATCCGCACGCGCTATCTCGCCGTCATGTTCGGCGGTGCCTGTGCCGGGCTTGCCGGCGCGCAACTTTCGCTCGTCTACACGCCGCAATGGGTGGAGAACATGTCGGCGGGGCGTGGCTGGATCGCGCTCGCGCTGGTGGTCTTTGCCTCCTGGCGACCATGGCGCATCGTTGCCGGCGGCTATCTCTTCGGCGCCGTATCGATTAGCCAGCTTTATGCACAGGGGAACGGCTTCAATGTGCCGTCGCAGCTCCTGTCAGCGCTGCCGTACCTTGCAACGATCGTCGTCCTCGTGCTCATCTCGCAGAACCGCAGAATGACGATGATCAACACGCCGGCTTCGCTCGGCAAACCGTTCGTGCCGGATCGCTGATCCGATCGGCCAAAGACATCTATTCGACAACATGAGAGGTCCAAAATGAAGAAACTTATCCTCGCTCTCGTCGCCACGACGGCGGCCATCGGCTTCGCCGCCTCGGCAAGCGCCCAGGAAAAGGCAAAGATCTGCTTCGTCTATGTCGGCTCCAAATCGGACGGCGGCTGGACGCAGGCGCACGACATCGGTCGTCAGGAGCTGGAAAAGGCGCTCGGCGACAAGATCGAGACGCAGTTCCTCGAAAACGTCCCAGAAGGCCCGGATGCCGAACGCGCCATCGAACGCCTGTCGCGCTCGGGCTGCGGCCTGATCTATACGACGTCGTTCGGCTTCATGGACGCCACAGTAAAGGTTGCCGCCAAGTTCCCGAAGGTGATGTACGAGCACGCAACCGGCTACAAGACCGCACCGAACGTCGCAACCTATAACAGCCGCTTCTACGAAGGCCGCTATATCCAAGGCCAGATCGCTGCCAAGATTTCCGAGAAGGGCGTGGCCGGCTACATCGCCTCCTTCCCGATCCCGGAAGTCGTCATGGGCATCGACGCGTTCCTGATCGGCGCGCGTTCGATCAACCCGGACTTCAAGATCAAGGTCGTATGGGCGAATACCTGGTTCGACCCGGGCAAGGAAGCGGACGCGGCCAAGGCGTTGATCGACCAAGGCGTCGACGTGCTGACACAGCACACCGACACCACCGCACCGATGCAGGTTGCGGCAGAACGCGGCATCAAGGCTTTTGGCCAGGCCTCGGACATGATCGCCGCCGGCCCGAAGACCCAGCTGACCGCGATCAAGGACACCTGGGGCGCCTACTACATCAAGCGCACGCAGGCTTTCCTCGATGGCAAGTGGGCAACGACGTCGAGCTGGGACGGCCTGAAAGACGGCATCCTGACCATGGCGCCCTACACCAACATGCCTGACGACGTGAAGGCGATGGCGGAAGCGACGCAGGCAAAGATCGAGTCGGGTGAATTGAAGCCGTTCACCGGCCCGCTGAAGAAGCAGGACGGCAGCGTCTGGCTGAAGGAGGGCGAGACCGCCGAAGACGGCGTTCTGCTTGGCCTCAACTTCTACGTCGAGGGCGTGGACGACAAGCTGCCGCAATAAGCCGTTGCGAACGGGTCGCCGCGTGGCCCAGTCGCTTCAACGTGCTCCAGCAGGGCCGTCCAAATCGGCCCTGCTGTTTAAGCGACGTGTTGACAAGCGCCGCCCTTTTCCTTCATGCTTCCCAATTTTGTTCCATTCCGTTCAAAAATGAAATGAAAATTCCATCTCTCTCTCCGAGACACGGATATTGTCATATGATATGATTTTTCTGTTGTCTGGGAGGGATCTGGCGACAGAACGTGTATCGAGTCCGACGAGGGGGAAGCATGAAGAGGGGTCCGCTGGAGACGCTGATCACAGGCGTCGATACGCGCACGAGCCATTCGCAGGTCGTGGATGTCCTCGGCCGGGCCATCATTTCCGGAGAGTTTCCCGTCGGCACGATCCTGCCGGGCGATCAGGAGTTGGCCATGCGCTTCAAGGTGTCCCGCACCGTGCTGCGCGAGGCCATGAAGACATTGGCTGCCAAGGGCCTGATCGTGCCGCGTGCGCGGATCGGAACGCGGGTGACCGCCCGCAGCCAGTGGAACCTGTTCGACAGCGACATCCTCACCTGGCACTTCCACAACGGCATCGACGAGGACTTCCTGACGCATATCAGTGAGGTCCGCATGGCCTTCGAGCCGCATGCCGCGGCACTGGCTGCCATCCATGCGACCGAAGCAGAGATCAGCCATATGATGCGGTTGGCCGTCGCTATGGGCGATCCCATGCATACGCCCGAATCGCTGGCCGTCGCGGATCTGCGCTTTCACCTCGCCGTGGCCGAGGCGTCGGCCAATCCTTTCATGCGCAGCGTCGGCAGCCTGATCGAGGCGGCTCTGGTCGGCATTTTCAAGCTCAGCTCGCCCGCAGCCGATCGTGAGGGCATCGAGGACGTCTCGCGCAATCATATCCGCATCGTGGAGCAGATCAGCCGTCGCGACGAGGCGGGAGCCCGCGCGGCGATGGAGGTGGTCATTCGGGTCGGCCGCGCACGTGTTCGTGTGGCCATGGATGACGCGCCCGAAACGGTCGCTGGCTGACAATCGTCGGTCCGTGACGGCAAGAATGGTGAAACTTGCCGTATCGCGCCTTGCTGCATTGCGCGGTTCCGCCTATTTCATGAAAACGATGATATCGCGTGCTGTGAAACCTGCACGGCGCGGAACATCGGTTTTCGAGGATCCATGTCCGAACTGCTCGTCATTTTCGTTCTTCTTCTGATCAATGCCTTCTTTGCCATGTCGGAAATGGCGCTCGTCTCCGTCAGCCGGCCGATGTTGCGGCAAATGGCCCGGCAGGGAAACGTCCGTGCGGAGATGGCGCTGAACCTTGCGGAAGATCCGGGCAAGTTCCTCTCGACCGTGCAGGTCGGCATCACGCTCGTGGGTACGCTGGCCGGCGCCTATGGTGGCGCGACGATCGCCGACAAGCTGGCGCCGGTCCTCAACGATATCAGCTGGATCAACCCCTATGGCAGCACCGTCTCGGTCGCCCTGGTCGTCACGCTCATCACCTATCTCTCTGTGGTTATCGGCGAGCTCATTCCCAAACAGCTGGCACTGCGCAATTCCGAAGGCATCGCCATGTTTGTGGCGCGGCCGATGTCGATCCTGTCCAAGGTCGTCTCGCCGGTCGTGTACCTGTTTGAAGGTTCCGCCAAGGTTTTCATGCATGTCTTCGGCGTGACCAGCAACAAGGATGCGGTGACGGAAGAGGAAGTGCAGGCGATCATGGCGGAGGGCGTCGAGAGCGGCGCCATCGAAAAATCCGAGCATGAAATGCTGCGCCGCATCATTCGGCTCGGCGATCGCAACGTCAAATCCATCATGACTCACCGGACCGAGGTGAGCTTCATCGACGCGAACGACACGCTGGAGGCTGTGCGCGCGAAGATCGAGCAGACCTCGCATTCGCGTTATCCTGTCATGGACACGTCCACGGGAGAGATTCTCGGTGCCGTGCTTGTGAAAGAGGTGCTGAACGTCAGCGACCGCGGGGCTTTCGACATCCGCGTCTTCGTGAAGGAACTGCACGCGCTGCCGGAGACAGCCTCGTGCCTCAAGGCGCTGGAGGCCTTTAAGTCCTCGCGCATCAACATGGCCATGATCGTCGACGAGTATGGCAGCATCGAAGGCATCATCACGATCGCCGATATTCTCGAGGCGATTGTCGGCGTTCTCCCATCGAACTACGACGATATCGAGCACGCGCTGATCCGCCTGCGCGAGGACGGGTCCTATCTCGTGGATGGACGCACGCCGATCGACGAAATCCACCTGACCATCGGCATCGACGAAATCGATTCGGATGGCAGTTATGAGACCATTGCCGGCTTCCTCGTGCAGGAACTGCGCAAGTCCCCCGAAGAGGGCGATGTGGCCGAGGCATTCGGGTACCGGTTTGAAGTGGTGGACATGGACAGCCGCCGGATCGACAAGATCCTGGTGTCGAAACTCGACGTCGCATCGACGGAGCGTTGAGGCAGAGTTTGCCGGATCGCAGCAGGCTCGAGACAAACAAAAAGGCCGGGGGTTGCCCGACCTTCCGTTTTCAGAGTTTCTGTAACCTGCTAGTTCATCCGTAGTCAGATCACCTGACCCTCAGTATCTGCTGGAATGGTTAATAAAGAGTTAACGTGTCCGTTTTACGTCACCCTTCAAATTTTCAGTTTTCCTCAACCGAAATGCCGTTTTCGCCGATCTTGAGTTCTACGCCCTGCGGTTCTTTCTCGCGGTCGTAGATGTAGACGCCCATGACGATGACCAGGACAACCAATGCGCCCAACAGCGCGTAAAGTCCGTTTCGGTTCATGCTGATATCCCCTTCGTTACCGATACTTACCGCTAGACGAGATAGGGCGGGCCGCGGATTTGTGAAGATCGCGGACGGTGCCAAGAGATAGGCGATCGGCCTAAGCGTCGCGGAGAATAAGGACGGTGCAGGCCGATCCTGCTTCAAGCGCTGGTGCGCCCGGTGCTCGAACGATGAGGGCATCCGACTGCGCGAATGTCTGCATCATCGAGGAATCCTGCCGCTCGAAGGCTGTCGCCGACAGGCTGCCATCCGCCAGACGCTCGAGCTTTGCGCGGATATAGTCCTGACGCTTGTCGTTGGCGGCAAGCGGCCCGGCGGTGGTGGCGGCCGCGAGGCGGTTGCGGGCCTTCAGATGAGCGAGGGTGCGGACAAGGGGCTCCAGGAAGAGGAGACCGCAGACGAGGCTCGACACGGGGTTGCCGGGAAGGCCGAGCACCTGCATGTCGCCGAGACGGCCGACCATCAGCGGTTTACCGGGGCGCATGGCGATGCGCCAGAAATCGAGTTCCATTCCCGCACCGACGAGGGTCGACTGGACGAGATCATGATCGCCGACGGAAGCACCGCCGAGCGTGATGAGGATGTCGGCGCCTGTTTCTTGCGCGGTCGCCAATCGCTCCTTGATGCTCGACCTCCTGTCGGGAGCGATGCCGAGGTCGATGATCTCCGCGCCATTCTCCCGTGCGATGGCGGCGATGCCGAGCGTGTTCGATGCGATGATCTGGTCGGGTCCGAGTGTACTCCCGGGTGGCAGAAGTTCGTCTCCTGTTGCGAGAATAGCAACACGGACGGGCCGGAAGACGTCGAGACGGGCATGGTTCATGCCGGCTGCCACCGTCAGGCGACCTGAATCAAGCTGATCGCCGGCGTGGAGAACGACATCACCTTCGTGAAAATCCTGGCCCCGCGGCCGAATATGGCGGCCTTTGGCGGGTACGAACCGGGTCTGGATGCGATGGCCGTCGAGCCGTTCGGCATCTTCCTGTATCAGCACCGTATCAGCGCCTTCCGGCACGGGCGCACCGGTGAAGATGCGCACGGCCTGTCCCGGGAGCACCGTCCCCATGAAGCGATTACCGGCCGCTGATTCGCCAATGACAGTGACGATGGCGCCGATCTCCGCAATATCCTCGGCACGCAGCGCGTAGCCGTCCATGGCGGACGAGTCGAACGGCGGATGGGTGAGGCGGGATGCGAGATCGAAGGCGAGGACGCGGCCATGCGCTTCACCGATGGCGGCCACCTCCGTTTCCGTCACGGGGCGAGCGGCGGCCAGCAGGCGCGCCAGTGCGTCTTCGACGGGAAGCAGGCTCATGGCGATAAGGTCTCGCGGGTCGTCGCTTCGCGCACGTAGTCGCCGGAGCGTCCGCCGGACTTTTTCAGAAGGCGGATGCCGCCGATTTCCATTTCGCGATCGACGGCCTTCGCCATGTCGTAGATCGTCAGGCAGGCGACGCTTGCGGCCGTCAGTGCCTCCATCTCGACGCCGGTGCGGCCGCTGAGCTTTGCCAGTGTCTCGACGCGCAGACCGGGCAGGGTCTCGTCGGGCACGATATCGACCGAGACCTTGGTCAGCATCAGCGGGTGACAGAGCGGGATGAGGCTGGCCGTCTGCTTGGCCGCCATGATGCCGGCGAGGCGGGCGGTTCCAATGACGTCGCCCTTCTTGGCGTCGCCCGCAAGGATGATGCGCAGCGTTTCCGGCTGCATTCGGACATAGCCCTCGGCGACGGCGACCCGCACCGTCTCGCTCTTGTCGCCGACATCGACCATGCTGGCCTCGCCGGTTTCGCCGAGATGGGTCAGCGGCGCCCTCGACATCACTCAGCTGCCTGCGTCGTGGCGGAATCCGATAGCAGGAGCCGGGTTGCGGCCGCCACATCCTCCTGCCGCATCAGGCTCTCGCCGACGAGGAAGGTGCCGATGCTTGCGGCTTTCATGCGGGCGCAGTCGGCCGGGGTAAAGATGCCGCTCTCGCCGACGAGATGCCGGTCGTCCGGCACCATCGGCGCAAGACGTTCGGAGACGGCGAGATCGACTGCGAAGGTCTTCAGGTTGCGGTTGTTGATACCGAGCAGGGGTGACGACAGGCGGAGCGCGCGCTCCATTTCCGGCTCGTCATGCACTTCGACCAGGACGTCCATGCCGAGGTTAAATGCGCAGTCTTCCAGCCGGCGCGCGTCGTCGTCGGCAAGCGAGGCCATGATCAGTAGAATGCAATCGGCGCCCCAGGCGCGGGCCTCATGCACCTGATAGGTTTCGAACATGAAATCCTTGCGCAGTGCCGGCAGATCGCAGGCGGCGCGGGCGGCCGTCAGAAATTCCGGTGCGCCCTGAAAGCTCGGTCCATCTGTCAGCACCGACAGGCAGGCCGCGCCGCCAAGCTCATAGGCCTTGGCGAGTGCCGGCGGATCGAAGTCCGGCCGGATCAGGCCCTTGCTGGGGGACGCCTTCTTGATCTCGGCGATCAGGCCATATTTGCCTGCCGCGCGCTTGGCCTCCAGCGTCTTCAGGAACCCGCGCGGGGCTTCCTGTCCGGCGCTCATGGCCTTGAGGTCATCGAGAGAAACACGCGCCTTGGCGGCGGCGATCTCCTCGCGCTTGTAGAGTTCGATGCGGTGCAGAATGTCGCTCATGTCAGGCCTCCTCTGCATTCGATACGCGTATCAACGCTTCGAGCGCGGTGCGGGCGGCGCCTGTTTCCACAGCCTCGCGTGCCATCGCCATGCCATCCATCAACGAGCCTGCACGGCCGGAGATGACCAGTGCGGCAGCGGCATTGGCCAGCGAAATGTCGCGATAGGGCGTGACGTCGCCATCGAGCACGCCGCTGAGCGCCTTCGCATTGTGCGCGCCGTCGCCGCCCTTGAGGGCTGCGAGATCAACGGTGGGCAGACCGAAATCTTGCGGCGTCAGGTCGAAGGTGCGAATCGCGCCGTTCTCAATGGCGGCAACGTAAGTCGTGCCAGTGGTGGTGATCTCGTCCAGGCCTTCGCCGTGGACGACCCAGACGCTGGCGGAGCCGAGGTCGCGGAGGACTTCTGCCACAGGCACCACCCATTGCGGCGAGAACACGCCGACCAGCTGGCGGCTGACGCCCGCAGGGTTGGAGAGCGGGCCGAGCAGGTTGAAGATGGTGCGCGTGCCGAGTTCGACCCGGGTGGGGCCGACATGGCGCATGGCCGAATGGTGTTGCTGGGCGAACATGAAGCCGACGCCGGCCTCGCGGATGCAGCGGGCGATCGCGTCCGGCCCGATATCGAGCTTGACGCCGAGGCAGGAGAGCGCATCCGCCGTGCCGGACTTGGAACTCAGGGCGCGGTTGCCGTGCTTGGCGACGGGAACGCCAGCACCTGCAACGATCAGCGAGGCGAGCGTGGAGATGTTGTAGGTGCCCGCACCGTCCCCACCGGTGCCCACGATATCGATGGCGTCCGCAGGCGCGTCCACCGTCAGCATGCGGGCGCGCATGGCGCCGACGGCGCCGACGATCTCGTCGACCGTTTCTCCGCGCACGCGGAGCGCCATCAGGAAGCCGCCGATCTGCGACGGGGTCGCGGCGCCCGACATGATGATCTCGAAGGCGGCCCGCGCCTCTTCCCGGTCAAGAGACTGGCCAAGGGCCGCCTTGGCGATGAAAGGTTTGAGGTCCGCCATACGATACCGTCCGCCTACTGCTGTGCCAGCGCCGTTTCGGCCACCTGCTGATTGATCGAAACGCCGTAGCGGGTCTGCAACTCGGTCACCATCTGGTCGAGAATGTCGTCGCCGCTTGCCTGGGCGATGGCGTCGACCTGACGGCTGTCCTGATCCAGCGCATCGCCGGCTGCATTTTCGACGGCCGTCACCTTGAGCAGGATCTGTCCTTCGCCATCGGTGCCGGGCGCGTTCGTCACGAGGCCGTTCGGGCCGCTGAAGGCAGCCGTTACGGCAGCGGGAGAGAGCGCCGCATCCTGTGCCGTGCGGCGGAGACCTGTCTTGGTCTCGACGGCGATGCCCAGTTCCGTCGCAATCGTCTGAAGAGTTTCGCCCTTTTCGACACGTGCCTTCAGGTCCGCGGCGCGCTTGGCCAGTTCGGCACGTTGCTGCTCGGCCGTCCAGTCGGCGACGACCTTTTCACGCGATTCGTCCAGCGTGCGATCGCGGGCGGGCATGACGTCCTCGACCTCGAACCAGACATAGCCGTCGCGGCCGAGATTGATCGGCAGGGTATCGCTGCCTGGGTCGGCCTTGAAGACTTCGGCCAGCAGTTCCTGCGGCTGCGGCAGGTCGGCGATCCTTTCGCCCTGCGCATCGTTACCGCGCGCATCGACGGCGGGAATGGAGACGGCCTTCAGGTTGCTTTCCGTCGCCGCGTCCTGAAGCGTAGCGCCGGAAATACGCGCATCCTCGAACTTGTCGTGGATCGCCGTGATCTCGTTGCTCGCATTGGCAAGGGCGACCTCCTGGCGGAGCTCTTCCTTGACCTCGTCGAAGGACCGCGTGGTCGCGGGACGAATGTTGGTGACCCGCAGAACGACCGGGCCGAAGGCGCCATCGACAACGGGCGTCGTGCCGCCATCGGCGGCCACCGCAAAGGCGGCATCGCCAAGCTTCGCATCCGGGACGCGCTCGCGGGTGAAGTCGCCGAGAAGAACATCGCCGGAGGTCTTGCCCTGCTCGGAAACGAGCGCATCGAAGGTGGTGCCGGCAGCGAGTTTTGCCGCTGCGGCATCCGCGTCCGTGCGGCTGGCAAAGGTGAGCTGCTCGATCGTGCGCGTTTCCGGCGTGCTGAAGGTTGCCTTGCGCTTCTCGTAGTCGGCGCGCAGTTCGTCCTCGGTGACCCCGGCCGGGTTGGCGATATCGGTCGGCTCAAGCTTCACATAGGAGATCTTGCGAAATTCGGGGGCGCGATACTCGGCCTTGTGCTCCTCGAACCAGGGCGCAAGCACGTCGTCGGCCGGTGCCTTGATGGGATCAACATTGGCATTCGAAAGAAGCAGGTAGTCGAGCGAGCGCGTTTCGTTCTGGTAGGTCTTCAGCGCGTCCTTCAGGACCGTCGGCGCCTTGAAACCATCCGACAGGGCCTCGACGATCTGCGAGCGCACCGCAACCTGGCTGCGATTCGTGATGTAATCGACCTCGCGAAGACCAGCATTGCGCAGAACGCTGGAGAAGACGGTGCGATCGAACTGGCCGTTCACGGCGCGGAAAGCCGGGTCCTGGCTGATCAGCGTCGCGAGGCGATCCTGCGACAGGCCGAGGTTCATGTCGCTCGACAGCTGGTCGAGCGTCGCGCCCGCCACAAGCTGCGAATAGACCTGCGCCTCGACTCCGAAGGCGCGGGCCTGATCGCGCGACAGGCGGGTGCCGAACTGGCGGGAAAGCTGGGCCAGCTGCCGCTCATAGGCAAGCCGGAAGTCTGCCGGGGATACCTTGACGTCACCGACGGTCACAACGGCCGTCGACGCACTCGGCGCGATGGAAGACGAGACGCCCCAGACTGCGAACGAGGCGACGAGAACGATCAACAGGCCTTTGACGACCCAGGTCTGGGCGCCTCTCCTCAGCATTTCCAACATAAGACTGCGCACCTCAACCGACAAAACACGCGTTCGCCCCGTGGCAAACCGTGTCGTTCCTTACTGCATAAATTTCCAAATCGGAATCAATTTAAGGAGAAATTGCAATGGCCGTCTTATGGACGCTGCGATCCGTCGGACGTGGGCAGCAGGCCATTGCGGATGAAAGCATCGTAGCAGGGCGTGAGGGAGACCCTGACATGGGTGGGGAGAAGGGCCGGCGCATAGAGGGCGAGCAGGTCGGTCTGCGTCGGCGTGGCGGGACATGTCGGCATCAGCGCGAGATCGACAGCACGGATGGCATCGTTTTCCGCATTGCCCGGAGGCGGTACGGCCCGCGTCGGATCGGCGCCGATGGCGATGTGCCGTGGCGCCTGCCGATCCATCAACCACGGGAACGGATTGACGAAGTCGATGGACATAACGGTTTCGAATCGGATGCCCTGACGGGCTTCATAAGCGCGGACGGCGGAAATGGCGCGATCAGCGTTCTCAAGCCAGGCCCACTGGAAATCGAAGTCACTGAACAGGAGGACGGAGAAGGGTTCGCCGGCAACCGCCAGCGCATCGAAAGCCCTCCGGTTCTCCACGAACATGGCCTCCATACGCCGTGCCCGCTCTGCAAAGGTCGGCCGGATGGCAAACGCGCCCATCGTCTTCAGGTTCTGGTGACCGAGGCGCACCGTTCCCAACATGCCCACCCAGGCGCGACTGGCCTTCTGTATGACGGCGACCGCCGGGGGAATGACGACGGCGAGAGCGAGCACCGCGACAACACCGGAGCGCACCGTGTTGCCGTGGCGGCGGTAATGATCGAGGCCGGTGGCGAGTAGCAGCGGGTAGAGAAAGATCAGAGCTTGGCTGCCGGTATTCTGGCTTTCGAAAAACAGGCCGGCGAGAAGAAAGACAGAAATCCAGACGACGGGAAGATCGAGGAATGCCGAAACCGTCTTCGGCGACGGTGAGGACGCCGCTTTGCGCAAATGCTGGCGGATGAGATCGAGATCGGTGAGAACAAGTGCGAGGCAGAGCCCGGCTGTCGCGAGCGACACGCCGATGTTCATCGAGGCTGCCTTCAGGAGGCGCGGCAGAAGCGTTTCATCGTTGAGCAGGAGGAGGGCGAGGATGTCTCCGATATAGGCCGACACGACGCCGGTCGCCAACTCCAGGCCGATGAGGATCGCAGTGAAGATGCTTGCCGCGATCACGGAGCGCTTCAGGCTCAGCCGTCCGGCGGCAAGCGCCATCCCGCACATCAGTGTGCCGGCAACGACACCGGTGATCTTGATGAAGAAGAGCGCCAGCATGCTGGCCACGACGACGCCGCAGAGCTTTCGACCGTCCTTCATAAAGACCAGGGCCGCAGCGAGGACATAGAGGAGCTGGCAGACCTGGCGGTTGTAGATGCCGAAGCCTTCGGAACCGGGATAGGGATAGAAGTTGCCGATGTTGAACGGCAGCAGGGAATAGAGGAGGAACGGCGCGAGGAGCGCGAAGGCGAGGGCGGTCGAGCGGCGCTGGACGTCGATCAGGACCATCGCCATCAGGGGCGCAGTGACGACGAGGAGCGACCATGCCGACAGGAAAAGCGGATGTCCGTTCGGGAAAAGCCAGCTCACACCGGCAAAGAGGTAGTAGCCGAGAGCACCGACAGGCGCGAAGAAATCGATGGATGGGATCTGCCCGCCCGCGATCCGGTTGGTGGCGTCAAGATAGATGTAGAGGTCCCATATCATCGCGCCCATCGGCTGATGGAGGGTGGTGAGAAGCGCCAAGGGCAACGCGAGCACGACGGCGGCAAGTGCAAGGACCGGCGCAGACGGCTTCAGCCGGAAATAGCGGCCTTCCGGCGCTGCGCGTAGGTCATTCGCGACGGATGCCATGGAACGCCTCACAGCGGCTGAATTTCGAACGGACTTGCTTATCGCATTGTGATCTTTTCATTGCGTTAACGTCGGGTTCGCAGGGCTGCTGCGGAACGGCTTCGTCACCCGGGCCGCCAACGTGCTCCTCCTCAAATCTGCTTCGCAAATCCATCCCTTTTGCTCTATGAGGCTGAAGCAACGTCTGGCGGCCCGGCCGGACGAGACAGGGAGAGACGCCATGAGCACCACCATCACCGACGCCCGTACCTGCCTCGCCGTGGTCCTTGCCGCCGGCGAGAGCACGCGGATGAAGTCCTCGATGTCGAAGGTGCTGCATCCGGTCGCGGGCCGGGCGATGATCGCGCATGTGATGGAGTCGCTTTCCGGGGCCGGCATTCAAGCGGCCGCTCTCGTGGTGGGGCGCGACGCCGAGGCGGTGGCAGCCGCCGCACGCCGCGACGATCTGGCTTTGACGACGCACCTGCAGACGGAGCGGCTGGGCACCGGGCATGCCGTGCTTGCAGCGCGCGCGGCGATCTTGCGCGGTTATGACGATGTGATCGTCGTCTTCGGGGATACGCCGCTCGTCACCGCCGAGCCGTTGAAGGCCGCGCGCGCGCGGCTGGCCGCCGGCGACGACGTCGTGGTCATCGGCTTTCACACCGACCGCCCGACAGGCTATGGCCGTCTCATCATCGAAAACGATGCTTTGCTGGCGATCCGAGAGGAAAAAGACGCCTCGGAGGCGGAGCGGGCGATCACCTATTGCAATGGCGGGCTGATGGCCATGAAGGGCGCGCGGGCGCTCGAATTTCTCGACGCGATCGGGAATGCGAACGCCAAGGGCGAATATTACCTGACGGATGTGGTGGAAGTCGCGCGCGCCGCCGGCGCCCGCACAATCGCCATCGAAGCGCCCGAGACCGAGCTGATGGGCTGCAACAATCGGGCGGAACTGGCGGCCATCGAAGCCGTCTGGCAGGCGCGGCGGCGCCATGCGCTGATGGTCTCCGGCGTTTCGATGATCGCTCCTGAAACCGTGTTTCTCTCCTACGACACGCAACTCGCGCAGGACGTGCTGGTCGAGCCGAATGTCGTGTTCGGCCCCGGCGTGACCGTGGAGCGCGACGCCGTCATCCACGCGTTCTCGCATCTGGAAGGCGCGCATGTCTCGGCCGGCGCCACCGTCGGCCCCTATGCGCGGCTTCGTCCGGGCGCCCATCTTGGTGAGAATGCCAAGGTCGGCAATTTCTGCGAGGTCAAGAAGGCCGAGATCGGCGAGGGGGCCAAGATCAACCATCTGACCTATATCGGCGACGCTTTCGTGGGCGCGGGCACCAATATCGGCGCCGGCACCATCACCTGTAACTATGACGGTGTGAACAAGCATGTCACACGCATCGGCGCGCAGGCCTTCATCGGCTCGAATTCCTCGCTGGTCGCACCCGTCTCCATCGGTGACGGCGCGCTGGTCGCATCCGGCAGCGTCATTACCGAAGACGTGCCGGCCGATGCAGCGGCGTTTGGACGGGCTCGGCAGACGGTGAAGCCCGGACGCGCGAAGCTGCTGCGCGAGCGGTACTTGGTCGAGAAGGCCGCCAAGAGCGGAAAGGCCTGACCCGGCCGGCCGCGGCTGGCGGCGTTACCGGCTGATACCGAAAGTGACGATATGCCGGTTGCTCCCGGCGCAAAAAACAGTAGTCAGCTTGAGGCTCAAGGTCTGGGCTCGAAATATCGGAGAAGTTCATGTGCGGCATCGTCGGCATCGTCGGGGCACGGCCCGTTTCGGAGAGGCTGGTCGATGCCCTCAAGCGGCTCGAATATCGCGGCTATGATTCGGCCGGTGTGGCGACGATCCATGACGGCGAGCTGGACCGTCGGCGCGCCGAAGGCAAGTTGTTCAATCTTGAAACGAAGCTCGTCGGCGATCCGCTTCCTGGCCTGATCGGCATCGCGCACACGCGCTGGGCGACGCATGGCGCACCGACGGAGAACAACGCCCATCCGCATTTCACCGATGGTGTCGCCGTCGTGCACAACGGGATCATCGAGAATTTCTCGGAGATCAAGGACGCTCTGATCGCGGACGGCGCGACGTTCTCGACGCAGACGGACACAGAGGTCGTCGCGCAGCTTCTTGCCAAGCTTCGGCGGGACGGGCTCGACGGAAGACAAGCCATGCAGGCGATGCTGCGGTCCGTTACCGGTGCCTACGCGCTGGCAGTCCTGTTCGCCGATATGCCGGGCACGATCCTCGCAGCTCGTTCCGGTCCGCCGCTTGCGGTCGGCTACGGCGAGCAAGAGATGTTTCTCGGCTCGGACGCCATCGCGCTTGCGCCCTTTACCAATGAGATCACCTATCTGAACGATGGCGACTGGGCCGTGCTGACGGCGGATAGCGTCGAAATTCTCGACCATGACGGCAACTCTGTGACGCGTCCGCGACAGGTGTCGATCGCCGCCGCCTACATGGTGGACAAGGGCAACCACCGGCACTTCATGGAAAAGGAGATCTACGAGCAGCCCGAGGTCATCTCGCATGCACTCGGCCACTACGTCGATTTCACGGAAAACCGTGTCAGCGCCGCTGCCTCAGCCATCGATTTCGCCGGGATACCGAGCCTTGCCATCTCGGCCTGCGGCACGGCCTATCTTGCCGGGCTGATCGGCAAATACTGGTTCGAGCGCTATGCGCGGCTGCCGGTGGAGATCGATGTCGCTTCCGAGTTCCGCTACCGCGATATTCCCCTCTCGCCCGATGCTGCCGCGCTGTTCATCTCCCAATCCGGTGAGACGGCGGACACGCTGGCGTCGCTGCGCTACTGCAAGGATCTCGGCCTGACGATCGGCGCGGTCGTCAACGCAAGTGAATCGACCATCGCCCGCTCGTCGGATGCCATCTTCCCGATTCTCGCCGGTCCTGAGATCGGCGTCGCCTCCACCAAGGCCTTCACGTGCCAGCTGGCCGTGCTGGCGGCGCTTGCGGTCGGGGCAGGGCGCGCGCGCGGCACCATTTCCATTGAAGAAGAGCGCGTTCTCGTGCGGCATCTCGCCGAGATGCCGCGGATCATGGCGAGCGTGCTGAACGCCATTCAGCCTAAGATGGAAAGCCTTGCGCGAGAGCTCTCCAAGTGCCGAGACGTTCTCTATCTCGGCCGTGGCACCAGTTTCCCACTCGCCATGGAAGGCGCGCTGAAGCTGAAGGAGATTTCCTACATCCATGCCGAAGGCTATGCCGCCGGCGAACTGAAGCATGGGCCGATCGCCCTCATCGACGAAAACATGCCGGTGATCGTGATCGCGCCGCACGACCGGTTTTTCGAGAAGACCATTTCGAACATGCAGGAGGTCGCAGCCCGCGGCGGCCGGATCATCTTCATCACCGATGAGCGGGGCGCGGCCGCTTCCAAGTTGGAGACCATGAGCACGATCGTGCTGCCGAACGTGGACGAACTGATCGCGCCGATGATCTTCTCGCTGCCGATCCAGCTTCTGGCCTATCATACCGCCGTGTTCATGGGTACGGACGTGGATCAGCCAAGAAATCTCGCAAAGTCCGTCACGGTCGAATAGCGGCATTGCCGCGCAGCTGCAGCATGCACGGTTGCAGTGCAGCTTTTGCCATTGTCCGCCCGACGGCAACGCCATATCATTCGTTTGCGGCCGCGAACCGAGTGCCGATGGAATCAGCATGACCGAAGCTCCGACGCGCATCTCCCTTGCCACCCGTCTGCGAAACAACTTTCTCGCGGGGCTGGTGATCTGCGCGCCGATCGCCATCACGCTCTGGCTGACATGGAGCTTTGTCCGCTGGGCCGACAGCTGGGTGAAGCCCTATATTCCCGCGCGCTACAACCCGGACAGCTATCTGAATTTCGCCGTGCCGGGTTTCGGTCTTCTGATCGCGCTGATCGTCATCACCATCATCGGCTTTCTCGGCAAAAACCTGATCGGGCGATCGGTCGTCAACCTCGGAGAACAGGTGCTGAACCGCACGCCGCTCGTACGTGGTCTCTACAAAAGCCTGAAGCAGATTTTCGAGACGGTGCTGAAGGAACAGGGCACGCCGTTCAACAAGGCGGCGCTGATCGAGTATCCGAGCGCCGGGCTCTGGTCGCTGGTGTTCATAGCCACGGATGCCAAGGGCGAGATCGCCTCGAAGTTCGACGCGATGGGGCGTGATATGGTGGCCTGCTTCATGCCGCCGACCCCGGTGCCGACGGCCGGATTTCTCGTCTTCGTGCAGCGCGAGAAGATCGTACCGCTCGACATGAGCGCCGAGGATGCCGCGAAGATCGTCATTTCCGTCGGGCTGGTCACGCCGCCGGAAGGCGGGCCTGTGACGACGACGCGCAAAGGCCGCAAGGCTGCCGAGGCCGCTCCGGTTATCATCGAATCCTGACGTTCATCCGGCCCGCAGGAACCGGATCGCCTCATCGCGGCGATGAAGATAGAGCAGCGTTCGCAGGGCTTCGCCACGCGGCGTCCTGAGATCGGGATCGCGCTCGATCACATAGGCTGCATCCTTGCGCGCGATCTCAAGAAGGTCCGCATGGGCTTCGAGGCTTGCGATGCGGAAGCCCGGCGTGCCGGACTGACGCGTGCCAAGCAACTCACCTTCGCCCCGAAGCTTCAGGTCTTCCTCCGCGATCACGAAGCCGTCCTCCGTGTCGCGCAGGATCGACAGGCGCGAATGGGCCGTCTGACTAAGCGGACCCTTGTAGAGCAGGATGCAGCTCGACGCCTGATCGCCACGGCCGACGCGGCCGCGAAGCTGGTGAAGCTGGGCAAGGCCGAAACGCTCGGCATGTTCGATGACCATGATCGTCGCATCCGGTACATCTACGCCGACTTCCACGACAGTAGTGGCGACGAGAAGGCGCGTTTCGCCGTTCTTGAAGGCCAGCATGGCGGCGTCCTTATCCGGGCCGGCCATGCGGCCATGGATGAGGCCGGCGACGGCGCCGAGGCGGGCGACAAGGATCTGGAAGCGCTCGTCGACGGACATGAGGTCGGAGACTTCCGACTCTTCCACAAGCGGGCAGATCCAGTAGATCTTCTTGCCTTCCTCGATTGCCGCACGCAGCCGTTCGACGATATCGTCCAGCCGCTCGGTCGGCAACGTCACCGTCTGGATCGGCTTTCGGCCGGCCGGCTTCTCCGTGAGCTTGGACACGTCCATGTCACCGAAGGCGGCGAGCACCAGCGTGCGCGGGATCGGCGTTGCCGTCATCACAAGCATGTGCGGCGACACGCCCTTGGCCGTCAGGCGCAAGCGCTGATGGACGCCGAAGCGATGCTGCTCGTCCACCACGGCCAGCAACAGGCGATGGTAGGAGACCGTGTCCTGGAAAAGCGCGTGGGTGCCGATGACGATATCGGTTTCGCCGGAGGCCAGCCGTTCGAGCACAGCGTCGCGCTCGCGGCTCTTGGTGCGGCCGGTCAGTACGTCGATCTTCACGCCTGCGGGGCCGGCGAGCCGGCTGAGCGTCGTAAAGTGCTGGCGGGCCAGAATTTCTGTTGGCGCCATGAGCGCGGCTTGGCCGCCTGCCTCGATGGCAGCCAGCATCGCCATCAGCGCGACGGCCGTCTTGCCCGAGCCGACGTCGCCCTGAAGGAGCCGAAGCATGCGCTCCTCGCGGGCCATGTCGGCGAGAATATCCGCGACCGCTGCCGTCTGGCTGCCGGTCAGGGAGAAGGGCAGGGCCGAGATGACGGGGCCGCTCAGCACGCCGGTCGCCTTGACCGGCGTTCCCGGCACGGTGCGCAGGCGCTGGCGGACGAGCGAGAGGGACAGTTGCCCCGCCAGAAATTCGTCATAGGCCAGCCGTCGCCGCGCCGGTGCGCGCGGATCGATATCCGTCGCGTCGCGCGGTTCGTGGAGGGCGATGAAGGCATCCCGGGCCGTCAGAAAGTCCTGTTTCTCCAGAAGAGCCTCGTCCAGCCATTCCGGGAAATTCGGTATGCGCGTCAGGGCCGCCTCGATGGTGCGACGCAGCGTTTTCGGGGAGAGGCCTGCCGTCAGTCCATAGACCGGCTCGACCAGCGGCATGTTCTCCGCGTCCTCCTCCCGCACCATCAGGTCGGGATGGACCATGGAGGCGCGACCGTTGAACCAGTCGACCTTTCCCGAGACGATGACGATGTCGTCGACCGGCAGCTGCTTCTCCAGCCAGTTGCCCTTGACCTTGAAGAAGGTCAGCGCCAGCTCGCCGGTATCGTCCTGCAGGAAGACACGATAGGGCATGGAGGAGCGGCCGGGCGGCGGCGGCTGGTGGCGATCGATCCGGCCCTTGATGGTGACGATGGCGCCGGCAAGCGCGTTCTCCACGCCCGGTTGGTGGCGGCGATCCACGATGGAGTGCGGCGCGTGGAAGAGCAGGTCCACCACGCGGCAATCCTCGATGCTCTCGCGACCGAACAGGCGGGCTAGAAACTCGCCCACTTTGGGGCCGACGCCGGGCAGCGTGTCGAGCGAGGCGAAAAGCGGATCAAGAAGGGCAGGGCGCATCGGGGAACTTCACTTGACGAAACGGACTTTGGCAAGGCTGACAAGTCGTTGTGCAGCGTTTATAGGAGCGGCGGGACCGTGGCAGCAAGGCTCAATTTCGGCTCGTCCCGAACGACGGTCACGGCACCGGTCATACGCCGCAAGAGGGACAGTCCATGACAGGCATCACCCGCACCAGCGCCGACCTCGATCTGCGCCGCCGCAAGATCCTCTTCCGGGCGTGGCATCGGGGCTTGCGCGAGATGGATCTCGTCTTCGGGCAATTTGCCGATAACGAGCTTGCCGACCTGCCGGATGGCGATCTCGACGAGCTTGAGCGCATCATGGCCGAGGAAGACAACGACCTCGTGAAATGGATCCTTGGCGAACGCGATTTGCCGGATCATTTCCGCACGCCGCTCTTCGCCCGCATCTCCGCCTACCGTCCGGACTTCGAACCGCAGACGCGACCGACTGCCACAGGACCTCATGAATGATAGCCGGATTTGACAAGAAGAAGATCGCGGGTGTCGCGCGCGAGATCACCATCGGCCCGGTGCCAGCCGGTGTCGAGCCGCTGCTTCTTGCCGAGATTGCGCGTGCGGAGGGGCCGGTCGCCTACATTCTGTCCGACGGGCAGCGCCTCGCCGACATCGAGCAGATGCTCGGCTTTGCAGCGCCCGATATTCCGGTTCTCACGCTGCCGGGCTGGGATTGTCTCCCCTACGACCGCGTCTCGCCGAGCGCCGATGTGTCTGCCCGGCGCCTCTCCGCGCTGAGCGCGCTGATCGCGCATGCGCGCAAGCCGCATCCAGCCATCGTGCTCGTGACCGTGAATGCGGCGCTTCAGAAGATGGCGCCGAAGGACGTGATAGAGGGCCTTGCCTTCTCTGCCCGGCCGGGCGCGAACATCCGCATGGACGATGTGGCCGGACTTTTGTCTCGCAACGGGTTCGAGCGGGTGGCGACCGTCCGCGAGGTCGGCGAATACGCCGTGCGCGGGGGCATTCTCGATGTCTTCGTTCCCGGCAGCTCGGAGCCTGTGCGACTGGACTTCTTCGGCGATACGCTGGAGAGCATCCGCTCCTTCGACCCCGCAAGCCAGCGCACGACGGGGCAGGCGCGATCGCTCGACCTCAATCCGATGAGCGAGGTGTCGCTGACGCCGGAGACGATCAGCCATTTCCGCACGCGCTATCTCGCACTGTTCGGCGCGACCACGCGCGACGATGCGCTCTATCAGGCGGTTTCCGAAGGCCGGCGCTATGCCGGCATGGAGCACTGGCTGCCGCTGTTCTACGATACGCTCGACAGCGTGTTCGACTATCTCCCGGGCTTCCGGATCGTCACGGACCATGTGGTGCGGGAAGCCGCGGCCGAACGCTCCAAGCTCGTGCACGACTACTACGATGCGCGACGTGACTCGGGAGCGACGGGCAAAAACCAGGTATCTCAGGGCACGCCCTACAAACCTGTGCCGCCGGAGCAGCTTTATCTCACAGTGGACCAGTTTTCCGCAGCCCTTGCCAGCGGCAACGCCATTCGCCTGTCGCCCTTCTCCGAGCCGGAAGGCGAAGGTCGCAAGGTCGTGACCATCGATGCGCGCCTCGGGGTGCGCTGGGCTAAGAATGCCAATGAGAGCGCGCCGGAGGGCGAGCGCGTCAATGTGTTCGACCAGGCCGTCAAATACATTGCCGACAAGCGCGCCAAGGGCGCCAAGGTGCTGGTCACCGGCTGGTCCGAAGGATCGCTCGACCGGCTGCTCCAGGTGCTGGCGGAGCACGGTCTCGGAAATATCAAGCCGGTCGCCTCCTTCGGTGAGGTCGGCAAGCTGAAACCGGGCGAGGCGGCCGCCGCCGTCCTCAGCCTCGAAAGCGGCTTCGAGAGCGGCGACCTCGTCGTCATCGGCGAGCAGGATATTCTCGGCGACCGGATGGTGCGCCGCTCCAAGCGCCGCAAGCGCGGGGCGGATTTCATCGCCGAGGTGGCCGGGCTGGACGAGGGCTCGATCGTTGTTCACGCCGAGCACGGCATCGGACGCTTCGTCGGGCTTCGGACCATCGAGGCCGCCGGGGCTCCGCATGCCTGCCTGGAGCTCGTCTATGCCGACGATGCCAAGCTCTATCTGCCCGTCGAAAACATCGATCTCCTTTCTCGCTACGGCTCGGAAGGCAGCGATGCCATTCTCGACAAGCTGGGCGGTGTCGCGTGGCAGGCGCGCAAGGCGAAGCTGAAGAAGCGGCTGCTGGACATGGCCGGCGGCCTCATCCGCATCGCCGCCGAGCGACTGACGCGGCGCGCGCCCGTGCTGACGACGCCGGAAGGGATCTACGACGAATTTGCCGCGCGCTTCCCCTATGACGAGACCGAGGACCAGATGACCTCGATCGAGGCCGTGCGGGACGATCTCGGCGCCGGCCGGCCGATGGACCGGCTCGTCTGCGGCGACGTCGGCTTCGGCAAGACCGAGGTCGCGCTGCGCGCCGCCTTCATCGCCGCGATGAACGGCGTGCAGGTCGCGGTCGTCGTTCCCACGACGCTTCTGGCACGGCAGCACTTCAAGTCCTTCACGGAACGTTTCCGGGGACTGCCGATCCGGCTGGCGCAGGCCTCGCGCCTCGTCGGCTCCAAGGAACTGGCGCTGACGAAGAAGGAGGTTGCCGAGGGCAAGACCGATATCGTGGTCGGCACCCATGCCTTGCTCGGCAGCGCCATCAACTTCGCCAATCTCGGCCTGCTTATCATCGATGAGGAGCAGCATTTCGGCGTGAAGCACAAGGAGCGGCTGAAGGAGCTGAAGTCGGACGTTCACGTGCTGACGCTTTCGGCGACGCCGATCCCGCGCACACTGCAACTGGCCCTTACCGGCGTGCGGGAGCTTTCGCTGATCACGACGCCGCCGGTCGATCGCATGGCCGTGCGCACGTTCATTTCGCCCTTCGACGCGCTGGTGATCCGCGAGACGCTGATGCGCGAGCATTATCGTGGCGGCCAGAGTTTTTACGTCTGTCCGCGGCTGGCCGATCTCGGTGACGTGCAGGCCTTCCTCCAGTCCGACGTGCCGGAACTGAAGGTCGCCGTCGCCCACGGGCAGATGCCGGCGACCGAACTTGAGGACATCATGAATGCCTTCTACGAGGGGCGGTACGATGTGCTTCTATCGACCACGATCGTGGAGTCAGGTCTCGACGTTCCCCGCGCCAACACGCTGATCGTGCACCGGGCCGATATGTTCGGACTGGCGCAGCTCTACCAGTTGCGCGGCCGCGTCGGCCGGTCGAAGGTGCGGGCGTTCGCGCTGTTCACGCTGCCGGTCAATAAGACGTTGACGGGTCCTGCCGAACGGCGGCTCAAGGTGCTGCAATCGCTCGATACGCTCGGCGCGGGCTTCCAACTGGCGAGCCACGACCTCGACATTCGCGGCGCCGGGAACCTGCTCGGCGACGAACAGTCCGGTCATATTAAAGAGGTCGGTTTCGAGCTCTACCAGCAGATGCTGGAGGAAGCGGTTGCGGAACTGAAGGGCGACGATGAGGTGACCGACAGCGGCTGGTCACCGCAGATCTCAGTGGGTACACCGGTGATGATCCCGGACGAGTATGTGCCAGACCTGCATCTCCGTCTGATGCTCTACCGCAGGCTCGGGGAAATCACCGAGCTTGCCGATATCGACGCCTTCGGCGCCGAGTTGATCGACCGGTTCGGGCCGTTGCCGATCGAGGTTCAGCACCTGCTGAAAATCGTCTACGTCAAGTCGCTCTGCCGGACCGCCAATGTCGAGAAGCTGGATGCCGGGCCGAAGGGTGTCGTCGTGCATTTCCGCAATCGCGATTTCCCGAATCCGGCGGGCCTCGTCGGCTATATCGCCAAGCAGGGAACGCTCGCCAAGGTACGACAGGACCAAAGCATCTTCTTCCAGCGGGATTACCCGACGCCGGAGAAGCGGCTTGGCGGTGCCGCGATGCTGATGACGCAGCTTGCAGGCATAGCAAAGGGATAAACCTCTCTACATGAGGAATATCTGATTTACAGGATTGACACGCTATTGGTGTCGCGCAACATTGTCTCTCGTCAGGCGGGAGAACGACAATGGATGAGTGGCTTGTGCTTGCAAAGACAATCGTGCCGGGCCTTGAAAAGGCGTTGGCGGAGGATCGGTCGGGAACGCTCGCGGCGGATATCGTCGTGCTTCTGAAGGCTGTGCCGGGCGTGATGGTGCCGGCAGACGCCGCGGTCATCCTTGACAGCGATCCTGCACTCCGGGAGCGTGTCGCCACGCAGATATCGTCGTTGACCGAAAAGAGCAGGGGGACATCGACTGCTCCGGTTGGCCCGGTCGCACCGGTGGTTCCGGATGAGCCGGCGGTTCCGGATGAGATTGCGCAGAAGCTGCGACGTCTCGATGCAGAGTTCGAAAAGCTGGAGCAGGCACGGCGGTTCTATCTGGAACTACAATCGCGAAATGCCAAGCATGTCTGGGTGAACCCGGCTCTTTCCATCGGCATCACCGGCGGATTTATCCTCCTCGTCTACATCGTCGCCTTTTGCGAAGTCGAAACTAAAAACTCGGCCGTCTTCAACATCATCCTTGGTGCGTTCGCCACTGCATTCGCAACTGTCATCAGCTTCCATTTCGGATCGTCCATCGGCTCGAAAGACAAGGATCAAGACAAGCGCAGAGAGGCTATGGAGCAGGCGTCCGCCGTGGATGCTGCGGCGATTGCACGAATTGCGGCGACCTGAGGCAGACGAGCGGGTGGCTGCGGGCAATAGTCACCCCAAGTGACCGGCGCCCGGAGTTGGCAGGTCACGCCGGGCCTGATCGGCTCTCGAAGGGTGCCGTTTTCGGCCATCGCGCCTTCTCTGTTCGCCGAGCGGGTTCTTTGCGTCCGGTGCAGAGGCTTTAACCGAGTGTCCCTGAGGCACGGTTTTCCTCATGCACATCGGCTATTCGTGACCGGCTCAGAGCACGAGGCCTGACGACCATGCATCGTGCGTTGGCGGACACGGCGATGTGTCTCAGTTGATATTCGCCTGGTTCTTCATCTGGGCGATGTCGCGCAGGGCGCTGATGAGCACCTCGACCGACTGGGCACCCATCACCGCGTACTTGCTCTCGATGATGAAGCAGGGGACACCGGTGACGCCCATGTCGCGTGCCATGTCGATTTCCGTCTTGACGTCGGCCGTGTCGGCGTTGGAGGCAAGCAGAGTGGTGACGACGGCGCGGTCGAGGCCGCCCGCTTCTGCGATGTCGATCAGGGTCTCCCGGTCTCCGACATTGCGGCCTTCCTCGAAGTTGGCACGAAACAGGCCCGTCACGACATTTGCCTGTATGTCGGCACCTTCCGCCTGAGCCCAGCGGATCAGCCTGTGCGCGTCGAGTGTGTTCGGCGAGATCTTCACGGCGTCGAAGTCGAAGGCCACGCCATCGGCGTGCCCAAGTGCCTTGAGGGTTTCGTGCGCCCGCGCAACGGCAGCGTCCCCGCCGAGCTTTGCGGCCAGGTGTGTCTTGTGATCGACGCCTTCCGGCGGCAGGTCCGGATTGAGTTGGTATGGGCGCCAGGTGACCGTGACGAGGATCTCGTTTGCCAACGCCGCGATGGCCTTGTCCAGCCGCGCCTTGCCGAGATAGCACCATGGGCAGACGACGTCTGAGACGACGTCGATGGTGACGTGTTCCATGGTGTTACTTCCCTTTCTGGCTTTGCTGGCCTTGCGG
Source organism: Rhizobium sp. 9140 (assembly GCF_900067135.1). Lineage (NCBI taxonomy): Bacteria > Pseudomonadati > Pseudomonadota > Alphaproteobacteria > Hyphomicrobiales > Rhizobiaceae > Rhizobium > Rhizobium sp. 9140. The sequence continues at coordinate 2,410,090 of NZ_FJUR01000001.1, read as the reverse complement.
CACCGCAGGCGGCTGTGCGGCCGGTGAGGCTGTTGTCTGCGCATCGGCATCCCACCAGGTCGGCAGGCTGTAGCCGTAGAGCGGAACGGTGTTCGGCCGACCGATGCGCTTGTGGCGGCCGACCCACTGCGAGGCCACGTGATAGAGCGGCACCGCGTAAAAGTTGGAGACGAGCATCCTGTCGTGGGCGCGAACGGCGGCGGTAAAATCCTCCTGAGAACGCGCCTGCAGAATGTTGTTGATCAGCGTGTCGATATCCTTGTCGGCAACGCCGGAAAAATTGTCGCTGCCCTGACGGTCGCGCGATTGCGACGACCAGCGGCCAAGCTGCTCGATGCCGGGCGAGAGGGACGACGGGAAGGACTTAATGATGACGTCGTAGTCGAAGGACTGGCTGCGTTGCTGATACTGCGAATCATCGACCGTACGGACGCCCGCGCGAATGCCGAGCGCCGCCAGGAAGCGCTGGTAGGCCAGCGCCATCTTTTCCTGACCTTCGTTCTGGGTCATGATCTCGAACGCGAGCTGCTGTCCATCGGCATTCTTCATCTGGCCGTCGCGGATCGTATAGCCGGCTTCGCGCAGCAGCGTCACCGCTTCGCGCAAGACGTTGCGGTCCCGCCCTGAGGCGTCGGTGACGGGCAGGCGGTAGGTTCCATCGAGCACGCCGGGGAGGATGCGGTTGCGGATATCGCCGAGCAGGCCCAATTCGCGGTCGTCGGCCGGCTGGCCGAGGTAGGAGAGGCCGGAATTCTGCCAGTAGCTCTGCGTGCGCGTATAGGCGCCGTCGTAGAGGTTCTTGTTGACCCACTCGAAATCGAAGACGAGCGCAAGACCCTGCCGCAGTTTCGGGTTGTCGAACATCGCCCGACGGGTGTTGAAGACGAAGCCGAGCATGCCTGAGGGCGTCTTCGGCGAAAACGTGTCCTTGATGACCTCGCCGGATTGTACCGCCGGAAAATTGTAGCTGCGCGCCCAGCGGTTGGGGCTACCTTCCGGGTAGATGTCGATCTCGCCCTTCTTGAAGGCTTCGAACAGCGAGTTGTCTTGCAGGAAATACTCGACGGAAACGCGGTCGTAATTGTCTTGGCCGATCTTGGACGGCAGATCCTTTGCCCAGTAGTTGGGGTCGCGCTCGTAGACGATCCGTTCGCCCGGCGTGACCGAGGCGACTTTGTAGGGGCCGGATCCGATCGGGAATGTCAGCGTCGTCTGGTCGAAGGTCTCGACCGGCGTCGCGTGCTTCGGCAGAATCGGCGTCATGGCGATGAGGAGCGGGAATTCGCGGTCGCTCTTCTCAGTGAAAGTGAAGCGAACGCTGCGGTCGCCGACCTTTTCCATCTTGGCAACCTTGTCGAGCCTTGACGCAAAGGGCACGCGCCCCTTGTCGCGGAAGATTTCGAAGGTGAAGATGACATCGTCCGGCGTTACCGGCTGGCCGTCGGACCAGCGTGCCTTTGGATTGAGATTGAACTGGATGAAGGTCCGGTCTTCATCCCAGTCTACCGTTTCCGCCAAGAGTCCGTAGAGCGAGAACGCCTCGTCGCGCGAGCGCGTCATGAGCGAATCATAGATGAGGTTGCCGTATTCCGGATCGAGCATGCCGCGCGCCGTCGTGCGCATGCTTTTAAGAATGAAGGGATTGAGGTTGTCGAAGGAGCCCACGACGCCATAGGAGATGTGGCCGCCCTTCTTCACCTGCGGATCGACATAGGGAAAGTTCTTGAAGTCGGCGGGCAGGGCCGGCGTTCCGTGCATGGCAATGCCATGAACGGGCTCGGCGATCGCCGCGCCAGCGGCCGACAGGGACGTGAAAAGGGCGAGGCCCAGAAACAATGCGCGCACACGGTTCTCCGATGCGGACGGCCCGGCAAGAGTTCGAGCGGATCCAGAAACGATTCCTGTCGACCCTATCATGTCGAGCCGTTTTTTGAACCTTGCCGTCCGCGAAATGGCGCTCGCATCATATCGCCACAGCGAAATGTCATGCCTGACGCCGCTATTTTCAGTCGGCCTGCTGGATTAGGCAGGCGCGACGCTGTAGGAGAGGGAACCGCCACTTGACGGGTCATGTAAATGCCTCAATTGACCAACAGAGGAGCGGGCGGCCGAGCACTCGACATTGGGATGAGCGGATTGCTTGGATGGTTCTCAGGATCGTAAATGGTCCCGTGCAGAACGATCGCAACCGATCCTGTAGTGAACGTGATGTTGCGCGTCTCTTTCAAGGAGCGCTGCACCCGAGCCGCAGAAACGATGAATTCAGGAGACGGATATCGTTATGACCTTCAAGCCCACACTTACCAAGAAAGTCGCCATTTCGGCTTTCGCCGGCGCCGTGGCGGCCGCTGCAATGCCGTCGGCCTCTTTCGCGCAGCAGGCATCCCAGCGCCCGCCGCAGGGCTGGTTCAAAGTCTGCACCAAGCAGGAAGATAACGACGTCTGCATCGTGCAGAACCTGCTTTCCGCCAATAACGGCCAGCTCATCACCGCAGCCGGCCTCATCAGCGTTCAGGGCAAAGTCAACCGGAAGATCCTTCAGGTCTCCGTTCCCTCCGCGCGCCTGCTTCCGCCCGGCGTCCAGGTCCAGATCGACGGTGGCAAGCCGATCAAGCTCGATTATGCCATCTGCATGCCCGACAAGTGCGTTGCTGAAGCGCCTCTGTCGGACGCCGTCATCGCCAGCCTGAAGAAGGGCAGCGAAGTGGTCTTCACGTCGATCAACTTCCAGCGCGCACCGAACCCCATCAAGATGTCTCTTGAAGGCTTCACCGGCGTTTTCGATGGCGAGCCGATCGAGCAGTCGAAGCTTCAGGAGCGCCAGCGCCTGCTGCAGGAAGAAATGCAGAAGAAGGCGGAAGATGCCCGCAAGAAGCTTGAAGAAGCCCAGAAGGCTGCAAAGCAGAACTGATCAGGGTTATTGCCCAAGAAAAGAGCCCGGATCTCGCGATCCGGGCTCTTTCTTTTTCAGATCCATGCAGGACATGCAGGCTGATCAGTGCGTAACGACGGCCTTCGGCTTGTATTGGCCTATGGTCTCCGGATCAAAGAACGTCTCGACCTGAGAGTGGCGAACCGGTGTTCCCGTCTCGTCGGACATCAGGTTCTGCTCGGAGACGTAGGCGACATACTCGCTCTCGTCGTTTTCCGCCAGGAGGTGATAAAATGGCTGATCGCGATCGGGCCGAACTTCGGCGGGAATGGCGTTCCACCATTCCTCCGTATTCGCGTACTCCGCATCGACATCGAAGATCACGCCGCGGAACGGGAAGAGCCGGTGGCGAACCACTTGTCCGAGCTGGAACTTTGCATCTCTCTGTTTCATCATGACAGTATTCCTTTCCATGAATATGTGGGACGAAACGGCGGAAGATCAAGGGACGGGCGGATAGCGCGCCAGCGTTATGCCACGAAAAAGGCACTGCATTTTCTGGCGGCAGCGCGCTTTCCGATAATGCGTCATCGGCAACAAAAAAGGCCGGCGCTGAGGCGCCGGCCCTTTTCGTCTTTTTGCGGCACTCAGGCCGAATAGTACATGTCGAATTCGACCGGATGCGGCGTCATGTCGTAGCGCATGACTTCCGCCATCTTCAGTTCGATATAGGCATCGATCTGGTCGTCGTCGAACACGCCGCCCGCGGTCAGAAACTTGCGGTCGCGATCGAGATTTTCGAGCGCTTCGCGCAACGAACCGCAAACCGTCGGGATCTTCTTCAGTTCCTTGGCTGGCAGGTCGTAGAGGTCCTTGTCCATCGCCTTGCCGGGATGGATCTTGTTACGGATACCATCGAGACCGGCCATCAGCATGGAGGCAAACGCCAGATAGGGGTTTGCCAGCGGATCGGGGAAGCGAACTTCCACGCGCTTGGACTTGGCGCCCGAGCCGAACGGAATGCGGCAGGAGGCCGAGCGGTTGCGGGCAGAGTAGGCCAGCAGAACCGGCGCCTCATAGCCCGGGACCAAACGCTTGTAGGAATTGGTCGTCGGGTTGGTGAAGGCGTTGATCGCCTTGGCGTGACGAATGATGCCGCCGATGTAGAACAGGCAGTTTTCCGAAAGGCCTGCATATTCGTCGCCCGCAAAGGTCGGCTTGCCGTCCTTCCAGATCGACTGGTGCACGTGCATGCCCGAGCCGTTATCGCCGAAAATCGGCTTCGGCATGAAGGTCGCCGTTTTGCCATAGGCATTGGCCACCTGATGCACGACATATTTGTAAATCTGGATCTGGTCGGCGCTGCGCACCAGCGTGTCGAACTTGACGCCGAGCTCATGCTGGGCGGCCGCCACTTCGTGGTGCTGCTTCTCGACCGTTACGCCCATCTCGGAGAGAACCGTGAGCATTTCCGAGCGCATGTCCTGGCAGCTGTCGATCGGCGGGACGGGGAAATAGCCGCCCTTGACGCGCGGACGGTGGCCGAGATTGCCGGTGTCGTAATCGGTGTCGTCATTCGACGGCAGTTCCGACGAATCGAGCTTGAAGCCGGTGTTGTAGGGATCGGCCTTGTAGCGCACGTCGTCGAAGATGAAGAATTCCGGCTCGGGTCCGACGAAGACGGTGTCGCCGATGCCGGAGGACTTTAGATAGGCTTCCGCTTTCTTCGCCGTGCCGCGCGGGTCGCGATTGTAGGCTTCGCCCGAGATCGGGTCGAGAATGTCGCAGACCACCACCATGGTCGACTGTGCGAAGAACGGGTCCATATGCACCGTAGCCGCATCCGGCATCAGCACCATGTCGGACTCGTTGATCGCCTTCCAGCCGCCGATGGACGAGCCATCGAACATGACGCCATCGACGAACATATCTTCATCGACGCAGGACACATCCATGGTCACGTGCTGAAGCTTGCCCTTGGGATCGGTGAACCGAAGATCAACGAACTTGACGTCGTTTTCCTTGATCTGCTTGAGGATGTCGCTCGCAGTCGTCATATCGGAGATGTCCTTCCCTGACGGTTATGGGCCGCCGCGCGAATGCGGCGGCATGAAATCAGATGGCGTCGACGCCGGTTTCGCCCGTGCGGATTCGGATGACCTCTTCCACATTCGAAACGAAGATCTTGCCGTCGCCGATCCGCCCGGTCTGGGCGGCGTTGCGTATCGCCTCGATGACCGCATCGGCATTCTCGTCCGCGAGAACAACCTCGACCTTCACCTTTGGCAGAAAATCCACGACGTATTCCGCGCCGCGGTACAATTCGGTATGGCCCTTCTGCCGTCCGAAACCCTTGGCTTCCGTCACCGTAATGCCCTGGAGCCCGACTTCCTGAAGGGCCTCCTTCACTTCATCCAGCTTGAATGGCTTGATGATCGCTTCGACCTTTTTCATGAAAAAATGTCTCTCCGCTTCTCCCGTTGGAACAGGGGAATCCCCGCTCGCCCCACCATATGCATTTAGCATGCCATGTCTTCAAAATCTCGACGCATTTGCCCTGAGGATGCGAGGATCGGACGTTGTTTTCATCAATCCGATCGATCATTGCAGGAGAATGCCTATTTCTTGTGAAATGCGAGCGGTTTACGGCAATTTGATGCACTGCAGAAGGAATGTTGCCAGCTTTAGCATGATATTTGAGCGCCAAATATATGCAGATGCTCAGTTATTGGTCAATACGCATTCCCGTGAGATGCTTGATTTCTGACCTTGGCCTCTGCACTGTAAGACGAGGATCACGTATTTGCACAAGGATGGCAAGATGGGCGTCGAGACAGATATGGCTGGCTGGATCCTGACGCCGGCGGGCATGGCGGAGGTTGATCGCGATGCTGCCGCCTCCGGCATCTCTTCCTTCGGGCTGATGCGCGCTGCGGGCCATGCCGTCGCGGCCTCGGCGCTCCGCCATTATCCCGAAGCGATGCGTTTCGTCTGCCTCTGCGGATTCGGCAACAATGGCGGCGATGCGCTGGTCGCTGCATCAGCGCTTGTCGGCAGCGGCGCGTGCGTTGCGGTCTACCTCATGGGCGATCCGGCGCGCTTCACGGGAGATGCTGCCCGCGCATTCGCGGCGGTCTCCATTCCCGACCAACCGCTCGCCACTTATGTCCCCACGGCAGGCGACGTCGTCATCGACGGTCTGTTCGGTGCAGGGCTTTCGCGCGCGGTTTCCAGCGATGTCGCGGCGCTGATGAGGACGGTCACGGATCTGGCTCTGCCCGTCATCGCGATCGACCTGCCGTCAGGCGTGGATGGCAGATCCGGGCAGGTGCTTGGGGACAGTTTTCGAGCGACGCAGACGGTGACGTTTATGACGCGCAAGCCTGGACATCTCCTGCTGCCGGGCCGGACCTTGTGCGGCGCGCTGGAGGTGGTCGATATCGGCATTCCCGCCCGCATCGTGACGTCGCATCGGGCATCTCTCGTCGAGAACAGGCCCGCGCTCTGGCACGAGGCCGTAAGGGTGCTCGATTCTGCCGCTCATAAATACCGCCGCGGGCATCTCGTCGTCTTTTCCGGCGCGGCGCCAAGCAGCGGCGCAGCACGCATGAGCGCGACCGCCGGGCTTTCCGCCGGTGCCGGACTGGTCACCATGGTCGCGCCGACGGAGGCCTTGCCAACCCTTGCCGCCCATCTGACCGCGATCATGCTGAAGCCGGTCGATACGGACGACATGCTCTCCGACCTCGTCGAGGACACCCGCCTGAACGCCTTCGTGCTCGGCCCCGGCTTTGGTGCACCAGACCGTGCCCGCCGCTACGTCGCAGCCTTATCCGATCGATCGCTGGTGCTCGACGCGGACGGCATCACGGCCTTTCGCGATGATCCCCAATCCCTGTTCGCTGCATTCTACGGACCCGTCCGCCTCGTCCTGACGCCGCATGATGGAGAATTTTCCCGGCTCTTTCCGGACCTCGCTGTGGACACAGCGCTTTCCAAGATCGACCGCGCGACCATGGCGGCCAAGCGGAGCAATGCGATCATGATCCTCAAGGGCTCGGACACCGTTATTGCGGATCCGAACGGGCGTGTCGCTGTCAACGCCAATGCCCCGCCATGGCTTGCGACAGCCGGCTCCGGTGATGTGCTCGCGGGAATCGTCGGCGCCCATCTCGCGCAGGGCATGCCACCCTTCGAAGCAGCGACGAGCGCCGTCTGGCGCCACGGAGCGGCGGGACACGAGGCCGGAGAAGGCATGACCGCCGAAGATCTGCTGCGTGCCATCCGGCCGTTGCCGCGAATGCCTTCGAGCCTAGCGCGTCCAACATGCTGCACCACCAGCCCTGCAGACAGCTAGATTTCAAAAACCGTATAACTCTAAGAAATCTGTGCTTTGCAAGATCATCATAATGTGACAGATGATCCAGTAGCTCAATATCTGCGCGGCTCCAACTTCGCTATTCGAACCGCTTCTGAAGTGCTATCGCCCCGTTCGGGGCATTGACCTTCCCCTCATGAATGAAAAAGGCGAAGACGTCGCGAGGCTGTTTCGGCAGCGGGTCAGCCAGCAAGGGAAGCCCGTCGGCCACGCCCCCAGATCTCCAAGTATTGAGACGCGTTTCCCAGTCTGCCAGGCGTTTCTGGTCGTAGCAGGTTTCGACATCATCGCTACCGGTCTGCAAACGGGCATAGACGAAGTCGGCCGTCACGTCGGCGATCAGCGGATACTCGGCGTGATCCGCACAGACGATGGCAACGTTATGCCGGCGGGCCATTTCGACGAACTCCGGAACCTGAAAGGAGTTGTGGCGAACCTCCACGGCATGGCGCAGCGCCAACCCATCCTGCGTTTCCGGCAGCAGGCTTAGAAACGCCTCGAAATCCACAGCATCGAATTTCTTCGTCGGCATGAACTGCCAGAGGATCGGTCCGAGCTTGGCACCCAACTCCGATAGCCCCTGGCTCAGGAACCGCGTGATCGACTCCCCGGCCTCCGCCAGCACTTTCTTGTTCGTGGCATAACGGCTCGCCTTCAGCGTGAAGACGAAACCGTCGGGAACTTCCGATGCCCATTTCGCAAATGTCTCGGGTTTCTGGGAGCCATAATACGTCCCGTTCACTTCGATGACCTTCAGCGCCTTGCCGGCAAACTCGAGCTGACGCTTCTTCGCGAGTCCCTCTGGGTAGAAGGTCCCCTCCCAGGGATCGAACGTCCAACCGCCGATGCCGACCCGAATCGTACCCGCCTTACCCATGCAACCCATCCCCTCTGACTGTTACCTGGCCAGCCCGCTCTATCCCGCTCTATTCTGCCGCAATGGCCTTGCGGACCGGGCGGCGCTCGAGCAACTCCTTCAGGAAGTGGCCGGTGTGAGAGCGCTTTTCCCGGACGATCTGCTCCGGCGTCCCCTCGGCCACAACCTGGCCGCCGCCATCCCCGCCTTCCGGACCAAAGTCGAGGATCCAGTCGGCCGTTTTGATGACCTCCAGATTGTGCTCGATCACGACAACGGAATTGCCCTGGTTGACGAGTTCGTGCAGCAATTCCAACAGTTTTGCCACATCGTGGAAATGCAGGCCGGTGGTCGGCTCATCCAGAATATACAGCGTTCGTCCGGTCGATCGCTTTGACAGTTCCTTGGCCAGTTTCACGCGTTGCGCTTCGCCGCCCGACAGCGTGTTGGCCTGCTGCCCGACCTTAATATAGCCGAGTCCAACCTCGTTGAGCGTCACCAGCTTGTCGCGCACGGCCGGGACCGCCGCAAAGAACTCGACGCCTTCCTCCACGGTCATGTCCAGCACGTCGGCGATCGACTTGCCCTTGAAGGTAACATCGAGGGTTTCGCGATTATAGCGTTTGCCATGGCAGACATCGCAGGTCACATAAACGTCCGGCAGGAAGTGCATTTCGATCTTGATGACGCCGTCGCCCTGGCACGCCTCGCAACGCCCGCCCTTCACATTGAAGGAGAATCGCCCTGGCTGGTAACCGCGGGCCTTCGCCTCCGGCAGGCCGGAAAACCAGTCGCGAATGGGGGTGAACGCGCCGGTATAGGTGGCGGGGTTCGAGCGCGGGGTGCGGCCGATCGGCGACTGGTCGATGTCGATGACCTTGTCGATATGCTCGAACCCGTCAATACGGTCGTGATCGGCCGGGATCTCCCGCGCGCCCATCACGCGACGAGCGGCCGCCTTGTAGAGCGTTTCGATGAGAAAAGTGGACTTGCCGCCGCCGGAAACGCCGGTAACCGCCGTAAAGACGCCGAGCGGAATAGACGCGGTAACGTTTTTCAGGTTGTTGCCGCGCGCGCCGACGACCGTCAGCTCCTTCTTTTTCTTCGGCTTCCGCCGCTCTGGAGGCACCAAGACTGAGAGATCGCCCGAGAGATACTTGCCGGTCAACGACGTCGGATGATCGATGATCTCCTGCGGCGTGCCGGAGGCGACGACCTGTCCGCCATGAATGCCGGCCGCGGGACCGATATCGACGACGTAATCCGCCGTCAGGATCGCATCCTCGTCATGCTCGACCACGATGACGGTATTACCGATATCGCGCAAATGCCGCAGCGTATCAAGCAGCCGGGCATTATCGCGCTGATGCAGCCCGATCGACGGTTCGTCCAGCACATAGAGGACGCCTGTCAAGCCGGAACCGATCTGCGAGGCGAGCCGGATGCGCTGGCTCTCGCCACCCGACAGCGTCCCGGAATTTCGTGACAAGCTCAGATAATCCAGCCCGACATCGTTCAGGAATCGCAGCCGATCACGGATCTCTTTCAGGATACGGACGGCGATCTCGTTCTGCTTGTCCGTCAGACGCACAGGCAGATCCTCGAACCAGTCGCGCGCAACACGGATCGACATGTTCGTGACCTCGCCGATATGAAGGCGATCGATCTTGACCGCCAACGCTTCGGGCTTCAGCCTGAAGCCCTTGCAGGCGGGGCAGGGGGCCGCCGACATATAGCGCTCGATTTCCTCACGCGCCCAGGCCGACTCGGTTTCCTTCCAGCGCCGCTCAAGATTGGGAACGATGCCTTCGAACGTCTTCGTGGTGTTGTAGGAGCGCGCGCCGTCCGCATATTGAAAGACGATCTTGTCGTCCGTGCCGCGCAGGATCGCCTTCTTCGCAGAGTCCGACAGTTCAGCCCAAGTGTTGCTCAACTTGAAGTTAAACGCCCTGCCGAGCGCTTCCAAAGTTTGATTGTAATAGGGGGAGGAGGATTTGGCCCAGGGGGCGATCGCACCGTTCTTCAGCGTTCGATCATGCTCCGGCACGATCAGCGCCTCATCGATCTTCTGCTGGCTGCCGAGACCATCGCAGGTCGGGCAGGCGCCGAAGGGATTGTTGAACGAAAACAGTCGGGGCTCGATCTCCGAAATCGTGAAGCCGGAAACGGGGCAGGCAAACTTTTCCGAGAACAGCACGCGCTCATGCGTCTCGTTCAGCGATTTGTTGGCGGAACCGCCGGCGGATGTCTCCTTCTCCGGCAGCGGCTTGTCGGCAAATTCCGCAATCGCCAAGCCATCCGCAAGCCGCAGTGAGGTCTCCAGACTGTCCGCAAGTCTTGCCGCGATATCGCCGCGCACCACCAATCTGTCGACGACCACATCGATGTCATGCTTGTACTTCTTGTCGAGCGCGGGAACATCGGCAATCTCGTAGAACTGACCATCCACCTTGACGCGCTGAAAGCCCTTCTTCATGAGCTCCGCGAGTTCTTTCTTGTACTCGCCCTTTCGCCCTCGGATCATCGGCGCGAGAATGTATAGGCGCGCACCTTCCTCCATCCCTAGAACGCGATCGACCATCTGACTGACCGTCTGGCTCTCGATCGGCAGACCTGTCGCCGGCGAATAGGGCACGCCAACGCGCGCAAACAAAAGGCGCATGTAGTCGTAAATCTCGGTGACCGTTCCCACCGTCGAGCGCGGATTTTTCGACGTCGTCTTCTGCTCGATGGAAATCGCCGGCGACAGGCCTTCGATCAAATCGACGTCCGGCTTCTGCATCATCTCGAGGAACTGTCGGGCATAGGCCGAAAGGCTCTCGACGTAGCGGCGCTGCCCTTCGGCATAGATCGTATCGAATGCGAGCGACGACTTCCCGGAGCCGGAGAGGCCCGTCATCACGATCAGCTTGTTGCGCGGCAGATCGAGATCGACGCCCTTCAGATTGTGCTCCCGCGCACCGCGGATCGAAATGGTCTTGAATTCGCTCATGGTCGGACGCTCTGCTTGGGGACGAAGCCCTTACTTAAGATCATTACTTCATATGTCGAGGCGTGTTTTCGGGAAACCGCTATTCCTTTGTCGCGGTGAACCGCTGTCTGTTGTCACAACAAACCCCAGTCTGTGATCCCCTCTGCGGCCTGGAAAGGCCTCGCTTGACAGGATCATACCCAAGACATAGAACAAATAAAGAACAAATTTGTAAACTGTTGTGGATTGCTGCTGGCCGAGGGCGAAATGCCGCGTTCAACAGCGTAGACTTGGCACACGATGCGGATCGTTGAGCCGCTTTTAGGAGACAGGGAAAAAGATGGCTGGTAGCGTCAACAAGGTGATCCTCATCGGCAACGTCGGGGCGGACCCGGAGATTCGGCGGACACAGGATGGCAAGCCGATCGCAAACCTGCGCATCGCGACATCCGAAAGCTGGCGTGACCGGAACTCCGGTGAGCGGCGCGAGAAAACGGAGTGGCACACCGTCGTGGTCTTCAACGAAGGCCTATGCAAGGTCGTAGAGCAATATGTAAAGAAGGGCGCCAAGCTGTATCTGGAGGGTGCGCTGCAGACCCGCAAGTGGCAGGACAAGGACGGAAACGACCGTTACTCCACGGAAGTGGTGCTCCAGGGCTTCAACTCGACGCTGACGATGCTTGACGGTCGCGATGGTGGAGGCAGCGGTGGCGGTGGCGGAAGCCGTGGCAGCTCGGAATATGGTGGCGGAAGCGGTGGGGCAAACTACGGCGACGATTACGATCGCCCCGCCCAGTCCTCGGGTGCCCGATCGGGTAGCACCGGCGGATCAAGCGGCGGCTTCTCTCGCGACCTGGATGACGATATCCCGTTCTGATTCGCGCAAGGTTGCCGCGGGTTGATACCTAAATTCGATGTCTCTTTCGCGCCGTCATGGGTAAGCTCATGGCGGCGTTGCTATTGTGAAGCTGAGGGAGGTTGTGCGTCGCCAACAGTTCCTCTTTTCGTGGAGTTCAAAAGCAACGCTTACGACGAGCGCCCGCTGTTGATCCTTCCAGATGTGGTTTAACCACAATGCCACTTGCAGAACACATGAGGAACATATAACACTGTTCTTGCTTTGTTTCGTGACTCTGGAGTCGATTGATTATGCTGACCCGCAAGCAACAGGAACTGTTGATTTTCATTCATGAGCGCATGAAGGAATCGGGTGTTCCCCCCTCATTCGATGAAATGAAGGATGCACTGGATCTCGCGTCCAAGTCCGGCATTCACCGGCTGATCACGGCCCTTGAAGAGCGCGGATTCATCCGGCGCCTGCCCAACCGGGCACGAGCGCTTGAGGTCATCAAGCTGCCTGACGCGTATCTGGCGGCAGTCCCGCCCAAGCGCGGTTTTTCGCCGAGCGTGATCCAAGGAAGCAGGGGAAGCTCCGCACCTGACAATGCGCTGAAGTCAGCGGCTGAGGTTGGCAACGACAATAGCGTGTCGGTTCCGGTGATGGGGCGCATTGCCGCGGGCGTCCCGATTTCCGCCATCCAGAACAATACGCACGATATCTCCGTTCCCGCCTTTATGATCGGCAATGGCGAGCACTACGCTTTGGAAGTCCGAGGCGACTCGATGATCGAAGCGGGTATTCTGGACGGTGACACCGTGATCATCCGGAATGCCAACAGTGCCAGCCCCGGTGAGATCGTCGTTGCCCTCGTGGATGACGAGGAAGCGACCCTTAAGCGTTTCCGCCGCAAGGGCGCCTCTGTTGCTCTTGAAGCAGCCAATCCAGCGTATGAGACACGAATTTTCGGCCCAGAACGCGTGAAGGTGCAGGGAAAGCTCGTCGGCTTGATTCGCCGTTACCAGTAAGAGGCGAGGACGTCGCCATCGGGAGGATTGATCGAAGTCTTGTTGTCCTTAGGTTCCTGCATATGGAGCTTTTGCAGCGTGCTTGTTAAGGTTCAGGTTTTCCACGGTCCTGGTTGATGACTGTCCCGGCGACAACAGACAAAATCGTAACCGTCACATTTTGCAAATGGAAGATTTGAGGGTTGAGCCATCAGCCTCCTTGTCAGTCCGGCCTTGAGCCGGAGCTTGGCTACCTGACGTCCGTGAGATGAGGAGACACGTTTGAGCGCGCGGACGTGACGTCGCTGGATGCCGCATCCAGTAGGGGATGACGAAGGGGTCATTGGTGGCTCATGAAATCTCGTGGTGTGAGATCTGAGCAAATCTTCGTCATTTATTAAGTTACCAACCGGCCGGAAATTTGCGCCACCTGTCGTCCTGTTCGTAAACAATTAGGCGGAACGCGTTCAGTTCTGAGGCTTGCCAGCTTTAACGATATCTGCACGTGAAAGTCTATGGAACTGCATGGACAGGCCGGCGTTTACCGGGTGAACACAGCGGAGGCGAGCATGTCTGGAATATTGCAAATATTTCGGGCAGTCATTTTTGACCTTTAGGAAGGTGGCTTTGTGGGAGGTGCGATGTTGTGAGTATGCACAACCCCAGACGAAGTTCCGGATTTGGCAAAAGACTGTTTGTAGCCGACACAGAAACTACTTGGTTTTCTAGTCCGGGTGAAGCGGTGGCAGGTAAAAACCAATCAAATCTCTGCCTTGCCGAATTACGGTCGGGTTAGAGATTTCAATTCGCTTTTTTTGGTGTTGCTTACAGCCTATTTACGAGAAACGCGCATTCTTATGCGATAAGGACGTCATTATGAGAATGATTTTTGTCGGGATGCTTGCATCCGTCCTCAGTATACTTGTGATCAAATATGCAAACAACGATCTGGGAAACAGTGTCCTGTTGACGACTGTCGGAGCAGCTAGCTCGCTGTAATATCCGGGCATGTCGGCCAGCTACTCCGATATATTAAAGGCGTTATTCGAACATCGGGCTCATCATTCGTGGATGGTGTAGGACCCCATTTCGCATAAATTTTGCTTGTCCTCCGTCGTTGCGAGATCTGAACCCTCTTCGAATTCGAAACGCATGTCGTAGTTACAAACGTCTCTACCGTCTGCAATCGTGAGCTCGATTGTCTCACCGGGATTGAGAACCTGCTCGCCGAACACGTCTCCCTCCCAATCACTAACACCGACAGGTGACGTGTAGAATCGCGTGAGAACGGATGTCGTGCTGTTCTTCAATGTGAACACAAGATCCTCGGCCTGCGCTGCCCCGGACATAAAAATGGCGCTGATGATAATCGCGCCTGTCGTAGTGATTTTCATTGTTCCCCCCGTAAATCTAATATGTCGCCAATGGATTGACGATGAAGGGATATTACCGAGTCTCTTGTCGGATTCAACTGGATTGTGGACGTTTGATAAACAGACGAGCGCTGTTCAAACGTGCTGCAATTTCCGAATGCGCGTTCTCACCATCATTCATGCAGCAGTTCGGCCGTTATCTTGCACGCCAAACAGATGTAAAGATTGCGCAGCGCATTCATTTCGAAATCTGCGGCGTTCCACTGACTGGCAGCGCTCGCCTACGTTCGGAGAATGCAAACTGGACGGCCGCCGTGATCTCGTGGCAACGACGTGACGTCAATCTGTCGCCCGACCCCGTTCTTGAATTAACGGCAGTCGCGTCCGAGCCCCTTTTGCCAGAACAAATACGCTGCGTCCACCGTGCGTGTCGTTGAAGATCACACTAGACCATAGTGTTCAGGTGGAAGACGGCGAGCGATGGCCGAGTATGCTGCTGTTCGCCAAGCGAACACTGCGTAGCCCGAGCCACCGCTGGTATCGAGCTAGGCCCAGGAGTGGTCTTGCAATGAGAGGGCAGAAAGTAAACGGATCGCCACACCGCATTTCCGTGTAACGGAGCTTTAAGCGGCCAGATTGCCACACCTAAGAAACTGCAGGCATTTTCAGGCCGTTACAGGTGCATGAAAGGTGCGTTGGAGGCCTCGCCCGGAATTGAACCGGGGTGCAAGGATTTGCAGTCCTCTGCGTCACCACTCCGCCACGAGGCCTCATCGGGTCGAATTAACGAACCGTGGCCAGCGTTTAGAATCATCCTAGACGAAGCGCAAGAGGTTCGATCCGATTTCGGTACTTTTCTTGGATCCAACCAGTTTCACAATTGAAGTTTCCCGCGCTGGCGGAAGAGGTGGGATTCGAACCCACGGTACGGTCTCCCGCACGCCGGTTTTCAAGACCGGTTCCTTAAACCACTCGGACACTCTTCCTGAGGCTTTTCGCCTTGCGAGGGTTTGGTTGGATTAGCGGTTGGAGGGCGGGTCGTCAACTCGGGGTTTAGGCAGCTGTCGACATGGGCCGCGGGGGAGCCGCTGCACGGTCCATCCAAACACTATTGGCACTAAGGTTTGGAACAAAGAAAGATTGGAGGTGTTCCAAAAGCAGATAACCCGCCGTAACGGAGATCGAAAGATGCGGAACGCTTTAATTTGCGCAGTTTTTGGCGTTGGTATTGCTGTTTCTCAACCGGCAATTGCCGCGCTTGGCGATCCGTCGTCTTACCCGAGTGGGGGTATCGTCGTGGCAAACCTCGACTATTCGACGCTAAAGGGGAGCATTGCCAACGACCGGACCGGGGACCTCTGTGTTCCGCCGGAGGAGCAGTACATTCCTTCCTTCGTACGTGATATGCGGGGCCGGATCGTCGGCGTGAATTACACCGTAATCGAATATGTCTGCTGAGATCGCCTGCCATCAGGGTTGGTTGACCGTAACCAAGCATTAACCATAAAAACCAATTCCGTGACGTGTGCGAACCCTGTGTTCGCATTTATGCCACGTTGCTGTCATTTTTGACGACTGTATCTTTTTGGTACGATCGACGCGCCTGCAAGGGGCTCAGGCGTTCCGGTTTCGTCAGACAAACGGCAATGTGGGACAGATGACTTTCAGACAATACGCACGTTTCCTTGCGAGAGGCGCAGGCTTTGTGGCCGTTCCCGCGATTTGCCTGGCGCTGACGTCCTGCGGAACCACGGCGCAGGTCGAGGCTCCGAAGAAGCGGAGCAAAGAGTATTTTCCGGAGTCGGTCTATGGCGTCAAGGCGAGCCCCCGCGTCGCCGAAGGCAAGAACATTCCGAAGGGCGGCGGGCGTTATCAGGTCGGCAAGCCCTACAAGGTCAAGGACAAGTGGTACACGCCGAAGGAAGACTTCGGCTACAACAAGGTCGGCGTTTCCTCCTGGTATGGATCTGCGTTCCACGGTCGTTTGACCGCTAACGGCGAAGTTTACGATACAGCGCATCTCTCTGCTGCCCATCCGACTTTTCCCCTTCCCAGCTATGCCCGCGTGACGAATGTCGAAAACGGGTCTTCGGTCATTGTTCGCGTAAACGATCGTGGCCCGTACGAGTACGGGCGTATCATCGACGTCTCCTCCAAGACGGCCGATCTCCTGGACATCAAGCGCAAGGGTAGCGCGCAGGTACGGGTGCAGTATGTGGGCCGTGCGCCGCTCGAAGGCAACGACATGCCCTATCTCATGGCGTCCTATGCGGCCAAAGGTAGCCGCGTGCCTGGTATCTCTCCGGAAGGACAGATCGCGTCCGGCGTCATGGTCGCTTCAAACGAACCTCTGTCGCGACAGATGAAGAACCTCGGATCTTCGGATCTTGGAACGGTTTCAGTTCCGGCCAAGGCGCCCGTGCCGCAAGCGGCGCGCAATCAGGCGGCGCCGTCTGCAAACCCTTCGCTCGACAACGCATCATCGATAACGGCCCTTGCCGAGACGCAACATGTCCTGCGCGCGCCGGGCGCCATGGAGGCCCTGGAGGCTTTCGTGACGTTGCCGGACATCGGCCCCATTCCCGCAGAACGACCAGGCAGTTACGGCAAGCCGGGTAACGGCATTCTGTATGCCGCGGCCTACGTGGAAGCGCGCGTCAGCGCCTCGGAAACCGCGTTCGATGCCATCATGGTCGATCCGCAGGCTTTGACCTCATCCGCCATCATCGCGCATGCCAAACGCAACGCTCGCTGAGACCGGCGGGATGAGGGCGGCCCCCTGGGAGGCTTCGTGAAGCGGCGCACGCTCGGCAAGACAATGGCGCTGACGATCGCGCTTGCGCTCGGTAGCACCACCTCCGGCGCACAGGAATTCGACACCGCGGCGCGCCAGGCGCTGGTCATCGATGCGCTGACGGAAACCGTTCTCCTTGAGAAAGCGGCCGACGAGGCCGTGCCGCCGGCTTCCATGGCCAAGTTGATGACCGTCGAACTGGTGCTCTCGGCCCTGAAGGACGGGAGCCTTTCGCGCGATACGCTTTTTCCGGTCAGCGAACATGCTTGGCGGACTGGCGGCGCGCCATCCGGCACATCGACAATGTTTGCCGGGTTGAATTCCAGAGTCTCGGTCGGCGATCTGCTTCAGGGCGTCGTCGTGCAATATGCCAATGATGCCTGTATCGTCCTGGCGGAGGGCATGGTGGGCAGTGAGGCCACCTTCGCAGAGCGCATGACGACGCGGGCGCGGGCGATCGGGCTGAAAACCTCGACATTCGCCAATCCGACCGGCTTGCCGGCGGAAGGCAATTTGACGACGATGCGGGACCTCGTGACGCTCGCGCGCCATCTCCGCGCGGCCTATCCCGATGATATGCCACTCTTTCGGCAAGCCGAGTTCGAGTGGAACAAGATCCGCCAGCGAAACCGGAATCCGCTGATATCCGCGAATGTCGGCGTTGACGGGTACGTCACGGGTTTTGCCGAGGGTTACGGCTACGGCATCGTCGCGTCTATGGAGCGGGATGGGCGCCGCGTCGATCTGGCGCTGAACGGGCTTGCCACGGACAAGGATCGCGTGGCCGAGGCAAGGCGTGTGTTCGACTGGGCCATGACGAACTTCTCGGAAAAGCGGCTGTTCGCTGAGGGCGAGACGGTTGCGGAGGCGAGCGTTTACGGAGGCGACCGACCCGCCGTCGGGCTGGTGACCGCGGGGCCTGTCGATATCCTCCTGCCGGTGAAGTCGCCGGCGAAGCTCACCGCACGTGTCGTCTATCGCTGGCCGTTGACCGTGCCTGTGCGGGCAGGGCAGGTCGCAGGCACGCTGCGCATCTGGAACGGGGAGCAGTTATTGCGGGAAGTGCCGCTGAAGACGGCCGCGTCCGTCGAGGCCGGCTCGCTAACGAGCCGCGCTGCGGATGCCCTGCAGGAACTGTTATTTTTCTGGCTTTGATGGTTCGTGTCGATGGTACTGCGGTGTGTTGTCCAGCGGCTCCGCGCCCTTTTCCAGCGCGCATGTTTTCAGACGCAGAGCAATAGGCTACTGGATCTTATCCGCTTGGAATGCTCTCCGCGTCTGCGCGATGCGGGGTGGCATTTGCGGCGTCAGGACTGGAAATCGCGGCTATAGAGGCAAATGAATTGACGGCAGGTGCGATGTTCGTGACATTCGAAGGCGGCGAGGGGGTCGGCAAGTCGACTCAGATCCGCCTTCTGGCCGGTGCGCTTGAAGCGCAGGGCCATGCCGTGCGCATCACCCGCGAACCTGGTGGCTCCGGCGGGGCCGAGGCCGTGCGGCATGTGGTCCTGTCGGGTGCTGCTGAATCCCACGGCGTTCGCATGGAGGCACTGCTTTTTGCCGCCGCACGGAGCGACCATGTGGAAACATTGATCCGCCCGGCGCTTGACGGTGGCAGCATGGTCCTTTGCGACCGCTTCATGGACTCCTCCCGCGTCTATCAGGGCATCACCGGAAATCTTCCCGAACCGCTTATCGATGGCCTGGAACGGCTGGCTATCAACGGTCTGCGACCTGACATCACTATCATTCTGGACATGCCTGCGGCCGATGGCCTCGAGCGGGCACGAGCCCGTGCTTCCAAGGCCGCCGAGGTAGCGAATGCCGTGCCGGATCGCTTCGAGAAGGAAGAACTGGAGACACACGAGAAGCGCCGCGAGGCCTTTCTGGACATTGCTGCGCGCGATCCCGTTCGGTGTCGTGTCGTTGATGCCTCTCGTTCGGTGGAAGCCATCGCGCGCGATGTGCTGGCAGCCGTGGAAGCGCGCATCGCCGAGCGGCAGGATGCAGGAGTAGAGGCATGAGCGACGGTCGATCCGATGTTCTCGACGGTGCTATCGTGCCATCCAACAACAGCGCACTGTTCGGGCACGAAGAGGCACAGGCTTTTCTCGCGGCGGGCTATCGTTCCGGCAAGGGGCATCACGCCATCCTCATCGAGGGGCCGGAGGGCATCGGCAAGGCGACGCTCGCCTTTCGCTTTGCTAACCACATCCTCAGCCATCCCGAGCCGGCCGACGCACCGGCTGTGATGGCAGATCCCGACCCGGGTTCCGTGGTCAGCCGGCAGATCGCCGCGGGTTCGTCCCACAATGTCCTGCACCTCACACGTCCGGTGGACGAGAAGACGGGCAAGGTGAAAAGCGCGATCACCGTCGACGAGGTGCGGCGGGCAGGTCGTTTTTTCGCGCAGACCTCGGGCACCGGAAATTGGCGCATCGTCATCATCGACCCGGCCGACGATCTCAATCGTAACGCGGCGAATGCCATTCTCAAGATCCTCGAAGAGCCGCCGAAGCGGTCGATGTTTCTCGTCCTCACGCACACGCCCGGCCGCCTGCTGCCGACCATCCGCTCGCGCTGCCTGCCTTTGGCGCTAAGGCCCCTTGCTGATGCCGATATGACCCGGGCGCTGGCGCATCTCGATATCCGGCTGGAGGGGGGGAGAGGCGTGCGTGTGCTTGCAGCCGCAAAGGGCAGCGTCTCGGAGGCGCTGAAGCTCGTCAATTATGGTGGCCTCGACATCATCGACGCGTTCGACCACATGCTCGGCCATCCCGACGACGCGCCGGCGCGGCGCGAGATGCACAAGCTCGGCGATATTCTTGCCGCCAAGGACAGCGATACCATCTTCGACTTCTTCGCAACGCTTGTTGCCCGCCATGTGAACGCTCAGGCCAAAGCGGCGGGCCTTGGCGGCGATCTGGCCGCGGCCGAACGTTTCGCGCGGCTTTCGTCGGAGTTGTCCGAGAGGCTGACGGTTGCCGACGCCTACAATCTCGACCGCAAGCAGACTGTTCTTTCCATTCTCGACGACCTCCGGACGGCGGGAACCGTTGTTTGAGACGCTGCGCTGGATGGTTCTCGATCCGCCTTAGGGCAGGGGTTGGTTTTTCACCCTCTTGCATTCCCTCCGCTTCGCGATTGGTTTAAGGACGTTGCACGCTCGCAAGACGCCCGACACCCCGACCTGCAGAAGTCCCGCCATGACAGACACATCTCCCTTCTACATCACCACCGCCATCGCCTATCCCAACGGGCGACCGCATATCGGCCATGCCTATGAGCTGATCGCAACCGATGTCGTGGCGCGGTTCGAGCGGCTGGATGGACGCGATGTCTTCTTCCTGACGGGAACGGACGAGCACGGGCAGAAGATGCAGCAGACGGCGCGCCGGGAGGGCCTGACGCCTGGGGAACTGGCGGATCGCAACGCGGCCGAATTCCAGAAGATGGTTAAGCTGCTCGAAGGGTCGAATGACGATTACATCCGTACGACGGAACCACGCCACCATGAGGCGGTGAAGGTCATCTGGAACAGGATGGCTGAGGCCGGCGACCTTTACAAGGACGCCTATTCCGGCTGGTACTCGGTGCGCGACGAAGCCTACTATCAGGAAAGCGAGACCGAGATCCGCGCCGATGGCGTGCGCTATGGACCGCAGGGAACGCCCGTCGAATGGGTGGAGGAGGCGAGCTACTTCTTCTGTCTCTCCGCCTATCAGGACCGGCTGCTTCAGCATTACGAAGACAATCCGGATTTCATCGGTCCCGCCGAGCGCCGCAACGAGGTCATCTCCTTCGTGAAATCCGGCCTGAAGGACCTTTCCATGTCGCGCACGACGTTCGACTGGGGCATCCCGGTGCCCGGCGATCCGGCCCATGTCATGTATGTCTGGGTCGATGCGCTGACCAATTACCTCACCGCCACCGGTGCACTGACGGACCCGGACGGCCCGCGCGCAAAATACTGGCCGGCGAGCATCCACATGATCGGCAAGGACATCATCCGCTTCCACGCCGTCTACTGGCCCGCCTTCCTGATGTCGGCCGGCCTGCCGTTGCCGAAGAAGGTTTTCGCCCACGGCTTCCTGCTCAACAAGGGCGAGAAGATGTCGAAATCCCTTGGCAACGTCGTCGATCCCGTCAATCTGGTGGAGCATTTCGGGCTCGATCAGATCCGCTATTTCTTCATGCGCGAAGTCTCCTTCGGGCAGGACGGAAGCTATAGCGAGGAGGCGATCGCCACCCGGATCAATTCGGATCTCGCCAACGGCATCGGCAACCTTGCGAGCCGCTCCCTGTCGATGATCGTCAAGAACTGTGACGGCGCTATTCCGGTCTGTGGGCCTTTGAACGAAGCCGATGAGGCTATGCGTGCCTCGGCGGATGCCCTGCACGCCTCGACGCGCACCGATATGGACGCGCTCGCCATCCACAAGGTTCTCGCCTCCATCATTGCTGTGGTGTCGGAAGCCGACCGCTATTTTGCGGGGCAGGAGCCTTGGGCGCTGAAGAAGACGGACCCCGCGCGCATGGCAACGGTTCTTTATGTGACGGCGGATGTGGTGCGCCAGGTGGCGATCCTCCTTCAGCCGTTCATGCCCGGCTCCGCAGCCAAGCTGCTCGATCTCGTGGCCGTGCCTGAAAACCAGCGCAGTTTCGCCTTCCTCGGTGATGCCGGCCGGCTTGCCTCGGGAACGCCGCTCGAAGCGCCGAAGCCGGTTTTTCCGCGTTACGTCCCGCCAGAGGTATGATCGTGGTTCGTCCCTTGCTGATCGACACGCACTGCCACCTCGACTTTCCGGATTTCGAGGCCGAGCGGGATGACATCGTTGCCCGGGCGGCCGAGATCGGCGTCCACAAGCTGGTCACGATCTGCACCCGCGTCAAACGGTTCGACACGATCCTTGCGGTCGCCGAGCGATACGACAACGTGTTCTGCTCGGTCGGGACCCATCCGAACAATGCGGATGAGGAACTGGACGTGACGACGGAGGATCTGGTTCGGCTGTCGGCGCATCCGAAAGTGGTTGCCATCGGCGAGGCGGGCCTCGACTATTTCTACGATACGCAGAAGCCGGAGGACCAGAAGATCGGCCTGCTTCGGCATATCGCCGCTGCACGGGAAACCGGCTTGCCGCTGGTCATCCACAGCCGCTCGGCAGACGACGACATGGCGGAGATCCTGACGCGCGAGACAGGGAAGGGGGCATTCCCCTTCATCCTCCATTGCTTCTCCTCTGGCCCCGATCTCGCCCGGATCGGCGTGGAGCTTGGCGGATACATCTCGTTCTCCGGCATTCTCACGTTTCCGAAATCCGAAGACCTCCGCGCAATCGCCCTCACCGTGCCGCATGACCGGTTGCTGGTGGAAACCGATGCGCCCTACCTTGCGCCGAAGCCCTTTCGCGGCAAGCGCAACGAACCGGCTTACGTGGCGCATACGGCGCAGGTCCTCGGGGAAACGCTCGGGCTTTCCATCGACCGGATCGCCACGGTGACCACCGACAACGCCTTTCGCATCTTTTCCAAGATGCCGCGCTCCTGAACCGGTGACAGCGATGGCGGCACGGCGGATTTTCACCATTCTCGGCTGCGGATCGTCTCCGGGCGTGCCACGCATTACCGGAGACTGGGGCGCCTGCGATCCGCAGAACCCGAAAAACCGCAGGCTGCGGGCGGCCTTGCTGGTCGAGCAGGTGGCAGAGGATGGCGGCAGGACTTCGGTGCTGATCGATACCGGGCCGGATCTGCGCGAGCAGCTTCTATCTGCCGGTGTGAAGGACCTCGACGCTGTGGTCTACACCCACTCGCATGCCGATCACCTCCATGGCATCGACGATCTCCGGGGCTTCGTCATCCACAACCGGCGTCAGACACCCATCTGGGCCGACGCCTTTACCCTTGCTCGCATCCGCGACGGATTCGGCTATTGTCTGGAATCGCCGCCGGGAAGTAACTACCCGCCGATCATCCGGGACTGCCTGATCGAGCCGTCGCTCCAACCGTTCCAGGTCGAAGGCGCAGGCGGTACGATCGCGTTCCAGCCGCTGCTGCAGATGCACGGTTCGATCCACTCGCTCGGCTTTCGCGTCGGCGATGTCGCCTATTGTACCGATGTCAGCGATTTTCCGCCGGAGACGGTCGACAAGCTCGGCGGATTGCAGACACTCGTCATCGATACGCTGCAATATCAATACCATCCGAGCCATCTCTCGCTCGACCAGTCGCTCGCCTGGATCGAGACGATCGCGCCGCAACGCGCCATCCTGACCCATATGCATGTGCCGCTGGATTACGAAACGGTCATGCGCGAAACGCCGGCTCATGTGGAGCCGGCCTATGATGGCTTGCAGATCGTGGTCGAAGACTGAACCGACTTTACGCAAAATAGGGCGTGAGATTGTCCCGGACGCGGTCGAGCACGGTTGCGCCGCGCAGATCGGGCTCAAAACGTTCACCGGTGATCGTCTCATAGGCCTCGATATAGACCTCCGACGTCTGCTCGATCAGTGTGTCCGGGATTGCAGGGATCGGATCCTTGTAGGGATCGCAACGCTCGGTCACCCAGGCGCGCACGAAATCCTTGTCGAAGCTCTTCGGCCGTCCGCCGGCCGCGAAACTCTCCGGATAGCTCTCTGCGATCCAGTAGCGGCTGCTGTCGGGCGTATGGATCTCGTCGGCCAACACGATGCGCCCGGACGCGTCGGTACCGAACTCGTACTTGGTATCGACGAGGATCAAGCCACGCTTTGCCGCGAGGTCCTGTCCGCGCTGGAAGAGCGCCAGCGCGTAGGATGAAACCGTGTCCCATTGCTCCGGCGTCAGAAGCTTCTGCGCAAGGATCTCCTCAGCCGAAAGCGGCTCGTCATGGCCGCCGTCGAAAGCCTTGCTCGTCGGCGTGATGATGGCGGTCGGGAGCTTCTCGTTGTCCTTCATTCCGTCGAGTAGTCGCGTCCCGTACATGGATCGCTCGCCATTGCGATACTTCGTCAGGATCGACGTGCTGGTCGTTCCAGCGAGATAGCCGCGCACGACGATTTCCACGGGCAGGATGTCGAGCCGTGTTCCAACGACGACATTCGGATCGGGATATTCAAGCACATGGTTCGGGCAGATATCCGCCGTCTGCTCGAACCAGTACCGCGCCGTCTGCGTCAGCACCTGACCCTTGAACGGGACCGCAGTGAGCACGACGTCAAACGCGCTCAACCGATCCGTCGCAATGATAATCCGCCGCCCGTCCGCCAGATCATAGTTCTCCCGGACCTTGCCATTGTAGCGCCCGGGAAGCTCGGCAATGAAGGCATCGGACAGGATACGCTGGTTGGTGTCGGTCACGGGCAATCTCATCGCTTTGGGAAGAAAAGTCTCTCAGTGGATTAGACGTGCTGCTGCCATTGCGTCAAGAGAATGGGAATTGGTCGGCAGACGTCTCTTCCTCGAAATACGCGCTGCAACATGGCATGCTGAGGCATTTGAACCTACAATCTGTTCCATAATCTATCTTATGTGATTGCGATGTGTAGCGGGGTACATTCTATTTCCAACTGCGACATGCCGATCTTCAGCTCGTGCATCTTCACCCTCGACTCGTGCATCTATAGCCCCTTACCGCTTTACCTCCAGCGCAGCACTAATCGACGCGACGTCCCGCCTCTTCCCATCAGGCATATTCGGCGTAAGCTCAGGTCTACGACTTCGGTTGATGGAGATGGTGATGGCGCGTGTGATGTTGGGTGTCAACGGCGGAGTAAAATCCTGCCACGCGGCGGCGCAAAAGTCGGCCACTTGTGGCGCGCGCATGAGACCGCCGGGAGGGCTTAGGCCCGAGCGGGGGTCTCATGCGCGCGTTGCGATTTTCGAAGGGCGTCAGCCGGCCTTTCGGGCGCGGCTTTGGGCGAGACGATAGCTGTCGCCGTTCATCTCGAGGATGCTGACGTGATGGGTGATGCGGTCGAGCAAAGCGCCGGTCAGGCGCTCGGACCCCAAGGTTTCCGTCCATTCGTCAAAAGGAAGGTTGCTGGTGATCAGGGTCGCGCCTCGCTCGTATCGTTGCGAGATCAGCTCGAACAGCAATTCCGCGCCGGTCTTTGACAGCGGCACGAAGCCCAGTTCATCGATGATCAACAGCTGGTAGGCGGCCATCTGCTTCTGGAACCGGATGAGACGCCGCTCGTCGCGCGCCTCCATCATCTCGCTGACCAGTGCGGCCGCTGTCGTGAACCCAACGGACAGGCCCTTCTGGCAGGCGGCCAGGCCGAGGCCGAGCGCCACATGGGTCTTGCCCGTGCCGCTGGGGCCGAGAGCGATAACGTTCTCCCTGCGCTCGATCCATTCGCAGCGCGCCAGTTCCAGCACCTGCATCCTGTTCAGCTTTGGGATGGCGGCGAAGTCGAAACTGTCGAGGCTTTTGACGACCGGGAACCTGGCCGCCTTGATGCGACGCTCGACCTTGCGACGGTCCCGTTCGATCATCTCCCGCTCGGCAAGCCGGGTGAGGTATCCGACATGATCGACGCCTTCGGTGGCGCACAGCCGGGCCAGCTTCTGGTACTCGCGCTGGAAACTCGGCAGCTTCAGGGTTTTGAGATAATGGGTGAGAAGGATCTCGGGTGCTTGGGTGTTCATGCGACTTCTCCCGCATCCGACGACAGGAGACGCATATACGCCTTCGCCGATGTCGTCTCGACCGTCGCCCTCGGCAAATACGGGTAGATGGACAGGTCCAGTCTGGGCGGCCGGCGTTCCACCCGGCACAGGATCAGATGCTTGACGGCGTCAAAGCCAATGGCGCCAAGCTGGATCGCCTGCTTCACCGCCGCATGCAGATCGGCGAGTTCGAAGCTCTCCAGCAGGCGGAGGACCTGCACGTACTCACGCCGGCCGTGTTTGGCCATGCGGCCTTCCATCAACCGGCGCAGCGTAGCGAACTCTTGCGGCAAGTCCCAGCCCTGGAGGGGCGCTGCCTGATCCAGCGAATTGATCTTCTGCTCGATCAGCGGCAGGTAATGGACAGGATCGAAGACGACGTCTTCCCGTTCCCAGCACCGAGGATGGCGGGCGATGATCTCGCCACGGCCACCAATGACCACTTCGTTGACATAGCCGCGCACCCACACATCCTGATGGCCATAGGCGACCGGGACGGAATAGTCGTTGGTCTTGTAGCGCACCAGCGACTGCGCCGTCACCTTGGCACTTGCCTGGTCGCAGGCATCAAATGGCGAGGCTGGCAAGGCGCGCATGGCAGCCAGATCGCGCCGCAAGCGCTCGCCGATCGTCTCGCTCTCGCCGCGCAGCCTGTCGCGCTGGCGCTTCCGGCACTGCTCCTCCAGAAAGGTGTTGAACGCCTCCCATGTCGCAAACTGCGGGATCGGTACCATGAAGTTGCGCCGGGCATAGCCGACGAGACCCTCGACGTTCCCCTTGTCGTTGCCCTTGCCGGGACGGCCATAGCGATCCCGGATAAGGTAGTGGGACAGGAAGCCGCTGAACAACGTCGCGCGCTTGCGGGTGCCGTCAGGCAAAATCTTCGCCACCAGGCAACGGTCGTTGTCGTAGACGATCGATTGCGGCACGGCGCCGAAGAAAGCGAACGCATGGACATGGCCATCGACCCAGGCCTCGGCCACTGCCGCCGGATAGGCCCGCACGTAGCAGCCGTCGCTGTGCGGAAGGTCGAGCACGAAGAAATGCGCCTTCTGCTCGACACCGCCGATGACCACCATCGCCTCACCGAAATCGGCCTGCGCATGGCCGGGCGGATGCGACAGCGGCACGAACACTTCCTGGCGGCGCTGATCCCGCTCGCGCATGTAATCCTTGATGATCGTATAGCCGCCAGTGAACCCGCATTCGTCTCGAAGCCGGTCAAACACCCGCTTGGCCGTATGGCGCTGCTTGCGCGGCACTTGTCTGTCTTCGTCCAGCCAGTGATCGATCGTCGAGACAAACGCATCCAGCTTGGGCCGCCGGATCGGTGATTGTCGCTGATAGCCAGGTGGCGTCGAATAGGACAGCATCTTGGAAACGCTGTCGCGCGATATGTTGAAATGCTTTGCAGCCTGACGCCGGCTCATGCCTTCCGAGCAAGCCAGTCGAACCTTCAGATATAATTCCACGGTATAGATCCCCAGGCCCTCCTGCGCTCATTGCAGAAGAGAAATAGGTGGCCGACTTTTACGCCGCCCGAAGCGGGACAATCCCGCCGCTACCGTGGTCTAATTTTGCACCGCCGCTCTCAGTTGGGCGTTGGATTCGTGATGGCCTTGGCGCTGTCGTCACCGGGACATGCCGTCGAACCGGTGGACACCGCGCGGTCCATTATCGGGCAGCAGATCGAGGCGTTTCTGAATGACGATGCGACGGCGGCGTATTCGTTTGCGTCGCCTCAGATCAAAGGGCTGTTTCCGAGCCAAGACCTGTTTTTCGAGATGGTGAAGCGCGGATATGGGCCTGTGTACCGGCCCGGAAATTTCGCCTTTGGCCGGAGCAAGGTCGATGGCTCGACGGTCGTGCAGGAAGTCCTGATCTCCGGGCCGGATGGCAAGGACTGGACCGCGCTTTACTCCCTGACGCTGCAGCCCGACGGGACATACAAGATCAATGGCGTACAGATGCTGCAACAGGCGCCGGGTCCGCAAATCTAAGAGTCGTGAAGGCATTGACCACCAGCGCGTGCATTCGCTAGGTTCGCTTTCCAAAGGGGACCAACGATGCCACTGTCTTTGCAAAAGGTGTGCGATATCCACGACTTCTTCGAGCCGGAGATCGACGCCATCATTCGGCGCGATCTTCGGTCCGTGCCGTTCGGCTCGCGCCGGGCGTGGGAATTCGCCATGATCTTCCGGGCTCTTGCGGCCAAGGGCAAGCTGCAGGGCAGCGCGCACGGGCTCGCGATGGGTGCCGGAACGGAAAAGCTGATCTATGCGATCGTTCCGCGCGTCGCCAAGACGGTCGTTACCGATCTCTATCTGCCCGATTCCGGTTGGATCGGCGTTCGCACCGAGAGCCCGCGCGACCTTATCCGCAAGAAGGCGCCTTGGCCCGTCGATTTCGACAAGGTCGATGCTATGGCCATGGACATGCGGGATCTCAAATTTGCTGACGAGAGTTTCGATTTCTGCTGGTCGACGGGGTCGTTCGAACATATCGGGCATGACGAGGATTTCCTGCAGCATTTCCGGGAGGTCGATCGCGTTCTGAAACCCGGCGGCGTCTATGCCTTCACGACGGCCGTCACATTCGGCGGCGTCACCGAGCGCATCCCCCACAACTATTATTTCGACCCCAACCATCTGGTCGATCTGATCCACGCCTCGCCGCTGCATGCCGAACCCGTGTTCGATTGCTACGTCCAGGACCACCTGTTCAACCGCCCTCACCCCGAGCGTTACCAGAGCTATGGCTTCGCCGCCGGCAACCAGATCTCCAAGCCGATCGTGTCCTTCCGCCGC
The DNA here is from genome assembly GCF_900067135.1 of Rhizobium sp. 9140. Taxonomy (NCBI): domain Bacteria; kingdom Pseudomonadati; phylum Pseudomonadota; class Alphaproteobacteria; order Hyphomicrobiales; family Rhizobiaceae; genus Rhizobium; species Rhizobium sp. 9140. The sequence continues at coordinate 2,381,539 of NZ_FJUR01000001.1, read as the reverse complement.
GGCGTGACGCTGACGGCCAATGTGATGGTGCTGACAAAGGCTCCCGAGAGCGCAAAGGTTCGGCCCCGCGTCGAGGGCCTCGAGCGATCGCGTGCACGCTTGACGGATCAGGCCAACCACCTCATTCGCGAAACCTGGGCTCGCCCGCAATATCTTGAGACCACGATCACGGGGCGAACGCTCAAGGTTCAACCCCAGGTTTTCACCGATGGCCAAGCCGAGTTCGACGTGATCGTCCCGCAAGGGGCGCCAGCAAAGTACAAATGGGTTGTCAAGCGCAGACCCGTCACCTCGGTCTATACGTGGGAGACGCATGCAAAAGGGAACGTGACAGCGCAAACCGCCACATTCAGCTTCCCGACGCGTCGCGATTCTCTCTATTCGGTGAAGCTCGAGGCTGTCGGGGAAGGCAGTCTCGATCGCGTGATCATCCGCGCCAAGGCTGCGTAGATCTTTGAGAAACCGGAGGCGACCGCCAAGCGGTTCACGCGACAGTCTAACCGCTCTGCGACACGCGGTCAGATCTCATTGCGTTGGAGAACCTTGCTCAAACCGGAGCGAGGTCACCCCTCGCCCATTCTTCCTGCGTCTCCGCCATGAAGTCGGCGTAGCGACCGTCCTCGATCGCCTTGCGGATACCCGCCATGAGATCCTGGTAGTAGGAGAGGTTGTTCCACGTCAGAAGCATGCCGCCGAGCGACTCGTTTGATCGAACGAGATGGTGGAGATAGGCGCGGGAATAGTCGCGTGCCGCGGGACACGTGGATTGTTCGTCCAGCGGGCGCACGTCCTCGGCGTGACGGGCGTTGCGCAGGTTGACGCGTCCCCGGCGGGTGAAGGCGAGGCCGTGGCGGCCGGAGCGGGTCGGCATGACGCAGTCGAACATGTCGATACCGCGGGCGACCGATCTCAAGATGTCGTCCGGCGTTCCCACGCCCATCAGGTAGCGCGGCTTTTCGAAAGGCAGTTCAGGGCAGGTCGTGTCCAACATGTCAAGCATCACTGCCTGCGGCTCGCCAACGGCAAGGCCGCCGACCGCGTAGCCCTTGAGATTGAGGCCCGCCAGCGCCTGGGCGGATTTGACACGAAGCGCGGGGTTGTCGCCACCCTGCACGATGCCGAACATCGCCTTGCCCGGCTGGTCGCCGAACGCCGTCTTGCAGCGCTCGGCCCAGCGCAGCGACATCTCCATCGCACGCTCGATTTCGCGCGGCTCGGCCGGCAGGCGAATGCACTCGTCGAGCTGCATCTGGATGTCGCTGTCGAGCAGGCCCTGAATCTCGATGGAACGCTCCGGCGACATGTGGTGCAGGGCGCCATCGACGTGGCTCTTGAAGGTCACACCTTGCTCGTCGAGCTTGCGTAGGCCGGAGAGCGACATGACCTGGAAGCCGCCGCTATCGGTGAGGATCGGCCCCTGCCAGCGGATGAGGTCGTGAAGGCCGCCGAGGCGCGCGACGCGTTCCGGGCCGGGGCGCAGCATCAAGTGGTAGGTGTTGCCGAGGATGATATCGGCGCCAAGTTCCTTGACTTGGTCGAGATACATCGCCTTCACCGTGCCGACCGTTCCCACGGGCATGAAGGCCGGCGTGCGGACGGTGCCGCGCGGCATGGAAACCGCACCGTGCCGCGCGTTGCCATCGGTGGCGGTCAGATTGAACTGGAAAGTCTCTGTCATGGTTCGTTCCGGAAAAGCAGGCTGGCATCACCGTAGGAATAGAAGCGATAGCCGTCCGCAATGGCGTTGGCATAGGCGTCGCGCATGGTGTCGAGGCCCGAGAAGGCGGAGACGAGCATGAACAGCGTCGATTTCGGCAGATGGAAATTGGTCATCAGAATATCAACGGCGCGGAACCGGTAGCCGGGCGTTATGAAGATTCCGGTCGGTCCCGACCAAGGCTCGATGCGCCCGTCGTCCGTCGCTGCACTCTCGATCAGGCGCAGCGAGGTGGTGCCGACGCAGACGATGCGGCCGCCCCTCGCCCGCACGGCGTTCAGCCGCTCGGCAACCTCCGCCGAGACGTGACCGATCTCCTGGTGCATCTTGTGGTCGCTGGTATCATCCGCCTTCACAGGCAGGAACGTACCGGCCCCGACATGCAGCGTCACGAAATGCCGTTCGACGCCGCAGGCATCCAGTGCGGCGAAGAGACGGTCTGTGAAATGCAGCCCGGCGGTGGGCGCGGCGACCGCACCCTCCTCCCGCGCGTACATTGTCTGGTAATCCTGCCGGTCCTGCGCGTCCTCCGGTCGCTTGGAAGCGATGTAGGGCGGCAGAGGAATGTGGCCGACGGTGGCAATGGCCGCATCGAGCGCGGGTCCCGAGAGGTCGAAGGCGAGCGTGACCTCGCCGCCTTCCGTCTTCGCCTCCACGGTCGCATCCAGCGTGCCGAGGAGGCAGGCGTCGCCGCCGTGGCCGAAACGGATGCGGTCGCCGGGCTTGATGCGCTTGCCCGGCCGCGCAAAGGCCTTCCACCGGTCGGGTGCGATGCGCATGTGGAGCGTGGTCGAGACGGCTTGTTCGGTCGCGCCTTCTCTTAGACGAACGCCTTCGAGTTGCGCGGGAATCACCTTGGTGTCGTTAAAGACAAGCGCATCGCCCGGCTGCAGCAGAGACGGAAGATCGATGACGCTGCGGTGTTCGAGCGGGCCTTCCGGACGGATGACGAGCATACGGGCGCTGTCGCGCGGGCTGGCGGGCCGGAGGGCGATGTTGTCGTCGGGGAGATCGAAGTCGAAGAGATCGACGCGCATGAACGAGCATTTCTCAAAACGGACAAGGCCCGCCCGAGGGCCTGAACGGCGATCGGGCGGGCCTTGCCATAGCCTGAATCAGGCGTTGGCGGCAATCTTCATCGAAACGATGCTGTCGGGATCCTTCACCGGCTCGCCGCGCTTGATGTTGTCGATGTTTTCCATGCCTTCAACGACCTGACCCCAGACCGTGTACTGCTTGTTCAGCCACGGGCTGTCGGTGAAGCAGATGAAGAACTGCGAGTTGGCCGAGTTCGGCATCTGGCTGCGTGCCATGGAGCAGGTGCCACGCACATGGCTGGTGGCCGAAAATTCAGCCTTAAGGTCGGGCTTGGACGAGCCACCCATCCCGGCACGGGCCGGGTTGAAGTCCTTGCCACCCTGCTTGCCGAACTGCACGTCGCCGGTCTGCGCCATGAAGTCGTCGATGACGCGGTGGAACACAACGCCGTCATAGGCGCCTTCGGCGACCAGTTCCTTGATGCGGGCGACGTGGCCCGGTGCCAGATCGGGCTTCAGTTCGATCACGACCTGACCCTTGGTCGTTTCCATGATGATCGTGTTTTCCGGATCCTTGATCTCGGCCATGCTCTTCTCCTTCAAAGAATTGGGGTGTTACTTGCCGACCTTGACGCTGATCATGCGGTCGGGATTGGTGACGGAGCCGCTGTCGCCCTCGCCTTTCTTGATCTTGTCGACATTCTCCATGCCGGACACGACCTCGCCCACGACGGTGTACTGGCCGTTGAGGAACGAGCCTTCGTCGAACATGATGAAGAATTGCGAATTTGCGGAGTCGGGGCTCTGCGAACGGGCCATGCCGACGGTTCCGCGCTTGAACGGGGTCTTGGAGAACTCGGCAGGCAGATCAGCCTTCGAAGAGCCGCCCATGCCGGCACGACCGGCCTCGAAGTTCTTTTCGAGGTTGCCGTATTGAACGTCGCCCGTCTGGGCCATGAAGCCGGGGATGACGCGGTGGAAAGCGACGTTGTCATAGGCGCCCTCTGCGGCCAGTTCCTTGATCCGCGCGACATGCTTCGGCGCGATCTCGGGAAGCAGCTCGATGACGACGGGGCCGCTTTTCAGCGTGATCGTCAGAAGGTCCTTGGCCTGGGCGATGGCTGCGCCGGTGAGCACCGCCAAGGATACTGCGCCTGCTAGGGCAAGCTTGAAGAATGTCATGATGGCTCCGTGTTTCGTCTGCGGATTTGCATGTGGCCGTATCGATATAGCGCCCGAAGTGCCGATGTCAGCGCTGCGCCTTGCGAATGCCAAGCGCCTGAACCACCACCTTCGGCACGAACGGGCCGACATCGCCGCCCATAGCGGCGATCTGACGGACCAATGTGGCCGTTATCGGCCGCGAAGCCGTTGCGGCGGGAATGAAAAGGGTCTGGATGTCGGGCGCCATTTCGCGGTTCATACCGGCCATCTGCATCTCATAGTCCAGATCCGTGCCGTCGCGCAGCCCGCGAATGAGCACCGAAGCTCCGTGACGTCGGGCAGCGTTAACGACGAGATCGTCGAAGGACACCACCGAGACATCGGCGCTCCGCTCGGGCATCGCCTCACCAATCGCGTGGCGGATCAGCGTGGCGCGCTCGTCGAAGGAGAAGAGCGGCGTCTTGCCGGGATGAACGCCGATAGCGACGATCAGGCTCTGCGCCACGTTCAGCGACTGGGCGAGGATATCGAGATGTCCGTTCGTGATCGGATCGAAGGAGCCGGGGTAGAAAGCTGTCGTCATCGCACCGTGTTCCGTTTGGGCAGTCTTCTGTCACGCCCGGCAGGGCGGCGCAAGATGCTCTGCCTGTTCCCCGGAAGCCATTCCGCTCGCTTGAAGACAGTACACACAAGAATAGTCTCACAAGGTCTCTGGAACTTTTTTCCGTGATGCCTCGTTGAAGGTGCAGAAAGGATGACCGCCATGGGATTGATGCTGTTTTCGATGCTGATGTTTTTCACAATGATCTTTGCGACTGTGCATGCACTTCGCTCGGAAGTCGGTTCGAAGCCAAAGCCTGCCCGCCGGTTTGTCGTCACCAGATAAGGAAACGCGACATGGCCGTTATCATGATGATCGTGTCAGCAGTGATTAGTATCGTGTTCCTGTTTGACTTTACGAAGACCATTCTTCAGCTCAAGCGAGACCGCGAGGCCATCCGAGCGTCCCGCCGCCACAGTGAAGGTTTTTCGATCTAATATTCTCATTTATCCCAATGCGACCTCCAGCGCTACGGGATACAAAAAAGCCGGACGGTCCCCTGCCCGTCCGGCTTTTCCTATTCTTGCTTTTACAGTTCCGGCGTTTGTTGCACAGCCGAAATTATTCGGACATCGGATCCGGATCCCCAGTCGTCTCACGGGCTGCAGATGTGTCCTCCTGAACAAGCTGCTCATCGAGGATCGCAACGGCTGCCTCATCATCTTCAGGCTCACTGATACGCTCGACGGAGACGACCTTTTCGTCCTTTGCTGTCGAGAAGATCGTGACGCCCTTCGTCGCACGGCTCGCGAGGCGGATGCCGCCGACGGGAACGCGGATCAGCTGTCCGCCGTCGGACACCAGCATGATCTGGTCCGCATCTTCCACCGGGAAGGCAGCGACGAGAACGCCGATCTCGTTGGTCTTCGACGTATCGGTGGCCCGGATGCCCTTGCCGCCACGGCCAGACGTCCGGAAATCGTAGGTCGAAGACCGCTTCCCATAGCCCTTTTCCGAGACCGTCAGCACGAATTGCTCCTGTGCCTTTAGTTCGTCATAGCGCTCCTGCGAGAGTTCGCCAAAGACGTCGGCCCCCTCTTCGCCGACCAGCGTGATCTCATCGTCTTCGCCTGCAACAACTTCGCCAGCGACGAGACGCCGTTCGACGGACGCGCGTTTGAGATAGGCGGCGCGTTCCCAAGGCTCGGCATCGACATGGCTGACGATGGTCATGGAGATAATGCGATCGTCCTTCCCGAGCGAAATGCCGCGGACGCCGATTGAATTGCGTCCGGCAAATACACGGACGTCGTCCACTGGGAATCGAATGCACTGGCCGAACGCGGTGGTGAGGAGAACGTCGTCGCGGTCGGTGCAGGTTTCCACTGACAGGATCTCGTCGCCATCTTCCTCCAGCTTCATCGCGATCTTACCGTTGCGATTAACCTGGATGAAGTCCGACAGCTTGTTGCGGCGAACCGTGCCGCGCGTCGTGGAGAACATGACGTCGAGATTGGCCCAGCTTGCCTCGTCCTCGGGCAGCGGCATGATCGTGGTAATGCGTTCGCCCGCTTCGAGCGGCAGCATGTTGATCAGCGCCTTGCCACGCGATGTGGGGGTCCCGATCGGCAGACGCCAGACCTTTTCCTTGTACACGATGCCGCGCGAGGAGAAGAACAGAACGGGCGTGTGCGTATTGGCGACGAACAGGCGCGTGACGAAATCCTCATCGCGGGTCGACATGCCGGAGCGGCCCTTGCCGCCGCGGCGCTGCGCCCGGTAGGTCGTCAGCGGTACGCGCTTGATGTAGCCGAGATGCGACACGGTGACGACCATGTCCTCGCGCGAAATCAGGTCCTCATCGTCCATATCGGGACCGCCCTCGACGATCTCGGTACGCCGCGGCGTGCCGAATTCCTCGCGGATCGCCGTCAGCTCGTCCTTGACGATCGTCATGATTCGCAGGCGCGAGCCAAGGATCTCGAGGTAGTCGCTGATTTCGGAACCGATCTTGTTCAGCTCGTCGCCGATTTCGTCACGACCCAGCGCCGTGAGGCGGGCGAGACGCAGCTCGAGGATGGCACGGGCCTGTTCCTCGGAAAGATTGTAGGTGCCGTCCTCGTTGATCTTGTGGCGGGGATCGTCGATCAGGCGGATGAGTGAGTCCACGTCATGGGCCGGCCAGCGGCGCGTCATGAGCTGTTCGCGAGCGGTGGCCGGATCGGGGGCCTCGCGGATCAGCTTGATGATCTCATCGATATTGGCAACCGCGATGGCGAGACCGACGAGCACATGGGCGCGTTCGCGCGCCTTTCGCAGCAGATACTTGGTGCGACGGCTGACGACCTCCTCGCGGAAGGCGACGAAGGCGCGCAGCATGTCGAGCAGCGTCATCTGCTCCGGCTTGCCGCCGTTCAGCGCCACCATGTTGCAGCCGAAAGACGTCTGCAGCGGGGTATAGCGATACAGCTGGTTGAGGATGACCTCGGCATTGGCATCGCGCTTCAGCTCGATGACGACGCGGTAACCCTGCCGGTCGCTCTCGTCGCGCAGATCGGAGATGCCCTCGATACGCTTGTCGCGCACCAGCTCGGCCATCTTCTCGATCATCGTCGCCTTGTTCACCTGGTAGGGAACCTCGGTCACGATGATCATTTCGCGATCGTTGCGCATCGGCTCGATATGCGCCTTGCCCCGCATGATAACCGATCCGCGGCCGGTCTCGTAGGCAGAACGAATACCCGAGCGGCCCATGATCATCGCGCCGGTCGGGAAGTCCGGACCCGGAATGATCTCCATCAATTGCGGCAGTTCGAGCGCGGGATCTTCGATCAGCGCGATGCAGCCCGTGATGACTTCGGACAGGTTGTGCGGCGGAATGTTCGTCGCCATGCCGACCGCGATGCCGCCGGCGCCGTTGACGAGCAGGTTCGGAAACTTCGCCGGCATCACGACAGGCTCGGACAGCGTGCCGTCATAGTTGTCGCGGAAATCGACGGTTTCCTTGTCGAGGTCGTCGAGAAGCGCGTGCGCCGACTTCTGCAGGCGGCACTCGGTGTAGCGTTCGGCTGCCGGCGGGTCGCCGTCGATGGAACCGAAGTTGCCCTGCCCGTCAATCAGCGGCAGGCGGAGCGACCAGGGCTGCGCCATACGCGCCAGCGCGTCATAGATCGCGAGGTTGCCGTGCGGGTGATACTTACCCATCACGTCCCCGGTCACGCGGGCGCATTTGACGTATTTCTTGTTCCAGTCGATTCCGAGTTCGCTCATGCCGAACAGGATCCGCCGGTGCACCGGCTTCAGTCCGTCGCGAACGTCGGGGAGCGCACGGCTGACAATGACGCTCATCGCGTAATCGAGGTAGGAGCGCTGCATTTCCTCGATGATGGAAATGGGCTCAATGCCTGGTGGGTTCTTGCCGCCGCCGGGAGGTGTTTGCTCAGTCAATTTGGGTCACGATCGTTGGTCAGAATCAGAGGGCTACATATAATCCATACAGCGCCCTTGCGCTAATTTGCGCGCGGGGTTGTGAACAGTCTTATGCCTTTCTGGCAGCAAAAGGGCGGCTTTCCAAGGTAAACTTGCAGCGCGGGCATCCTGCCTCTTTACCCGAAACGTCACTTGCGCCTAACTGGCCGCTCGCGCGAAACGCGCCCCGGAGAGCGGCATGCCCGATACCGACCTTCTCATCAACGCCTTGACCACGATCCTCGTCACCATCGACCCGCCGGGCCTTGCACCGATCTTTCTCAGCCTGACCGCCGGTATGAGCCGGAGCGAACGCAAGCAGGTGGCCTGGCGCGGCAGCCTCATCGCGTTCTGCATCCTTTCGGTCTTCGCGCTTTTCGGCGACAGCATTCTTGGACTGCTCGGCATTTCCATGGGTGCGTTCCGCATCGCCGGCGGGCTTCTGTTGTTCTGGATCGCCTTTGAGATGATATTCGAGAAGCGCAACGAGCGGAAGGAGAAGACCGGGGAAACGGCAACCCTGAGGGATCACATCGAAGATATCGCGGTCTTTCCGCTCGCCTTGCCCCTTATCGCGGGACCGGGCGCGATTTCGGCCACGATCCTGCTCGCCGGCTCCTATCCCGGCACCGTCGGGCGTCTCCAACTGATCCTCGTCATAGGAGCGTGTGTGGCAATCCTGTTTGCAGCGCTCGTCATCGCCGAACGCATCGATCGATTTCTCGGGCAAACAGGGCGCGCGATTCTCACGCGCCTCCTGGGCGTCATCCTCGCCGCGCTGGCGGTCCAGTTCGTCGTGGATGGCGTGACCTCCGCATTCGCGCTGAAGGTTTGACATCTTCCGGCAGGCAGCGTCGCGATGGTCGAAAATCCTACTGGTAGAAGAAGCAGACGCAGTCGGCCTTCGCCGCATCCTCATCAGCCCAGACGCGGGCCGCAAGACGACTCGCCTCGCCGCTATCGCCCAGGCGCAACCCAAGAAGCGACGTTGCCGCCAGCTTGGCGTTGACGGCATCGATCTCGACGATCTTGCCGACCTGATGGACGCCGTCGCGCGGTGTCCAGGTGAAAAGTTGAACATTGTAATGCATGGCGTTCCTCCCGCTCATACCGACGCGGTCGCTCCTCAACGACCGCTTGAAGACCATACCATAAAATCGCGCAAATCCATATGGCTTAGGCGCTCACGTGCCCTTGGCGGAACTTACGGGTCTGCTGCCCGTTGCTCTTGTCGAGATGAGAGGAGCGCATCGTCGCTCCGGACCCAAGGAGACGGTTATGGCGAAAATAGTGGACGAACGCGGCGACGTGCGCTCGACGCAGGAACTGAACAAGAAGGTCACCGTCAACCCGACGGAAGCGCGTCAGGGTGGTGCCGGCCGTCCGGTGCTGATGGTTCTGATCGGCGGCCTTTTTCTCGCGCTGATCGCGTGGGGTGCGGCAGAAATGTTCGGCGAGAACACGGACAATGACGCGGCGACCGATCGTCAGCAGACCGAGCCCGCGCAGAACGGTCAGGCAACGCCGGCAAATCAGGGCACAATCGACAACACGCCGGCGAATGGCGAGCAGATGCAGCCGGCACCTGCCGACCGTGATCCCACACCGCAGACGGGCACGACGAACGGATAAACTGCTTCTGAGGATTGAAAGAAGGCCGGTTCGACCCGGCCTTTTTCATATGCGCTCAACGCGAGCGGCCTTCGCGGCGGCTTTCGCCTGCTTCCGGCGGCCCCACCAGACGGCCATGCAGCGGCGCTTGCGGCGGATGTAGGCTGAATCATGCGACAGCACGACGAGACCGAGGGGCACCATCCAGAAGCCAAGAATCGGCAGGAAGCCGAGGATGCCGCAGACGACCAGCAGACAGCCAAGAAGGACGCGAAGCCATTTCTGGCGCGGCAGCGGCATATGCCATGAACCGATTGAGAGTTGTGGGCCATGCGGGCGCGGCGAAGCCGTCTTCGTGTCTGTACCAGCACCATCCTCGTGGGTGCTGCCCGACGGGCGTGCGACTACGTCAACCTCGTTCATCATCGTCCAGTCCGGCCTCATCCACTTAAAACGACCCCTGTCGCCCATATTGGCCCTGAGGTGTGCTTCGCATCCGTGTTTGTCCACAGCGAGACGCGATTTTTTGAAAAAAGCGCTTGGCAAATCGAAAAAGCACCCGTATTAGCAGCCTCACTTCTGCAGCGCAGATGTTCCCTGGTAGCTCAGCGGTAGAGCATTCGACTGTTAATCGACAGGTCGCCGGTTCGAATCCGGCCCGGGGAGCCATTTTCTTAATCAAGATCATGGCATGTGGCTTAGGTCACACGACGACCGCCTCCCCTATTGCGACTATTCTGTTCCTCCATACAAGCCGGAACATTTGTCTTGACCCCGTGTTCTCCGGTTACCACGGAGAACAGATCATGGGTAACAGCGACCAGAACAGCACGTCCGAGCAGAAGCGTCCGACTGATGTCAATACGACAGCGGATGATGCTGCCGTAGATGATAACGACTCCATCGCCCCGACATTCGCCAAACCCGCAGACGAGAAAGATGCCAGCGAACGGCCCGTGGTCAATCCCGTGACGGGCGGAGCGCTTTAGGAATGCGAACGACGATGAAAGTCGGGACACTTGTGATTGGCAGTGCTTTGTCCCTCACGGCATGCAAGCCCTCCGACGTTCAGCCGATTCCCGGGAGCATCACCTACGGCGGGCATCAGCCGCGAACGAAGCTGACGAAGTCTCCGATTGGCAGCACGTTCACCAACCAGATTACCGATGAATACGGCTGTATGGCGATGGAGACCTATCGGATCGAACCGGACAGATCATTGAAACTCCTTCGCCGTTCACGCTTGGCCTCTTCCGGCGGGTTCGGCTTCTCCTGCTGAGCGTTGAGAGTGTTCGCCGGGCATATGACAGGGTCTATCCCAGTATTCGTTTGTTTTTGAAACCTTCTTGATCCACACGCCGTCCCTGATCGTAAGACGGGCAAAGGAAACAGACGGATCAAGATGGACGACGTGCATCAACGGGACCAGAGCCCGATCATTGTATGGTTTCGCAAGGACCTTCGCACAGATGATAATCGTGCGCTGTCATCCGCAGCCGAAACAGGTCGTCCTGTCATTCCGCTCTATATTCGCGAAGATAATACTGAAACCGGCCCGCTTGGTGAAGCGCAGGCCTGGTGGCTTCACCATTCGCTCACCTCGCTTTCCGCCCAGTTCGAATCTTGTGGCTCACGTCTCATTCTGATGAGTGGTGAAGCCGAGGTGGTTTTGCGGCAGGTTATCAAGGAAACCGGCGCCTCCGCCGTCTTCTGGAACCGGCGATACGATCCTGCCGGCATCAAGATCGATACGAAGCTGAAAGAGGTCTTCTCCAAAGACGGGATGGAGACGGCAAGCTTTGCCGGAGCGCTCATGCATGAGCCGTCTCGCGTGAAGACAAAGACCGGCGGTCCGTACCGGGTCTACACACCTTTCTGGCGTGCCATAGAGGCCAGTGGCGAGCCGCCCGAGCCCGTAGACGCCCCCGAAACATTGCCGGCGCCGAAGACGTTTCCGCGGTCGGAGACGCTTGAGGACTGGGGCCTGTTGCCGAAGCTCGAATGGGCTGCAGATTTTTTGCAGCGCTGGGCGCCGGGCGAAACCTCCGCACATGAAAAGCTAGAGGATTTCACGGACGGCACGATCGACGGATATCGCGAGTCGCGTGAGCGGACCTGGGAAGCGGGAACGTCGCGGCTCTCGCCGCATCTGGCAATGGGCGAGATTTCCCCGGCCCGTATCTGGCACGCGACGCGCGGTCTGTCGAAGGCCGACTCGGCAGATGTCATCACGTTCCGCAAGGAGTTGGTCTGGCGGGAGTTCGCCTATCATCTCCTGTTCCACAATCCTGACATGCCGACCGAGAGCCTGAACCGGAAATACGACAAGATCGGCTGGACGGATGGCGAGGAGGATTTCGATCTTTGGAAGACGGGCATGACCGGTTTTCCGATCGTGGATGCCGGCATGCGTGAACTCTGGCGCTTCGGCACAATGCACAATCGCGTTCGCATGATCGTGGGGTCATTTCTGGTGAAGGATCTGCTGATCGACTGGCGGCGGGGCGAGCGCTGGTTCCGCGATACGCTCGTGGATGCCGATCCTGCGAGCAATGCCATGAACTGGCAGTGGGTCGCCGGTTGCGGTGCCGATGCCTCGCCCTTCTTCCGCGTCTTCAACCCGATCACGCAGGGTGAGAAGTTCGATTCCGACGGGCTGTACGTCCGTGAACACGTGCCGGAACTTTCCGACATGCCGAGCGACTGGATCCATCGCCCGTTCGACGCACCGTCCGCTGTTCTTGCCAAGGCCGGCGTGACGCTGGGCGAAACCTACCCGAATCCGATCGTCGACCATGCCAAGGCGCGGGATCGCGCGCTTGCCGCCTACCGCAACATCAAGGATGCCGCATGACGTCTTCTGTTTCCACCGGCATCTCTTCCGCGCATGGCCGGCTCTCGATCGCTGTTGTCGGCTCGGGCATTTCCGGCAGTTCGGCGGCCTGGGCGCTGCGTGACGTTCACGACGTGACATTGTATGAGAAGGCCGAGAGGCCTGGCGGGCATACGGCTACTGTGGAGGTCGATTACGACGGGCAGCGGATCTCGGTCGATACGGGTTTCATCGTCTATAACGAGCCGAACTATCCGAACCTGAAAGCGCTTTTCGCCGAACTCGACGTCGAGACGCTGCCGAGCAGCATGAGCTTTGCGCTGTCGCTCGACCATGGCGCGCTTGAATGGCGCGGCGGTCCGTTCACAGGGCTCTTTGCGCAGAAGCGGAACATGCTGCGTCCGTCCTTCCTCCTGATGTTGCGCGAGATCCTGCGCTTCAACAAGATCTGCCTCGTTGATCGCGATGCGGGCCGGCTTTCGGAGATGTCGATCGGGGACTATCTCGACTGGCGCCGTTTCTCGCCCGGCTTCACCAACAACTACCTGCTGCCGATGGCTGCGGCCATCTGGTCTGCGCCTGCCGCCAAGATGCTGGAGTTTCCGGCGGATCACTTCATTCAGTTCTTCGACAATCACCGCCTCGTCTACGCGACGCCCCATCCGTGGCGCACGGTGGCAGGCGGTAGCCGGGTCTATCTCGACAAGCTGCTGGCTCCGCTCGGCGACAGGCTGAGGCTAAACTGCGGCATTCGGTCGATACGGCGCGACGGGCGGAAGGTTCATGTGACGGAGGACGATGGCACGGTGCGGGTCTACGACAAGATCATCATCGCATCCCATTCGGACCAGGCTCTCGCCATGCTCGCGGACGCGACGCCGCAGGAGCGCGCCGTGCTGGAAGCCGTGCCCTACAAGCCGAATCGCGTCGTGCTGCACCGGGATGTGGCCCTGATGCCGAAGCGGCAGAAGGTCTGGGCGTCGTGGAACTACCTACGCTCGACACGTCCGGGGGCTGACAGCCAGGTTGCCGTGACATACTGGATGAACAGCCTTCAGGCGATCGACCCCGCCTGCCCGCTCTTCGTCACATTGAATCCGGAACGCGAACCCGATCCGCGCCGGGTTTTTGCAGAGTACACCTACGACCATCCGCAGTTCGATGCCCGCTCCATCGATGCACAACGGCGGCTGAAGATCTTTCAGGGCGATAACAACACGTTCTTTGCCGGCGCCTGGACAGGTTACGGCTTCCATGAAGATGGCCTGTCGTCCGGCTTGTCAGCGGCGGAAACGCTCGGCGGCATCATACCGTGGCGGCTTGCTCCGACCGCGATCTTCGCCGAAGCTGCGGAATGACCGATACGCCTCCCGATGTCGGACGCCTGCATGCTCCGCCAACGGAGCCGGCGCTGCTCTATGCTGGCGACGTCATGCATCAGCGCATGAAGCCGCTCGGGCACAGGTTTTCCTACAGCGTCTTTTCGCTGATGGTGGATCTCGACCGGCTCGATGCAGCAGACACGCAAAGCTGCGTGTTTTCCGTCGATCGCTTCAATATCCTCTCGTTCCACCAGAGCGACCATTCCGGGCGCGTGGACATTTCGCTGCGCGCCTATGTCGATGGCCTGCTTGCCGATGCCGGTGTTTCCGCGCCTGCAGCTCGGGTGCTCCTCGTCTGCTATCCGCGCATTCTCGGCTGGGTCTTCAATCCCCTTGCCGTCTATTACGCCTATGACACGTCCGATGCGCTGGTGGCGCTGGTTTACGAGGTGCGCAACACCTTCGGCGAGCGACATAGCTATGTCTGCCCGATTTCATCCGGGCAGGTGACCGATGCCGGCGTTCGGCAGGAATGCGACAAGATCTTCCATGTGTCACCTTTTATGCCCATGGCCATGCGCTACCGGTTTCGCATGGTGCCGCCGGGCAAGGATATCCGCTGGCGAATTCTTGAGACGGATGCCGAGGGGCCTGTGCTTTCGGCGACCTTCTCCGGCCATGCGCAACTGCTGACGACGGGCAATATTCTGCGTCTCGTCGGCCGTATTCCGCACCTTACTTTGAAGATCGTGGCTGGCATTCACTGGGAGGCGGCGAAGCTGTGGTGGAAGGGGGCGCGATATATCTCCCGGCCCGCACCACCCGCACCGACCAGCGTCTGGACCGACGATATCCGCTGCGACGAGCCGGCACCGCGCCGGCTGTCGCCACAACCCACCTCCCACCGAGAGACTTGCAGCCCTGCCGAATAAGGCTATTTTGTGTAAGTCCGATGTTTGCCGAAAGGTTGTGCGATGCGTTCAGCTGAAACATGGCGCGATGAGAAGTCGCCCGCAGAGCGTCTGTCCAAGGACAATATTTCCCGTTTCATCAAAGGCTTGCCGGCGAAGGCCCAGATGGTGCTTCGCGGCTTGGTCAATATGGAGGCCGGCTGCCTGCAACTGACGCTGCCCGATGGACGAACCGTCGTCATCAAGGGCCGGGCACACGGTCCGGAGGCAGCCGTGACGTTGCACAATTGGAACCTGCCCCAGCGTGCGCTGACCAACGGAACCATCGGTGTGGCCGAAAGCTACATGGCTGGCGACTGGGACAGCCCTGATGTGGGGGCATTCCTCGAGCTTTTCCTCGTCAATGCGGAGATGGGCCGGCACTTCCCGAACGGGGCTCGCGGCATTTTGCGCTTCGTCGAGAAGATGCGTCACTGGATGAACGCCAACACGAAGGCAGGCTCCAAGCGCAACATCTCCGCCCATTACGACCTTGGCAACGCGTTCTATGCGCAATGGCTCGATCCTTCCATGACCTACTCCTCGGCGCTCTACGCGACGGGCGCGAACGACCTCCAGTCTGCCCAGCGGGCGAAGTACAAGGCGTTGGCCGATGCCGCGGATATCGGGCCGGGCGACCATGTGCTCGAAATCGGCTGCGGCTGGGGTGGCTTCGCAGAATATGCGGCCGGCGAAATCGGCTGCCGCGTGACGGGCCTGACGATCAGCCGCGAGCAACTCGATTTCGCCCGCGCCCGGATGGAAAAGGCCGGTCTCTCCGACAAGGTCGACATCAAGTTCCAGGACTATCGCGACGAGGCGGGAACCTATGACAAGGTCGTCTCCATCGAGATGTTCGAGGCCGTCGGCGAAAAATACTGGCCGACCTATTTCTCGCAGGTCCGCCGCTGCCTTAAGCCGGGCGGTCGGGCCGGCCTGCAGATCATCACCATCAAGCCGGAATCCTATCGCGAATATCGCGCCAATCCCGACTTCATCCAGAAATATGTCTTCCCGGGCGGCATGCTGCCGACGCGCGAGCATCTGGTTTCGCTCGGCTCCAAGGTCGGGCTGAACATGGTCGGAGATCTCGGCTTCGGCCTAGACTATGCCCGGACGCTTGCCGAATGGCGGGAGCGCTTCTGGTCGGTCTGGCCGAAGATCGAGCCGCTAGGCTTCGATATCCGCTTCAAGCGGCTTTGGGAATTCTATCTGTTCTATTGCGAAGCCGGGTTCCGCGCGAAGAATATCGACGTCCGACAGGTCGTCTATGAATGATCTCCCGGACGGGACGCGCGCATCCGCCCGTTTTTCGGACGCAAAGCTCCCGGTACGCGCCCTTCTGGCCTACGCCCTGCCCGCCGCACCGCTGGCAGCCCTCGGCCTTCCCCTCTACTCCCTCGTGCCGACCTATTACACGGAGACGCTGGGCGTGCCGATCGCGACGGCTGGCTGGGTGATCCTGTTGATCCGCCTGTTCGACGCGATCTCGGATCCCTTGGTCGGGTATGCCGCAGACAGGATGGATCCCGCATTCGGCCGCCGCCGGCTGCTGTTCCTGATGTCGCTTCCAGTCGCGGCCCTTGCCGCCGTGATGCTCTACTGGCCGGCAGAGACGGCGGGTGCCGGATGGCTCGGGTTCTGGGGATGTGTCGTCTCGCTTGGCTCCACCATGGCCATGGTGCCATACTCCGCCTGGGGCGCGGAGCTTGTCGGCGACTATCATGGGCGCACCCGTCTCTCCGCCTTCCGCGAGACCTTCACGCTGATTGGTACGCTGATTGCCATCGTCCTTCCTTTTGCCATCGGCTTCGAGCAGAAGGGGCTTTCCGGTCTGGCGGTGCTCGGCATCGTTGTCGGCCTTGGCCTGCTTATCCTCGGCGGCCTGACCGTCCGTATGGTGCCCGAACCCGCGAACCGCACGCAGGAGCGGCTGTCCCTGCCGGATGCGCTGCGCTTTCTCGCGAGAAACAAACCTTTTCTGCGGCTGGTCCTTGCCTATTTTCTCAACGGGCTTGCAAACGGCATTCCGGCGACACTGTTTCTCTACTTCGTTTCCGCACGGCTTGGCCTGCCGGACATGCGCGGACCGCTGCTGTTTCTCTACTTCCTTTGCGCCATCGGCGGCGTGCCACTTGCCAGCGCCTGCGCCGCCCGCTTCGGAAAGCACCGCGCCTGGTCGGTCGGCATGCTCGTCGCCTGTGCCGTCTTCCTGCTGGCGCCGCTCTTGCCGCCGGGTGGCCTCTACGGCTTCGGGGCCATCTGCGTCGTCACGGGCATTCTCCTCGGGTTCGATCTGGCACTTCCGCCATCCATCCAGGCCGATGTTATCGACGCGGATACGGCCGTCTCCGGCGAGCAGCGGGGCGGCTTCTACTTCGCGGCCTGGGGGCTGGCGACGAAGCTTTCGCTGGCGATCGGCGCCGGGCTGGTCTTTCCGATTCTGTCTGCGGCCGGATTCGACCCCGCGGCAGGTGCCGACAACAGCGCCGATGCGCTGTTCGCGCTCGCAGCGCTCTATGCCTGGGTGCCGGTCGCGTTGAAACTCTGCGCCATCGCACTGATGTGGACATTTCCGCTGGACGAACGCATGCAGCGTCAGCTACGCGAGGCGATCGCACCGACCGCCTGAGAGATCATGACACACGAACCGTCTCTGCCCGCCGGCCTGCGCGGCGCTCGCCGGCTTGCCTGGCTCTACCTTGCGCTCGCCATCGTCATCGAGGTGATCGGCCTCACCGTCATGAAAGCCGCCAGCGTTTCCGGTGGAATGGACGGCTATATCGTCATGTATATGGCGATAGCGCTTTCCTATGTCTGTCTGGCGAAGGCCGTGCGAACGCTGCCGGTCGGCGTGGCCTATGCCATCTGGGAAGGGTCGGGCATTGCGCTGATAACACTCGTGTCGGTGTTCTTCTTCCACCACGATCTCAGCCTGCGGGAGTTCATCGGGCTCGCCATGGCGGTTCTCGGCATCATTCTCGTCAATGCGGGCGAGGACCATGAAACCGCACCTGCGGAGGCCACCAATGAGCCTGCCTGAGTGGCCCTTCGTCCTCGCTGTCCTTGCGGGTCTGTTCGATGTTGCCGCAAACCTCGCCTCCAGCAAATCCGAAGGCTTCTCCCGCAAGGGCTGGGGTGTTCTATCGATCCTGCTGGTGCTGGTGGCTTTCGCGCTTCTGGCGGAAGCCGTGCGTCGCATGGACCTCGCCGTCGCCTACGGCATTCTCGGCGCGACCGGCATCTTCGGAACCGCCATCAGCGCGCGGTTGCTGTTCAAGCAGACATTGAAGCCGATCGGCTGGGTCGGGCTGGCGCTCGTGTTTGGCGCCGTGCTCGTGCTTCACACGGCCTGAGGCTCTTCCGGCTTGCCGCGCGGCAGCCGCGCCTTGACGGACGGGCGCTTTTTCCAACCCGTTGCAGCATTGATGAGAGGGAAATACAGCCAATAGGGCAGGATGTTGATGAACTTCAGCACATAGGTAAAGCGCTTCGGGAAGGTGATCTCGAAACCCGAGCCCTGAAGTCCTGCAACGATCGCGCCTGCCGCCTCTTCCGGCGAGACCAGTGCCGGCATGGGGAAGGCATTTTCCTTGGTTGCCGGCGTATCCACGAAGCCAGGATTGACCACCTGGATGCGGATGCCCTGCTTGTCCAGATCGAACTTGAGACTCTCCGCCATATTGATGAGGGCGGCTTTCGTCGCACCATAAGCGCCGCTCGTCGGCAGACCGCCATAGCCGGTGACAGAGGAGACGATGGCGATCTGTCCCTGCCCGCGCACCTTCATGTGGCGGATCGCTGGCAGCAGGCAATTCACCACACCGTTCAGGTTGACCGAGAAGGTTTCCTGAAAGTCTTCGAGATGCAGATCCTCGCCATGAACCGGTTTGAAGACGCCAGCATTGAGCGCCACCAGCGCCAGCGTGCCGTGATCATATTCGATCGAAGCGATCACCCTTTCCATATCTTCGGGATCGGTCACGTCACCATCGAGCACGATGATGCGACCGGGACCCGTCGCCTCTCGCTGCAGGGCCACCAGCTTGTCATGGCTTCGCGCGGTGACCACCACGCCGAAACCTTCGGCCACCAGCTTTAGAGCGAGCGCCCGACCTATGCCCGAGCTGGCGCCCGTGACCCAGGCAAGACCATGTTCCGGGCGTGCAATGAAAGACGACATGTTCCGTTTCTCCCAGGCGCGCGATATGCCTGTTTTCATTGATCTGGTGATGACGTAGAGCGGTGGCAATATCCGGAAAGATGCTTGCCCTGCGGCGTTTCAGCCAATCAGGTCGCTGAGGCGGCGGCTGAGAGAGCCACGCAATTTGACCGGTGCATCGGTCACCGCGAAAACGATACAATGTTCGCCGCTCTCGGCGACCGGACGATGATCCAGACTGTCATCGGCAACGGAGATGTCGCCCCGACCAAAACGGCCCCTTACATCGCTGAACGCGCCGTGCAGCACCAGGGAAAGCTCGAAACCCTCATGCGTATGCTCTGGAATGGCCCGGCCCGGTCGGATGCGGTAGAACGAAACATCGCAGCCGTCGATTTTGCCCAGCGCATATTCTTTCAACCCGGGAAGCTTCCAGCGCCAAGGAATATCGTCCCTGTCGAAGCCGGCAAACGCGCGCAACACGCCTGGCCATTCGTCGTTATCAATATGCTGGAGGCTCGGCGCTGTAGCGAGCGATAAACGAGGGCTTGAAACAATAGCAGCGATAGTTTTTTCGGGATCGGACAGCGGCAACGGGTCGATCGCCTCGATGAGGTCTCCGGCCGCTGCCTCGAATGCCGCCACAGTTTGCCGATTGGCAGACTGCAGTTCGAGATGCGCGGCAACGAGAACGCGAGCAGGCTCTGGCAAAATGCCAGATGCATAATGCGCCATCAGCGCATCTACCGTATCGAGCTCACTCGTCGTCATCACTCTCTATCCACCGCCCTCGCAAGGGCCTCCCTCATACGATAATGATTTCTTACGATCCTGTCTTCGCCGTGGATCACCGAATTGTGCTTTGTGCGCTTCAAGACAAATATTGCGCCGAAGCGCCGCCTTGCAAAACCGTTTTCCTTGCAGCTTGGTCTTTGCAGCGGCAAAAGAAGTCAACACCATACCGCAGAATTCGTCTGCCTTCCCTGCCGGCCTTGCCGCCACCTCGCGTCCGGCTATGTTGCGCTGAAGCCCGCCAATGCTTCCATTGCGATTCTCCTTCAAGAGGTCCCACACATGTCCGCACTGAATTCCGTTCTCGACGCCATCGGCAACACGCCTCTCATCCGCTTGAAGGCGGCATCAGATGCGACCGGTTGCACGATTCTCGGAAAGGCCGAGTTTCTCAATCCCGGGCAGTCTGTGAAGGACCGTGCGGCGCTCTTCATCATTCGCGAAGCGGAACGTCAGGGCACGTTGCGCCCCGGTGGCGTTATCGTCGAGGGAACGGCCGGCAATACCGGAATCGGACTCGCGCTCGTGGCGCAGGCGCTGGGCTATCGCACCGTCATCGTCATCCCGGAAACGCAGAGCCAGGAAAAGAAGGACGCGCTGAAGCTGCTGGGGGCCGAGTTGGTCGAGGTTCCCGCCGTTCCCTACCGCAATCCGAACAATTACGTAAAACTCTCCGGCCGCCTCGCCGAGCAGCTGGCGCGGACGGAACCGAATGGGGCGATCTGGGCCAACCAGTTCGACAACACGGCCAACCGGGCAGCGCATATCGAGACGACGGCGCCGGAAATCTGGCGCGACACCGACGGCAAGGTCGATGGCTTCATCTGCGCCGTCGGCTCCGGCGGAACGCTTGCTGGCGTTGCGGAGGGCCTGCGCGGATTCAATCCGGATATCAAAATCGGACTAGCCGACCCGGAAGGGGCCGCCCTTTTCAGCTACTACACCGAGGGCGAGTTCTCGGCGCCGGGCAGTTCGATCACCGAAGGCATCGGTCAAGGCCGTATCACGGCGAACCTCGAAGGGTTCACGCCGGACTATTCCTACCGCATCCCTGACGCCGAAGCTGTTCCGCTGGTGTTCGACCTGATCGAAAAGGAAGGTCTCTGCCTCGGCGGCTCATCCGGTATTAACATCGCCGGCGCGATCCGGATGGCGCGGGATCTCGGGCCGGGACATACGATCGTGACGATCCTGTGCGATTATGGCAATCGCTACCAGTCGAAGCTGTTCAATCCGGATTTCCTGAAATCCAAAGGCCTGCCGGTTCCAGACTTCCTGAGCCGGCACAGCAAGATCGACGTTCCCTACGAAGCGGCAAGCGCCTGACGTCATGACAATGTCCACACACAAAACCGAAGCTCTGTTCCGCGAAGATTTCTATCTCTCAACCTGCGAGGGACGGGTGATCGACGTGTTGGAAGACGGCGGTATCGTGCTCGATCGCACGCCTTTCTATGCGACATCCGGCGGGCAGCCCGGCGATCGGGGTTTTATTGAACGTTCCGACGGCAGCCGGATCGAGATTACCACCACACGGACGGGTGCGACCAAGGAGGTGATCGTTCATGTGCCCGGCGAAGGCCAAGCGCGGCCGGAGGTCGGCGAAGATATCGTGGCGCATATCGACTGGCCGCGCCGGTACAGGCTGATGCGGATGCATACAGCCTGCCATCTCCTTTCGGTCGTCTGCCCCTACCCGATCACGGGCGCGGCGGTCGGCGAGGACGAAAGCCGGGTCGATTTCGACATGAGCGAGACGATCGACAAGGACGCGGTCACCGCGAAGATGATGGCGCTCGTTCGCGACAATCATCCGATCACGCTGCGCTGGATCACGGATGACGAGCTTCTGGCCAATCCGGACATCGTCAAGTCGAAGAACGTGCGCCCGCCTGTCGGCCTCGGGTCCGTAAGCCTCGTCTGCATCGGCGAGGATGCCGCCATCGACAGCCAGCCCTGCGGCGGCACGCATGTGTCCGAGACGCAGGAGGTGGGCGACATCCACATCGCGAAGATCGAGAAGAAGGGCAAGGAGAACCGGCGCTTCCGCATCCGCTTCGGCCCTCCGGAGACCACAGCCTGAACCCTTCCATCCCTGAACCGAGACCCCTGAACCGAGAACGGATCTGCCAGTATGCGTGAAGACAAAAGCCCCTTCGTCGTCAACGGCGATTGGCTGCAGGAGCGTCTCGGCGGCGCCACCCTGCGCATCGTCGATGCCTCCTGGTACCTGCCGGCGCACAAGCGCGATCCGAAATCGGAATACGCAGCCGGTCATATTCCGGGGGCGATCTTCTTCGACCACGATGCACTGTCAGATGCGACGAGCGGGCTGCCGCACACCCTGCCGGCACCGGAATCTTTCGCTGCATCCGTCGGCACCTTGGGGATAGCGGATACGGACACGATCGTCGTCTATGACGGTCCCGGATTCTTCTCCGCACCCCGCGCCTGGTGGATGTTCCGCGTGATGGGCGCAAAAGAAGTCTACGTGCTCGACGGCGGGCTCGACGGCTGGAAAAGCGAAGGCCGGCCAGTGACGACCGAGACGTCGCCCGTCTTTCCGGCCGTGTTCAACCCGACCTTCGACGCGCGCGCGGTCACGTCCTTTACCGAGATGACGCATGTCGTCGGCGAGGGGCGCCGACAGATCGCGGATGCCCGCAGCCCTGGCCGGTTTACGGGCGAGGAGGCCGAGCCGCGCGCCGGCATGCGCTCTGGCCATATGCCGGGCGCCCGCAGTCTGCCGGCCGGAGGTTTTGCAGCCAATGGCCGCTTCAAGTCCCTGCCGGAGTTGCAAAAACTCGTTGCTGAGGCCGGAATCGATCTCGACAGGCCCGTGGTGACTAGCTGCGGCTCCGGCATCACGGCCGCGATCATCACACTGGCGCTGCAATCCCTTGGACATACCGATAATACGCTCTACGATGGTTCCTGGTCGGAATGGGGGAGTCGCGCTGACACCGCGATTGCAACCGGTAACCCTTAGACGGGAAGAGTGGAACACGCATGGAATTGGTAGACGCAGTCGCAGCAAACGGGACGGAAACCAACGCACCGGTGGATGCCGGGATCACGCTCGTGCCGGGACGGCCGGCCACGATCCACATCACCGAGCTGGAAATGACGGCAGCGCCGAAGCAGAGCCTGCCGTTTCCGGTCAATATCCAGACGGCGCTGATGCGGGTGGTGGATATCCCGCCGGCCTACTACCGGTTCCTCTATCTGCAGGTCGGCCGCCGCTGGCATTGGGTCGATCGCCTGCGTCTCGACGACGAGGCGCTGACTGCGGTTTTGCACGACAAACGCAATTGCGTGACCGTACTCTACGTCAACGGCGCTCCGGCCGGCTTCTTCGAAGTCCTGCACGTGGATGACGACACCGTCGAGTTGACGCATTTCGGTCTCTTCGAGCGTGCCCTCGGTCTCGGCCTTGGCAAGTGGTTCCTGTTGCAGGCGCTCTATGGCTGTTGGAGCTATGGCCCGAAAGTGGTCAAGGTCCAGACGAACAATCTCGACCACCCTCGCGCCATCCAGCTCTACCAGCGGTTCGGCTTCTCCCCGGTCGCAACGCGGGAAGGCGAACTCGTGCCCCTGACCGAAGACGAAATGCTCGACCTCGTTCGGAAGCTCTGACGGCAGACCGTCCGGAAACGGGTGTCGGTCGTGGGCCTGTCTCGTCATGATCCTTGCAACCAGCAAGGAGACCATCATGACGAAGATCCGCTTTACTGCCATGCCGACTGACGATGCGATGCACATCTGGAACGGCGGTGCCGATGCTTACGGTCTTATGCCGGAACGCTTCATATCGGATGGTGAAGGCAACCCGTGCCGGCATTGCCTTGAAGATATCGCAGGCGACGAGCCTGCCCTGCTCTTTGCCTACCGCGCGTTTCCAACGCGACAGGCCTTTGCAGAGACAGGGCCGATCTTCCTGCATGCCACTCCGTGCGCACGCTATGTTGCGGAGGAATGCCTGCCGCCGATCTTGAGCAGCCCGGATTATATTGTAAGAGGCTATGACCACGCGGATCGGATCGTTTACGGGTCAGGCGCAGTGACGCCAACAGCCGACATCATCGACCGAGCGTTGCATATTCTGGAGCGGCCGGAGATCGCCTACGTGCATGTGCGCTCGTCGCGCAATAATTGCTATCACTGCCGGATAGACCGCTCAGCCTGACGGATCAGACCTGGCGACTGGCAGCGCCGTCCGAGAACAGCGAAAGACCGTTCTCGTCGATGATCTGATGCGCCTTGCGCAGGGCCGCAGACGAGGCTTCGTCCGTTGAGGAGAACATGTCGGCACGGATGAAGCTGCGCGAAAGTTTCTGACCGCCCACGTCTTTCTCGATGACGCCGGACAGCCTGTACTGGCTGCCCTCCTTCATCGGCGTCGCCCGGATCAGGCAATCGCCATAGGATTCGGTCGAGCCGGAGGCGGCTTCAGGAGCGGGGTCGGACGAGGAGCGGCCGAAAAGACGGGAGAAAAACGATGCCATGGAAAAGATTTAGCCTCCTGTCCTGTCGTTGTCAAAGTCCGTAAACGATCAGATGACGAGGTTCGACAGGATATCGTTGTCGGTGATGTCCTGATATTTCAGACCTGCGGCATCGAAGGCCATCATCAGCCTGGGGAAGTTTTCCGGCCGCTTGGTTTCGATGCCGATGAGGATCGAGCCGAAGTTGCGGGCAGACTTCTTCAGATATTCGAAGCGGGCGATATCGTCCTCTTCACCGAGCAAGCCGAGAAAATCCTTCAAGGCGCCCGGCCGCTGCGCCATGCGCAGGATGAAGTACTTCTTCAGCCCGAGATGCCGCATTGCCCGTTCCTTGACGTCGGGCAGGCGCTCGAAGTCGAAATTGCCGCCGGAGACGACGGCCACGATGGTCTTGCCGGCAAGCTGTGCTGCGTCCAGTTCGGCAAGCGCGGTAATGGCAAGGGCGCCTGCCGGCTCCAACACGACACCCTCAAGGTTGAGCATTTCTGTGATGGTTACGCAGATCGCGTTTTCAGGCAGAAGAAGCGTCTGGCTTGCCGAAAAGTGCTTCAGGCGCTCGAAGTTCAGGTCGCCGATGCGGCCGACGGCGGCTCCGTCCACGAAGTTATCGACCTGCTCCAGCGTCACCACGGCGCCCGTTTCCAGACTGCGCTTGAGGCTCGGAGCACCTTCCGGCTCGCAGAAGACGAAGCCGGTCGGATCGACTCGACCTGCGAAATAGCCGGTCATGCCGGCGGAAAGGCCGCCACCGCCAACCGGCATGATCACCATGTCGGGCACGACACCTTCGGGCAATTGAGTCGCAACTTCCGCGGCGACGGTCGCCTGCCCCTCGATGATATCGGCATGGTCGAAGGGCGGCACCATCATGCCGCCGGTCGCCTCCACATGATCCCGCGCCGCCTTGTAGCACTGGTCGAAAATGTCGCCGACGAGCTTGATGGTGATGAACGGACCGCCGAACATGCGCGTCTTGTCGATCTTCTGCTGCGGCGTCGTCACGGGCATGAACACGATGCCTTCGACGCCGAAATGGCGGCAGACGAAAGCGAAGCCCTGGGCGTGATTGCCGGCGGATGCGCAGACGAAAATCCGATCCCGCACACCGGCCGCAATGGCCTTGCGGAAGAAGTTGAACGCGCCGCGGATCTTGTAGGAGCGAACGGGCGAGAGGTCCTCGCGCTTGAGGTAGATCTTCGCGCCGTATCGGGCACTCAGGTGATCGTTGAACTGCAAGGGCGTTTCGGGAAAGAGATCGCGCAGCGCCAGCGCTGCCGTGTCCACATCCTGCGTGAAGCTCATCGTTCCGTCCTTGCTGTTCCCGGCGCATTCGCAATGGAATCCCGCCCGACGACATCCGTCTCTGTGCAGGTTGCTATGCCACAGACCGCTCGCGGATGCCATGCGGAGGAAAGGTCGCTCGACGAGGCTTGACTCGTTCCCGCAAATTGCGAAACTTCGTGCGAGGTCAGGCAGTTATGCCGGGTGGCATCGGTTGGATGATGCCGCTGAAGCTTTGGGAGAGTGGGGGAAATGCAGTCGATCTTCAAAACGGCGCGAGCGTTCGGTCTTGCGGTTCTGGTTCTGGGCATCCTGCCTGTCGGCGGCGCTATCGCCGGCCCGTTGGTGGATGCCGCCACCCGTGCCGAGCAGATGGCCGCCTCCGGCGATGTTGCGGGTGCCCGCGCTGCCATCCGGAATGCCGTCAGCGACTTCTCGGCCGGCCTGCCTTTTGCTGTTGGCACCGCAACCTTCGTGGCAAGAGACCCCTCCGGCTTCGGCATGTTCGAGCCGCGCGCCAACAGCGTCTTCAAGCCGGGTGAAAAGATCGTGGCCTATATCGAACCCATGGGACTGACCTGGAAGCCGGCGCAAGTGCCCGACAAAATGGAGACACGATTCACGGTCGATTTCGACCTGCTGGATGCCGGCGGCACCGTTCTCGGCAGCCAGAAGGCCTTCGGAAACTTCACCTTCACCGGCGTCAGCAAAAATGCAGAAATCTTCGCGACCCTGACGCTGGATGTCAGCGAAGCACCCGTCGGCAGCTACGTGCTGCGCTATCACCTCGATGATACGAATTCCGGAAGGACCGCGGCGGTCGATCTGCCCTTCTCCATCGCGGTCGCGCCTTGACGATCGTGCCACGTTCGTCGCTGTCGGTTACCCGCCCGCTGCTCGTTGGGTTCGATGCGGACGATACCCTTTGGGAGAACGAGCAGTTCTACCGCCTGACGGAGGAGGCTTTCGCCGCCCTGCTTGCCGATCACTGCGAGGCCGCCCATCTGTCGGAACGCCTGCTGGCCGCTGAGCGGCGCAATCTCGAGCTCTACGGCTTCGGCATCAAGGGCTTCACCCTGTCGATGATCGAGACGGCGCTGGAACTGACAGACGGCGAATTGCCAGGACATGTCGTCGGACGTATTCTGGAAATCGGTCGCGAGATGCTGCGCCACCCGGTGGACCTGCTACCGTCGGCGCGCGAAACGCTGGATGCGCTTTCCGGCCGGTACAGGCTGGTCATGATTACGAAAGGCGACCTGTTCGATCAGGAGCGCAAGCTCGCCGCATCCGGCCTCGGTCCGCTCTTCGATGGCATCGAGATCGTCAGCGACAAGACGGAAGACATCTACAGAGGCATCTTTGCCCGGCACGGCACGGAGCCGGGCCGCTGTGTCATGATCGGAAACTCACTGAAATCCGATATTCTGCCGGTTCTTGGCGCCGGGGCATACGCTATCTTCATTCCGCACGACCTCACATGGATCCACGAACATGCGGAGACGCCCGAAGGCGATCCGCGGTTCTACCAGGCGGCGGATCTCTCCGCCGTGCCCGGAATTCTCGCAGGGATGGGCTAGGCATTTCCAGGCGACGCGTCTTCGCTTCGCCGTCGGACAAAGTTGTCGGAACGGAAAGCTCTACGTCCGCCGGCTCGCGGCGATGCCGTCCAGCATGGCCTTCACATCGGCTTCCGCTGCGACCAGGATAGCCGCGTCGCGGGCGCGGATGACGAGTTCCGTCGAGAAGGACGTTCCGTCGAACTTTGGATAGGAGCCAATGCTCGTTTCCGGATGCGCCTTCTGGACCTCGCCCAGGGGGCCACCGATATCGCCCTCGCCGAACGGCGACTGGACGGAACGCGAGAGCACCGTGGCACCCGTCTTCAGTGTCGGTAGGACGGCTTGGAGCATCGCCTGGAACACCTGCGGTACGCCGGCCATGACATGGACATTGCCGATGACGAAACCCGGAGCCGTGGAGACGGCATTCGGGATATGGGTGGAGCCGTTCGGCATGCGCGCCATGCGACGGCGCGCTTCGGTGAACTCCATGTTGCGGCGAGCATACATGTCGCCGAGCAGCGTCATGGCCTCTGGATCGTGGATGCACTCGACGCCGAAGGCGCGAGACACGGCATCGGCCGTGATGTCATCGTGGGTGGGGCCAATGCCGCCGGATGTGAAGACGTAATCGTAGTGGCCGCGAAGGCCGTTCAGCGCGGCAACGATCGCTTCCTCGTCATCGGCGACGATTCGCACCTCCTTCAGGTCTATGCCGGAGATCGTCAGGAGGTCGGCGAGGTGGCCGATGTTCTTGTCCTTGGTCCGGCCGGAGAGAAGCTCGTCGCCGATGGCCAGCATGGCGGCCGTTACGATCGTGTCCGTGGTCATCGTGCATGTCCTTGTCAAAACGCGCATCGTTCATCCCGAACGATGCATTGTCAATATTAGTGAACAGTCTGTTATCCCAAGCGTTTCTGACAGCGCCTGCTCGACGTGGTAAAGCAGCGCTACGCAAAGACGCCGATCCTTGAGGAGATCACGATGGCAAAAGTTCTGGTTCTCTACTACTCGGCCTATGGTCACATCGAAGCCATGGCCTATGCGGTCGCGGAAGGCGCGAAGGCAGAAGGCGCCGACGTCGTCGTAAAGCGCGTGCCGGAACTCGTTCCCGATGATGTCGCCAAGGCATCCCACTACAAGATGGATCAGGCCGCACCGATTGCAACGGCGGCGGAACTGGCTGACTACGACGCGATCATCTTCGGCTGCGGCACCCGTTACGGCGGCTTCGCCTCGCAGATGCGCAACTTCATCGATCAGACCGGCGGCCTCTGGTTCTCCGGCGCGCTGGTCGGAAAGGTCGGCTCGGCCTTTACCTCCTCGGCCACGCAGCATGGCGGCCAGGAATCGACGCTCCTCTCCTTCATCCCCACCCTTCTGCATCATGGCATGGTCGTCGTCGGCCTGCCCTATGCTTTCCAAGGCCAGATGGGTCTTGAGGAAATCAAGGGTGGCACGCCTTATGGCGCCTCCACGATCACCGGCGGCGACGGCTCGCGTATGCCCTCCGAGGTCGAACTCGAAGGTGCGCGCTTCCAGGGCGCGCACGTCGCCAAGATCGCGGCCAAGCTGACCGCCTGATCGATAACTGCCTCCCAAGGCCATGCGAAGGCCGTCCGCAGTGTCCTGCGGGCGGCCTTTTGTGTTTTCGTCCGAAACCGGAAACCCGATGATCGGGCTTGCGCGACTCTGAGGGATCGCAGACGTATGGCGCATCCGCATCGCCTTTCCGGGATCGTCATGACCTCCACCGCACCCATCGACAACCCGCATCCTCTCTTCTTCCTCGCCGCCTTTGCGACCGGCGGATTGCTGACGCTGATGGTGCATTTCAACGGCGAACTCGCCCGCTACGGCAACCCACTCTTTTCCTCCTGGACGGCGCATGGCACCGGCACGATTGCCGCCCTCGCCTTTCTCGGCCTTCTCTACCGGCGCGGCCGCGTGAAACCGGTGGGGCAGCCGCCGGCGCCGATCTGGGCTTATCTCGGTGGCATCTCCGGCGCTGCGACGGTCATGCTGACCTCTACCGCCGTAAACTCGCCGCTGGCCCTTGCCGGTACGCTGGCGCTCGGCCTGTCGGGACAGGCGATCTTCAGCCTCGCGGCGGATCACTGGGGTTTGTTCGGGCTGGCGAAGCGGCGGCTGACGATCCGCAATCTTGGCGCCCTCGCGCTTATTCTGGCCGGAAGCGCCCTCATCATCCTCGAAGGTCGGAGCGCCGCATGATCGTCGCAATCCTTCTTGCCTGCTCGGCCGGCGTCCTCATCGGCATCAGCCGCCAGATCAACGGACGGCTGAGCCTGTCGACCTCTCCGCTGATCGCTTCCTTCTGGAACCACATCGTCGGCTTTGCCTTCCTGACGGTTCTTGGCCTCATCCTCGGCGATCTGCTGCCGGCCGGTGCCGAACAGGTGCCGTGGTACGACTATCTCGGCGGGCCGATCGGCGTCGTCTTCGTCGCTGCAGGAAGCTGGGTCATCGCCCGGATCGGCGCTGTCAACACGGCGCTGATGATGATCGGCGGGCAGATGGTGTCGGGCGTCGTCCTCGACCTCGCTCTGTCGGTCCCGACCGCTCTCGGGCCAACGGCGCTTGGCGTCGTCCTGGTGCTGGCCGGCATCGCGCTGTCGCAGGGCAAGCGACGGGCGTGAGAGGCTGGTTTGCTATTCGCCGGCAAGGTTTTTCGAGAAGGCGGTCGTAAACGCTACGCCGCCCTGATCGTCTGAAGCTTCCCCGAGGACCACGTCCATGGCCGTATCGGTCACTCGGATGACCGCGAAGCCACCCTTGAAGGCAGCCTTCGGCTTGAACACGTCGATGCCGCCAGCCTTGTAGGCCATCGGCGTATCGTGCTCGTGGCCGTGAAAGATGCCGATGACGTTGTACCCCTTGAGCGTGTCCAGAAGTGCGGTACGTTCGGCCTCGCTCCACCAGTGCGGGTCGCCCGTTCCCTGATCGTCGAAGGTCTCGTGACCGGCATCCCAGCGCTCGATGGAAAACGAGTCCCATCCGTAATGCTGGAACAGCACTACGGGGCGGCCGTCCGCGGCTGCTGTCGCCAGATCCTTCTTCAACCAATCGAGCCCGCTGACGGCACCCTTCCGGTCGTCGCCGCCAAAGCGCTGGAGCTGCACGAGATGCAACCGGCCCCAGTTCCAGGAATAGTTGTCCGAATCCACATCGTAGTTGTCGGCGGGAATGGACGGCGTGAAGAAGACGCTCGGGCGATGGTTGACCTCGACGTAGTCGCGAAGCTCCCGCCGGTACCAGTCAGGATGGCTCGGCGGGCCATCCTGATCGAGATCGTGATTTCCGAGCCCAACATAGACCGGCATATGCACATGCTGCGCGTCCATGCCTTGCGCATAGCGCTGGCTGAACTGGCGCAGCTGCCACCCCTCGCCCGGCACCGCGACCTGCCCGCCGCCATCGTCGGTAATATCTCCGCCCATCACGAGACCGGCGGGTTCGCCGAGCAGCCGGCCGGCGCTGGCAAGCCCGCTCGACGTGTCGGAGACCGTCGCGGGCCAGACTTGCTTGGAAAGAGCGTTCAATGCCCGGATATGCCGCAACAGCGCCGCATCCGTCTTGCCCTCCTGTTCGCAATCCGGCGACAGGCCTTCCGCCATACGGCAGGCATGGACATCGGTGGCGAAGACGAAGGTCACATCCGTGGGTCCCTGTTCTGCCAGCGCCGGAAAGGAAACAAACATGATCAGTACCAAGGTGATACAAGGCAAACCGATCTGCCAGCCAAAACCATCTCCGCCGGAATACCGCATTGTCATTCCCTCCCCGGTCTTTCGGCAAGCGCTGTGAAGCTACTGCTAGCACGAACCTTTGCCGGCGCAAAAGCTGGAGGCCTTGCCGCACGGGAACGATCGCCGACCGTTGCCCGTTATCCCGGCAGGCACGAACCGCCTCAACAGCAAGATTGGGAGATAAGTATGGTCAAGGTCGTCTACGATATCGTCGAGCACGACGGCGGATGGGCCTACAAGGTCGGAGACGTCTTCTCGGAAAGCTTTCCAACGCACGAGCATGCTTTGCGCGCTGCAAAGGCTGTGGCTGCCGAGCAGCAGGTCGGCGGATCGGACGAAGAGATCAGCTTTCAGGACGCCTCCGGCCAGTGGCATGATGAACATGCCAGCGGAGGAGATCGCCCGGAAGCCGTCGTCGAGGACAAGGGATAAGATCAAAAATGAATGGCGCCTCTCTCCTTGAGGGAGAGAGGCTAAAAGCATGCGTCATGAAAATCGTCGATATGCGGATCGACAGTTTCTCTATCGCCCACGGGTTGCTTGCCTGCAACGTGAAGCTGTTATTAAGCTTTACGGGGACGGTTAATCCCGGGGCGCTCCGGCTTGACGAACGCCTTCGGTTATCGGAAAGACTGTAGCCACTGCGGACGTGGCGAAATTGGTAGACGCAAGAGACTTAAAATCTCTCGAGGAGACTCGTACGGGTTCGACCCCCGTCGTCCGCACCAGTCTTTGCCGTGGGTGAACGTCATCCCCTTCTTGAAAATGTTCGGGCTTTGCCGCAAAACCGCTTTTTGCGTCAGATACGCCCAGACACGCTCGGAGCCCGCCATGTCCCTTCCTGAAAAAGCCTTCCCCGTTTCCTGGGACCAGTTCCACCGAGATGCGCGCGCGCTTGCCTGGCGCCTGGCGGATCAGGGAGTGGAATGGAAGGCGATTGTCTGCATCACGCGCGGTGGACTCGTACCGGCAGCGATCATTTCGCGGGAACTGAACATTCGGATGATCGAGACGGTCTGCGTCGCGTCCTATCATGACTATTCATCTCAAGGGCAGATGGAGGTCATCAAGGCGATCTCCGAGGAAATCCGTGCCGATGGCGGCGAGCGCGTGCTGATCGTGGACGATCTTACGGACACCGGCAAAACCGCCGCCATCGTGCGGGCCATGCTGCCGAAGGCGCATTTTGCTGCCGTCTATGCCAAGCCGAAGGGGCGCCCACAGGTCGATACGTTCGTGAC
This sequence comes from Rhizobium sp. 9140, assembly GCF_900067135.1. Classification (NCBI taxonomy): domain Bacteria; kingdom Pseudomonadati; phylum Pseudomonadota; class Alphaproteobacteria; order Hyphomicrobiales; family Rhizobiaceae; genus Rhizobium; species Rhizobium sp. 9140. Next base: position 2,349,586 of record NZ_FJUR01000001.1, on the reverse strand, counting down.
CGAGGTCAGCCAGGATACATGGATTTATTTTCCATGGGACATGGGCTTTTCCTATCAGGAGCCGATCGCCAAGGGATCGCGCGGGTAAACCGATGCCGGTAACAGGCTTTGAGGATTGCTCATATCAAGGGGGCTTGGAGGCGGTGCGTCCACCCTCCACCCTGCGTTCTTTGTTAGCGCTTAGCCCGGCAATGCGTGGCTTTTATGACACCATGTTGACCGAGGCGGATGATCTCAACAAGTTTTTGTCCACAAGTTTTCATGGAACGAATGGCCCAATCGGTAAGTGTAGACCACAAGTGACTGATTTCCTTAGGTCACTCAGTTTCTTCCTATTTCCACAAGATATAGTCGGCAGTGGACGATAAGACGCAAGCCCTTGACGGTGCCACCGGACTCGCGATTAATCATAATCGAGACTGGCATGAGGCCAGACGACGGCCCAGTCGGCGGCTTGCCCCGGATTGCGCCATTATCCTGAACTTGTTGGAGATCCTGCCTTCACGGCGGGAACGCGTGTTAAAAAATGAACTTTAAAAATAAAATCACGCTTGCGCGACCAGCAAACAGCTCGATAGTTTTATCTACATCTGGTAGATTGAGAGCCTAAAGAACACCATATATCGGATTCCATGATTGGCATCCATCGAGACGCACCACCGGCCGGCAATGTCGCGGCTCGGAAGGACTTTTGCGTGCCTGAAAAGCGCATGCCACGGACAGAATAAGGATCGGGACAGATGCAGATCGAACGTCGCTTTACCAAGGCGGGCCAATCGGCCTATGCAGACATCGCATTCCGCAAGGCGGTGAGCGAGATCAAGAACCCGGACGGTTCCATCGTCTTCCGGCTTGCCGATATCGACGTGCCCACCCAATTCAGCCAGGTCGCAGCCGACATTCTGGCTCAGAAGTATTTCCGCAAGGCCGGCGTTCCCGCGCGCCTGAAAAAGGTCGAGGAAAACTCGGTCCCCTCGTGGCTGTGGCGTTCGGTCGCCGATGAGACTGCGCTGAAGGACCTCCCGAAAGACGAGCAATACGGCTCGGAAACCGATGCCCGGCAGGTCTTCGATCGCCTTGCCGGCACATGGACCTACTGGGGCTGGAAGGGCAATTACTTCGCCTCCGAGGAAGATGCCCTCGCCTTCCGCGACGAGCTTGCCTACATGCTGGCGACGCAGCGCGTGGCACCGAACTCGCCACAGTGGTTCAACACCGGCCTGCATTGGGCCTATGGCATCGACGGCCCCGGCCAGGGCCATTTCTACGTCGATCCTTTCACGGGCAAGCTCGTCAAGTCGAAGTCGTCCTACGAGCATCCGCAGCCGCATGCCTGCTTCATCCAGTCGGTCGGTGACGATCTCGTCAACGAAGGTGGCATCATGGACCTGTGGGTGCGCGAAGCGCGCCTCTTCAAGTACGGTTCCGGCACCGGCTCCAATTTCTCCTACCTGCGCGGCGAAGGCGAAAAGCTTTCGGGCGGCGGCAAATCCTCCGGCCTGATGAGCTTCCTCAAGATCGGCGACCGCGCAGCCGGCGCCATCAAGTCGGGCGGCACCACGCGCCGCGCCGCCAAGATGGTCGTCGTCGACATCGACCATCCCGATATCGAAGACTACATCAACTGGAAGGTGAAAGAGGAGCAGAAGGTTGCGGCGCTCGTCACCGGCTCCAAGATCGTTGCCATGCACCTCAAGGCCATCATGAAGGCCTGCGTGAACTGCGAGGGTCCTGACGGCGCTTGCTACGATCCGAACGAGAACCCTGCGCTGAAGCGCGAGATCAAGGCCGCCAAGAAGGATCAGGTTCCGGAAAACTACATCCAGCGCGTCATCCAGTTCGCGCGTCAGGGTTATAAGGATATCGACTTCAAGACCTATGACACGGACTGGGATTCCGAAGCCTACCTCACGGTCTCCGGCCAGAACTCCAACAATTCCGTTTCGCTGCGCGACGACTTCCTCAAGGCCGTCGAGGCCGACGGTGACTGGAACCTGACCGCCCGCAAGGACGGCCGCGTCATGAAGACGCTGAAGGCGCGCGACCTGTGGGAGAGCATTTCCTACGCCGCCTGGGCCTCGGCCGATCCGGGGCTGCACTTCAACACGACCATGAACGACTGGCACACCTGCCCGGCCGCCGGCTCCATCCGCGCGTCCAACCCGTGCTCGGAATACATGTTCCTGGACGATACGGCCTGCAACCTCGCATCGCTGAACCTGCTTCAGTTCAAGGATCAGACCACCAAGAACATCGATATCGCCGACTACGAACACGCCGTCCGCCTCTGGACGATCGTTCTCGAAATCTCGGTGATGATGGCGCAGTTCCCGTCGAAGGAAATTGCAGAGCGCTCCTACGAGTACCGTACGCTGGGGCTCGGCTATGCCAACATCGGCGGCCTGCTGATGTCGTCCGGCATTCCTTATGACAGCAAGGAAGGCCGCGCCATCGCCGGCGCTCTGACCGCCGTCATGACGGGCGTCTCCTATGCGACGTCTGCGGAAATCGCCGCCAAGCTCGGCCCGTTCCCAGGTTTCAAGCCGAACCGCGACAACATGCTGCGTGTCATCCGCAACCATGCCCGCGCTGCCCGTGGCGAAGCGAACGGCTATGAAGGCCTGTCGGTCGCGCCCGTGCCGCTCGTCCATTCCGAGTGCCCGGACCAGACGCTGGTCACGCATGCCGTTGCGGCCTGGGAGAAGGCTCTGTCGCTCGGCGAGCAGCATGGCTACCGCAATGCCCAGGTTTCGGTCATCGCGCCGACCGGCACGATCGGTCTTGTCATGGATTGCGACACCACCGGCATCGAGCCCGATTTCGCTCTGGTAAAGTTCAAGAAGCTTGCCGGCGGCGGCTACTTCAAGATCATCAACCGTGCCGTTCCCGAAGCCCTGCGCACGCTCGGCTATTCGGAAAGCCAGATCGCCGAGATCGAGGCCTATGCCGTCGGTCACGGCAACATCAATCAGGCGCCGGCCGTCAATTCCGGCTCGCTGCGTGCCAAGGGCTTCACGGATGACAAGATCGAGGCGATCAACGGCGCAACGAAGGCCGCGTTCGACATCAAGTTCGTCTTCAACCAGTGGACGCTCGGCGTCGATTTTCTGAAGAACACGCTGAAGGTCAGCGACGAGCAGCTTGCCGACATCAGCTTCAACCTGCTGGAGCACATCGGCTTCTCCCGCAAAGAGATCGAAGCGGCGAACGTACATGTCTGCGGCGCGATGACGCTGGAAGGCGCGCCGTTCCTGAAGGACGAGCACCTGCCGGTGTTCGATTGCGCCAACCCCTGCGGCAAGATCGGCAAGCGCTACCTCTCGGTCGATAGCCACATCCGCATGATGGCGGCCGCCCAACCGTTCATCTCCGGTGCAATCTCCAAGACGATCAACATGCCGAACGAGGCGACCGTCGAGGACTGCAAGAACGCCTACATGCTCTCCTGGAAGCTCGCGCTGAAGGCCAACGCCCTCTACCGCGACGGCTCCAAGCTCTCGCAGCCGCTGAATGCCTCGCTGATCGAGGACGAAGAGGACGAGGACGCTCTGGAAACGCTGATCCAGCAGCCGGTGGCGGCACAAGCCGTTACGGTCACGGAAAAGATCGTCGAGCGCGTGATCGAACGGATCACCCGCGAGCGCGAAAAGCTGCCGAACCGCCGTCAGGGTTATACCCAGAAGGCGATCGTCGGCGGACACAAGGTCTACCTGCGCACTGGCGAATTCGGCGATGGCCGGATCGGCGAGATCTTCATCGACATGCACAAGGAAGGTGCTGCCTTCCGTGCGATGATGAACAACTTTGCCATCTCCATCTCGTTGGGTCTCCAGTACGGCGTGCCGCTTGAGGAGTTCGTGGAGGCCTTCACCTTTACGAAGTTCGAGCCGGCCGGCATGGTGCAGGGCAATGACGCGATCAAGAACGCGACGTCGATCCTCGACTACGTGTTCCGCGAGCTTGCCGTCTCCTATCTCGGTCGTCACGACCTTGCCCACGTCGATACCTCCGACTTCGGCAACACGGCGCTCGGCAAGGGCATCCAGGAAGGCAAGACCAACCTGCTCTCGACGGGTTGGACACGCGGCCACAAGCCGACACTGGTATCCGGTGCAACAACGACCGGTGCCGGCATCGACCGCGCAAACAGCGAGCCCAAGGGATCGGCAACAACGGCCCCTGCCCGCGGTGCGTCGCCCAGTGGCACGGTGACCCCGTTTGCAGGCTCCGCCGCGCGAAAGCTGGAGCCGGCAACGTCGATCTCCACGTCGGAAGTCGTCGCCTTCAAGCGCGACTACGAGGAACGGATCGCCGAAATCGTCGAGCAGGTCACGACCGAAGTCGCCGAGCCGCCACGCGACGTGACCGCTCTCTTCTCCGACAAGGCCGCCGCGGAAGCTGCCGCTGCGAAGTCGGATGCCAAGAAGCGCGAGACAGAACGCCGCATGCGCTCGATCGCACAGGGCTACACCGGCAATATGTGCTCGGAATGCCAAAACTTCACGATGGTCCGCAACGGCACCTGCGAGAAGTGCGACACCTGCGGCGCGACCAGCGGCTGCAGTTGAGCAGACCGGAGCCGTTAGACGGTCCGGTCCGGTAACGACCACGACACGGACAACCCGCCGATGGCAGCATCGGCGGGTTGTTTCGTTTTGGCGGTTGGCTCTTTCCAAACGCCCGCCACGGGAACAGGCGAGGCCTGTGAGGGTTTCGTCATGACCGAACGACGGAGCGACCCTTGACCACTTCGTATCTTCACACGCCGGACGGTCGGTACTTCGTGGTTCGGGGCCGTCTGTGGCGGACGAGCAATCCCGATCTTGCTGAGGACGATCGCGTCAGGTTGGTGTCGGAACTCATGTCCGCGCGAAGAGCGATTCGCGATGCGGGCGAGGATCGCGCACGGATGGCCGAGGCACGGCGTGGGGTCGAGGCGGCGAAGGTCGCGCTGGGTGAAAGAGGCCCTGCCTGGTGGACGGATGGCACGCCGGATTATAATCGCCATCTCGTCAAAAACACGCCTTACGCAGCCTGGTTCTCTGACTTGAATTGAATGTGAGCTACACGCATAGGCAGCGCTATCGCACGGTTCCTTGGCGTCGCCTGTTTCCAGCGGAAAGCCTCGGGGATTATCTTTCACGAAACCCTAGAATTGGTGTTTTTACCTCGAAACGTTCACGAAGTTTTAGAGTGCGGGGCTCATCACTAATCCAAAGCATGGATCGCGGCGGTTGGCGTCTGCGCATGCGCGATCTTGGAGATCACATGTCGAGCCTGACAATTTCTCGCTTGCTGGTGGTGTTCGGAGTCGTCGTCACGGGCGGTCTCGTTGCCTCTATAGGATTGCAGACGATGACCCTGCAGGAACTGAAGGTCGGTGGACCCGTCTATACGGGGATCGCCAATGGCAAGGATCTTGTGGCCGACATTCTCCCGCCGCCGCTCTACGCTCTGGAAGCCTACATGTTGGCGAACGAGACCATGGCGCACCCGGAACGCGCCGGTTCCAACCTCGAAAAGATGAAGGCGCTCCGCGCGGATTTCGACGCGCGCAAGGCGTTCTGGGTGTCGGCGGATCTCGACAAGACGCTTCGGGCCGGCCTGACCGATCAGGTCGTTGCCAGCGGCGAGGCGTTCTGGTCGATGGCCACGGTTTTCGAAGAGGCCAAGGTTCGCGGGGAAACGGCAGACCTCCAACCCGTCATGGACGCCTTTTATATTCATGACGCAAAGGTTCGTGATCTGGCAAAGATGGCGACCGCAACGCTGGAGACGGCCGTAGCGAAAGCCGACAGTGCGGGAACCGAATATACGATGATCGGCGCGCTGAGCAGCGCTGCATCCGTCCTTCTCTTTCTCGCCGGCCTCTGGTTCGTCCGGCGTCGCGCCATCACACCGCTCGTCGAGATCGGCAACGCCATGAGCGTGCTTTCCGGCGGTGACTACACGGCCGAGGTTCCGTTTGCCAAGCGCACGGACGAGATCGGCGCCATGGCGCGTGCCCTCGCCGTCTTCCGTGCGGGGGCGATCGAGCGCCAGCAGATGCGCGCGGCCGCCGAACAGGATCGGTCCCTGTCGGAAGCCCAGCGTCTCGAACAGCAGCGCCATCGCGAGCGGGAAGCCGAGGAACTGCGCACCGTCGTGGAAACGCTGGGTGCCGGACTCGGACGGCTTGCCGATTGCAATATTCGCAGCCCGCTCGACCAGCCTTTCGCTGACCGCTTCGAGCCGCTTCGCGTCGATTTCAATCAGTCGCTCGCAACCTTCCAGCTGACGTTGGAGCAGGTTCTCGGCAAGACATCCGAACTCTCTGGCAATGCGAGCGAGATGTATCAGGCGGCAGACGAGCTTTCCAAGCGTACCGAGCAGCAGGCGGCAGCGCTGGAGCAGACATCCGCGGCCCTCGACGAAGTCACTGCCACCGTCAAATCCTCGGCCGACCGCGCTGCGGAAACGCGCAGCCTCGTCGGTGCGGCCAACCAAAGCGCGACATCCTCCGGCCAGATCGTGCGGGATGCGGTCGAGGCGATGCGGCGTATCGATGCGTCGTCGAACCAGATCGGGCAGATCATCCATGTGATCGACGAGATCGCTTTCCAGACCAACCTGCTCGCGCTCAACGCCGGGGTCGAGGCCGCGCGCGCGGGGGATGCCGGCCGCGGATTTGCCGTCGTTGCACAGGAGGTTCGCGAACTCGCTCAACGTTCGGCCGCTGCGGCCAAGGATATCAATGCGCTGATCCGAACATCTTCGGGCGATGTCTCCGACGGCGTGCGTTTGGTCGACCAGACGGGTCGTGCGCTCGCCGAGATTGCACGATACGTGATGGAGATCGACACCAAGGTCGAAGCGATCACGACGGGCTCGAAAGAGCAGTCCGTGGGGCTGCTGGAGATCAGCACGGCCGTGAACGCGATCGACCAGATGACCCAGAAGAACGCCGCCATGGTCGAGGAGACCACGGCCATCAGCAGCAATCTCGCCTCGGATGCGACGGCGCTGTCGGCGATCGTCAACCGGTTCCAGCTCAATCCCGGCAGGCAGGGCACGGCACCGGCGGTCGCCACGCGGCATCGGGCCGCCTAGGCCGTTTTCAGCGCCCGAACCGGCGGGCGCCGAAGACGCACAGGATGACGCAGACGGTGATGCCCAGCATCCCCGAAGTGACCGGCTCGTGCAGAAGGGTCGCCGCCAGTACCAGCGCGAAAAAAGGTTGCAGCAGTTGGAGCTGGCCGACGGCGGCGATGCCGCCTTGGGACAGCCCGCGATACCAGAAGATGAACCCGATGAGCATGCTGAACAGCGAGACATAGGCAAGCCCGAAAAGGGCCGGCGGCTCGATGCCGGCGAAGCTTGCAGGCATCGTGAACAACGCCAGACCAAGCATCGGCGGGAGCGAAAGAACGAGCGCCCAGGAAATGACCTGCCAGCCGCCAAGCGTTCGCGACAGCTTTCCCCCTTCGGCATAGCCGAGTCCGCAGACGATGATCGCCACAAGCATCAGGAGGTCGCCGAGCGGGGATGCGCTGAGCCCCTGTGCCAACGCATAAGCGGCAACGAGTGTGCTTCCCAGGAGAGAAAAGATCCAGAAGGCGGGTTTGGGCCGTTCACCACCTCGGATGACGCCGAAAATGGCGGTCGCCAGCGGCAGCAGCCCGATGAAGACGATCGAGTGCGCGGATGTGACATGCTGCAGCGCCAGCGCGGTCAAGAGGGGGAAGCCGACGACGACGCCCAGCGCGACGATCACCAGAGAGGCGACGTCTCGCGGTGCCGGCCATTTCTGCCGCAGCAGCAGCAGAAGCCCGAGCGCCAGAAGACCCGCGATTGCCGCACGGGCGACCGTGAGGAAGACGGGATCGAACTGCATCACGGCGAGGCGTGTGGCGGGCAGCGATCCGCTGAAGATCAATACGCCGATCATTCCATTCAGCCAGCCGGCCGTTCCCCGATCCATCAGACACTCCTTCGACAAACCTGTCCCGTTCGACAAGATGATCCTTATTGACCCGCTTGCCCGGCAGTGCCAGAAACGGTTGTGTACAGTTCATCGAAACTGTTATGGTAAAGAAGCATTACAGATGGATCATGTTGCACCGTCTCCAAACCGCACGACCATGGTGATGGAGACGATCCGTCTGCGGATCGCCAGCCGTGCGCTGTTGCCGGGCGCGAAGCTACCCTCGATCCGCAAGCTTGCGGCGGCGCTGAAGGTCTCCACATCCACCGTGGTGGAAGCCTATGAGCGACTGGTCGGCGATGGCACGATCCAGTCGCGACCGGGCTCGGGCTTCTATGTAACGCATCAGGCGGCCGCGACCACGATTCCCTTTTCGGTTGCCGATGCCGGGCCAAAGCGTGATCGGGCCATCGATCCCTTCTGGGTGTCCCGCCAATCGCTGGAGGCCAATACGGAGGATGCAAAACCCGGATGCGGCTGGTTGCCACCAAGCTGGCTGCCGGAAGATGGAATACGGCGTGCTTTGCGCACCTTGTCGCGCGCCAAAAGCCCGGTGCTTTCGGAGTACGGCTCTCCCCTCGGCCTCAGCACCCTTCGTCAGCTCATCGGCCGGCGCATGGGCGAACGCGGCATCGAGGCTTCCCCGGACCAGATCCTGCTGGCGGAATCCGGCACACAGGCGATCGATCTCCTCTGCCGCCTCCTGCTGGAACCCGGGGATACGGTGCTGGTGGACGATCCCTGCTACTTCAATTTTCACGCCTTGTTGCGCGCGCATCGCGCGCAGATCGTCGGCGTTCCCTACACCCCGACCGGCCCGGATATCGACGCCTTCACGAAAGCGGTCGCGGATCACCGGCCCCGGCTCTACATCACCAACTCCGCCATCCACAATCCGACCGGCGCGATCCTCTCGCCGGTCACCGCACATCGGGTCCTGAAGATCGCCGAGCAAGGCAACGTCGTCATCATCGAGGATGACATCTTCGCCGATTTCGAGCGCAGCCCCGCCCCGCGGCTGGCAGCCTTCGACGGGCTCGATCGTGTCATTCACATCGGCAGCTTTTCGAAGACGCTGTCCGCCTCGGGACGCTGCGGCTTCATCGCTGCAAAGCCCGAATGGATCGACAGCCTGACCGATTTGAAGATCGCGACGACCTTCGGCGGCGGTCGAATGACGGCCGAGCTCGTCTATGGCGTCCTCAGCGACGGCAGCTATCGAAAGCACTTGGAGACGCTGCGCCAGCGGCTGGCGACCGCGATGCAGACCGTCTCGACCCGGCTCCGGAACCTTGGCGTCACTCCGTGGCTCGAGCCGCAGGCAGGCATGTTCCTCTGGTGCCGGCTTCCGGGGGACAGGGACGCCGCCGACGTGGCGCGCAGCGCCCTGCGGCGGGGTCTCGTGCTTGCACCCGGCAACGCCTTCAGCCTCTCGCAGAGCGCAACGACCTTCATGCGCTTCAACGTTTCACAAATGCAGGAGCCGAAGGTCTTCGACGTCCTGCGCGATGTTCTGAAAGCGCCGCAAGGCCGAAGAGATAGCCTCTGAGCCATCATCTCCGGGGTGTCGCGCTCAGGATCATTTCCAGCTCGTGTAATCGCTGGCCGTGCATCCGAACGGTGCACGCTGGTCTCCGAAACGCTTTTGCAGCTGGTCGCAGCCCCATTCGTTGACCGGTGCCGGCATCATATTGTTGATGTCCATGCCCGGCGACTGGAACTGCGTGTCGGAGGCGAGGACGTACCAGAGCCAGAAACCGACGACGCCGACCACGATGAGAAGCAGAACGCCGAAGACCATCTGCAGCCGCTTCCACATTGACACCGTTTTTTGCGGAGTTTCCACGAGCAGCGAACGACCGTCGTGCTCGTCGGCTGCCCTCGCGAAGGGCAGAAGGGCCTCTGCGCGCTCCGCATCGGTCAGCTCGATCCGCATCAGGCGATCGTCGAGCAGCACGGGGAGAGCGGTGTTTCCGTGCCGGACGGCAAGAGCGACGGGCTTGGTTCCGCTCGTTCCGACGATCAGCGGCTCCTCACCGTTCCGCATCCGCGTATAGGCCGAGCGCTTGGTCTTGTCGTCCGCGACCGTGTCGTTATAGGTGATCGAGAGGATGCTGCGCTTTCGGTCGAACGCGGCGATTTCCACCGGCACCGGAACCAGCATAGCGGGATGCCGCAACTGCCCGCGGACACGCCAGATCCGCAGGCTGAGGAAGATCATCCCGATGCCCAGACCTCCGAGAAACAGAACGAAGAGCGTCAGCGTTATGAAGCGGTTCCAGAGCCTGTCGAGGCCGAGGCTTATCGTCGCCAGTTCCGGATGATCGCCCGAGATGACGAGCCCCGTCTCATAGTCCCCGACATGGAAATCGACGAACATGATCTCGACGTCCGACGCGTAGTCCTTGCCGCCATAGCTGTAGACGAGGCGGGCTTCGCAATCGGTAAAGATGGCCTTGCGGGTCGTGCAACGGCCGTTCTGGACGTCGCCATCCTCGATGAGTACCGGATTCTGGCTGATGGCAAAATCGCGCAGCACGCCCGGCCCTTCCCAGACGAGCAGAAAGACGCACAGTGCCAGAATGATCGGCGTCGACCAGTAATAGGCTCGAGGCGTGGAAATGACATCAGGCGCCAGTTTCAACGGACGGCGGGGAAGCGAGAGTTCGGGCAAATCGAAACCTTTCCTGTGCGTCGCTTTCAGCGTCCATGGCACAGACGAACCCTGCGGGAAAGCCGTAATTCTTCACTTACACACACCTGTCTCGCTCTTGCCGACATTGATATCCCCTGAGGGATGGAGAGATGAGACTGGAAGATTTACCGCCATGGCGCTACATCGCGGAGAATATCGGGCGCTTGCTGAGGCCGGCGCCTGCCGAATGAAGGACTCTCGATGTTTCCTGCCAATCCCGACTGCGGGATCCTGTTCGATGAGATGGACTGGTCACGGACACCGCTCGGGGCGCGGGAGGACTGGAGCGTCGAGCTGAAAACGCTGACCAACGTCATGCTCGGCTCGCTCCAGCCGATGCTGATCGTCTGGGGGCCACAGCAGACCACGCTTTACAATGATGGCTATGCCGCCATGTGCGGACATCGGCATCCCGCTGCCTTCGGGGGGTCGTTCCGCGCGCTGTGGCATGACATCTGGGACGCCGTCGAACCCATCATCACCGATGCCTATGCGGGGCGTGGCACGTCGATGGACGACATCGAGTTCACCATGCACCGGAACGGCTATCCGGAAGAGACGCACTTCGCCTTTTCCTACACGCCGGTGCGGGACCCTTGGGGCACGGTGCTCGGCATGTTCTGCGCCTGCACGGAAATCACCGCCCAGGTCATGGTGCGCCGTGCGGAGCGGACGCAGCGGGAGCGTTTCCGGCAGGTGTTCGAACTCAGCCCCGGCGGCATCGCGATGCTCGTCGGTCCGAACCATGTCTTCGATTATGCGAACGAAGAATATTACACGATGATCGGCGTCGGTCGGGATATCATCGGAAAGACCGTGGCGGAAGCCGTGACCGAGGTTGTGCGCCAGGGGTTCATCGATATCCTCGATAACGTCTACCGGACCGGCGAAAGCTTCATTGCGCGCGATCTGCCGATCCAGCTCAATCGTGGTCCCGATGGCGAAATGCAGCGCAGGCTGATCGACCTCGTCTACCAGCCGATGCGGCAAGAGGACGGCACGATCAACGGCATCCTCGTGCAGGCCCGCGATGTGACCGACCTCCGGGCGGAGGAGGCCAGCCGGGAGCTTCTCTCGCACGAACTCGGACACAGGTTGAAGAACCAGCTCGCCATGGTTCAGGCGATCGCCTCGCAGACCCTTCGCAATGCGCCCGACATCGCCTCGGCACGCCAGCGCCTCTCCGAGCGGCTCGCGGTGCTCAGCGCCGCGCATGATACGATTCTCGAAGGCGGGCGCGGAACATCGACGGTGCGCCAGCTCGTCCAGCAGATGACGGATCTGCACGACGACCCCGCCGCGCCGCGCTTCGCGACGTCAGGCCCCAACCTCAAAATCGGCTCCCGCCCGTCGCTCTCTCTGTCGCTGATCCTGCATGAACTCGCGACGAATGCGGTGAAGCACGGTGCGCTCTCGTTACCCTCGGGCAGCGTTGATCTGCGCTGGCGCGTGGTGCTGCCGGAGGCCGACCGCTTCGAGATGATCTGGACGGAACGGGGCGGCCCGACCGTCGCGGAGCCGCTCGTCAAAGGCTCTGGCTCGCGTCTGATTTCAGCGGGCTTGAACGGCACGTCCGACGGTCATGTGGACATGATCTATGCGCCGGACGGCCTGCGCTGCATCGTGACCGCCGACCTTGAGAGCTTCCAGAAAGAACATTGATGCCCGATCATCCGCGCTCCCCTCCCGTCCTCGTCGTGGAAGACGACGGCCTGATCCGGATGGATCTTGCCGATCTCCTCTCAGACATGGGTTTGGCCGTCATCGAGGCCGGAAATGCGGATCAGGCGCTGAAGATCATGGACACCCTGCCCGCGATCTCCGCGCTGCTTACCGACATTGACATGCCCGGCTCCATGAACGGTATCCAGCTGGCGCATCTCACCGCAACCCTCCACACCAACTGTCCCCTTGTCATCATTTCCGGCCGCTACAACCCGGCCGACGGCACGCTGCCGGAGGGCGCGGTCTTCCTGTCAAAGCCGATTTCGGAGCCGATGCTGAAGCGTACGCTGGCGGCGATGAAGCTGACGACGGGCGATTCGGGGTAGCATCTCGCCTCTTCAACCTGTTCGCGACAGGATCACTTTTCCTGCGATACCGTCTCCTTGGTAGTGGAACGCGACATCGTCGCGATAATTCGAAGGCAGTCCGCCTTTCGCCCTTGCGGCCCTGCCATCGAGCGTGTATTGCCCGCCCATCGGCACGGAGTGTAGCGCAGCCTGGTAGCGCATCTGGTTTGGGACCAGAGGGTCGGGAGTTCGAATCTCTCCACTCCGACCATTTTCCCCCTATAAAATTGTATCGCCTCGAATGTGAGGGTCTCTTCGCCCACAGCACAGCTGCGAGCCGATATGGCCCCTTTACGAACGGAAAATTTGGTCGAGCTTACATCAAGGTCATTCCGTTTTCAGCATTTGTGCGTTATGCCACAGGAAAGCCGGCTGAGCCGGCAGTTGCCATGCTTGGAGTTTGAGGAATGTCCGCCAAGATTTATCGTCCCGCCAAGACCGCGATGCAGTCAGGCAAGGCCAAGACCAATCTTTGGGTGCTCGAATTCGATCAGGAGACGCCCCGCACGATCGATCCGATGATGGGTTATACCAGTTCGGCCGACACCCGCCAGCAAGTCAAGCTCACCTTTGAAAGCGCAGAAGCCGCCGTCGCCTATGCCGAGCGTAACGGCATGGAATATCGCGTCATCGCACCGAAGGACCCGACCCGGAAGAATGTCTCCTACAGCGACAACTTCCGCTACAGCCGCATGCAGCCCTGGACGCACTGACACCACCCGTGCCGCTTAGAGCAGCGCCAACGGCCCCTTAGCTCAGCTGGATAGAGCACCTGCCTTCTAAGCAGGTTGTCGCAGGTTCGAGCCCTGCAGGGGTCGCCACATTTTCCAACGAAAAACTTTAAGGTCTGATACGTCGCATTCTCATATGCTGCGGAAGCGTGCGTTGCTTTACGAGCAGACCGTCAAGCGATTCTGATCTGGATCTCAACATGCGCTGAGAAACCCTCGATGGGCTCCACCCATCAATCCGGCTTGGCTGCCGGAAGCTGCGATGGCAGCACGACGCGAGCGCCGGGGGTGATCGACAAGGTCTTTGCCACGCCTGCGTTCAGTTCGACGACATAGGCGACGGGGACGCGGGAGTCGATGATGGATTCGGAGTGCGGGACGGCGTTTTCATGGATGGTTTCCACCTTGCCGTCTTTCGAAACGAACAGCATGTCCAGTGAAAGAAACGTGTTCTTCATCCACATCATCACCTGACGCGTCTGGCCGAAGTCGAAGACCATGCCGTGATCGGCGGGCATTTCGCGGCGGAACATCAGGCCCTGGGCGCGCTGGTTGCTGTCGAGCGCGAGTTCCACGGTGAAGGTATGCATCTTGCCGTCGGTCGTGGCGATCGTCAACTGCGCCTTCTCGAACGTTACGTCCGCGGCATAGGAAGGTACTGCCGCCAGCAGCATACCGGCCATGAGAATGCTGCGGCGTGCAGCCTGGCGCAGGCTTAGCATGTGACGTCCGTCAATGCGCGCGGCCGGCGGGTGCGGGCACGTCGGGATGTATTTCCGCGGCCATCAGGCCCTTGTCGCCATCGCCGAAACGCACGAGCACCGTCTGGCCGGGGCGCAACTCGGTGAGACCAAAGCGCCGCAGGGTTTCCATATGTATGAAGATGTCCTCCGTGCCGTCGCCACGCGTCAGGAAGCCAAAGCCCTTGGTGCGGTTGAACCACTTCACGAGCACGCGCTCAAGCCCGCTGGTGGGTGTCACCTGAACGTGGGTCTTCACGGGCGGCAGTTGCGAAGGGTGGATGGCAGTCGATTGATCCATCGAGAGAATGCGAAAGGCCTGGTATCCCCGATCGCGCTTCTGGATCAGCGCGACGATGCGCGCACCTTCCAGAACCGTCTGGTAGCCATCGCGGCGCAGGCAGGTCACATGCAGAAGAACGTCGTGCATGCCATTATCCGGAATAATGAATCCGAAGCCCTTGGCGACGTCGAACCACTTGATAACACCGGTGATCTCGATCAGATCGAGCGCGTCACCGCCGAAATCTTCATCTGGTGCGACATCTTTCGCCGAAATCCTGTCCACCATTATATGCCAGCCCCTCGAATACGCATCACGATTGCTGCGGTTAACTGATTCTTGAGCATCAGAATAACATCGTCCCGCCGCTTTTGGGCAAGCCCTAAGGACGAAATTTGCCGCTTTCGGTAAGCTATGACTCCAGCCTTGTGTCTGGCTGGCGCAGCGCTAGATAGGAGTGATAACAACAGGAGAGAGGGCTTTCATGCGCTATCTGCACACCATGGTTCGGGTTAAGGACCTTGATCAGGCACTGCATTTTTACGGCACACTGTTCGGACTGCAAGAGGTGCGCCGCACGGAAAATGAAAAGGGGCGCTTTACGCTGGTCTTCCTGGCCGCGCCCGGCGACGTGGATCACGCGCAGTCGCGGCTGTCCCCGTGCCTTGAGCTGACCTACAACTGGGACACGGAGGATTACACGGGCGGTCGCAATTTCGGCCATCTCGCCTACGAGGTCGATGATGTCTATGCCATCTGCCAGAAGCTGATGGATGCCGGCGTGACCATCAACCGTCCACCCCGCGACGGCAATATGGCCTTCGTTCGCTCCCCGGACGGGATCTCCATCGAGATTCTGCAGAAAGGCGAGCCGCTCGCGCCGCAGGAGCCGTGGTCATCAATGGAAAACACCGGCGCCTGGTGATCGCTTACGCGTAACCGCCGCATGTTGAAGACGCTCTGCGACGAGGGTCCACCTCCGCAGGGTCATGGCGCAAGCTCCACGCAACGGGGCTGGCGCATATCTCTCCCTCGAGATCTGCCCGGACATACGGTTTTCGGGCATCGGCCATGATGGCGCGGCCCTGCCCCTTGCGATGGATCGGGGCCGTCGCTCGGGAGATGTAGCGTTGCGATACGGCCCTTCGTCCAAACCCTTTCTCGCAAGCGTTGGCTGTGCGGTGGTCGCTGCACTGCTTTTGACGGGCTGCGTGACGGGGAAGCCGGTTCCGGAACAACTGGCGGAAGGCATCATTGCGCCCGACGTCGGCGAAACGGATGTGCCGGTCGTCGCATCGGGTCCAGCTTCCGCGACATCTTCAACCGACCAAGCCTCAAGCCGTCCAGCCGCTGCGCAGCAGAGTTCACAGCCGCTGGCGCCTGCGCAGCCGGGGGCTATCGTCATGCAGGGAACAGGACTGCAAGCCACGTCGAGCAGCATCTTCTCCGTCGGCGGCACGGCGGGTGCCTCGCCCGTTTCCGGCGGCGGGTCGTCGCCGGCAAGCCTTTTCCGCGCGGCCCCACAGGGTCAGGCAATGCCACCCGTATCCTCGCAACCGTTGCCGCTTCGGTCCACGGATGCCGGCTATCAGGTCCAGGGCGCAGCAACGCCTGCATCGACGAACGAGATGCCGGCCGAGGCTGCACTGGCCAGCCTGAGGCCCGCGGCGGTGCCGCAGAGGGTTGACGCAACGCCGGGATCGTCCTCCCTGATTGGGCTGTTCGGCAAGTCCCGGGGCGGCGCCGACATGGGTGCACCCGGTAAGCCGGCTCATAACAAGGCGCTTCCAGGCATGGCACCGCAGCAGGTAGCGGCGCTCAGCTATACCGCCCTGCCCGGCATCCGCGCGCGATCGATGTTTGCGACGGTGGACGATACGGCCGAGAATCACGATGACAACAGCCCCAAGGTCCAGATGGCCTCGCTCTCCGGTCTCGCCCGCCTGGCGCCCAGCGGCCTCCTCCTACAGACGGAAACGGTGGAGACCGGCTGCTTCAAACCGCAGTTGTTGAACATTCTGAAGTCGGTGGAGCGGCATTTCGGCAAGAAGGTCCTCGTGACGTCCGGTCGGCGTAGCCTCAGCCACAACATCAAGGTGGGCGGTCGGCCGCAGTCCCGGCATTTGACCTGCGAAGCGGCCGATATCCAGGTGGCGGGCGTCAGCAAGTGGGATGTCGCGACCTTCCTGCGCGGGTCCGAAGGGCGCGGTGGCGTGGGCACGTATTGCCACACCCAGTCCGTCCATATCGACATCGGACCGCGGCGCGACTGGAACTGGGCCTGCGGCCCGCGGGATGCATAAGCGGCTGATTTGACAAACTTTTTTTGAACGTTTTCTGTCATCGTCCACAGCCATGATATTTTTACGACAAAATGACATTTGCGGCTTGCGGTCCCCAAAACCGCTGACTATAAGACGCCCACCGCAAAGCGACTGCGCCCTTCGTCTATCGGTTAGGACACCAGATTTTCATTCTGGGAAGAGGGGTTCGACTCCCCTAGGGCGTACCACTTTGCGGTTAAAACATCTCTCCTTTCCTTTTGATTTCAAGCTTTAGCGCTACAGCGCATCGCGTTGGTATTGCGTCGGAAATACGCCTGAGCGCATGTCACGAAATTCTTGACTTGCGGCGTTTTTCCTCTTGCCTCCGGATGATCCTCAGCCTATAAGCCGGCCACCAGCGAATGCGCCCTTCGTCTATCGGTTAGGACACCAGATTTTCATTCTGGGAAGAGGGGTTCGACTCCCCTAGGGCGTACCACCTGGCTTTCCCTATTTTTATGATCCACGCGATGACGGTGTTACGGACGTGTAGGACCCGTTGTCCGGGCACGTCATCACGCGATATCGCGGCGTTGCGATAGGCTGAATCGGCCGACCGTCACCGAGTTCGTTCCGATGTCTATGCTCTGCCTACAAGGCGCGTGCAGCATCGAGAATGCGCAGCTGGACCCGGCGCGTACCCTGCCAGATATCGGCCGAAAGGCTCCCAGCGAGATGGATGGTCATTCCTCGTGAGGCGAGAAGAAAGTCGCCGAGAGGCGTCTGGAAGGCGCGGAAGGCTATGGCATCGAGTCGCGCGCCATCCTGCCCCTCCAGCGTCACCTTCACATGGTCCGTTCCGATCTGCCGAACATCCCGCACCCCGTGTGCAGGAATGGCGAAGACCGGCTGCGGATGACCGGAACCGTAGGGACCCGCCTGCTCAAGCCGATCGATCAGCTCGATGGTCGCGCCGGAGGCAGCGAGTGCTCCATCGATCTTCACGGTTTCCGCGGCCACCAGATCGTGAACCGTGCGGGCAGCGCGCTCCTCGAGGAAGTGGCGTAGGCGCCCGAGATTGGCGCGCTCGACGGTCAGGCCCGCTGCCATGGCGTGGCCGCCACCCTTGACCAGAAGCCCCTCTTCGACCGCCGCACGAACGACCTTGCCGATATCGAAACCGGCGATCGAGCGGCCGGAGCCGGTTCCACGACCATTGAGGTCGAAGGAAATGGCGAAGGCCGGGCGGCGGAAGCTCTCCTTCAGACGGGCCGCGAGCAGGCCGACGATGCCGGGGTGCCAGTTTTCGCGCGCCGTCACGATCACGGCGGCGCCGTCGCCATTGCCGTACTCGGCCAGCGCCTCGGCTTGGGCCTCCATCAGCATCACCTGCTCGATTGCCTGGCGCTCGCGGTTCAGTTCGTCGAGACGGGCCGCGATGGCGTCGGCCTCGTTGGTGTCGTCCAGCGTCAGCAGACGGCTGCCGAGAGCGGCATCTCCGATGCGCCCCCCGGCATTGATGCGCGGGCCGACGAGAAACCCGAAATGGTAGGGCGTGACGGGGCCGCTGAGGCCGGCTTTGCGGAAGAGTGCGGCGAGACCGGGGTTCTTCATGTGGCGCGCGGCAATCAGTCCCTTGACGACATAGGCCCGGTTCAGACCCTTCAAAGGCACGACGTCGCAGACGGTCGCAAGGGCGACGATGTCGAGATGGGACAGGAGATCGAAACTGCCGGCTCTGAGGTCGCCACGCTCGCGCAGGACACGCAGCAGGTTGACGAGCACCAGCATGACGACACCGGCGGCGCAGAGATGCCCCTGCCCCGAAAGGTCGTCTTCCCGGTTGGGATTCACCAGCGCCACGGTCGGCGGCAGTTCGCCGGAGACTTGGTGGTGGTCGATGACGACGACGTCGATGCCGCGCTCCCGCGCGCGTTGCAGCGATTCGTGGCTGGTCGAGCCGCAATCGACCGTGACGATCAAACCCGCACCGTTATCGATCAGCTTGTCGATGGCGCCCGGGTTCGGGCCGTAGCCTTCGAAGATCCGGTCGGGAATGTAGATTTCCGCCGTGACGCCGAAATGAACGAGCAGGCGATAGAGAATGGCGGATGACGCCGCGCCATCGACGTCGTAGTCGCCGAAGATCGCGACGCGCTGCCGGCTCGCGATCGCGTCGGCGATGCGGACCGCCGCTTTCCGGCAGTCGGTCAGCGTGTCGGGGTCCGGCATCAGCCTGCGGATGGTGGGGTCGAGGAAGGCGACCGCATCCTCCTGCTGGACGCCCCGCCCCGCAAGAACGCGCGAAATCAGATCGGGAAGTCCGTGGACCTGGCTGATCGCCAGCGCCCGGTTCTGGCCCGCCTGATCCAGCCGTGACACCCACCTCTGGCCGGTAACCGACGTCTCGACGCCAAGGAACGCGCGCGGAACCGGATCCGGAAATTCGCTCATGCGCGCCCGTTCCCGTCTGGCAAGGGCCGCGCGGCCGACAGTGCGGACGAGGCGGCGGCGATATCAGTAATCCTTCGGCCGCTCGATGCGGATGACCTGCGGCTCGCCGACGAGATAGCCCTCGCCCTTGATCGCCGCCACGGCATCGCGAACCGAATGTTCGGCCGTCGCATGCGTCACGAGAATGATCGTCTGCGGCTTTCCGGTTTCCTGCGTATGCTTGGAATGCTGCATGATCGATTCGAGCGAGATGCCATTCTCCGCCATGCGGGATGCGACACTGGCGAAGACGCCGGCACGGTCGATCACCTTCAGCCGGATGAAATAGCCGCCTTCATGGCTCTGGATCTGCGCGCGGGTATAGGGGATGAGTGCGGCAACCGGGCGGCCGAAGGCTGGAACGTGCTGGGCGCCGGGGCGGCTTTTGGCAATATCGGCGATATCGCCGAGCACGGCAGAGGCCGTCGCATTGCCGCCGGCACCGGGGCCGACCATCAAAAGCTCGCCGAGGATGTCCGACTCGATCGCCACCGCATTGGTGACGCCATCGACCTGGGCGATGACGGAGTCGAACGGCACCATGGTCGGGTGCACCCGCTGCTCGATGCCGCCGCTGTCGGTGCGCTGGGCGACGCCGAGAAGCTTGATCCGATAACCGAGATCGGACGCCGCCTGGATGTCCTCGATCGAGATATTGGTGATACCTTCAAGGTAGATATCGTCAGCCGCGATGGCGGTGCCAAAGGCAAGGCTGGTGAGAATCGCCAGCTTGTGAGCCGTGTCGTTGCCCTCGATATCGAAGGCCGGGTCGGCTTCGGCATAGCCGAGGCGCTGAGCCTCCTTCAGGCACGCCTCGAAGCTCAGGCCCTCCTTCTCCATCTTGGTCAGGATGTAATTGCAGGTGCCGTTCATGATGCCGTAGACGCGGGCGATGGTGTTGCCCGTCATCGACTCGCGCAGCGCCTTGATGACGGGAATGCCGCCGGCCACCGCCGCCTCGTAGTTCAGCAGAGCGCCATGCTCTTCGGCAATGCCGGCCAGCTCGATGCCGTGGGCCGCAAGCAGTGCCTTGTTGGCGGTCACGACATGGATGCCGCGGGCGAGCGCTGTCTTGACGGCAGAGTAGGCCGGATCGCCCGCGCCGCCCATGAGCTCGACGAACACGTCCATCTCAGCGTCCGCAGCGAGCGCTCCCGCGTCTGCGAACCATATGTCATCGGCAAGCGCGATGCCGCGATCCTTGGCGCGATTGCGCGCCGTGACCGCGACAACCTCGATCGGGCGGCCGCAGGTCGTGGCAAGCGAGTCACGGCGTTCGGTGAGGATGCGGACCAGAGAGGCGCCCACGGTGCCCAAGCCCGCAATGCCGATTCTCAGCGCGTCTGCCATACTCATCATCCCTACTGTCTGAAAATTGTCCCGCCGACGCTGCGGCGGGAAGAGGTGTTTTCGATTGCCGATCGCGACGCGAACCCCTAGCGGCGGGCGTTGAGCGAAATCACGTTGTGCAGCGTGTCGTCGGCGGTGGACAGGAACTTCTTCAGGTTCCGTGCCGCCTGACGAATACGGTGCTCGTTCTCGACCAGCGCGATGCGGACGTAGTCGTCGCCCATCTCACCGAAGCCGATACCGGGGGCAACCGCAATGTCGGCCTTCTCTACGAGCAGCTTGGAAAATTCGAGCGAGCCGAGATGCCGGAATTTCTCCGGGATCTTGGCCCATGCAAACATCGTCGCTTCCGGCGGCGGCACCTCGAAACCGGCCTTGCCGAAGCTCTCGACCAGCACGTCGCGGCGGCGCTTGTAGACGGCGCGGACTTCTGAAATGTCGGAGCCATCGCCATTTAACGCGTGTGTGGCCGCCACCTGAATCGGCGTGAAGGCGCCGTAGTCGAGATAGGACTTCACACGCGTCAGAGCCGATATCAGGCGCTCATTGCCGACGGCAAAGCCGATACGCCAGCCGGGCATCGAGAACGTCTTCGACATGGAGGTGAACTCGACGGTGCAATCCATCGCGCCGGGAACTTCCAGAACGGACGGCGGCGGCGTGTCGCCGAAATAGATCTCGGAATAGGCGAGGTCCGACAGGATGACGATGTCGTTGCGCTTGGCGAAGGCGACGACGTCCTTGTAGAAATCGAGCGTTGCCACATGCGCCGTCGGGTTGGACGGATAGTTGATGATCAGCGCGATGGGCTTCGGGATCGAATGCTTGATCGCCCGTTCCAGTGGCGGAAAGAACGTATCGTCCGGCTCCACCGAGATGGAGCGGATGACGCCGCCGGTCATCAGGAAGCCGAAGGCGTGGATCGGGTAGGTCGGGTTCGGGCAGAGCACGACATCGCCGGGCGCCGTGATGGCCTGCGCCATGTTGGCGAAGCCTTCCTTGGAACCGAGCGTGGCGACGACCTGCGTGTCCGGATTGAGCTTCACGCCGAAACGACGAGCGTAATAGGCCGCCTGCGCCCGGCGAAGGCCGGGAATGCCCTTGGAAGAGGAATAGCGATGGGTGCGCGGATCGCGCACGACCTCGCAGAGCTTGTCCACGATGGCCTGAGGCGTCGGAAGATCGGGATTGCCCATGCCGAGATCGATAATGTCGGCGCCGCCCGCTCGCGCGCTCGCCTTCAGGCGATTGACCTGTTCGAAGACGTAGGGCGGCAGACGCCGGACTTTATGAAACTCTTCCATCTCTCTGACCTTGTTCAGAACGCCTGCGTCCGGCCGGACGCGCGTGGGGGCGTTCTCTTTGATGTAATGTAACCAGCGCATCGGCAAAATGATGGCGCGTTCTTCAGCAGTATGACCGTCGCACCCTTTCCGAAGCTGGCGTTTCTGTCAGCGCACCGGAAACACGACGACAGGAGAGATCTGCAAACATCGCCGGACGTATTCTACGGCCTGCAACGCTGCAGCACGACCGGAAACGTCTCATGAAAACGCCTGATCCACCCCTTGGTCGAGGTTCTGGCTTTGCGTCCAAACGGCTCGAAAGGCAAGCCTTAATTGCGAATCTCGTTGAGCGTGTCGGCACCATGATGTTCGGCGAGCGCGTTCAGTTCGGCGAGCCGGCGACGGTATTCCGCCTCGGAGATCGCGCCGGATGCGCGGCGGGCCGAGAGTGCGCTCAGGCGCGTCGAAACACTTGTGGCCTCCTCGTTCGTCATTTGCGGCGCTGCGGCGGAGAGCTTACCCTCGATGCGCGGATAGACATCCGTCGGCACCGGGCGCGCCATCGTGGAGGTATATGCCGGCGTACGATCTGCCTGAGGAGTCGTGCAGCCGACGGCAGTGGCGCAGAGCGCGCTGATCGCCGCAATGCGCAGCATCGAATGTCCCGACAGCAATTTCATGGCATCCCTCTATAACCCAGATCGTCCGGTGGTTGCCGATGTGCGTGGCGCTTCCCGGCCCCGCATGGCAACATCCGCTGGCACTTGTAGTGATATTCCGGCAGAATGTAAAAAGCCAAAACAAAGAGATATGGCGGGAGGATTTGGTGGGAGACGACAAGACGACCGGCAACGGCGGACGCGCTTTTCCGGGTTTCGACGCCAAAGCGGTCGAAGCCTATCTGATCAAGGATCCCGAGGCGCTGACCGTCAACCTTGCCCGCTCGCTGGAGCATGTGGGCAAGGCCGCGTCCGCCTGGCTTGCGCCGCGCGAAAGCGGCGAGAAGGTCGATACGATCGCCGATCCGATGACGGATCTCGTGAAGACCCTCTCCAAGGTTTCCGAGTACTGGATGTCGGATCCTCGCCGATCCTTCGAGGCGCAGACGCATCTGATGACCAGCATGATGGGTATGTGGACGCGCAGCCTGCAGAAAGTCAGCGGCCTCGACATACCGCCAAGCGAGACGCCGGCAGCCGAGCCATTGCGCGACAAGCGCTTCGCCGACCCCGACTGGGTCGCCAACCCCTTCTTCGACATGTTGCGGCAGGCCTATCTCGTCCTCTCCGATTGGGCGGAGAAGATGGTGACGCAGACGCAGGGACTGGACGAGCACACGCGCCACAAGGCCGCCTTCTATGTTCGGCAGGTCACGGAGGCCCTTTCCCCGTCCAACTTCATTGCGACCAATCCGCAGCTCTACCGCGAGACGGTCGCCGCCAATGGTGCCAATCTCGTCAATGGTATGCGAATGCTGGCCGAGGACATTCTCTCCGGCAAGGGGGATTTGCGCCTGCGCCAGAGCGACACGAGCAAGTTTGCGATCGGCGAGAACATCGCGCTGACGCCAGGCAAGGTGCTGGCGCAAAGCGACGTCTGTCAGGTCATCCAGTACGATGCGACGACGGAAACGGTGCTGAAGCGCCCTCTCCTCATCTGCCCTCCCTGGATCAACAAATTCTACGTTCTCGATCTCAATCCGCAGAAGTCCTTCATAAAATGGGCCGTAGACCAGGGCCACACGGTTTTCGTCATCTCCTGGGTGAACCCCGACGAGCGCCACGCGGCCAAGGATTGGGAATCCTATGCGCGCGAAGGTATTGGCTTCGCGCTCGACACGGTGAGGCATGCAACGGGGGAAGACGAGGTCAATGCAGTGGGCTACTGCGTCGGTGGCACGCTGCTCGCGGCGACGCTTGCGCTGCACGCGCAGGAAGGCGACCGGCGTATCCGGTCCGCAACCCTGTTTACGACTCAGGTCGATTTCACCCATGCCGGCGACCTGAAGGTGTTCGTCGATGAGGATCAGATTTCGCAGATCGAAAAGCGCATGAGCGAGAAAGGTTATCTCGAAGGGTCGAGCATGGCGCTTGCGTTCAACATGCTGCGCGCTTCCGAACTGATCTGGCCCTACTTCGTCAACAACTACCTGAAGGGCGTCGAGCCCTCGGCCTTCGACCTTCTCTATTGGAACGCCGATTCGACCCGCATGCCGGCGGCGAACCACTCGTTCTACCTGCGGAATTGCTACCTCGAAAACAAACTCAGCCGCGGCGAGATGGTGCTTGCGGGCAAGACGCTATCGCTCAAGGACGTGACGATCCCCGTCTACAACCTCGCGACGCGGGAAGATCATATCGCGCCGGCGAAATCCGTCTTTCTCGGCAGCGGCGCCTTCGGCGGCGAGGTCACCTATGTCCTGTCCGGTTCCGGCCACATCGCCGGCGTGGTCAATCCGCCGGACAAGCGGAAGTACCAGTTCTGGACGGGCGGCCCGCCGGTCGGAGAACTGGAAGACTGGATCGCGAGCGCCAAGGAAACATCGGGCTCGTGGTGGCCGAACTGGCATGACTGGGTGGTCTCGCTCGATGGCCAGCGGGTTCCTGCCCGACGAACGGGCGGCTCGATGAACTCGATCGAAGAAGCTCCGGGCTCCTATGTCCGGGTTCGCGCCTGAGCGAACGGGCGGTGCCCGCAGGTAGGGCAAATATTTCCAGAACTTCGACGGTTTGGACGGTGGTTTTCTGATCGCCTTCATTGCCGACATTCGTCCTTGCCTTTAGCATAGACTTGAGGTCGGCTTGACATCCCCCAAGGCGTCGCCCAGGCGGGATCTCCAGAACCGCAGAAGACACAAGACAGGCAAGCAGGAAGAGTCGGGCTATGGTCAACTACATCGAAGCGGCGGCCGCGCCCACGCGAAACACCGGCGTCATTCGACTGCACGCGCCAGAGGATTTCGAGGGGATGCGGCGGGCCTGCCTCATCACCGCGCGCTGTCTCGATGCGCTGGTCGATATCGTCAAGCCGGGCGTCACCACGGATGCGATCGACCGATTCGTGTTTGATTTCGGCATTGAGAATGGCGTTCTCCCCGCGACGCTGAACTATCGCGGCTACACCAAATCCTCCTGCACCTCGATCAACCATGTCGTCTGCCACGGCATTCCCAACGACAAGCCGCTACGCGAGGGCGACATTGTCAATATCGACGTGACCTATGTGGTGGACGGCTGGCACGGAGATTCGAGCCGGATGTATCCGGTCGGCGAGATCAAGCGCGCGGCACAGCGGCTGCTGGAGGTGACGCATGAGTGCCTGATGCGCGGCATCGCCGCGGTGAAGCCCGGCGCACGCATCGGCGCGATCGGCGAGGCCATCCAGACCTTTGCGGAGGCAGAGCGCTGCTCCGTGGTGCGGGATTTCTGCGGCCACGGCGTCGGGCGGCTGTTCCATGATGCACCGAACATTCTGCATTACGGCCGGGCCAGTGACGGACCCGAGATGCGTGAAGGCATGATCTTCACCATCGAGCCGATGATCAATCTCGGCCGGCCGCATGTGAAGGTCCTGGCGGATGGCTGGACGGCGGTCACGCGCGACCGGTCGCTGTCGGCCCAATACGAACATGCCGTCGGCGTCACCGCCGATGGCTGCGAGATCTTCACGCTCTCGCCCGCCGGTCTCGACCGACCTGGCTTGCCGGCGGCCTGATGGGCACGAAACCTCCCTTCGATCTCGACGGCGACGCGCCGGAGCCTGCGGATGAGCGCGGCTTCTTCGCCGACCAGCCGGCCCGCCCCCCGTCACCATCGAGACAGGGAAGGTTTACGCCAAAACCGCCTGCGAAAGATGCCGACGAGGCGCATTATCACGGACATCGCGACAGGCTGAGAAGCCGTTACCGCGACAATGGCGATACGGCGCTTGCCGATTACGAACTGCTCGAACTTTTGCTGTTCCGCCTCATCCCGCGCCGCGATACCAAGCCGATCGCCAAGGCGCTTCTGGACCGGTTCGGCACCCTCTCCGGGGTCCTTGGTGCGCCGCCGGCGCTGCTGCAGGAGATCAAGGGCATCGGCGAGGCCGTAGCTCTCGACCTGAAGCTCGTCTCGACCATTGCCCACCGCATGCTGAAAAGCGAGCTGCGGGGCAAGAAGGTACTCTCCTCCTGGTCGCAGGTGATCGACTATTGCCATGCGGCCATGGCCAATGAGACGCGCGAGCAGTTCCGAATCCTGTTCCTCGACAAGCGCAATGCCCTGATTGCCGACGAGGTCCAGCAGACAGGCACGATCGACCACACCCCCGTCTATCCGCGCGAAGTCGTCAAGCGGGCGCTGGAGCTTTCGGCGACCGCCGTCATCCTCGTCCACAACCACCCCTCGGGAGATCCGACGCCGTCACGGGCGGATATCGACATGACGAAGACCATCATCGACACGGCCAAGCCGCTCGGCGTCACGGTCCACGACCACATCATCATCGGCCGCGACGGTCATGCGAGCCTCCGGGGCCTGCGCCTTATCTAGGGGCTTTCCTGCGCGCGGCCGCTCAAGCTCGCGCAGGGCTTGCCGCGCTGTCGGTTTCTCGCCAATTTGCGTCGTTCACACAGTCTCCATGATTGACCTATAGGGCATTGACGCGCGACATTTACCGCAACGCACAACGATTCATCCTCCTATCGGAAACATTCCATGATGCAGTATGACCTCATCGTCGTCGGCAGCGGCCCCGCCGGCCGTCGCGCCGCCATCCAGGCCGCCAAGCTCGGCAAGAAAGTGGTGGTGATCGAGCAGGGCAAACGCGTCGGCGGCGTTTCCGTGCACACCGGCACCATTCCCTCGAAGACGATGCGCGAGACGGCGCTGAACCTCTCCGGCTGGCGCGAACGCGGCTTCTACGGGCGCGCCTATCGCGTCAAGGAACAGATCAGCGCCGAGGACCTGCGCCGCCGCCTGATCATCACCCTCGACCACGAGGTCGAGGTACTGGAGCACCAGTTCGCCCGCAACCGCGTGCAGCATATCCGCGGACGCGCGAGCTTCGTCGACGTCAACACCATGCAGATCGTCAAGGAAGACGGCGAGGTGGTGCAGATCACCGGCACGAGCATCCTGCTTGCCGTCGGCACGAAGCCCTTCCGCCCCGACTACATTCCCTTCGACGGCAAGACCGTGCTGGACAGCGACGAGCTTCTCGACATCGAGGAACTGCCGCGCTCCATGGCCGTTATCGGCGCTGGTGTCATCGGCATCGAATATGCGACGATCTTCAGCGCGCTCGATACCGCTGTGACGATCATCGACCCGAAATCGACCATGCTCGACTTCATCGACAAGGAGATCGTGGAGGACTTCACCTATCAGCTGCGCGACCGCAACATGAAGCTGCATCTCGGCCAGAAGGCCGACAAGGTGGAGCGATTGCCGGACGGCAAATGCCAGATCACCCTCGACAGCGGGCGTGTGATCATCTGCGAGATGGTGCTGTTTGCAGCCGGGCGCATGGGGGCGACCGAGTCGCTCAACCTTGCTGCCGCCGGCCTGCAGGCCGATACGCGCGGACGGCTCAGCGTCAACCCCGAGACGTTCCAGACCTCCGTGCCCAACATCTACGCGGCGGGCGACGTCATCGGTTTCCCGAGCCTTGCCTCAACCTCCATGGAACAGGGCCGGATCGCGGCACGTGTGGCCGTTGGCGCCATCGCCAAAGAGCCGCCAAAATTCTTCCCCTACGGCATCTATGCCGTTCCCGAGATCTCGACCTGCGGCCTGACCGAGGAAGAAGTAAAAACCCGCGGCATTCCTTACGAATGCGGCATCGCGCGCTTCCGCGAGACCTCGCGCGGGCACATCATGGGCCTCGATTCCGGTCTCCTGAAACTAATCTTCTCGCTCAAGACCCGCCGCCTTCTCGGTATCCACATCGTCGGCGAAGGTGCAACCGAACTCGTCCATATCGGCCAGGCCGTCCTCAACCTGAAGGGCACAGTCGAGTATTTCGTCGAGAACACCTTCAACTACCCGACGCTCGCGGAAGCCTACAAGATCGCCGGTCTCGACGCCTGGAACCGCATGGGCGACCTGAAGAGCAGCACGCCCTGAGAATGGGTGAAGCACCGGCTGCAGACGAAGTCCCCCTCATCCCGCTGCCGCGACTTTCTCCCGCGCGCGGGGCGAAGGGACGCCGCGTCAGCCGCCTGCACCTGCCTGCGTGATCTCGGAGAAGAAACCGAAAGCGCAACCGCGTCCCCTCTCCCCGCATGTTGGAAGAGGGCTAGGGTGAGGGGCAGCCGCGCATAAGAGGGCTGAATTCAGCTTTGCAAGCCAACATTTAAAGCCAAACACCCCCAAAACGAAAAACCCCGCCGGCGAAACCGGCGGGGTTTTCCATATCCGGACTGCGCGCCGATTACTCGGCGGCGCTGTCGTCCGTGGCCTTCTTCTTGGAAGCGGCCTTCTTCTTCGGTGCAGCGGCTTCGGCAGTCTCTTCGCCTTCGGCAGCTTCGGCCTTGGCAGCCGACTTTTTCTTGGCAGATGTCTTGGCCGACTTGTCGTTGCCGTCCTCGTCATCTGCCATCAGCTCTTCCTTGCTGACCGTCTTGTCGGTCAC
The DNA here is from genome assembly GCF_900067135.1 of Rhizobium sp. 9140. Classification (NCBI taxonomy): domain Bacteria; kingdom Pseudomonadati; phylum Pseudomonadota; class Alphaproteobacteria; order Hyphomicrobiales; family Rhizobiaceae; genus Rhizobium; species Rhizobium sp. 9140. The sequence continues at coordinate 2,321,094 of NZ_FJUR01000001.1, read as the reverse complement.
GCTGACTTCAGAAAGGAGATGATCGACCACCTTTTCTTCGAACAGCGGGGCGCGCAGCGAAGCGGCAGCACCCGGGGTCTTCTGGAAGTAGTCGATGATCTGCTTTTCCTGGCCGGGGAACTGGCGCAGCTGGTCGAACAGCGAACGCTGCATTTCTTCGTCCGTCACGGTGACGCCGGCCTTTTCGCCGATTTCCGAGAGAACGAGGCCGAGACGAACGCGGCGTTCCGCAAGCTTGCGGTATTCGACGCGGGCTTCTTCTTCCGTCGTTTCTTCATCGGCAAAGGTCTTGCCGGCCTGTTCCAGATCGGTGTTGATCTGGCGCCAGATGTTTTCGAACTCGGCATCGACGAGGCGCTGCGGCGTATCGAACTGGTACATTTCGTCCAGCTGATCGAGCATCTGACGCTTCACCTTCTGGCGCGTCATCGAGCCGTACTGGCTCTCGATCTGGCCGCGGACGATTTCTTTCAGCTTGTCAGCCGATTCGACGCCGAGCTTGGTGGCCAGTTCGTCGTTGATCTCGACAGTGCCGGGGGCGGCAACCGACTTGACCTTGATGTCGAAGGTGGCTTCCTTGCCGGCAAGGTTCGCAGCCGGATATTCGGCCGGGAACGTGACGGTGATCGTCTTCTCGTCACCGGCAGACGCGCCGACCAGCTGCTCTTCGAAGCCGGGGATGAACCGGTTGGAACCGAGAACCAACTCCGCGTCTTCGTCCTTGCCGCCGTCGAAGGCTTCGCCATCGACCTTGCCGAGGTAGTCGATCGTGACGCGGTCGCCATTTTCGGCTGCACCGGCCTTGTCTTCGAAGGTGCGTGCGCTTTCCGCGATGCGCATGATCTGCTCGGTAACTTCGTCTTCGGTGATATCGACCACTTCACGCGTGATCTTGATGCCGCTGACGTCCTTCAGCTCGATGGCCGGGATGACTTCATAGGCAAGCGTGAATTCGAAATCGGCTTCGGCGCTCAGGATCTTTTCGGCTTCCGCCTCGTCCTCGGTCATCGCCACTTCCGGCTGGGTCGCAGACTTTTCGCCGCGCTCCGACAGGATCTCGGTGGGCTTGTCGCGGACCAGCTCGTTGACGAGCTCGGCCATGATCGACTTGCCATACATCTTCTTGAGATGTGCAACCGGTACCTTGCCCGGACGGAAGCCGTTGATCTTGACCTTGTCCTTGGCATCGGCGAGGCGCTCGTTCATGCGCGCCTGCATGTCCTTTGCCGGGATGACGACCTTGAGTTCGCGCTTCAGCCCATCCGCGAGCGTTTCGATAACCTGCATGTTCCAACCTTCATTTCACGTTGACAGGGCTCTGCCATTGAATGCTTCAGGCGAGCCGATCCGGGTGCCGGGAGTGGCTTTACGCAAATCGAACGCCATTTTGCAAGCAAAACAGCGCTGCCGCCGGATCTATACCGACCCATTCGTCTATCTGGTGCGGGTAGAGAGACTTGAACTCCCACGCCTTACGGCACCAGAACCTAAATCTGGCGTGTCTACCAATTTCACCATACCCGCGTTCAGAAGCGGCTGCCTGGTCTCTACGGATGAGCGGAAATGACGAGATTCCTGCTGCAACCGGGTCCAGGCCTTCCCGAGCGCGGCGTCTCTATAACACCCGTTCCCTGGGGATCAAAGGGAAAATGCGGTTTTCCGGTGATCGCGCGCAGGGATATCACCTTCTCCTTCCCGAGCCCTCGTCCTCACCGCCCGCTCCTTCCCCTTGGCGAGGTTTGCGCGGGCCGCATGGGTGCGATGCAGCAAACACCCTGCCTCTAATCGATTTGATTGGCTATATCAGCGTCATGACCACGCGCCGGTGCGACATGCCGGCACTTCCAAAAAGGAAACCGGACATGAACATCACCCGCTCTTTCTCCACATGGCGCAAGTATCGTCAGACCGTTTCGGAACTCGGCCGCATGAGCGATCGCGAACTGAACGACCTTGGCATCGGCCGCAGCGAGATTCTCAGCGTTGCTCGCAAGGCTGTTCGCTAAGCACTATCAGCCGAAAGGCTTCAAAGATTCAAACGCCCTTCGGTCCTGCCGGAGGGCGTTTTCGTTTGTCAGATCAAAGCGCTCCGACGTTGCTCTCTGACCCGTCCCGGGTTCTGTCAATGATACGCTACAAAATTGGTCAGACAGACTGGATGCGTGCTAAATGTGCAGGCATCTGCACAAATGCATGGCAGATGCATAGTCTTTGCACTCCACCTTCCCAAACCATGGGCGTATAACCAGCGTCAACGAGATGGCTGAAATGCATGCCGCTCACCATGATACCGAAGGATAAGACCATGAACCCCATTCGCATCGCCAAGAGCTGGATCAACTACCGGCGCACTGTTGCCGAACTCGGCAACCTGTCGAACCACGCCCTGTCGGACATCGGCATTACGCGTTTCGACATTCGTAACATCGCCTCGCGCTCCTACCGTTAATCGGCGGATTTACGAGACTGTATGCCAGCGGCGCTCTTCGGGGCGCCGCTTTCGTTTGTAAAGGGCGCGCGCAGAGATGCGGCACCGCGACGTGCCCACCCTTCCGGGCCGATCCGTTTTGCTCTATGAACGCGCCATGACGAAGCACAGCTCCTACTCCCCCATTCATGTCATCGGCGGCGGCCTGGCCGGCAGTGAAGCCGCGTGGCAGATCGCCCAGTCCGGTATTCCCGTCATCCTGCACGAGATGCGCGGCGTGCGCGAAACCGAGGCACACAAGACGGACCATCTTGCCGAGCTGGTCTGCTCCAACTCCTTCCGCTCCGACGATGCCACCAGCAACGCCGTCGGCGTGCTGCATGCCGAGATGCGGCTTGCGGGCTCGCTGATCATGGCGTGCGCCGACCGCAATCAGGTGCCGGCTGGCGGCGCGCTTGCGGTCGACCGCGAAGGTTTCTCGGCGGCGGTCACGCAGGCGATCAGCGACCATCCGCTTATCGAGCTGACGCGGGAGGAAGTCTCCGCGCTGCCGCCCGAGGCTTGGGATCTCGCCATCATCGCCACCGGCCCCCTGACCGCGCCGGCGCTCGCCGAGGCCATCCAGGCGCAGACGGGCGCGGACGCGCTTGCCTTCTTCGACGCCATTGCGCCGATCATCCATACCGAGACGATCGACATGGATGTCTGCTGGTTCCAGTCGCGCTACGACAAAGTCGGTCCCGGTGGCACGGGTAAGGACTACATCAACTGCCCCATGGACGAGGCGCAATACAATGCGTTCGTGGATGCGCTGATCGCCGGCGACCGGATCGGCTTCAAGGAATGGGAGGGAACGCCCTATTTCGACGGCTGCCTGCCGATCGAGGTCATGGCGGAGCGCGGACGCGAGACGCTTCGCCATGGTCCGATGAAGCCGATGGGCCTCACCAATGCGCACAACCCGACCGTAAAGCCCTATGCCGTCGTGCAGCTTCGGCAGGACAACGCGCTCGGCACGCTCTACAACATGGTCGGGTTCCAGACGAAGCTGAAATACGGCGCGCAGGCCGACATCATCCGTATGATTCCCGGCCTGGAGCGGGCTGAGTTCGCGCGCCTCGGCGGCCTGCATCGCAACACCTATCTGAACTCGCCCGTCCTGCTCGATCATTCCCTGACGCTGAAATCGCGTTCTGGCTTGCGTTTTGCAGGTCAGATCACCGGCTGCGAAGGCTATGTGGAGAGCGCCAGCATCGGGCTTCTCGCCGGTCGGTTCGCGGCAGCCGAACGCAAGGGAGAGGCTCCGCATCTACCGCCGCCGACCACGGCCTTCGGCGCACTTCTCGGTCACATCACCGGCGGGCATATCGTCTCGGACGAAGAGCCAGGCAAGCGCTCCTTCCAGCCGATGAATGTGAATTTCGGTCTGTTCCCGCCACTCGATCCCGGCGCCATCGTCAAGCCGGAGGGCGTGAAGCGCTTTCGCGGCAAGGACAAGGCGATCGTCAAGAAGGGCCTTGTCGCGAACAGAGCCCTTGCGGATTGCGCCGCCTGGCTTGGTGAGGACAAAGGACTGCTCAAGTCCGCCTGAGTCTGGCCTGTCCGTCCGGTTCAGGAACTGAAGCTGCCGAGGATCCAGAGAGAGACCTCGGCGGCCGTTTCGGCATTGGCAAACTCGTAGGTTCCATCGAACGTCGCCGTGTCGTTGAACGACAAAGCGAGGCCGCGGCCGCTTTGGGCATGGGTAATCCGTACCTTGCCGGGAACGATCAGGTGACAGAGGTAGTGCCGCCCCTGCGACAGCACGATGCCCGCCTTGCCGTCATGCAGCCTCACGAAGAAGGCATGGCCGTCGGCTGTGGGATGGATAGCCCGGATCGCCTCATCGGGGAAGGCGCGGCCGAAATCGAGAATGGCCTGCCCCTCGTCCGGTACCGACAGATCCTCGGCTTCCTGCCGCTTCATGCGCTGGTAGATGTAGGCCGCTGCAAACAGCGATGCGACGATGGCAAACCAGGATATCATCGCGTCTTTCCATTCTCCGGACAAACGTAACACGAACCGGCCTCACCCCGATGTTGATGCCGCCGTTATCGCTTGCCGCACACCGCAGGCAATCTCCGGCAACCCGATCGAGAATTTCTGTAGCGCGCGTGGCTTGCGCGAATGTGCCGCAGGCTACCAGCGACCGCTTTGGGCTGCGCGCCACATCCACCATTGCCGCCGCCATTGCGGTGGAACGATGGAATGGTCGAAAATATCAGCGCCCGCCGTCTCCGCACGCACGAAAACCTTCTCGGCGAGCGCCACCGTCGCAAAGGCGGGCCGATTCTGCCGCGAGATGGACGGCAATGCCGCCCGCGCCTTGCCGAGGTGCTCCCGTCCGAGACCGGCCAGAGCCTGTACCGCCCGTGTGACGGCCGCACGATCCGCACCATTCAGGAAGGATGTCCGGTCGAGCCCGGTGGCTGTCAGGAGGTCGGCCGGGAAATAGACCTGGCCGCGCTGTCGGTGAATGGGTGCGAGCATCAGGAGCCCGGCAATCGTCTGAGCGACGCCCGCATGGCCGGCCGCATCAGCCAAGCCGCGCGCCGCTTCCGGATCAAGGATGAGGCAGGCAAGCTGGATCATGGCCGAGGCAGTTTCGCCGGCATAGCCTTCCAGTGCGCTCCGGCTCTCCATCGGGTCGTCGTAAAGATCGAATACGCGGGCGTCGATCATGTCGAGCAGTACGCCGATTGGCAAATGTGCGTCGCGGATGGTGTGCAGCAGGGCTTCGGCGAGCGGATTGCCATCCGCTTTGGCGCCGGTCGTATCCTCCAGCGCATCGCGCCACCATTGCAGACGAATTTCGCCGGGAAGCGGCTCGCGCACGACATCGCGGACCCGGGCGATCTCAGCGTGGAACGCGTAGAGTGCAGCTAGCGGCCCCTGTTTTTCCGGGGGCGCAAGCAGACAGGCGAGATAGCGGTCGCGATCGCTTTCGCGGAGTGCGGCGAGGCTTGCTGAAAAATCGGGCGTGCCGGGTGCGGTGTCAGGCGTTGATGTATCGGACATGGGAATCGTTCACGTCAAACGGCAATGAGAGCGGCAGCGACGTTGCGCTCTTCGGCCAGCATGATGTTGTAGGTCCGAACCGCTGCACCCGTGCTCATCGGATCCGATGAGATGGATCGACTGCGAAAGGCCGTTTTCACGTCTCCCGAAAGCGGCCGGATGTTGGCGCCGGTTCCGACAAGGATAACCTCGATGTCGCCAGCCTCGGCGATCACGCGATCGAAATCAGCAGCGGTCAGTGGCTCGCCTTCTTGCTTCTCCCACCCATAGATTCCCGAGGGAAGCAGCAAGAGCGAGCCGCGATGCGACATGCCGGCAAAGCGGAAACCGCCATTGCCATAGGCATCGATCGGCGCGCGGCCGGGAAAATGGGCATTGCGAACTTCAATCGGTCGGCGCATCACGCTGCTCCCTGCATGTCGCGCGCCCGGGCGCGGGCACGCTTCAGCCGGAAGAGGATGAGCACCGGCCCAGCGACATAGATGGAGGAGAAGGTCGCCACGGCCACCCCGAACATTAGGACGACGGCAAACGGCCGTATCGTATCGCTGCCGAAGAGGCTGAGCGCCGCCAGAGCCAGAAGCGTCGTTGCGCCCGTCAGCACGGTGCGCGACAGCGTCTGGTTGATGGCGGTATCGATCAGGATCGGCAGGGGCATGCGCGGGAAGCGATTGAGATTCTCGCGAATGCGATCATAGACGATAACGGTGTCGTTCAGCGAATAGCCGACAATGGTCAGAAGCGCCGCCACGCTGGTGAGGTTGAACTCCATGCCGGTGACGACAAAAAGTCCCATCGTCAGGATGACGTCATGCAGCGTCGCGACGATGGCGCCGGCCGCGAACTGCCACTCATATCGCGCCCAGATGTAGAGAAGGATACCAAGCAATGAGATGGCGACGCCGATGGTGGCGGAACGGGTCAGGGTTTCTGACACCGTCGGACCGACGACCTCGACCCGGCGAAGCTCGTAGGTACTGTCCAACTCGTCGCGGATCAGAATGACCGCGGTCTGCTCGGCATTCTCTCCGCCATCGCGCGACTGCACGCGGATGACGGCATCGCGTGGCGAACCATAAGTCTCGACCGAAATGTCGCCGAGATTGAGCTGGTCGAGCCGTGCGCGGATTTCCCCGATATTCGCATTGCCCTCGCGGGCCTGAACCTCGATGACCGAACCGCCGGAGAAATCGATACCGAGATTGATGCCGAACAGGCCGAACAGCACGACGGTGAGGATCGACAGCGCAGCCGTGACGGAGAAGACGTAACGGCGCGCCGCCATGAAGCGGAACGAGAGGTGATCGAACATCGCGGTCTTGATGCCGCGCGGCAAACGCTTTCGCGGACGCCGACGCTGCCACGCCTCCAGCATCACGCGGGTGAGCGTAAAAGCGGTGAAGAGCGTCGTGACGATACCGATGGCGAGCGTGACGGCGAAGCCGCGAATGGAGCCGCTGCCGAGATAGAGAAGAATGATCGCGGCGATCAGCGTGGTGATATTGGCATCCACGATGGCGCCGAAGGCGCGGGCGAAACCGAGTTGGATTGCCTGGCGGAAATCACGGCCGGCGGCCGCCTCTTCTCGAAACCGCTCGAAGATCAGCACGTTGGAATCCACCGCCATACCGACCGTCAGCACGATGCCGGCGAGTCCGGGAAGCGTCAGCGGCAGGCCGGTTGCGGTGAGGACGGCAACGATCATCACGACGTTGAGGACGACGGCAATGCTGGCAACGACACCGAAGCGTCCGTAGAAGCCGACCATGAAGGCAATGATGATGACCGTGCCGATGGCGCCGGCGATGAGCATGGACTCGATGCTGTCGGAGCCGCGGCCAGCGCCGATGGTGCGCTCCTCGGCAACGGAGATCGAGGCCGGCAGGGCGCCGGCGCGCAGAACAAGCGCGAGATCCTGCGCCCCCTCCGGCGTCATGTCGGCAACGACCCGGATGCGGCCGTCGGTAACGGCGTCGCGAATGAGAGGGGTGGCAATGACCGAGCCATCGAGAACGACGGCCATGGTGGTACCGGCAACCGCCTTGGTCGCCTCGGCAAACCGACGTGCACCGTCTTCGGTAAAGACCAGATCGACCACCGGAACGCCATTCTGCGTGTCCGTCGTGGCTGTGGCATCCGCGATATCGGCGGTCGTTACCGCCGGCTGGCGCCGTACGAGCGTGGCAACCGGTGGATCTTCTGCCGAATAGAGAACCTCGGAGCCGGCAGGCGGCGAACCCGTCACGGCCTGTTCGGCCGTCGTGGACATATCGACGATGCGGAACGAGAACGCGCCGCCCTGCCCCAGAACGGTCTTCAACTGCTCGGAATCATAGAGCCCGGGAACCTGCACCACGATCCGGTCGGCACCCTGGCGCCCCAGCCGCGGCGCAACCACGCCCAGCTCCACGAGGCGCCGCTCCAGAACGCCAATGCTATCGGCAACCGCGTCGGCGAGACGCGCATCGATGCCTTCCGGCGTCAGGGCCAGCCGCGACTGGCCATCGGTGGTGCCGACGAAACGCAGCTCGCTGACGGCCTTGCCGCCACGACCGCGATCGACCGCGCCAGTCAACGGTGCCAGAACCTGCGGCAGGTTCGCCGCCCGGGCGGCATCCTGAAGAGAGAAGGTAACTTCCTCGCCGGTGCCAGAAAGGTCGGTATAGGCGAGGTTGGCATTGCGCAACTGCGCCGCGACGGCGTCCGTCGCGGCCTGCAGCCGGGTCCTGGCCACATCGTCGCGCTCGACCTTGAGAACGATGCGCGAGCCGCCGGAAAGATCGAGCCCGAGCGCAACCTGGCGGGCTGGAAGCCAGTCCGGCAGGCTAACGAGAAGCGAACGTGGCAGCACGTTCGGCAGGGCCACGACGAGACTCGCGAGAACGACGAGCCAGACGAGGACAGTTCCCCAGCGTGAGGTTTGCGGCATGACGCTCCCGGCGCTTCGCAGTGGATCGATCGGATCGTCGTCTTCGCCGCAGCGGCCCGTTATTCCTTGACGGGTTCGCCCTTGACGCGGACTTCGGTCACACCACTGCGTACCACACGAATCTTGATGCCGTCAGCAATTTCCACTTCGAGTTCACCGTCGTCGATGACCTTCGTGACCTTGCCGACGATGCCGCCGCCGGTGACGACCTGATCGCCACGGCGGATGTTCTTCAGCAGTTCCTCACGACGCTTCAGCGCCGTGCGCTGCGGACGGATGATCAAAAAGTACATCACGACGAAGATCAGCAGGAACGGCAGGATGGACATGAGAATGTCCGCGCTGCCGGCGCCGGTTGCACCTGGCGTCTGCGCGAAAGCTTCCGTAACGAACATCGATCACTCCTCAAATAACAACAATTGCGGCCGGATGGGCGGAACGCCCTTTCGCGGAATGGCCGCACTATAAGAATGGCCGCTGCGATTGCAACGCGCCGAACCCTGCCTCTCGCATAGTTTATCCCGGCGCAGAAGGACTTTTCGGCCGGCAAGTGACCTTTCCCCAGATCAAGACGCGTGTTAGCGCAGCCGGATGAGGTGCAGTCGCACCTCGGGGCACAGCGGACCGGAGGAGACCGACATGAGCGAAGCGACACTCGAACGGCTGATGGACGAGGTTCGCCGACTGTCTGCGGCAGTGGAGCGCATTGCCGGCCCCGCACCTGCGGTGAACGATCTCGACGCGGCGGAATGTTTCGTCTGGGCGCCTGCGCGGGCTTATCTGCAGCCGGTCGCGCGGCCGAACCGGATCGATCTCTCCCTCATCCAGAGCGTCGATCATGTGCGCGATATCCTTCTCGACAACACACTGCGCTTTGCAGAAGGTTTTCCAGCGAACAACGTGCTTCTCTGGGGCGCTCGGGGCATGGGCAAGTCATCGCTTGTGAAGTCCGTGCACGCCGCCGTCATACTTCGGACGGGCGTTCCGCTCAAGCTGGTCGAGGTGCATCGCGAGGATATCGCCACCCTGCCGCAGCTTATGGAAATCCTGAAGGCGGCATCCATTCCCTTCATCGTCTTTTGCGATGACCTGTCGTTCGATCATGACGACACCTCATACAAATCGCTGAAAGCCGTGCTGGACGGCGGCATCGAAGGGCGTCCGGGCAATGTGCTTCTCTACGCAACTTCGAACCGCCGCCACCTGCTGCCCCGCGATATGATGGAGAACGAGCGCTCGACCGCGATCAATCCTTCGGAAGCGGTGGAGGAAAAAGTCTCCTTGTCGGATCGATTCGGCCTTTGGCTCGGCTTCTACAAATGTAGCCAGGAGGACTATCTCGCCATGATCGACGCCTACGCCCGGCATTTCGCCATCGCAATCTCCAGGGAAGAGTTGCATGCGCAGGCGCTCGAATGGAGTACGACGCGCGGCGGCCGGTCCGGTCGTGTGGCCTGGCAGTTCATTCAGGATCTCGCGGGCAGCACGCGCACGCGGATTACGGATACCGACATTGGCTCATCAGCGCAGTAAGCGACACAAGTCCTGATATGCAAAATCCCCGGCAAGCCGGGGATTTCTTTGTTTTCAGTCCGTGGAACGGCGGAGCCTATTCGAGATAGGTCGCCGGGTTGACCGCTGTTGCGTTCTTGCGGACTTCGAAGTGCACCTGCGGCTGGGTCGCGGTGCCGCTCATGCCCGACGCAGCGAGTGTCTGGCCGCGCTGGATTTTCTGGCCGCGCTGCACTTTCAGTTCGGAAGCATTACCATAGACGGTGACCGTGCCGTCGTCGTGGCGCACGAGAACCGCGTTCCCGAGCTCTTTCAGGCTGCTGCCGGAGTAGATGACCACGCCGTTTTCGGCTGCCTTGATCGGGGTTCCCTCGGGCACCGAAATGTTGATGCCGTCATTGCGGTTGCCCTCGACATTGGCGCCGTAGCCGGCCACGACCGCACCGCGCACCGGCCAGCGATACTTGCTGATGCCCGTTGCCTTCGGCGCATCGGAACCATCGTCCTTGGCGGCGACTTCATTGACCGACTGCTTGGCAACGGCCGGGGTGTACTCCGTCGGCTTGGAAGCATCTGCCTTGGCCTGCTCGACCTTTGCCGTCTTCGGCTCGATCTTCGGGGCTGTAACCTTCGGGGCGACCGATGCCGTGGTGACATCGTCGGTACCGGGCTGAGCCGTATTGCGGGCAACCGAGGTCGTCTTCGGCAGCTTCAGAGCCTGGCCGACACGGATAGCGCCATTCGTCAGGCCGTTCTCAGCACGCAGCTGATCGACGGAGACACCATTGGCCTTTGCGATCCGGTTCAGCGAATCGCCAGCCTTCACCGTGTACGTTCCGGCCTTGTCGCCTTCGCCGGCCACCGGCTGCTTACCGGCCGTGGTGCCGTTCGCCGTCGAGCCTTTTTCACGGCTCTGCGTCTGGGTCGGCAAGATGGCGACGTCGCGGTTTTCCGGCAGGACCGGCTTGTTCTTCTGCTTATCGACATCGAGGGCCGTCGCAGCCTGTGACGCCGACGCCTTGGCAGCGCTACCGGCCGCACCGTAGGTGGGGATCAGAATGCGCTGACCCGGCTCAGCGTCGGAGCCGCGCTTCAGGCCGTTGGCCTTCAGGATCTCCTTTTCCGGCACGCCGAAACGGGTTGCCAGCGATGCCGTCGTATCGCCCTGACGCATCAGCACAGCCGGAGCGTTGACGGTAGACCAGCCGCTGGAGGAGCGAACGGTCGCGGTATTCACTGGATCGGGCGTCGCCAATGCCGGCGCGCCGCGCTGTGCGGACGACGTTTCAGACGGGAAGGGCTGAGCGCTCGGACGACGGGTCGGCTCGGGGGTTGGTTCAGCAAGGGTCGTTCGCTGAACGTTCATCGGCGTCGAGACGACGCGTGTGCGGGAAACCGGCGTCGCGTTGACCGGATCCGGGAAAGACTGACTGACCGCCGCCTGGCGTGTGTTCGACATCGGCGGCATGTTGCCGCTTCCGTCGATATCTCCACGCGGAACCGGCACGGAAGCGCTCGGAATGGAATTTGTCGTCAGGTCGGATGAGCGGGAAAACAGCCCTCCGAACCGGGACGAGTCCGAACTGCAGCCACTCGCCGCGCTCGCCAGGAGAACGGCCACTCCCAGACGGATGACCGATTTATGAACAGATGACGATACACTCAAACGCATGACGCTTACCTACTTGGAACATAGCCCCGATGTAGGTTTATTAAAGCGTATTAGAGTTACCGGCGGGTTAAGACCCGGTCATACTTTGTGGTTTTCACCGTGTGCGTGCCCATCACGATCGTCGGAATCCACAGAAGGATCAAAAGCTTTCTCGGTAGAAGCGCTCGATCTCGGAATGTTCGGCGCGGCTTTCGGTGACGTCCTCGTAGGAGACAGAGCCACTGTCCCAACCGAACATGTCGCCCGTGATCATCACGCCCGGCGCATCGCCGGCTTGATCCGACGCCGTGGGCTTCTCACCGTCCAAAAGCACGTCGACCAGCGTCTGGAAACCACCTGCCGCGTCGAGTCCGGACTCATCCTCGTATTCCGTGGAGCGCAGCCCGGCGACAGCGGCGTCGCGGGTGCCGAAATAGCGAAGGCTGTGCTGATCGTCCGGACGCAGGTTGTCGTAATAGTCGATGAAGCCGCGGTAATAGGCCTTGTAGTCGCCGGTTTCCCCGTACTTTCCGAAGGCCTGGTATTCGCGGGCGGCCAGTTGCGGCGAAAGCTTGTTATTCCATTCGTCGCGCGTCAGCGGCGGGTATTTTTCCTGGGCACGCCGCGTTCGAGAGAGGAAGAGCAAGGTTTCAGCAGAAAGGGAGACGCGCGAGGACGGATCGTAATTGCCGCCGATGACGACCGGGGGGACCGAGGCTTCACGGCTGCCCGCATCCGGCCGAACTAGGACCTGCGGACGCACATTGCGCTGGCCGGTATCATTGGTCGCGGTGATCGTCTTGTCTGCAATCTGCATGGATACGCTCCTTGCGCCTCAACGCCTCCGGAGCCTGCACCTCTGCAAAGCTCTGTGAGGTCTGCCTCTGGGGTAGATCCCAAGGCTTGCGCGAGACTGGATCACGTTAACGCTGCGTTAACCCGTTGAATTGCCAGAAGACTGTTGCAGACATTGCGAATGAATACGGATGGCCCCGCTCGTCATGCAACGAGAAGACTGCGTGATTCTAGAGGAATGCCGCCATTTTGGGGACGATCGGGAGGTATGGCGCCTCGAACAGATCCTCGCGATCGAAGCGGCTTCCCGTCCGGGTGAGGCGCACCATGCGGCATTCGGTTTCGCTGACCATGATGGGCACGAGCAGGATGCCGCCGGATACGAGATGGTCGGAGAACACGCGGGGCAGGCTGTCGAAAGCCGTGGTCACAAGAATACGGTCGAAGGTCCCCTCTCCCACCAAGCCGGCACTGCCATCGGCCTGCCGCACGACGACGTTGCGGATGCCGGCCTTGTCGAGGCTCGCCTGGGCATTGGTCACCAGCGTCTTGTAGCGCTCGTAGCTCAAGACGCGCTCGGCGATCCGACCCATGACGGCCGCCGTGAAGCCGCTGCCGGTGCCGATCTCGAGAATGCGCTGCCCGGGCTTTACACCGAGAGCATGCAAGGTGCGCACCGCAAAGTCGAAGCCTTCCATGAAGGATCCGCAGTCGAGCGGGACGATGCGGGAGGAAAGTGCCTCTTTCTGGTAGGGAGCAGGCGCAAACAGGGTGCGTGGCGTTTCCTCGACGGCGTTCAGCAGGCCCTTGTTGGTTATACCTTCGGCACGCAGACGCAGCACCAGCGCGGCAAATCCCTCCTGCTCCAGCAATCGTGTCGCCATGCGCCCATCCTCCCCCTTCATCGGCAACGCGGCGCCGGGGCGGGGCCGCGTTACCACGCATCAACGCGCCGCTTCGATCCGCGTCAGCCCACCCATATAGGGCTGGAGAACGTCGGGCACGGTGACCGAACCATCCTCGTTCAGGTAGTTTTCCATAACGGCGATCAGCGCGCGGCCGACGGCTGTACCCGAACCGTTCAGCGTGTGGACGAACTTCAGCGCCTTCTCGTCCTTCGAGCGGTAACGCGCATTCATGCGCCGACCCTGGAAATCGCCGCAGACGGAGCAGGAAGAGACCTCGCGGAAGGTGTTTTGACCCGGCAGCCAGACTTCGAGATCGTAGGTCTTGCGGGCGCCGAAGCCCATGTCGCCGGTGCAGAGCGTGAGGACGCGGTAATGCAGGCCGAGACGCTTCAGCACCTCTTCCGCGCAAGCCGTCATCCGTTCGTGCTCTTCGATCGACGTCTCGGCGTCTGTGATCGACACAAGCTCACATTTCCAGAACTGGTGCTGGCGCAGCATACCGCGGGTATCCCGACCGGCAGAACCGGCTTCCGAACGGAAGGACGGCGTCAGCGCCGTATAGCGCAGCGGCAGTTTTTCGGCGTCGACGATCTCCTCGCGCACGAGGTTGGTCAGCGTCACCTCGGCCGTCGGGATCAGCCAGCGGCCGTCCGTCGTGCGAAACAGATCCTCGGCAAATTTTGGAAGCTGGCCGGTGCCGAACATGGCATCGTCACGCACCATCAGCGGCGAGGAAACCTCGGTGTAGCCATGATCGCCGGTGTGGAGATCGATCATGAACTGGCCGAGCGCCCGCTCCATGCGGGCCAGCGGGCCGGTCAGCACCGTGAAGCGGGAACCGGACAGCTTGGCCGCACGTTCGAAATCCATGTAACCAAGCGCTTCGCCGATTTCGAAATGCTCCAGCGCTTTGTGGTTCCAACCAGGACGCGCACCGATCGCGCGGGTCACGATGTTCGCGTGTTCGTCGGCGCCGACGGGGACATCGTCCAGAGGGATATTGGGGAGGCGGGAGAGGACGTCGAGAAGTTCCGCATCGACCGTGCGCGTCTGGTCCTCGAGCGCCGGCATCGCGGTCTTGAGCTCGGCGACCTCGGCCTTCAGGCGATCGGCAAGCTCGGCGTTCTTCCGCGCCATCGCCGCGCCGATTTCCTTCGATGCGGAATTGCGACGGGACTGCATGTCCTGCAGCGCCTGCACGAGGCCGCGCCGCTTTTCATCCAGCGCAATCAGGCTTGCCGCCTGAGCCGGGGCGCAGCGTTTCGCCAGTGCCGCGTCGAGCGCTTCGGGATTATCCCGCACCCATTTGATATCGAGCATCGATAAGTCTCCGGACGTGAGAGACCCGACATTCCGCAAAGGACGCGGACGAAGACGCCGAGGACCTTCCGAGCCACGTGAAGACCACAGCATCCCCTTATGGAGGATCAATCCGTCTTCTCGTCGGCTTCCGCAAGCTCCCGCGACGCAGCATCTTTGGCGCGCTGGCGCTCGATGAGTCGGGCCGTATAGATGGAAATCTCGTAGAGAAGGATCGCAGGGATCGCAAGGCCGATCTGGGAGACGGGATCCGGCGGGGTCAGGATGGCTGCGGCGATGAACGAAATCACGATCGCATATTTGCGCTTCGCCGCCAGCGTATCGGCCGTGACGAATCCCACACGCGCCAGAAGCGTGGTGATGACCGGTAGCTGAAAGACGAGGCCGAAGGCGAAGATCAGAGACATGATCAGGCTCAGATATTCCGAGACCTTCGGCAGGAGCTGAATCGACACCTCACCCTGCCCGCCCTCCTGTTGCATGTTCAGGAAGAACCACATCACCATCGGCGTGAAGAAAAAGTAGACGAGCGCCGCACCGAGCAGGAACAGAAGCGGTGAGGCGATCAGGAACGGCAGGAACGCGGCGCGCTCGTTCTTGTAGAGGCCGGGCGCGACGAACTTGTAGAGTTGCGTCGCGATCATCGGGAAGGCGATGACCAGAGCGCCGAACATCGCCACCTTGATCTGCGTGAAGAAAAACTCCTGCGGTGCCGTATAGATCAGGCCCGCAGCGCGGTGATCCAGCCCTGCCCAGGACACGGCCCATTTGTAGGGTTGCACGAGAACGTTGAAGATCTGTTTGGCGAAGAAGAAGCAGACCAGGAAGGCAACGAAGAACGCGCCAACGGCCCAGATCAGCCGGGTGCGAAGCTCGATGAGATGATCGAGAAGCGGCTGGGGCTTATCTTCGATATCGGCGCTCATGCGTCGTCTCCGCTCTTCGGCGTCATCGGTGTATCAAGCGGTACATCGGCTTTTACCGGCTTTTTCCGCTTGGCTAACTTCGCGCCGATCTCCGCAACATCGGCATCGCCGATCGGCGCAGAGGCGCGCTTGCGAGGCTTGGCCGTCGTGGTCTCACCCGTGACCTTTGCCGCCTTCTTCCGCGGCAATGCAACTGCGAGGCCATTGACCGCACCGGCCTCCGCTTCGTCAGCCTCTGCCTTTGCGGAGCGCTTGCGGGGCTTGGAGCCCACGAGCGTGTCGGCGACAAGGGGTGCTGACGTTACGGGCGTAACGGGAGCGGAGGCCATGGTATCCGTGGCAGCTGCGGCTGCAGCGACGCCATTTGCGGCGACTGCGGGCTGTTCGGCCGGCATCGCAACCGAGGCCGGCATCGCAACCGAGGCAGCCATCTCCGGCGTCGGCGGAATGTCCGAAGCGGCGGCGGCCGGTTTTTCATCCGGGCGGGTCGCCTTCTGCAGGTCGGCCTTGATGTCGTTGCCCATCTGGCGAAGCGGGTTCATCGCCTCGCGCAGGCTGTTTGCCGGGTTGAGTTTCTGCGCGTCGCTCAGCGTCTTGCGCACATCGTCGAGATCCGCCTCGCGCAGGGCCTCGTCGAACTGATGGCGGAAATCGGTGGCCATGCCACGCATCTTCGACATCATCCTGCCGAAGGTCCGGAGCATCGGCGGTAGGTCCTTCGGGCCAACGACGATGATCAGGACGATGGCAATGACAACAAGCTCGGTCCAGCCGACGTCAAGCATACTCAGGAACTCCGCACATCATGATGGGACGCGCGGCATGTGCTGCGCGCCCGGACTGGCTGATCAGCGGACTTCGTCGGATTTATGTTCGACGGTCCGCGGGTCGATGGGGGCGCCCTTATCATAAGGGGGCTTGTCATAGCCGGGCTTGTCGTAACCCGGCTTGTCGGCGGCATCCGTCTCGTCGTCGGTCATGCCCTTCTTGAAGCTCTTGATGCCTTTGGCGACATCGCCCATCAATTCCGGAATCTTGCCGCGACCGAAGAGCAGCAGGACGACGACGAGCACGATGAGCCAGTGCCAGATGCTGAATGAACCCATTCTCTTAAAACTCCCTGCAAATCCGACAAACTCATCCGGGATGGCCTGCCTGCCCTGTTCCACTTTACTGCGCTTTCAAGCCAGCGTCACCGCCCTGCCCTCAGCCCTCGTCTTTGTCGGCGGATGCGATTCTCGTTAAGGAAACGCAATCCTGCTTTTCGGGCAAAGATCTAAAGGAAACGGTGTTGTCACGCAATGCTCACGCTGTTCAATCCCGCGAGAGCATCACACTGCCGATCATGGTGAATATCAGGCAGGCTCGTCGCCGCTCGGCGGCAGAAGGCCCAACTCCTCCAGATCGAGGGGAGTGATCGGATCTTCGTCATCCGACAGGTCGTCGCCGCCTGATGGCAAGGGGACATGGAAGTTGGGCGGAATGCGGCCCGCTAGCAGGCCCGCACCTTTCAGCTCCTCCAGTCCGGGTAGATCGCGCAGTTCTTCCAAGCCGAAATGGTCGAGAAAATCGCGTGTCGTCGCAAAGGTTACCGGTCGGCCGGGCGTCCGGCGACGTCCACGAAATCGCACCCATCCGGCTTCCATCAACACGTCGAGCGTACCCTTGGAGGTCTGCACGCCGCGGATGTCCTCGATTTCGGCACGCGTAACGGGTTGATGGTAGGCGATGACCGAGAGAATTTCGAGCGCGGCGCGCGAGAGTTTGCGCACCTCCTGCGCATCCGACGACAGGGCGAAGGAGAGATCGGCCGCGGTGCGGAACGCCCAGTGATCCTCGACCTGCACGAGGTTGACACCACGCGTCGCGTAGGAGGCCCTCAAGCGAAGCATGATGCTGCGAACATCCGTGCCGCTCGGCAAGCGCTGGGCGAGATAGGCCTCCGACACGGGCTGAGTTGCGGCGAAAACCAGAGCCTCGGCGATTCGCTCCAGTTCGTCGGCCCGATGCGCGTCGTCTCTCTCGCGAACAAAGGCGTCGTCACCGTACACCTCAACCACTGCGCGCTTCCAGTTCTGCGATCTCGTCCTCGGTCATCGGGTTGTCGCCGAGCCGGACGTAGATGGGCGCGAAGGCTTCGTCCTGCCGGATCTCCAGCCGCCCTTCGCGGACCATCTCCAGCGACGCGGCAAAGGCGCTGGCGATGGCACTGACGCGCTGGCGGGGATCGCCGACATAACGCAGAAGGTAATCGTCGAGCGCAGTCCAGTCCGACAGGCCACCCATCAGCCGCGCGAGAATGAGGCGCGCATCTGCCAGCGACCAGACCTGCCGGCGCTCGATCGTCACCTGCATCACCGCTTCACGCTGGCGCAGGCTCGCATAGGCCTGCAGGAGATCGTAGAGCGACGCCTCGAAAGCAGAGGTTCGCTCGACCGGGATGTGCTCCGGTGCGCCGCGCGCAAAGACATCGCGACCCAGCCGACTGCGGTTGACAAGCCGGGTTGCGGCGTCCCGCATGGCTTCCAGCCGTTTGAGCCGGAAGGCCAGTGCCGAGGCCATTTCCTCACCCGACGGCCCATCGTCCTTGTGCGGCTGCGGAATGAGAAGGCGGGACTTCAGAAAGGCGAGCCAGGCCGCCATGACGAGATAGTCGGCTGCCAGTTCCAGCCGAATCGAGCGGGCGCTCTCGATGAAGGCGATGTACTGCTCGGCGAGCGCCAGCACCGAAATGCGGGATAGATCGACCTTCTGGTTTCGTGCGAGGTGCAGCAAGAGATCGAGCGGACCTTCGAAGCCGGCGATATCCACCACCAGTTCCGCCTCATGCAGCGCCCGCTCGTCCGCCTGCCAGTGTGCATCCATCGGCACGTCGCCGCGCACGCGCTCGCGACCATCGGCCGGGCTCATCCGGCGACGTCCAAAATGGTTGCTGCTGACAGGGACGCGTCAGACATTCGGGATCATCTCCAGGAATTCGGCACGCAACGTCGCCTCGTCGGCATCATCCGGCTTCCGGAAGCTCGCCATGGCCGCTTCCGCGCGGCGGAGGGAATCGCCCGAGAGGATCGGCACGACACGCGATACGGCCTGCATCTCCTCCCTGATCCCGTGGCAGTGGAGGACGAGATCCAGCCCGGCCTCGACGATGCTCCTCGCCCGCGTTTCCATGTCGCCGGCAAGCGCGTTCATCGACACATCGTCGGACATCAGCAGTCCGTCGAAACCGATATGCCCTCGGATGACCTCGTCCACGACCTTCCGCGACGTCGTCGCAGGGCGATCGGGATCGATCGCCGTGAAGACGATATGGGCGGACATGGCCATGACTTCGGATTTAAGGGCGACGAAGGGCACAAAGTCGCTGACGGCAAGTTCCGCGAAGGTGCGGTCAACAACCGGCAGCTTGTGATGCGAATCGACGAGCGCCCGGCCATGGCCCGGCATGTGCTTCATGATGGGTAGCATGCCGCCGGATTTCAGGCCCTCCGCCGCCGCGGCGCCGAGGGCTGCGACCGCCTGGGGATCGGAGGAATAGGCCCTGTTGCCGATCGCCTCGCTCATTCCGTCAGCCGCCACATCGAGCACCGGCAGGCAATCGACGTTGATACCGTAGCGCATCAGGTCGAAGGCATGGAGACGCGACATGAGCCATGCCGTCCGCAACCCCTTTTCGGGGTCGGCGTGGAACAGGGCGCCGATGGTGGCCGCATTCGGATAGGCGCCGGCAAGCGGTGGGCGAATACGCTGCACGCGGCCGCCCTCCTGATCGATCAGCACGGGTGCTTGGCTATTGCCGATGCTGTCGCGAAGGCTGGCGACGAGATCCGAGATCTGTGCCGCTTCCCCGATGTTGCGGGCGAACAGGATGAAGCCCCAGGGGCGCTCGTCGGCGAAGAAGGCCTTCTCGTCGGCGGTTAGCGAGAGGCCCTTGCAGCCGGAGATGAATGCTTTCGATCCGCTCATGGCGTCACCCTCATGCCTTTTGTTTTCGTTCGTCGCGTTCGGTTTAAAGACGGATCGCGCTGGAGAGCAAGAGGCTTGCGATTCGGCCTTGCTCGTCGCCGCCCCCAAACGCGCAAGGGCGCAGCCGAAGCCGCGCCCTTTTCTCAAAGCGTGGTGTAACCCTTAACGGGTGACCAGGCAGCTGCCGCCGGCACTTTTCAGGCGCGAGCAGAGAGCGTTCGCTTCATCGCGGCTGCCGGCCGGGATGCGGACGCGGTAGTAGGTGCCCTTGCCGGCGATGTCGGCTTTCTTGATATCGACGCCGCGGCCGGCGATGACGCTGCCATATTTGCCGGAGAGGTTTTTGTAGGACTTCTGCGCCTCGGCCTCGGACGGCAGGGATGCGACCTGCACGACATAGCTGCCGGGGGCTATCGATGCCGTCTGGACGGGCGAAGCGTCCGTCGGCACGGCGGTTGTCGCTACAGCAGGCGTCGCGAAGGTATCGACCGGTTTGCGTGTCGCCCTCGCCGTCTCGGCCGGCTTTGCTTCCGGAAGCGGTTGGGTCTTGGCGACTTCGGCAGACGGCACGGCTGCATTGGCAGCGGCCGCCAACGCACCGACATCGTCCTGTGCAGCCGTGGCGAGCGCCGGTGTTTTCGGCTTCAGCGCGGTGGTCTTGACCGGCTTGGTCACAGGCTCCGCTGCGGCAACGACCGCAGCCTCTTCCGGGTCGAGATCTTCACGGGCAACGAGCGTTCCGTCCGGCCTGACGATCATGGTACGGACCTTGCGCGGCGCGACGGCGGGTGCTGCATCCTCGTTCGCGGCACTTGCCTGCGTATCGCCATCATCCGGCATCAGGCGGTCTGCGCCCTCGTCATCGGCCGGCGACATGCCGTCGAGTCCGTTCATCCCTTCGAGCGGCAGGCTTTCCGGCGTCAGCGTGCGCTGGACGACGTCGATCGGCTCCTCGGTGGAGGAAACCAGCGTGCCCTGCTGCGGCGCATCTTCCTGCGCGCCGGCAACACGGTCGTAGACGGCCTTATCCTGGTTCGGCACGGTTTTGCCGCCCTTCTCAACAGGCACCATCTTGGTCGGCGTCTTGTCGGCAAGAATGATCTGCGGCTCGCCGCTGGTAAAGGACGACCCGACGTTGCCCATCAGCGTGTAGGCACCTACGCCGCCGGCGATCAGCACGATGGCGGCCGCACTGGCGAGAAGGAGCAGCTTGCCGCGCGGGCGGGCTTCGTTGTCATTGCCATAGGTGGGCTCGGCATAGCGGTCGCCCTGCCCGATGACTTCCTGGCGCTGGCTGATCGAACGGCGGAAGTCTTCTTCCATCGCCCGCTCGAAATCGGCGAACTCTTCGTGCGACGCACGGGCCGGGGCTGCAGCACCAGCAATGCCGGCAGCCGTTGCGGCCTGCATGCCACCATTGTCACGCTCAGACGCCTGACGACCGGCACTGAAGATCTGTGCCATTTCGGCATCGATATCGAGATCGTAGTCGCCGGGATCGAGCGGATGGTTCTGCTCCTCGATGACGGGTAGCTGCGGCACATCAATCTCGCCGGTCGCCACGACGCCGTAATCGGCTTCGGCAATCATCGAGGGATCGAAGGGAAGTTCCGTTTCCACGAAGGGCTCGACCGGCTCTTCGATCGCGGCAACCTCTTCCGTCGCCATATCCAGCTCAAGCTCGATGTCGGAGAGGTCGATCTCGAAATCGTCGAGGTCGAAGTCCGGCTCGGCTTCCGCGGCTGCAACCGGAGCCGGCTGCGGCACAGGTGGGGCGACCGGTACCGGGGCGACGAATGCCTCGGGAGCGGGAGCCTGCATCACGGGCGCAGCGGCGACGGGCGCTTCTGCAACGGGCGCTGGCACAACCGGGACAACAGGCGCCAGCGGCGTTGCGAATGTGCGCGGCGCACCGCCGTTCAATGCGACGGGCGTCGCGCGGCTGAAATTCGGCGTGAACGGAAAATTGTTTTTCCGCGCGGCTTCCGCGGAAACGGCGGGGCGAACCGGCGTGCTCGGCACGGCGAAATGCTCGACCGTATCCAGCAATGGATCGACCCGAGGACGCACAGGCTGCTGAACGGGCGCAACGGCTGCAACCGGCGCGGGGCGAACGGGCTCGACCGGCATCTGCTGCACGTGGACCGGCTCCGGCGCGGAGCCGAGCGACATTTCCAGTTCATGACCGAGGTCCAGCGACCGGTCGGGCTGTGCGTGGAAAACGGGCTCCGGACGCGGATCGAAGGTCGGCTCGACCGGGCGCGGCGCCTGCTGAACGGGTGGCTGCACCTGAACCGGCTGATGGTGCTGTTGTACCGGGGGAGCAGCGACGACGGGCTCGACAAAGGACTGAGACTGCGAGACAGGTTCAGGGGCCGCTGGCGTATCGAACGCCTCGAACTCCCGCATCAGCTCTTCTTCCAGATCAACGATCGGGTCGTAGCGAACCGCTTCCCGATGGCGCTCCAGCTCCTGGAGCTGTTGCAGGGCGGGACGATTGTCGTAGCCGACGATGCGGGCCAGCTCGCTCAACGGATCTTCATCCGGGAACACGTTCGGGTCCACATCCGTGCTTCGTGCCAACTGTTTGTCTGCCATTCGCTCCACTCACATATACTGGGCCGGTCGTGCCAGTCCAATATGGGGAAATGGTGACATGCTACCGCATCTCGTTCGGGGCGTCCGTCCCTGTAATACCAAGGCCGGACCTCAAAACGGAGGCAACCGCATGCACCAGTCCTAGTCTGGCAAGGCTCAATTCTCTACTTTTATCGTTAATAAAGCGTAAGCCCGGAAAATCTTTGCCCTTGTTCCAATGCCCGTGGAACGCGCTGGCCAGATCATAGAGGTAAAATGCGATGCGATGCGGCTCTTGAGCCAGCGCTGCCGACTCGATTACCCTAGGGTATTCTGCCAGCTTCGCGACCAGCTGCAACTCGTTGGGATCCGCGATATGCGTTCCCAAAGCATGTGTGTAGTCGATGGCATCGAGATCGAGATCCGGAAACGCTTCCGCAGCCTGCCGGAAGATCGAGCGGCAGCGCGCGTGGGCATATTGAACGTAGAAGACCGGGTTGTCCTTCGACTGTTCGGTGACCTTGGCGAAATCGAAATCGAGCGGCTCGGAATTTTTCCGGTAGATCATCATGAAGCGCACAGAATCCCGGCCGACCTCGTCCACGACATCGCGCAGCGTGACGAAATCGCCGGATCGCTTCGACATCTTCACCGGCTCGCCGTTACGGTACAGCTTGACGAGCTGGCAGAGGAGCACGGTGAGTTTGACCGAGCCGCCGGAGACCGCACGCGCCAGCGCTTCCAGCCGCTTGACGTAGCCGCCGTGGTCCGCGCCCAGCACGTAGATCATCTCGTCGAAAGAGCGGTCGAACTTGTCCTTGAAGTAGGCGACGTCGGCTGCAAAGTAGGTGTAGGAGCCGTCGGACTTGATGAGCGGGCGATCGATATCGTCGCCGACATCCGTCGAGCGGAAGAGGGTCTGCTCGCGATCCTCCCAGTCTTCCGGCACCTGCCCCTTCGGCGGCGGCAGGCTTCCTTTGTAGACGTGACCCTTGAACGTCAGATCGTTGATGGCGGAGCGGATGCGCTGGGCGCCGTCGGCATGCAGCGTACGCTCCGAGAAGAAGACGTCGTGATGGACGTTGAGTGCGGCCAGATCCTCACGGATCATCGCCATCATCGCCGCGATGGTGCGCTCCTTGACGAGCGGCATCCAGGCGTCTTCGGGCATGCCGAGCAGGCTCGAACCGAACTCGTCCGCGAGCGCCTGCCCGACCGGCACGAGATAATCGCCGGGATAGAGACCTGCCGGGATCTCCCCGATCGTTTCGCCCAGCGATTCGCGATACCGCAGCATGGCGGACTTGGCGAGGACGTCGATCTGCGAACCCGCGTCGTTGATGTAATATTCCTTGGTTACGTCCCAGCCGGCAAAGCCGAGCAGGTTGGCCAGCGTGTCGCCCACCACGGCGCCCCGGCAGTGGCCGACATGCATGGGACCGGTCGGATTGGCCGAGACGTACTCGACATTGATCCTGCGTCCGGCGCCGACCTGGCTCCGGCCATAGGTGTCGCCGGCGGTGACGATCGCCGCCAGAAGCTTCTGCCAGTAGCCGACCGACAAGCGGATGTTGATGAAGCCCGGGCCAGCGACGGAGACCTCGGCGATATCGGCATCTTCCCGGAGCGCTGCGGCAATGGTTTCGGCAAGCGCGCGCGGATTGGTACCCAGCGGCTTTGCCAGCACCATGGCGGCATTGGTCGCGACGTCACCATGGCTCGGGTCGCGCGGAGTCTCGACAGCAACACGCTGGAAATCGACCTCTGAGCGCTTTTCCTTCACCGCATCAACGGCTTCAAGGACGTTCTTCACTCTGGTTTCGAGGTCGGTGTAAATGTTCATGGTATCCATCGTCCGGGAGGGTGCGCCTCATCAGGCCGCGTTCCGCATCAAGGTGGCCCGGCTCTGACAGACTACGATCTGCAACCGGGGGGTGGCTGGCGCTCTAGCGCAAATCCGGGGTGTGGTCAAACAAACGCCGATGCGTGGAAATCGCGTATGTATCGGTCATTCCGGCGATGTAATCGGCGACGTGACGGGCCTTTGCCGGCTCCGCGAGCCCGGCGATTTGATCGATCCAGTAGTGCGTCTGCATCTCGCGCGGCTCGGCCATGAACGCATGGTAAAGATCGACGACGATCCTCGCGGCGTTCTCGCGCACCCGCATGACGTCGGCGTGCCGATAGATGCGGGTCATCAGCATGCGCTTGATCTGCCGGTCGGTCTCCGCCATCTCGGGAGAAAAGGTGGCAATGACGCGTCCGGCCATGCGGATATCGGTGGCACTTTCCGGGCGGATGTCGCGCAGGTTGCCTTGCGCGATCCCGATGACATCTTCGACCATCGCGGTGATCTGCCGGCGCATGATCTCGTGGGTGAAGCGGGCCGCCTCCAGACCCGGATATTTCGCCCGGACTTCCTGCATGAGGCTGGCGAGAAACGGGATCTCTTCCAGCATGTCGAAGGTCAGGTAACCCGAGCGCAGGCCATCATCGATGTCATGCGTGTTGTAGGCGATATCGTCGGCGATGGCCGCCACCTGTGCCTCAAGGCTGGCGAACGTGCCAAGCTCCAGATCGTGCAAAGCGCAATAATCGAGGATCGGCTGCGGCACGACGGGATGGCGCGGGTCGGCCGCCGGCCCCGTTAGAGGTCCGTTGTGCTTGACCAGCCCCTCCAGGCTCTCCCATGTGAGATTCAGCCCGTCGAACTCGGCGTAGCGCCGCTCCAGCTTGGTGACGATGCGAAGCGACTGGGCGTTGTGATCGAACCCACCATGCGTCGAGAGCACCTCCTGAAGGGCATCCTCGCCCGTGTGACCGAAAGGGGTATGGCCGAAATCGTGGACGAGCGCGACACCCTCCGCCAGATCCTCGTCAAGGCGCATCGCGCGTGCGAGCGCCCGCGCGATCTGCGCGACCTCGATCGTGTGGGTCAGCCGGGTGCGATAGTGATCGCCATCTGCAGCGATGAAAACCTGTGTTTTATGCTTCAGCCGGCGGAAGGCCGTGGTATGGACGATGCGATCGCGGTCACGCTGGAAATCGGAGCGGGTCGTGCTGGTGCCCTCGGGGTAGAGGCGCCCCCTGTTCGTCCAGGGATCGGACGCGAAAATCGCCCGCTGTCCGGTGCCGAAACCCAGTGCATCCTTGTCCAAAGCCATTTGCATGCAGCATCCCATTGACGCGGTTTTAAAGCCTTCATACCTATAGTGTCGGCCGCATGAAAGCATGGACTGTTACTCTACGTCATGATCCGTTCAAGATCATGACGTTGGCGGCCGCAGCGCAGACCATGGATACAGATTTCGCCGTAAGCAGTGACAAACTCTCCGGATCTTGACCCCGGCAGGAGACACCAGAATGACCGAGACCACCGTTACTCTCTCCGATTCCGCCGCAAAGCGCATCGGCACGATTCTCAAAGGCGATAGGCATAAGCACGCGATGCGTGTTTCCGTCGAGGGCGGCGGCTGCTCCGGATTCTCCTACAAGTTCGATCTTGTCGATGATGGCTCGGACGACGATCTCGTTCTGGAAAAGGGCGAGGCGAAAGTGCTGATCGATAGCCTATCGCTCGTCTATATGGAGGGGTCCGAGATCGACTTCGTCGACAACCTGCTCGGCCAGTCCTTCCAGATTCGCAATCCGAACGCGGTTGCGAGTTGCGGCTGCGGGACCAGCTTCTCTATCTGACGTTTGGAATCGTCGGATTCGAATCGAATGTTTCAGATCCGAAAACATCTATAACGTACTGTAAGATCTCCCTTACAAGTATGGCGACCCCAGCCAGAAGACGCGGTCGAGAAGTCGTGTCACGAATGGCCGGGCGCGAAGCGCGGCCAGAGTCACATCCGCCGATGCGCCGCGCACGACTTCGAAACGGCGCTCGAGATCGGCAGCGAACGTCGTATCGAGCACTTCGAGGTCGATCTCGAAATTGAGCCGCAGCGATCTTGGATCGATGTTCGAGGAGCCGATATAGGACCAGCGACCGTCGATGGTCAGCAGCTTGGAATGGTTGAAGGTGCCCTGCGCCCGCCAGACCCGGCATCCGCCTTTCAGAACCTGATCGAACTGCGCGGTCATCGCCCGATCGACGAGCGTCAGGTTGTTGACGGCGGGCACGATGATGTCGACCTCGACGCCACGCAGTGCCGCCGTCACCAAGGCACTCACCAGTTCCCGATCCGGCAGGAAGTAGGGCGACATGATCCGGATACTTTTGCGGGCGACCGAGATCGCCCCCATCAGCATCTTGTGATTGGCCTCGTTGGCGCGGTCCGGCCCCGTGGGTATGGCGCGCAGGATCATCGGCGACTTGCGCTCGCTGTCCGGCGGCGGATCGACTCCCCAGATGTCGCCTTCCAGCACCTCGCCAACGGCGAACTGCCAGTCCTCGCAGGCGACATGCAGCAGATCGGCGACCACGGGACCCCGCACCTCGAAATGCGTGTCATGCGCCTCTTCTCCCGCGGCGAATTCCGATGTGAAGCCGGCGCGGATGTTCATACCGCCGGTGTAGGCGACACTGCCATCGACCACGAGGATCTTCCGGTGTGTGCGGAGGTTCGCATAGGGCAGACGCAACCCCATGACGATATTGCCGTTGAAGGTTCGGGTGGTCACGCCGCCCTTGCGCAGATGGCCGACAATGCTCGGCACGGAGTAGCGCGCACCGACCGCGTCGATCAGCACCCGTACCTCAACGCCACGCTCGCCGGCCGCAATGAGCGCATCGGCAAAGCGCAGGCCGATCGGGTCCCGGTCGAAAATGTAGGTCTCCAGCAGGATGGAGCGCGTGGCGCCGGCGATCGCCTCCAGCATGCGGGCGTAGGCGATATCGCCCCCTTCCAGCATGGCGATCCTGTTCCCGGCCGACATATGGTGACGGCTGACCTTGTCGCCGAGAACCTTCATCGAGCAGAAGCGCTGGCCGAAGCGTTCGGCAACGAGCGCATCGTTGACATCGAAACGCCGCAACACGTCGGCCGTCCGATCCTTGACGAGCGAGCGCTGCAGGCCGATGGAGCTGCGCCGGATGCGGTTGATACCGGCGACGGCATAGATGATGGCGCCGAGGACCGGAGAGAGAACGATGACGCCGACCCAGCCGAGCGCCGCCCGCACCTCATCCTTGGTCATGGTGGCATGGATGGCAGCGGGAACGCCGATGACCACCGAGAGAACGGCAAGAATGTGCGGCCAGTAGGTGGCAAGCGTCTGGATCATGCTCCCCGGTCTATCCCTTCTCATCGGCAGTGCGTGCCGTGTCGGTGACGTCATCTGCTGACTTAGCGCATCGGAACGTAAACGTGTATCTCAGGCCGGAGATTATTGGCGTTCTCCTATCTGCTCACTCTCTCGGGCATCGGATACCGGGAACAGCGATTTTCCGCCGACGCGTTTGTCAAAGCGTGCGGTGCGCTTTAAGACGAGACGGCAGCCACGGGAGACAGAGACCATGAAGATCGCGACCTGGAACATCAATGGCGTCAGGGCTCGCATCGACGCTCTCCTTGCCTGGCTGCAGGAATCGCGACCCGACATCGCTTGCCTGCAGGAGATCAAGACGGTCGATGAGGGCTTTCCCCGGGCCGAGATCGAGGCGCTCGGCTATCATGTCTTCACCCACGGCCAGAAGGGCTTCAACGGCGTCGCGCTGCTGACGCGCATCAAGCCGGACGAAATCAACAACGGCCTTGCCGGCGATGACGAGGATGTGCAGTCGCGCTTCATCGAAGGTGTCTTTTCCGTCGAAGGCGGGGTTATCCGGGTCTGCTCGCTCTATCTGCCGAACGGCAACCCGCCGGAAACGGAGAAATACACCTACAAGCTCGGCTGGATGGCGCGATTGCAGGCCTTCGCCGCATCACGGTTGGCGCTGGAAGAGCCGCTGATCCTTGCCGGCGACTACAATGTGATCGCGGAGCCGCATGACTGCTGGGACCCGCGCGTCTGGGAGAACGACGCCCTCTTCCTGCCGCGCACGCGGGCCGCCTTTCGCCGACTGGAACAGTTGGGCCTCACCGACGCCGTGCGTGCCACGACCGATGCGGCCTCACACTATTCCTTCTGGGATTATCAGGCAGGCGCCTGGCCCAAGAACCACGGCATTCGCATCGACCATCTGATGCTGTCGCCGGAGGCGACCGACAAGCTCATCTCCACCGATATCGAGAAGCATGTCCGCGCTTGGGAAAAGCCGTCCGACCACGTGCCGGTTATAGCACATTTCGACTTCACACCGATCGACGTCGTTGCTGCCTGACGACGTCTTGCGTCGAACGGTTATGATCGGAGGTGACGCCGTATCGGCGCTCAACAGCATTCTTCAGAATCCGTTGAGCGGCGACGGAGTGCTCAGTCCGCTTCGCCCGGGCGGATCGCGTGGGACATGTTGATTGCGACGCGGCGATCGGACTCGGTGGCGAGCGAGAAGGCCTGCTCCTGCATCGGCTGCAGCCACTGACGGTCCTTCGGCGAGCACTGGTCGAGCGCTGCCGTCATGTAAGCGAGGCCGCGAACGGTTTGGCCTTCCTGGAAAATGACGTTGCCGAAGACGCCCATAGCGCCGGCATGGCCCTTCTTGCGGGCGCGGTTCAGCCATTTCTTTGCCTGCTGGACATTGACGCTGCCGCCATCGCCGGACAGCAGCATCTTGGCCAGCTGGAACTGGGCTTCCGCGACACCGAAGGTCGAGGCGGCCTGGAAGTAGAGCTGACGCGCCTGGCTGAGGTTGGCGGAAACGGGTGTATCGGGAATGCCGCGGCGGTAATAGCCGGCGAGAGAGATCAGCGCGTTGACGAAATAGCCCGTATCCTGCGAACCCGGCTCAACGCCATTCTCGGCGATCTCGCTGTAGATCTTGAAGGCTTCGAGATCGTTTTCGGTGACGCCGTCACCATCGGCATACATGTTGGCCAGAGCCCAGCGGGACGCCGTATGGCCCTTTTCGGCGGCGTAGCGATAAGCCTCGACGGCCTCATCCTTGCGACCGTTCTTGTAGGCGGAGAAGCCGAATTTGAAGAGTGCGAACGGGCCGGATTCCTTCGTGACGCCGGCGTTGGGGTCAAAGGCGCGAACCGCACCGCAAGACGCCCCAAGCGCTGCCGCCAAACTCAATACCACAAACGTCAACGACCTGCATTCGCGTAGCATATTCGTCAAAATCTTCCGTTCAACCCGGCTCGCCTCATGTTCGATCCGGCGCTTCCCCACTCGGTCCATGCCTGCCGAAATGCCGCAGCGACCCCTCGCCCGCATTCCCCTGTCGCAACCGCTTCCGGCTGCCGTCTCCTTGAGTGCCCAAGCCAGGCTAGCGCCGATTTTCGGCGACACTGCGGCCCTGTCTCGATCCTCTGTAGATCCAGGGTTTCCCATACTGGTTCCACCCGTCGATGTTCTCGAAGATCGCCATGTAACATCATGAAACATCACTACTTCGTTTCACCTGCCGAAAATTGTTCCCCGTGGCGCACTCTAGGTTCGCTCGGGGTTCAACTTCCTGCGGCAGGAGATCGATGCTCTCTGTTTGTGGCGGGAAATAGACTGAAACAAGGGCCTGCCGGGGCTGCCAAACCATTCAAACCGCGTGTTGCGGAATCGTCACAAAATGCGTGTGTCCGGAGGCGATTTCCCGTCGCGCTCTTCGCTTTCCGGTTCTGCTGCACCCTTCAGGTGGCGCCCGAGAAAAATATCCGCGAGACGGCGGTTGAACGCCGATCGATATCGTGAGCATCGAGCCCTGACGGTCGGCACGGCACGCGGTCGGCGGCGCTGCGTCATCGTTCCCACAGCGCATCGCAGAGGCCGGCTCGCCGACATACCACCGCCCTACCCGAATAGAGTTCGCCTCACGCACCTGCGTCTCCAAACGCCAAAGCGCCCGGCTTCGAACCGGGCGCCTTCATTTCTTGCATCTGGTCACGATGGATCAGAAGCGAACCTTCAGCGACGTCGAGACGGCGGTGACGACGTCGTTGCCGTAATCGTAGCTGACATTGCTGCCGTAGGGTACGCCGTTGATCGTAGTCGAGCGGGACGAACCGCTGGTCAGGATGCCGACGGCACCTGCCAGACGGAACTCGACGTTTTCGACCGGCTTGTAGGCAACGCCTGTGCCGAGCGTCCAGGTGTCGCTCTGCGCGTTGATGACCGTGCTTGTACCACGATCCCAGGTCAGGCTGACAGCGCCGCTCCACTGATCGTTGAACTTATGACCGACACCCGCCGTGACGGTCAGGCCGTCGCGGTAGAGCAGGTCGAGGCTGGTGCAGGGGGTCAGCGGGCTTGCCGTCGCCGGGCAGAAGGCGACTGACTGCAACACGCTCCAGTCCGTCCACTTGATCGAGCCGAAGGCCAGCCAGTCGGGTGCGATGCCGCTCTGGATCTTGTACTCCAGCGACTGCGGTACAGATGCCTCGCCGGTGACGGCGTACTTGCCGAACTGAATCGGACTGGCCGGTCCAAGCGGACCGGGTACGCGCACTTCGCTGAGGTCGATCGTGCCTTCGATATCGTCGAACTTGACTTCGCTGTTGTAAACGAGGCTCGTCAGGAAGGCATATTCCGGAACTTCATAGGCCAGGCCAACGCGACCGCCCCAACCGTTGTCCTCAAGATCCAGGCGGCCGATGCCGTTGCCGGTACCGTAGAAGTTCGGTGCGACCAAACGCTCCTTGAAGCCGTTGACCTCCTGGTAGAAGCCGCCACCGATGACCCGGATCTTACCCGGACCCATGGCCCACTTATAGGAACAGGTTACCGCATAGTTATCGGTTTCGATCTTGGTTTTGGTGTTGTCGTTGGCACCGATCCAGTTGCGGCCCGGATTGGTGTAGGCACCAAACGGCTGCGAATAGTCGGCCATGCAGTCGATGCCGCTATCGCCGAGCGCTGCCTTGATGCCGACACGCGGTACCCAGTAGCTTTCCGTGTCACGCGTCGATGTCGAACCGCCGCCGCGACCGTCAGCGCCAAGGCCGTTCGCGGGATTGGTGTCGCGGCCGTTCTCCAGGTCGCGCTGCGGATTCACGTATGTCGTCGTGGCTTCGAGAGCATAGGCAGAAGGATCGAACAGAAGATCGATGTTGTAGCCGCCGCGCTCCAGACCACCTGCGTGAGCCGACGTCGCTGTCATCGCGGCGAGAACTGCCATGGCGACGACAGACCGTGTATGTTTGAAATTCATGTAACCTCCCACTCAACGTGACGACACGCCCTCGGATGCCGCCTTATTGAACATGAGAATATGTGAATACAAACCGAATGCAATTCCCATAAATTGATGGTCACATCTGGTTGCGTGCAAAAATTGACGTAAGAATTTCGTCTGCACGTCGAATATTCGGTGATTTGGAAATTTTTTTCTAGTGAAGTAAGGTTTTCCGATGGAGCGGGTATGAATTTGCTCCTCTTCCTGCACTGTCACCCACATGCCACAACCTGCCCTTTTTCAGACATGTTTCGCTCCTGCCTGCGTATCGGACGGAACTTTCCTCGTGTGACACCATCTCTTCGCGACGTCTTCGCATCGCTGAGTCGCTGGATCCAAGAGCTCGAACGTGAAAAGGGGCCTCGACGACGTCGCGGCCCCTTCGATGCTCATGTAAGGCTAGATGCGATAGCCCGGTTGCAAGCCTCAACTCGCATCCGCAATGCGTCCGAGGGCGACATCGAGCGCGGCCTTTTGGCCGTCGAGTTCGACCAGTCGTTCGCGCTCGGCCTCGACGACCTCCGGCTTGGCATTGGCCACGAACTTCTCGTTCGACAGCTTGCCGAGGATACGCTGGCGTTCGATTTCGACCTTGTCGATCGCCTTGCCAAGGCGTGCCTTTTCGGCAACCAGATCGATCAGAGCACCGAGCGGCAGGCAGAATGTTGCCTCGCCGACCACGATCTGCGCGCTGCCCTTGGGCGCCATCGTCGCGACGTCGATCGCATCGACGCGGGCGAGCCGGCGGATGGCGGCGGCGTGACGCTCCAGCCGCTCGCGCGTGGGAATGCCGGCATCGACCACCACCAGCGGCGCAATCGCCGACGGGGGCACGTTCATCTCCGAGCGAACCGAGCGGATGCCTGAAACAAGATCGATCAGCCAGTTGATTTCCGCCGCCGCATGCTCGTTGGCAAAGCCGGCAACGGGCCAGGCCGCGTGGCAAAGCAGGTCGTCCCGCTGGGCGCCCTCGTCTGCCGTCCAGAGCTCCTCTGTCATGAAGGGCATGAACGGATGCAGTAGCTTATAGGCCGCTTCGAGAACATAGGCGACGCAGGCCTGGGACTCGGCCTTGGCAGCTTCGTCCTCGCCGGCAAAGACCGGCTTCAGCAGTTCCAGGTACCAGTCGCAGACCTGGTTCCAGACAAAACGATACAGGCTACCGGCGGCCTCGTTGAAGCGGTAGGTTTCGATGGAGGCAGTAACGTCCCGAACCGTGCGCGACAGCTCGGTCAGGATCCACTGGTTGACCGGGAGGACGCAGGCCTCCGGCAGGAAGGACGGATCGGCCTTCACACCGTTCATCTCGGCAAAGCGCGTCGCATTCCAGAGCTTGGTGCCGAAATTGCGATAGCCGGCGATCCGAGCAGGATCGAGCTTCACGTCGCGCCCCTGCGCCGCCATGATGGCAAGTGTAAAGCGCAGAGCGTCGGCTCCGTATTCGTCGATCAGGTCGAGCGGATCGATGACGTTGCCCTTCGACTTCGACATCTTCTGCCCGTTCTTGTCGCGAACGAGAGCGTGAACATAGACGGTATGGAACGGCTCGACCGGGTTGCCGCTCTCGTCCTTCATGAAGTGAAGGCCCATCATCATCATTCTGGCGACCCAGAAGAAGATGATGTCGAAACCCGTAACCAGAACGTCCGTCTGGTAGTACTTCGCCAGTTCCTTGGTCTGATCGGGCCAGCCAAGCGTGGAGAAGGGCCAGAGCGCGGAGGAAAACCACGTATCGAGAACGTCTTCGTCGCGCGTCAGGATCTCGCCGACGGCAAAGTTCTCAATCCGGTCCTGAACGAAAGCCTTCATCGGGCCTTCATGCGACAGATAATGCTGGATAGCGGCGTGCAGCGCCTCTTCCTCGGATTTCTCGACGAAAACCTGACCGTCCGGTCCGTACCACGCCGGGATCTGGTGTCCCCACCAGAGCTGACGGGAAACGCACCATGGCTGGATGTTTTCCATCCACTCGTAATAGGTCTTCTCCCAGTTCTTCGGAACGAAGTTGGTCCGGCCCTCGCGAACGGAAGCGATGGCGGGCTTTGCAAGCGTCGCCGCATCGACATACCACTGCTCGGTCAGGCGCGGCTCGATCGGCACGCCCCCGCGATCGCCATGGGGAACCATGTGCTTGTGCGGCTCGATCTTGTCGAGCAGGCCGCGTTCCTCGAAGAGAGACACAATGATCTTGCGGGCCGCGAAACGCTCGACGTTCTCGAGGATTTCAACCAGTGCATCGAGTTCGCCGGTCGCCGGCAGGCCTTCAAGGAAGTCCTCGTTGTCCTTCAGCGTCACATGGCCATCGATCGTCAGAATGTTGATCTTCCGCAGATCATGACGGCGCGCGACCTCGAAGTCGTTAAAATCATGAGCCGGCGTCATCTTGACGGCGCCAGTGCCTGCCGTCGGATCGGCGTAATCGTCGGCAACGATCGGAATGCGACGACCAACCAGCGGCAGCACGACATGCTTGCCAACGATCGCACGATAACGCTCGTCTTCGGGATTGACCGCGATGCCGGTGTCGCCAAGCATGGTCTCCGGCCGCGTCGTCGCGACGACCAGATAGTCGCGCGTCTCGAATTCGGTGGGTTCGCCCTCTTCGTTGAAAACAACGGGGTGCTGGTAGGTGACGCCGGGCTCCAGCGGATAGCGCAGATGCCAGAGATTGCCGGCAACCTCGATCTGCTCGACCTCGAGATCGGAAATCGCGGTCAGGAGCTTCGGATCCCAGTTGACCAGCCGGTTATCCTTGTAGATCAGGCCCTGCTTGTAGAGCGTGACGAAGACCTCGAGAACTGCCTTCGAGAGCCCTTCATCCATGGTGAAGCGCTCGCGCGACCAGTCGCAGGAGGCGCCGAGGCGCTTCAGCTGGTTGAAGATCAGACCGCCCGATTCTTCCTTCCAATCCCAGATCCGGTCGATGAAGGCATCGCGGCCCATATCGCGCCGGCCGGGAAGCTGACGTTCCATCAGCTGGCGCTCGACGACCATCTGGGTCGCGATGCCGGCATGGTCCATGCCGGGCTGCCACAGAACATCCTTGCCGCGCATCCGCTCGAAGCGGATCATGATGTCCTGCAGCGTGTTGTTGAGCGCATGACCCATATGCAGAGAACCGGTCACGTTCGGCGGGGGAATGACGACACAGAAGGGCTCGGCGCCGGGCTTGGCGCCCGCACCGGCGCGAAAGGCGTCGGCATCGTCCCAAAGCTTGGCGATACGCGGTTCGACCGCAGCGGAATCATAGGTTTTGTCAAGCATTTCGGAGCCAAACGTGCTGGTTAATGTGGGAGGCTTGTAAACCGGAACCGCGCAAGCGCGCAACATTCCGCCCCGCGAATATGGGGTGCGCTGACCGAGAACGCCATAACTGCGGATGTCGGGAGACGAGCAGAAGACGGATCAGCCGCGCCTGAACACCCTGCGGCTTATGGCCTGGCGTCGGCATGTCGAACGCGCAAGAATGCGCCCCTGCCGGACGCATCGATCGAAAGTGGCTAGCGGCGCGGGCCGCGCGCCACGCGTTCGATTTCTTCGCGCACGAGGCGCTCCACCAGCGTCGGCAGATTGTCATCGAGCCATTCATGAAGCATCGGGCGCAGCATTTCTTCCGCGATCTCGTCGAAGGAACGGCGCGGGCTGCTGTCGATTGCCAGCGCCAGTTCATCGAACGAGCGGGAAACCTGCTCGCTGACCGCATCCGAAAGGATGGCGGTGACGTCTTTTTCCCGCACCTGCGACGATGCATCGGTCGACGCAATCTGCGTTGCGGCTGGCGTTTCCGGCTGTGTCGTCACGTTCGTTCCAGCATTGGCGGTCTCGGGGGCGGTCACCTCGTTTGCCACGACGTGCGGCGTGACGACATCGCGCGCCATGGCGCGAATGGATGCCTCCACCTCGGCCTGATGAGCGAGGTCCTGCTCGCTCTGTGTCTCCTCGACAGCCGGTTCGCGATACGCCGTCACGCGAGTCGGCTCCGGCTGGGAAGCCGCTGCGACGTTTGCCTGAGGCAGAGGTTGCTGCATGTCCTGCCGCGGTGCGGTGGTCTGGGGTGCCCTCGCCTGCTGATCGCGGGGTGCGGCAACGGCTTCGCGCGGCATCGTCTGGCGCTCGGATGCAGCACGCACGCGCGCGGCAACATCTGCCAGCGAGAGCGGCGCAGAGGGCACGGCGCGGGGCGGTTCTTCCATCGCGTAGGACGGGGACGGCACCTGCCGATGACCGGTATCTGCCTCGGATGCATCGAAATCCGGGAAGACGGTGTCGTCGATCGTCAGCCGGATGTCTTCGGCCTGCTCTTCGTCGAGGTAGGCTCGGTCGCTGGCGTAATATCCGTCCGACATCGGACCATGATCATTGGCAGGAAGACCGGGGCCGGTCGCCTCGTTGCTCTCGATGATCTTGCGGATCGAAGCGAGAATTTCGTCCATCGACGGTTCGCGCGCCAGGTTCGATTGTGCCATTGCAGATCCTCGTTTCATTCAACGCGCGCCGCCGCTTTGCGCAGAGCCTGATGACCCTTAAGCGACTTGTCCTTTAGGCGAAATGCCGCGAATCATCCTCCCGCGATGATGCACAGATTTGTTTCTCCCGTCATCCGGTCCTTGCAGGCAAACGAGACTTCGGCGGTCAACGCCCCTCCACAGGGCTCAAGCCGAACCATTTGTTCTTCACTGCCTCGTAGTGCTCTTCCGGGCGGTATTCCGCAACGTTCAGATTCTGACCTCGGACGGTGAGCGCGCCCATGCTGGCGAGCAGAGAATAGCTCGCGACGACGGCGTTGCGCTGTGATGCCGCGAGGCTTTCGCGTGCCACAAGCACCGATTGCTGGGCGTCAAGGACGTCGAGCGTCGTGCGCTGCCCCACCTTGCGCTCCTCGATGACACCGGCCAGCGCCTGGTTCGCAGCCCGAATCTGTTCTTTGTTGGCCGTAATGGAAGCGCGGGCGGCATCCAGCTGGGCGTGGGCGCTGACGACCGTCTTCTCAACGTCGAGCCGGACACTGTCGACGACGATGCGTTGCTGGCCTGCCCGCTCCTTGGCCTGCCGCACCTGGCCGTATTCGGCGCCGCCCTGGTAGATGGGCACCTGAAGGCGCGCCGTAATCGACCCCGAGGTGTTGTCGATACCGCCATTGTTGAAGGAATCGCCGGTATTGCGGCTGACCGAGCCCTGGATCGTCACGCCGGGCAGCATGGTGCCCTCCGCCTGCTTCACCCGGTAGCCGGCTGCATCGACGGCATATTCCGCGGCGATGATCTGCGGGTTATCCCGAAGGCCTGCGGCGACAGCCTGGTCGAGCGTGCGCGGCATGCCGATCTTGGCGGGTGACGCCGCCTTGATATCGCGGGGCGCGCCGCCGACGATCTGGACGTAGACCGCCTGGCTCTGCTTTAACTGCGATACCGCCGTGGCAAGCAGCGCCTTGGCACTTGCGAGTTCCGCCTCGGCCTGGCTGACATCCGTGCGGGTGCCTTCACCCACCGTCAGCCGGGCATTCGCGGCCTTCAGCTGCTCCTTGAGGAAGGCGAGGTTCTGGCGGCGAATGCCGACGACCTGCTGGTCGCGGACGATATTGGCATAGGCTTCCGCAGCCGATAGCAGAATCGAGATCTCGTTGGCTTTCAGGCTTTCCCGATTGGAAAGGACAGTCGATTCGGACGCACGGACGTCGTTCAGGGTCTGGAAACCGTCAAAGATCTGCTGGGTGATCGTTAGTCCGGCGGCCCCCTGATGAAAGTCTCGCGGGCGTCTCTGCAACTCGCTATCAAAGCGCGTCTGCGTGCCGCTCGCCACCGCCGAAACCTGGGGCCGGTAACCGGACTTCGCGATCGTGACGGATTCGTCCACAGCCCGAAGACCGGCGCGCGCCGCGTTCAGGTCCGGATTGTTGGCATAGGCCTTCGCCATGGCGTCCGCGATCGTCTCGGCGGAGGCCGGCGAAGCAAAAGCCAGTCCGAGTATGGCAGCGGTATGCAGCATTTTCATGCGATGCCTCCAGTATGACAGGACCCAGCAATCCGGTACCCGCACATCGACGTCAGAGTTTCCGCGGCATGTGCCATACCGACGGCGGGAACAGCGACGACCGCAGGATGTTTCGATGCCAGCCCTGCAGCCACGTGCGCAAGACGGACACGGCTCTGCGTAACCTTACAGTGGCGTAGCGTTGCTGTCGCGCATCAGGACGCCCTAAAGCCAGACCGGTATTCAAGCTAGACCTAATTGGCCAGCATGGCGCCGGGCTGACCATAGCATGTTCGAACGAACCGCGGCGGCTTGCGGGCGTTCGACCGCTCATGAAAAAGCCGGGCGCTTCTCAGCGGCCCGGCTTGTCGTATCCATCGAAGATCAGCGATCAGGCGATCAGAACACAAATTCCTTGGCGACGCGAAAGCCCGGCAGCGGCTTGACGGCCGTGTTGAAAGCTTTGCGCTCGGATGCCTTGCCACCCTCGCGCATGAAAACCTTGGCGCGCGAAGCATTGCCGAAGCCGACGACGGCGATCAGGCGACCACCGTCCCTCAACTGGGACGTCAGGGCCGCGGGAACTGTTTCGATCGCGCCATTCACGAAGATCACGTCATACGGTGCCTTGCCGGGATAACCGGCTTCAAGGGGACCCGTCACGACATTGACGTTCGTGTAGCCGAGGCTGGACAGGTTGGTTTTCGCCTGGGCGGCCAGATCCGCGTCGCATTCCAGCGCGATCACATCCTTGCCCAGCAGAGACAGGAGGGCCGAGGTATATCCGGTCGTGCAGCCAATCTCGAGAATGGAGTCGGTCACGGTGATCTCGCCGAGCTGCAGCAGCTTCGCCAACGGCGACGGCTCCATGACATAGCGGCCGCCATCGGCCTGGGACACGGCGATATCTGTGTCGATATAGGCGAGTTGCTTGCGGTTTTCCGGAACGAACGCTTCGCGGGGAACCGCCAGGAACGCGGAAAGGACCGTATGAGAGGTGACATCCGTCGTGCGAACCTGGTTGTCGACCATCTTGATACGTGCTGCTTCGAAATCCATCGCGCGTGCCTCTTCGATCCGCTTTGAACGCCGCCCTTGTGGACCACTGTCCGGACGGCCTGCGTCCGCCGCATTGGCGGGCTGCCTT
Source organism: Rhizobium sp. 9140 (assembly GCF_900067135.1). NCBI lineage: Bacteria > Pseudomonadati > Pseudomonadota > Alphaproteobacteria > Hyphomicrobiales > Rhizobiaceae > Rhizobium > Rhizobium sp. 9140. The sequence goes on along the minus strand of NZ_FJUR01000001.1, from coordinate 2,282,691 downwards.
GCAAAGCTCATAAATCGCCGCTTCGTGCGTTTCAAGCGGCGAATGCAGGGATCGGAAAATCGCTCTTCGTCTCGTGCGCTCGAAGACCTCAGGGCGCGGCCGGTGCACCCTCGAGGCCGACCAGTGCGATCTTGCTGTACCCTGCCTGCTGGATTCTGTTCATCAGGTCCATCAATGCGCCGTAATCGACCGTCTTGTCGGCCCGCAGGAGGATGCGTGTCTGTTTGTTACCTTCGGTCATACCGTCGAGATCCGCAGCGAAACGCGTTTCGTCCGTGGCCTCGTTGCCGAGCGCGAGCGTCAGGTCGGACTTCAGCGTGATGAAAACAGGCTTGTCGTCGCTGCGTGGAGTTGGCTTTGCAGCCGATTGCGGGAGATCCACCTTCATATCGACGGTGGCCAGCGGTGCTGCGACCATGAAGATGATCAGAAGCACCAGCATGACATCGATGAAGGGGGTAACGTTGATCTCTGCGTTTTCCTCAAGATCGCCGCCACCACTGTCGCCAAGTCGCGTTGCCATGGTCTACCTCGCCCGTGCAACGGGCGTTTCGCCCTGCTTGATGGTGTCGGCCAGCCGCGGCGCGGTGCGGCGGGCCAGGCGGAAATCGAGGTCGCGGCTGACGAGACGATCGACAGCCGCGGCCGTGTCCGCGAGAATCAGGCGGTAGCCGGCGATGGAGCGGGCGAAGTAATTGTAGATGACCACGGCCGGGATCGCCGCGACGAGACCGATCGCCGTTGCCAGAAGCGCCTCGGCAATGCCGGGCGCCACGATGGCAAGGTTGGTGGTCTGGGCCTGGCTGATACCGATGAAGGAATTCATGATGCCCCAGACGGTGCCGAACAGGCCGACGAAGGGCGAGATGGAACCGACGGTGGCCAAGATGCCCGTGCCGGACGCGATCTTCTTGCCAGCACCGGCTTCGATGCGCTGAAGGCGCGAAGCGACGCGTTCCTTGACGCCTTCACCCGGCACGAGATCGAGGACCGCTTCGGATTTGGTCAGTTCCTGACCGGCCGCCGTCAGCATAGCCACAGCCGGTCCGCTGCGAACTGCACGGCTTTCGGACGCGTCCCGCAGACCTGTGGCATCGGTGAGATGGGCGAGCGCCCGGCGCAAGCGCGCCTTGGCTGCCGAGAGTTCGAAAACTTTGAAGACGAGAATCGACCAGGTGGCGACCGAGGCGAGCGCCAGCGCGATCATCACGCCCTTCACGATATAGTCTGCCGCCAGGAACATGCCGACGGGCGACAGATCATGCGGGAGCGCCGGATCGGCGCCGTCTTCAGCGGTGAACTCCTGAAGCTCCGTCGGGGGTTCGCCGGGCGCGGGCGTGGCCGGTGCCGTTTCGGATGCTGCCGGTGTCGTTGCCTGTGGCGCCGGTGCCGTTGGGGCGGGATCGGTGGGAGCCGGCTGCGCCGAAGGCACCGGCTCCGTGGCGGGTGCCGGAGGGACAGCCGTCTGGGCATAGACCGGCAGGGACATCGCGAGGCCCCCCATCAGGGCGGCGGCGAAAAAGGGGGTGGAAAACTTGCGGTTCGACATGATCCGTCCATCTCAAGCGATCCATCCGTGCCAAGTGGCAGAGGATGATCTCGGGCGCCGGCCGCAGCCGGTTTCGTCACCTCTGTGACGTCGTTCGCGCTCTCATATGACAGAGGCGGTGTGGAAGGCAAGATTTGTAGAGTTTTTTCATCATGATTATTCGCCGACGGCAGACTCAGAGGCTTCGCCGCTGGCTGGCACGTCATCCGGAAACGAATCGAGCCGCCAATCATAGGCGCGGTGGCGCTGCCACGGACGGCTGAGCCCTTCCATCGCCGGGACGATCCGTCTGCCGTCCGGCGCGCCTGAGTCAGCGTAGATTTCGAGCGCGCCCGTTTTCCGGAGCATGCGGGCACCGGCGAGGAATGCTCCGGACCGGCAGGTGGCGAAGGTAAGGCTCGCGGATGTCACGACGAGATCGGCGAGGTCACAGGCCGCACCGACGAGCCTCCGATCCTCGACCGTGACGACGACCCAACCCTGACGCGACGTCGTGGCACACCATTGTTCGGGGACGCAGGAGAAACGGCCCTTTTCGCCTTCGCCGATCAGCCGGCTGAGAGCAGCACGGGCTGCGGAGGGTTCGAAGGCCGGCCGGTTCCGCCTGTCGGTGGTCGGCGATGGCGGCTCGGGCAGAGCGAGATCGGCTCGGGCAGTCGGTGCATCGTGTCTGTCCAGACGGAGCGCCCGCGTCCACTGGCCATAGATGAAGGCAGGTGGCCGGGTTCGATTGCTGGCGCCGGCCGTGCCGTCGATGATCGCGGCAAACCGTCCGTCCTCGGCGATCACAACACCCGGACGTTCGGACGGAGCAGCGATAGCAATACAGAGGCCTAGGATTGCGAGCCCGAGACCTGCGAGCGCGAGTCGCGTTCGCAACAGGCAGAGGACAACACCTCCAATGGCGATCAGCGCAAAGGCCGCGTGCGGCAGGCGACCGGTCATGATCTGGCCACCGAGCGACGAGACGAAGCGGGCGACCGCCAGCATAACCTCCAGCCCGTATCCCATCACGATCAGCGGCAGCGTATCGAGCCCAAGCGGCATCAGCAGCATCGCGATGAGCCCGGCCGGCATCACCACGATACCGATGACCGGCATGGCCAGCATATTGCCGAGCAAGCCGTAGGCGGGCAGCTGGTTGAAGTGTGCCGCGGAGTAGATCATCGTCGAGACGCCACCGATCAGCGAACTGAGAAACAGGCCAGCAAGGAAACCGCGGATGCCGGCGAGCACTTCGTTTCCTTCACGCCGGCCGGAGGGCACCTCGCGCTCCCTCCAGCGGGCATAGCCGGCGACCAGGGCCAAAGTTGCGGCAAAGGACATCTGGAAGCCGGGACCGGAGACGGCTGACGGGTCCACAGCCAGAATCACCAGCGCCGCGATGGCGACATTGCGCAGGCTGATCGACGGGCGATCGAAAAAGACGGCGACAAGCATGATGACAATCATGATCCACGACCGGACCGCGGAAACGGCACCTCCGGAAATCAGGATATAGAAGCACACCATCAGCAAAGCCCCGGCCGCCGCGATTTTTTTGATCGGCATGCGGTGCGCGAGGCCGGGCACAAGGCTGAGACCCGTTCGCAGGCCGACCAGCAGCGTGCCGGCGGCCAGCACCATGTTGAGCCCGGAGATCGCCAGAACATGACCGAGGCCGGAATTTCGCAAGGCCGCAATGCTGTCGCGGCTGATCGCCCGCTCCTCCGCCGTGACCAGCGCCGCCGCGATAGCGCCCGCATCGCCGGGAATCGTCGCGCGGATCCGCATGCCGATCGCTTCGCGCCACACGGCCAGGCCGGCCCAGCCCCTGGCGATCAAGGACGCATTGCCCGTCTCTCGACCGCCAGCATCGGCAAGGATCTGCGGTTTTCCATAGGCATAGCCCACGGCGCCAATCCCCTTAAAAAAGCTGTCGAAGCCAAAATCGTTGAGGCCGGCGAGTGCGGGACCGGAGGGCGGCGAGAGACGCGCCCTGCCCTTGATGACATCGCCGACCTCCGCCGCACCGCCATTGCGAACGACGAGCGTCAGGGTCGTCGGCGACCGCCGCAGCGTCGGCGCCTCGGTGCGCTGAAGGGTGACGATGTAGCGATAGGCATTTCGTCCGGCGATCTCCCGGCTAAGGATTCGCCCGGTCATCGTCGTCGTCACCGGCGAGTCCAGCATGACGGTGGCCGTCCGGGCGGCCTCGAAGGCCGCGGACGTTGCGCCCAGCAGCAGGCCCGTTGCCATGAGCACGACCAGACGCAGCCAGCCGGGCCGCGACAGGAGCGCGCCAGTCGCTATGCAAAAAACACATGCCAGCACTGCAACATTGACGAGACGGGGCGGGTGGCGTGCGGAAAACCAGAGAAGAGCCCCTAATGCGATCAGCAGCGGCAGGAAGAGAAACGGATGCCCGAAAGCCGCTTCCTCTTCCCAGGCAGCGCGGCAACGATCTGGCCAGGTGGAAGGGCGCGGCCGCAGGACGACGATCCGGCGACCTAGCGCCTGCACCGACAGCTGCGGAAATCGCGGGAAAGTCCGGCTGGCCGGGGACAACACCACCAGCAGGTGTTCCTCAGCACCCGGCTCATGAAGAGCGTGATCGGCTGGCCGAGGGCGGATGTCCGTCATCGTTTCGGGCACCTTACGCATTACATGCATGCCCCCTTTCACCACCGTTGGAAGATGTTGCAGAAAACAGGCTGATTTACAATTTCGCGTTACTGCCTAATTCTTCATCATGTCGCCGATCAAGCGCGGAAAGCCGCGACTTTCCTATGCAGCTGCGATTGGAACTGCCGACAATCCATGCAACTATCGCGCCGCAAGATGTTTATGCTGCATCGCAAAAGGTAAGCCCCCGAGCGCTTGGCAGGGGGTATCAAATGCGGTAGCACTGAGGCAACAACGATGAATTGCGGCACGCTTTCGTGCCGTTTCGGTGCAAATGGAGGATCGCTATATGGCAGGCAAAAGCGCAACGGTGACGGTCAACGATAAATCGGTCGAGCTGCCGGTGCGGTCCGGGTCCATCGGCCCAGAGGTCGTCGATATCGGCACGCTCTACAAGCAGACGGGCCAGTTCACCTACGATCCGGGATTCACATCGACCGCGTCCTGCGAGTCCAAGATTACCTATATCGACGGTGACGAAGGCATTCTTCTCCACCGCGGCTTTCCCATCGAGCAGCTCGCCGAACAGGGCGATTTCCTCGAGGTCTGCTATCTTCTTCTCTACGGCGAACTGCCGACCAAGACGCAGAAGATCGACTTCGATCACCGCGTCACGCACCACACGATGGTGCACGAGCAGATGTCGCGCTTCTTCACCGGCTTCCGCCGCGATGCCCACCCGATGGCCGTCATGTGCGGCTGTGTCGGCGCGCTCTCGGCGTTCTACCACGACTCGACGGATATCACCGATCCGCATCAGCGCATGGTCGCAAGCCTGCGCATGATCGCGAAGATGCCGACGCTTGCCGCCATGGCCTACAAGTACCATATCGGCCAGCCCTTCGTTTACCCGAAGAACGACCTCGATTACGCATCGAACTTCCTTCACATGTGCTTTGCGGTTCCGTGTGAAGAGTACAAGGTCAACCCGGTGCTCGCACGCGCCATGGACCGGATCTTCATCCTCCATGCCGACCACGAGCAGAACGCATCGACCTCAACGGTCCGTCTCGCCGGTTCCTCCGGCGCAAACCCCTTCGCCTGTATCGCGGCCGGCATTGCCTGCCTCTGGGGTCCGGCGCACGGTGGCGCCAACGAAGCGGCTCTCAACATGCTGGCGGAAATCGGCACGGTCGATCGCATTCCGGAATATGTCGCCAAGGCCAAGGACAAGAACGATCCGTTCCGTTTGATGGGTTTCGGTCACCGCGTCTACAAGAACTACGATCCACGCGCCAAGATCATGCAGAAGACCACGCATGAAGTGCTGGCCGAGCTCGGCCACAAGGACGACCCGCTTCTGCAGGTCGCCATGGAACTCGAGCGCATCGCGCTGACCGATCCCTACTTCATCGAGAAGAAGCTCTACCCGAATATCGACTTCTACTCGGGTATCACGCTGAAGGCGCTTGGCTTCCCCACGACCATGTTCACCGTGCTGTTCGCTTTGGCCCGCACCGTCGGCTGGATCGCGCAGTGGAACGAAATGATCGAGGATCCGGAACAGCGCATCGGCCGTCCGCGTCAGCTCTATGTCGGCGAACCGAAGCGCGATTACATCCCGGTCTCCAAGCGCTGACATTCAACATTTCGTTGAAAGACAAGCCGCGGGTGCACAGCCCGCGGCTTTTTCGTTTCCGCCTTCGGATGAGGATTCGCGCACACGAAAAAGCCGGCCCGTTCAACGGGCCGACTCAGATAAGAGTTCACAGAGGGCTGGCGCGATACGAAGGCTTAGCCTTCGATGCGGCGGACCTGGCGTGTCGCGTCGAACGCGCGGTTCATGTACATGTCGCGATCGTAGACATCGTCGAAATAGGCGATGCGTCCATCCTTGTCCGGCCACGCCGTGAAGTAGGCGACGTAAACGGGAATGCGACCCGGAACCGAGACGCCCTTGTTGCGGCCGCCAGCGATCTGCTTGGCGACATCGTCCACCGTCGTTCCGAGCACGGCAGCGGCCATGCGGCGAGGGTCGGCGAGCCGGACGCAGCCGTGGCTGAGCGCCCGCATGTCCTTCTTGAAGAAGCTCTTGGACGGCGTGTCGTGCATGTAGATCGCATGCGCATTGGGGAACAGGATCTTCAGTTCGCCCAGCGCATTGTCATCGGACGGCGGCTGGCGCACGGAGACGCCCCTGGTGGAGCCGTACCAATCGACGTCGTAGGACGACACGGCGCGGCCGGCGACTTCCACCTGATAGCCCAGACGGTCGAGATAGCCCGGATCGCTGCGCAGCTTCGGCAGCATTTCGTTGATGATGATCGACTGCGGCACGCCCCAATAGGGGTTGAACTCGACGGTCTGGATCTCATCCTCGAAGAAGTACGTCTGGTTCGTTTTCGAACCGACGACGACGCGCATATTGAACTGCTCGACGCCGGCATCATGATAGGACGCCGTGAAGGCCGGCTGGTTGATGAAGACGTAGCGGCTGCCGAGGTCGGCGGGAAGCCAGCGGGCCTGCTCCATGGCGATGCGGAGCTTGGCGATCTTGTCAGCATTGCTGTCGCCGCCGCTCAGGATGCGGATCGAGGCGCGTCCGACGATGCCATCCGGCTTCAGGCCGTTTTCCTTCTGGAAACCCTCGACCAGTGCGACGAGATCCGGCGTATAGTCCTCGCTGCCCTGATAGGCGGCGAGTGCCGCGGCATGGTCCATTTTCAGCGCGTCGGAGCCCTTTACCTTGATAGCAGCGACGACGGCTGGCAAGCCGGGATCGGCGATACCCGGCTTCAGGAGTGTGCCTTCCGGTATCTCGATGCGCGGCTCGCCGTCGGCGGTCGCCTCCAGCCGCTTCAACTCATCGCGAAGGGCCTTGAATTCGGGGTTCGAAGGTGTCTGCGTTGCCAGGAAGGCAGCAACATCGTGGCTGGCGCCGATAACGCGCAGCTTGCCGGCGAGATTGACGTCCTTGCGCTTGAAATCGTGATAGCCGGAAATCGCGTTCGGATCGATGCGACCGCGAACCGTATCCTGCACATAGGTCATCACCGCCGCGCTCAGTCGGATCTCGAAGGAGACGAGGGATTTTTCGCGGGCGGCCATATCGGTCACATCCGGCATTTCCGATGGAAGCGTGACAGCGTAATCCTGCGGATCGAGGCCGATGCTGGCGGCGTCCGCCAGCACGGCCATGGCGGCACGCGCGCGGTTATTCACGCCGGCGGCGTCGATCCAGATCAGCGCATCCGTCCCGGCGTAATAGGCCTCAATCGTCTTGGCGACATCGGGAGCCGCGTAAGCGGTGACGGACGGCATGTAAGCCCTGATATCGCTGAGCGGCGTCGTTTTGCCGGTCGATACCAGATCGGGGCGGAGCGAGCCGGTGACGACCGGATCGACCAATCTGTCGGTTTCGATGCGGCGCGGGGCTTCAGCCTTGTAGGTGTAATATTTGGGACCGACGACACGGGGTGCCGGCGCTGACGACGCACTCCGCCGAGCCGGTGCGGACTGCTCCTGAGCGGGTGCCGGAGCAACCTCCGGCAGCGTCTGAAGGGTCTCTGGCGCACGGTTGCGACGGAACAGATCCATCAGCGTCATGGCGTCGGCATGACCGACGTGGAGCGTGGTCAGGGCGCACCCCGACATGAGGGTGACGATCGCTGCTGTCTTCTTCAATGTCATAGCCGAACTTTCCGTATCGCAGTGCCGCCTCATGGCGGGTGGCGCCCGATGCCGTTCATGTCACCAAGCATCCGACTTATAAGAAATGTTGGTGAATGAAAAGGAAACGCGCGCGGCGGAATCAGGCGGGTTCGTACGGAAAAAACCCGCCTCGATGAAGAGTGGAACAGGTCAAGAAACTGATAGTCCTTGCTTTTCGCCTTGTTGGTTTCACAACGCCATACGGGATTCTGGTCGGCTTGCGGCCAAGCGTTTTCGAGAGACATTCAGCCTGTGTTACAAAAGGCACAGAACGCGCCTGCGAACCCTTGTTGCCGGGACGTGTCGAGTCCTTCATCGCCCGAGATCTTTCAAACGATTGTACGGCCAGCGGCCCTCTCCTGCCTCTTTACAACCGGGCGGCTCCTGGGCCACAGAAGACCCCAGCCCGGCCGGGCCTTGTCGCGGCCGGCTCCGAGGATCTTGCAGCGCTCGACGGTGCCGCATCAGACGAAGCAGGGAAGAGACGATGACAGCCACCCGCACGGAAACAGATACATTCGGCCCGATCGAGGTCCAGAACGACCGCTATTGGGGCGCACAGGCCCAGCGTTCCCTCGGCAATTTCAAGATCGGCTGGGAAAAGCAGCCGTTGTCCATCGTACGTGCGCTCGGCATCGTCAAGCAGGCGGCGGCCAAGGCCAACATGGCGCTGGGACGACTCGACCCCGCCGTCGGCGAACCCATCATCCGCGCATCACAGGAAGTGATCGACGGCAAGCTTAACGATCACTTCCCGCTCGTCGTCTGGCAGACCGGCTCCGGCACGCAGTCGAACATGAATGCGAACGAGGTCATCTCCAACCGGGCGATCGAGCTGCTGGGGGGCGTCATGGGCTCCAAGAAGCCCGTCCATCCGAACGACCACGTCAATATGAGCCAGTCGTCCAACGACACGTTCCCCACCGCCATGCACATTGCCTGCGCGGAACGCGTGGTGCACGACCTGCTGCCGGCGCTGAAGCATCTGCACGCGGCGCTGGAAGCCAAGGTAAAAGCTTTCGACCACATCATCAAAATCGGTCGCACGCACACGCAGGACGCAACCCCGCTGACGCTCGGCCAAGAGTTCTCGGGGTATGCAGCGCAGGTGGCCTCCTCCATCAAGCGCATCGAGATGACTCTTCCCGGCCTGCAGGAACTCGCCCAGGGCGGCACGGCGGTCGGCACCGGGCTCAACGCACCGATCGGCTTTGCCGAAAAGGTCGCCGAAGAGATCGCCGCTATCACCGGCATCGCCTTCACCTCCGCACCGAACAAATTCGAAGCGCTAGCCGCGCATGATTCCATGGTATTCAGCCATGGCGCCATCAATGCCACCGCCGCCGCTCTCTTCAAGATCGCCAACGACATCCGGCTTCTCGGCTCCGGCCCGCGCTCGGGTCTCGGCGAGTTGTCGCTGCCGGAAAACGAGCCGGGCTCGTCGATCATGCCGGGCAAGGTCAATCCCACGCAGTGCGAAGCGCTGACCCAGGTCTGCGTACAGGTCTTCGGCAACCATGCGTCGCTGACCTTCGCCGGCAGCCAGGGCCATTTCGAGCTGAACGTCTACAATCCGCTGATGGCCTACAACTTTCTGCAGTCTGTCCAGCTGCTGGCGGACGCCGCCGTATCCTTCACCGACAATTGCGTCACCGGCATCGAGGCTCGCGAAGACAACATCAAGGCTGCCCTCGACCGGTCGCTCATGCTCGTTACGGCGCTCGCGCCGAAGATCGGCTACGACAATGCCGCCAAGATTGCCAAGACAGCCCACAAAAACGGAACGACACTCCGCGAGGAAGCCGTAGGCGGCGGCTATGTGACGAACGAAGAGTTCGACGCCGTGGTTCGTCCGGAAACGATGATCAGCCCTTCGTGATGTCGATCACAGCCTGATCCGCTGAAACAAAGCACGCGGCCGCTTGCGGGCGAGCGGCCGAAACAACTGCTTCAAAAGCCTCGCTGGCCTCCAGCAAGGCTTTTTTGTCCGTATACGAGAAGCCCTGGTCGTTGATGGGTTAATGAATGTTTTGAACAATCGTTAAACTTTCTCTCATCTTTTCCTCCCTAGAATAGGCCATTGCAGAACGCCTCCTCTGATCGATCGAGAGGCGCACCTGCAGCTAGGTGCGTTCGCGGAGCGACAATGACGTCGCTCCCGATGCCCGGGTCAGGAAAACAGGAGGGCGTTCGTGCAGCCTGCGACATCACCTAAGGGGCAAGCTCCGGATATTGCGGCGCAGGTCACCTTTGCGATGCGGATCATGGGCATTGCCCCGATCCCGCGCAATTACGAGCTCTATTACGAAGCCTACATCGGCTCGAACCCGCGCCTGACGAAAGAGCTGGCCGCCCTCGGCAGCAAGGCGACGCAGGAAGAACTTGACGAGATCGGCGCGCGCTACTTCGCCCATATCCATCACGCTGCCGGCGTCGAGCGCGCGCATAGCCGTCTTGCCGCGCAGTTGAACGATCTGCTGGCCCTGATGCGCGACGAGCAGTTCGCGCTCGAGAGCTACAATCGCGTTCTTGGGGAAGCCGCCGACAACATCAACAACAAAAGTGCTGCGAGCGTCGAGATCCTTCGCAGTGCGGTGACGCTGCTTTCCCGCGCAACCGAAGACACGATGAGCCAAGGCAAGGAACTGGTCGAGAACGTCTCTCTGAAATCAGTGGAGATGGATGTCATCCGGCAGGAGCTGGACGAGTATAAGCGGATCGCCAACACCGATTCCCTTACCCGTCTCGCCAACCGACGGGCCTTCGACGAGAAGCTGTCGTCGGTCTACAATTCGGATCAGATCAAGACCTATACCGGGCTTCTGATCGCCGATATCGATCACTTCAAGAAAGTCAACGACACGTTCGGCCATCCGGTCGGCGACAAGATCCTCGCAACAGTCGGCACGGTCATACGCTCGAACCTGCGCCGGGAAGCCTTCGTCGCGCGCACCGGCGGCGAAGAGTTCGCCATCATCCTCAACGACCAGACCGTCGAGGAATGCGTGCAGGTCGCCGACCGCATCCGCACGGCGCTGGCCAACACGCCGTTCAAGAATTCGAAGACGGGCGTGAACTACGGTCCGATCACGCTTTCCATCGGCGTCTGCCAGGCCTCCCTCGCGGAAGACCCCGTTGATCTCTACAACAAGGCCGACGTAGCACTCTACTGCGCCAAGAATGCCGGGCGCAACCGGACCATGCTGTTCGAGGACGGCATGAAGAAGGACACCGGCCGCAACTGGCTTCTCTATCGCCGTTAGAGCGCCACGCGTCATTCCTGACGCGCTAAGATCGATCGAGGATCGATGGTCAGGCCGTCGTGCCCTGCTGCTCGGCGAGTAGGCGAAGGCATTCCTCGAAGGCGGCAAGGTCCGTGTAGAGAGCATCGGCCGCCGCATTTCCCACCACCAGCGCGCCACCGCGCGCGGCGATGCCGCCATCCAGCATCAAATTGTCGGCCATGTCGAAGTTCTCGATGGAGATGCCGTCAGGCCCACGATGCCGGCCATCTGTCGTCTCGCGAATCTCGCCGCCATAATAGGCCGAGCAACGGTCGTAGTGGGATCGGGCGATGTTCGTGTAGGCATAGACAAGCTTGCCCTGCGCGCACATGAAACCGACCTCGAAGGCAGTGCCGACGTCGGCGGCAACGCCGCGGAACGGGGTGAGGTTGGCGATAACAGCATCGGCCGCGCGCATCATCCCTTCATTGATCTGGCTGATCGCGAGACCCATGCCGAACTTCGTTTCGGCAGGGGGAATGGCGAGATCGCCCGGGCTCAGAGGCTCGAATCCTGCAGCCCTCGCCCGATCCGCCTTGAGATCAAGGATCTTCCGCGCGTTGGGGAGGAAGACTTCGGGACCGGCGAGGTAGACTTTGAGAGGCATTGTTCTTCCAGTTACAGATGGGTTCGATGTGGGTTCAACGCACGGATTTCAGCGTCAGGTATTCCCAGACGGCGACGATGACGAGAATGACGAAGGAGATGATCAGGAGGACATGCGGCTCGACCACGAAAGCAAGTGGTGCCGCGAGCACAAACAGTCCGATGCCCGCGAAATGCGAGACCGACAGGCGCGGCGCGACGGAACTCTTGATCCAGACATTGCCGGCCAGGAACACGATGGGGCCGCCGATGATGGCGCTGGCCGTCTTCAGGTCGATCGCGCCATGGGGATGGGCGAGCACGAACTCATCGGCAACGGCACAGAGAATGATGCCTGTGACCACCGGGATATGGGCGTAGGTGAAGATGGTGCGCGCGACTTCGCCGGGCGACTCATCGCTCTCGATCTGCGCAGCCGCCCGCTCCTGCCCGAACCGGAAATAGATCCACCACATCGTGACTGTCGACCCGAAGCTGCTGACGGCAAGAACGAACACGAGCGGCGTCACCTCCATTTCGGCAAGCGTGCGGCCCGTCACGAGAATCGTTTCGCCGAGGCAGATCAGCACGAACAGAGCGCAGCGCTCGGCCATGTGTGCGCCAAGCACATCCCAATCGTCGAATTCGGAACGACCCAATCCGGGCACACGGAAGCCGACGGCAGGCGAGACATATTCGATGGTGAGCGCGGCGATCCAGATGAACAGTTGTGCTTCGCCGCCGATCAGCGCGCCCGCGATCCAGAAAACGCCGGAGAGGACGAGCCAGCAGGTGATACGCAGGAAATCGCGCGCGTTATCAGGGCTGTGCCCGTGCATCGCATAGACCGTGAACAGCGACCGGCCAACTTGCATGGCGACATAGGAGATGGCGAACAGCAACGCCTTGTCGCCAAAGGCGTCGTTGATCGCAGTCGATAGCAGCAGGGCGCCGAACATCAGGGCGAACAGCATGGCGCGAACCGGCATTCGATCCGGATCGAGCCAGTTCGTGACCCAGGTGGTGAAGATCCAGACCCACCAGACAGCGAGAATCATCAAGAGCGCTTCGAGCGCGCCCATGAGGGAGTAATGACCGGCAAGCGTGTGCGATAACTGGATCAGAGAGAAGACGAAGACAAGATCGAAGAACAGCTCGGGAAAAGCGACCTTGTCGTCCTCTCCCTCACGACGCTCGCGCATCCAGCCGGCCCGATCCCGAAGCGACTGGAACAACGTGCTCATCGCGCCGCGCCCTCACTCGTACCCTGCCCGCTGCGAACAGGGCCGCGGTCGAGGCCCTTGGCACGCAATTCCTGTTCGTAAGCCGCGAAGGGCGTGGCACCGTCGATGCTGAGTTCCCGCAGGTAGGCCCAGGTGAAGATGCCGGTGTCGTGGCCATCGTCGAAAGCGATCCGCACGGCGTAGTTTCCCGTCGGCGTCATCGCGGCAATGGCGACGTTGCGCTTGCCGGGCACGGTGACCTTCTGGCCTGGACCATGCCCCTGGACTTCCGCCGATGGCGAAAGCACGCGCAGCATCTCGGCGGGAAGGACGCCGGCGACCCCGTCATTGAAGGTCACGGTCAGCGTCCTCCGGTCCTTGGAGACACGCAATTCCTTCGGCCAGATCTCGCTCGTCATGTCCGTCCCTCCGCGCCCGTTACGCCCGTGCGTCAGCCACCGCTTGATTTTTCAGAGACCTAGCGCAGTTTCCCTCTCAAGGAAACTGACACAGCCCGCATTGGATGGCCTCATTGCAGGCCGCCGACCACAGCCGGCCTTGACGGGTGTCGTCCCAGGCACGATGTTTGTGGGCAGGACGACGGAGACGCTTGTGAACACCATCATTATCGACAGACGCCCGATCGACAAGCGCGGAGCCATGGCGCTCGCGAACTCCACCGCGCCGATGATCGATCCGTTCGGCCGGGCGGTCACTTACCTTCGTGTCTCCGTCACCGACCGCTGCGATTTCCGCTGCACCTATTGCATGGCGGAGAACATGAACTTCCTGCCGAAGAAGGATCTCCTGACGCTGGAAGAGTTGGAACGCATCTGTTCCGCCTTCATCGAAAAGGGCGTGCGCAAACTGCGGCTGACCGGCGGTGAGCCTCTGGTGCGCAAGAACATCATGCATCTCGTGCGGGCGCTGGGCAAAAAGATCGAAGAGGGAACGCTGGACGAGTTGACCCTGACCACCAACGGCTCGCAGCTCGCGCGCTATGCACAGGAACTGGCAGACGCCGGCGTGAAGCGCATCAACGTGTCAATGGATACGCTCGACCCGGTGAAGTTCAAGGAGATCACCCGCTGGGGGGATCTGTCAAAAGTGCTCGAAGGCATCGATGCCGCGCAGGCGGCAGGCATCCACGTGAAGATCAATGCTGTCGCTCTTAAGGGCTTCAACGATCTTGAGATCCCCGACATGATTCGCTGGGCGCACGGCCGCGGCATGGACCTGACGCTGATCGAGACGATGCCGATGGGAGAGATCGAGGAGGACCGGACGGATCGGTACATGCCGCTGTCCGAGATGCGCGACCGGCTGGCGAAGATCTTCAGCCTGACCGACAACGCTTATGCCACGGGCGGCCCGGCGCGTTATATGACGGTCGCGGAAACCGGCGGGCGGCTCGGCCTCATCACGCCGATGACGCATAATTTCTGCGAAAGCTGCAATCGGGTGCGGCTGACCTGCACGGGCACGCTCTACATGTGCCTCGGGCAGAACGATGCCGCGGATCTTCGGGCCGCCGTTCGCGCATCCCCGGAAGACGCTCTTCTGTCGCAGGTGATCGATGAGGCGATCGGGCGCAAGCCGAAAGGCCACGACTTCATCATCGACCGCACGCAGAACCGTCCGGCCGTCGCGCGGCACATGAGCGTGACGGGCGGCTGACGTGACCGATCCTGCTCGTGCACACGATGACTATTGAGTCTTCCGATCCATGACATCTCCGGCGGCAGATGTACCGCGAACCATCCTCGGCGTCGTGCTCGCTGGCGGTCTGTCGCGCCGCATGGGGCGCGACAAGGCCGCCCTGCGCCTTGGCGGCATACCGCTCGCCATACGCGCCCTTGAGCGGCTGCGGCCGCAGGTGACCGCTCTCGCCTTCAACGGTGCTCCTGCTTTCCCGGGACTGGCCCCGGATATCGAAACCATCCCCGATGCGATGCCGGGGGTGTTCGGTCCGCTTGCGGGCATTCTCGCCGGACTGCGCTTGGCGCAATCTCGCGATATCCCGCTTGTCGCCAGCGTTCCCGTGGATGCTCCATTTTTCCCGTGTGCGTTCGTACGCCGACTTCTGAGCGCTCTCCAAGAGACGAACACCGTGATCGCCGTGGCGGCATCCAGGGATACCCTGCATCCCGTCTTCGCACTCTGGTCCTCTTCGCTTGCCGACGATCTCGAGCGTTTCATCGCAGCGGATGCCAAGCGACGGGTCCGCGGCTTCATCGAGCAGCATCCACATGTCGTCGTTGATTTCACAGAGACGAGCGACGCCTGCGAAGATATTGATCCCTTCACGAACATGAACAGGCCGGGGGATGTCGAGATGATCGAGCGGATGCTTTTCGGCGCGGGTACCATAAAACCATGACCGCACCGAAGATCTTCGGCATTGCCGGCTGGAAGAATTCCGGGAAGACCGGGCTTGCCGTCAGGCTGGTGACGGAACTTACGGCGCGGGGTTACAGGGTTTCCACCGTGAAGCATGCGCACCACGATTTCGACATCGACAAAATTGGCGCCGACAGCTGGCGGCATCGCGAGGCCGGGGCGCATGAGGTGACGATCGTTTCAGGCACCCGCTTTGCCATCATGCATGAGCTTCGCGGCGAGCCGGAACCGTCTTTCGAGGCCATTCTTGCGCGTCTCGCGCCTTGCGATCTCGTTCTCATAGAAGGCTACAAGCGCGAACCGATCCCGAAGATCGAGGCGCGACGGCTGGAGGCGAAGAACCGCGAGCCGTTGGCGCCCGGCGACCCGCACATCCTCGCCATCGCGGCCGATCACGCCGTTCCCGACGCAGGCCTTCCGGTGTTCGATCTTGATGATACCGGCGTCATAGCCGATTTCGTGGAGGCGACCTGCGGGCTCAAGCGGCGATGAAACGACGCGTCAGTTGACGGTCGCGTTGCTGCCTTCCTCATGGACGGCGTCGAGCCGAACGAAATCATATCCCTTCGCCTTCAAGGCGAGGATACCGGCCGCAACGCCTTCGCCGGCTGCATGTGTCGGCTGGTTGATATGCGAGATGATGACGTCGCCATCATGGGCGTTGGCGATCCGCCGCGTGGCCATTTTTGCACCCAGCAGCGATCCATCGTCGCCATTCAGCGAGTAGCCCGCGACATCGAACCCGGCCGCCCGGATCTGCGCGATCGAGGATGCTGTGTACTTCGCCGTAGCGCCGCGAAACCAGTGGGGTTGTGGTGCGCCGCTGGCGACCAACGCCTTCGCTCCGCCCATGACTTCGGCCTCGACAGCCTGCGCAGAGCCGGCTGAGACGATGCCGTAGACGGGTACCGGACGATCGATGGCCGGCACATGCATCGTACCATGGTTTTCCAACTCGAAGAGATCGGCATGCGCCAGGAAGATCGCGAATGCCTCCGGGTTCCGCGTCAGCCAGCGCTGCGTGATGAAGATCGTCGCCCGGATGCGGTTTTCGATGAGGACGGAGATGATGCGCTGGTCTGCCAGCCCCATGCAGGCGTCGAACGTCAGCGCCACGCGCGGTGTCTTGCTGCCTGCGGTAATATGCAGCTTCGGTTCCAGCAGGCCGTCGCGGGCCAAGGCCGGCGCAGCCGAGCCGAGGGCGGCGAGGAGCGGCAGGAGAAGAATTGTTTTCATGAGACGTCCAGACGAAAAGAACCCGGCGCGACGAGCACCGGGTTCTTCATCTTCATGGCCTTGAACGTGGCAAATTCTGGGCGGGCGGCCATGTCTGGCCGTCCGCCTCCCAACTCAAACCCTTACTTCTGGGCGACAGGCCGGACGAGCGGGGTAACGCGTCGAATGGTGACGCGGCGGTTTTCCTGCTCGGCTTCCGACGTGCGGACCTTGAGGAATCGCTCACCATAGCCTTGGGTAACCAGGTTTTCCGGCGGGATCTCGTAGATGTCGGTCAGAAGCGCGGCAACCGATTCGGCCCGTTCGTCGGAGAGAACGAGGTTCGACTGGTCGGAGCCGACCGCATCGGTGTGACCTTCGATCAGGAAGGTCTCGCCAGGATCCTTGTCGATCACCTCGATCATCGCGTCCGCGACCTTGCGCAGGGTCTTTGCCTGAGATGTCGGGACCTCGGCGCTACCCGTGGCGAAGGTGATGGTATCGAGATCGATACGGCGCACCTTGTCGCGGATACGGGCGGAGTTCCGGACCTCGTCCAGAGAATAGGTCCGCTCGACCCGTTCCACCGGCGGCTCGGCCAGGAAATCGTAATAGTCGCGATCCGGCTGCGTCGAGGTATCAATGATGTAGTCGCGCACCGGCACTGTCAGGCGCATGGGCGGCAGGTCCTCCCCGGCGTCATAGAGCGGCGGGCGCTTTTCGTCGCCGACGTCAGGCGCATAGACCATCAGGTACTCTTCGCCATCGCGATCGATACGCGTGCGCTGGATGACATCGCCGTAACGATTGTAGATCGTCACGACACGCATGCCATTCGGACGCTCGATGACCTCGCGGGTTCTCCCACGCGGCAGTTCCTCGTAATAGGTTTCGCGCGCATCGCGACGCAGGCGCGGACGATCGTCGCTGCGCACGACGATCTCGTCGCCGAAGTCGAGCACGGTGCGGTTGTTGCGCTGTTCCTCGATGCGTGGACGTTGACCCGTCAGCGCGTCGATGAGATCGCCGGCATCGAATTCCGGCGCCCGGTCGATGCGGCGGCCGCGTTCGTTGATGGCGGCGTTCAGCTCTTCACGATCCGGCCGGCGTTCGCGGTGGTCCGACTGCGCGTCTGCATCGGTGCGCGGCGGCGGCTGGTTGTCGCGTTCCTGGCGGACCTGTTCACGCTCGCGACGGCGGCGGTCTCGGGTGTCGTCATTACCGCGATTGTCGGCGTCCTTGTCGCTGTCGAGCACGGCGGCACCGTTCTCGACCGGCAGAACGACCGTCTCATCGCTCTTCGACGGGTCGCGCGCCAGCTTCTCGCGCTCTTCGCGCGAACGCTTGTCCACGACGTCCCGCGCGGGACGATCCCGGTTGGCGCCGTTGTCGCCCGCCTGCGCGGGATCCGTGGCGTCCGGCTCGCCGCCCGGACGTGCCGGGTCCTCTGCCTGCTGGCCCTCGGCCTCGCGCTGTTTGCGGCGCTCGGCGCGGATGCGAGCCCGCTCTTCGTCGGTCATGTCGCCGGCAGCCGGCTGACGGTCACCGGCTGCGGGCTGCTCGGCATTGTCGCCATTCTGTTGCCCGTTGAGGCGTTCCGCCTCACGCTTGCGGATGCGCTCTTCGCGCTGGCGCTTGCGTTCGGCGGCATCCGGTGCGTCGGTGTCCTGCCCTGTCTGGCGCGGCCGGGCCGCGTCGAGATCGGATGGCTTGATCTGCTCTTGCGTGTCGGCGCCGTTCTGCTTCTTCTGCTGTTCGGCCTCGCGCTGCTTGCGACGCTCTTCGCGGCTTTGGCGCGGCGCCTGCCCATCGAGGTCCGGCATCGGCTGGCCCTCGGGCTGTGCCTGCTCGCCATTCTGCTTCTGCTGCTCGGCCTCGCGCTGCTTGCGACGTTCCTCGCGGCTCGGGCGCGGCGCGTCCTCGCCGGCCGGTTGGGCATCGGGAGCCGCCTGCTCATTCTTTTGCTGCTGCTCGGCCTCGCGCTGTTTGCGACGCTCCTCGCGGCTCGGGCGGGGCGTGTCGTCGCCCGAGGGCTGGGCCTGCGGCTGCTCTTCACCCGATTGCTGCTCGGCGTCGCGCTGCTTGCGGCGCTCTTCGCGGCTCGGGCGGCCTTCGCCACTCTCGGAAGGCTCCGCCTGCTGTTGCGGCGCCGCTTCCTGCTGTCCTTCGGCAGGCCTACGCTTTCTGGGCAATTCCTCTTCCGGATCGGCCTGCGCCACCTGGAACGGCTTCATCTGCGCGTCGGCCAGGGCCGGCTGCAAGCCTATCGTCATTGTAAGCAACGGCATCGCTACCGTTGCGAAAAGCTTGGATCGAATGGTCATGGTGTCTCCTCCTGAGAGAGATCCCGTTCTTGTTCTTGTCAACCGGCACAGATGATCCGGACCGGTATACGTTTGAACGCCGCGTAACGGACGGTCGCAGCTGCGGCTGCGATCCATGGCCAGAGCGGTAGCAACAGGCGCATGAATTGGCGATGAATGCCGCGTTCACCCGGCGGACATAGGCTTTCCTCCTCTTCCCGCCAGAGCCTGTTCACGCTTTTCTCCCCGCGTGCTTTTCCTGTTGCATTTGCGAACGGGTGACGGAATATCGCAAGCGAAGCGACCGTTCACCGTCGCTTGCGAATGGCTCCGGGACACAAAGAACAAGCCGGGCCTGCGCCAACAGAGAGGATCGACATGCCTATCGCCAAACGTTTCACCATGGCTGCTGCCGCGGCCGTTTTCGCCCTGACCGCTAGCACAGCGCTCGCAGCCGGCGAGAAGATTACCATCGGCACCGAAGGCGCCTATCCGCCCTTCAACGTTCTGGAAGCCGACGGCTCGCTGACGGGCTTTGACATCGACATCGCCAAGGCACTCTGCGTGGAGATGAAAGCGGAATGCACCTTCGTCACCCAGGATTGGGATGGCGCGATTCCTGCCCTGATCGCCAAGAAGTACGACGCCTTCATCGCCTCCATGTCGATCACGGCCGAGCGCAAGCAGCAGGTGGACTTCTCGGAAAAGTACTACAACACCCCGCCGGCCATCGCCGTGCCGAAGGATAGCACCATCACCGAGGCGACCGAAGCCGGTCTCGACGGCAAGACGCTCGGCGCGCAGGGCTCCACGACCCATTCCAACTATGCCGAAGCGCATATGAAGAAGGCCGAACTGAAGCTCTACCCGACCTCCGACGAGTACAAGCTCGACATCGCCAACGGCCGTATCGACGCCGTCATCGATGACGTCGTCGTTCTCTCGGAGTGGCTGAAGACCACCGATGGCGAGTGCTGCAAGCTGCTCGGCACGCTTCCGATCGATCCTGTCATCAATGGCGAAGGCGCCGGCATCGCGCTGCGCAAGGGCGACAACGATCTGCGTGAAAAGTTCAACGCCGCGATCAAGGCCATTCGCGCCAACGGCAAGTACAAGGAAATCAACGACAAGTACTTCGCATTCGACGTCTACGGCGGCTAATTCCAGGGCTTGTTCGAAATCCTGCGGCGGGAGCTTGCCCTCCCGCCGTTTTTGTTTGACAAACGTCGACATAAGAAAGAGGCGCCCATCAAGAAGCACCTCAAGGGGACAAATCAGACGATGAGCGCAATCATGGCCGCGCTTTTTTCCGCCGCGTCGTGGCTCGGCGCCACGCTCGATCCGTGGTGCGGACCGATCGGCATTTTCCGCCTCCTCGCCGGGAACACGCTGCTTGCCTGCGGCGATGCCGGCTGGGGCGACGAGATCGGCTACGGCTTTCTCATCACCGCATCGCTGGCGATATCAACGCTGCCGGTCGGCCTCGCGCTTGGCTTTTGTGTTGCGCTGGGCAAGCAGTCGAGCGAAAAATCGCTCCGCCTGTCCTCCGATATCTACACCACCATCTTCCGTGGCCTGCCGGAACTGCTGACGCTGTTCATTGTCTATTACGGCCTGCAGATCGTGGTGCAGCAGGTTCTCGCAAGCGTCGGCTACTCCGGCCCTGTGGAGATCAATGCTTTCTTCGCGGGTATCGTCGCGCTCGGTGTCGTCTTCTCGGCCTATTGTTCCGAGGTGCTGCAATCCGCTTTCAAGGCCATTCCCAGAGGGCAATACGAAGCAGGCGACGCGCTCGGCTTCAGCCGGGGAAAGACCATGCGACTGATCGTGCTGCCACAGCTTTTCCGCATCGCCCTGCCCGGCCTCGGCAATCTCTGGATGGCGCTCTTGAAGGATACCGCCCTCGTCTCCGTCATCGGCCTGCCGGATATCCTGCGTCAGACCGGCGTTGCCGCGCGCGTGACAAAGCAGGCGTTCGAATTCTTCGGGCTCGCCTGCATCCTGTTCCTGCTGCTCGCCGCAGCATCCTCCGTGGTCTTCTCCGCACTTGAGCGCTGGGCGCGCCGTTCGGAGGTGGCCCGATGAGCGTGACACCGCCTCTTCCGCCCGCCGGCGCGCCGCCGGCGCTCGATACGGATATGCCGTCTCCCGGCGTCCGCCCGGTGCAAGCCTTCGTCTCGACGGACCTGCTTCCGCCGCAGCCTGCGCCCCGCAAAGAAGCGCGTCCCTACACTTTGTCACGTCTGTTCGGTCGCGTCCTTCTCGGCGTCTGGCTCGCGGTCTTCGTCGGCCTCGGCATGCTCATCGTCGGCGGGTTCGATCCGGAGAAATTCCAGCGTTACGGACCCGGCTACATCTCCGGCCTCGGCGTCACACTCGGTCTCGTCTCGACCTCCATCGTGCTCGGCGCGCTTCTCTCGTTGCTGGTCGCTCTCGGACGCATGTCGAAGAACAAGGTCGCGAACTGGATCGCCTACGTCTACGTCTACTTCTTCCGCGGCACGCCGCTCATCATGCAGCTCTTCCTCATCTATTACGGCCTCGGAAGTTTCCGGCCGCAATTGACGGAGATCGGACTCTGGTGGTTCTTCCGCGAGGCCTGGTATTGTGCCCTGCTGACCTTCGTACTCAACACGGCGGCCTATCAGGCGGAAATCCTGCGCGGCGCGATCGAGAGCGTGCCACGGGGCCAGCGCGAAGGTGCGGCCTCGCTCGGCCTGTCTGAGCGCGTTGCCTTCTTCAAGATCATCCTGCCGCAGGCGATGATTGTGGCGCTTCGACCCTACGGCAACGAGATCATCCTCATGATCAAGGCGTCGGCCATCGTCGCCATCGTCACCGTCTTCGACCTCATGGGCGAAACCCGCCGCGCCTTCTCCCGCACCTTCGACTATCAGACCTATCTCTGGGCCGCGATCTTCTACCTCATCATGGTCGAGGCGCTACGCAATCTGTGGGTCTGGCTCGAAAACCGACTGACCCGTCATCTCAAGCGATGAACGCAGAGAGCTGGCAGCACTCTTGATTCCTGGCTGCCAAGCGTCTGTTAAAACACAATATTCTTCGTCACGCAGCTGTCATTAAGACTTGCTTAACCATTCGGGCGCTTCATTCTAGAGACCGTCATTCAGCATAGATGAGGTTTCGCATGGCATCTGACATGGAACTGCAGCTGAAAGGGTACGGCCTCACCACGGCCGAGATCCTCTACCGAATGCCGGATCGCCAAGCGATCCTGCAGAGCTACCTCTGGCAGCATTACGACCTGGCGCCGCATTTCCCCGAAATGAAACGCTTCTTGAAATTCTGGCAGGAAACGCTCGATGGGCCGCTCCACTCAGTGCGCTACGTCCATCGCAAGCTGATATCGGCCGGCGACTGGCGCGCATTGCGAGGGGAATTCATCATCAACTGATGTCTCCATGATGCTGCTCCGCATGGGGGTTTCCGGCGGCGGATCGGGATTGCCATTCGGCAATGCCCATCCTACAAAGCACCCATGCAAAAGAAGATCGACGAAGAAGCTTTGGCCGAGGCCTATAACCGCGCTCTCGCGCTTGAAAAATCCGGCGATGTCGAGGCGGCGGTCTCTGCCTACCGGGACGTTTTGGTCCTCGATCCGGAAGATCATGGTGGCGCTGCCGTACGCATCGCCTCCATGGGACGCGGCGAGACGCCCGACAAGGCGTCGGACGCCTATGTCACGACCCTGTTCGACCAGCATGCCGATGTGTTCGAGGACGTTCTTGTGGAACAGCTCGGCTATTCCGTGCCGATGATGGTGCGCCAGCGGCTGCAGGCGCTTGGGCTTGGACCCTTCGAGAGCCTGCTCGATCTCGGCTGCGGAACCGGCCTCACCGGCGGCGCGCTGCGCGACATGGTCGAGAGCCTGACCGGCGTCGATCTCTCGGAAAACATGATCGAGATCGCCCATGAGAAGGATCTCTACGACGCGCTCTATGTCGGCGAGGCGGTGGATTTTCTCGAGGATAACGACGACGGACCGTTCGATCTCGTGACCGCGACGGATGTCCTGCCCTATCTCGGCGGCCTCGAAGCGCTGTTCTTTGCAGCAGCCGAGACTATGGAGCCGGGCGGGCTGTTCATCTTCTCGAGCGAAACCTTGCCCGACGACGTCTTCGCCGGCCGCCGTTTCATGGTCGGTCCGCACCAGCGATTCGCGCATGCGCGGGAATACGTGCTCGAACGGCTTGAGGCGACAGGATTCGATCTGGTCGATCTCACCGATATCGTCGTACGCATGGAAGACGGTGCGCCGATTGCCGGTCATCTGATCGTGGCGCGGCTGCGCAAACCGTCCTGATCCCGACGCTACAATCTATCTATCGCCTGAGGAGAGCCCCATGGCCAAAGTCGCCTTCATCGGTCTCGGTGTCATGGGATATCCCATGGCCCGTCATCTTGCCGTCAAGGGCGGCCATGACCTGACGGTCTATAACCGCACATCGGCAAAGGCCGAAACTTGGGTGTCGGAAAACGGCGGCACGTCGGCAGCGACCCCGGCCGAAGCTGCACGCGACGCGGACGTCGTGTTCTGCTGCGTCGGCAACGATGACGACCTGCGGTCGGTCACCACGGGAAAGGACGGCGCTTTCGAAACGCTTCGCGCTGGCGCGATCTTCATCGACAATACCACGGCCTCCGCTGAAGTCGCCCGGGAACTGGACGCGGCGGCGCGTGCACGTGACGCGCATTTCATCGACGCGCCGGTCTCCGGTGGGCAGGCGGGTGCGGAGAACGGTGTTCTCACCGTCATGTGCGGGGGCGACCCCGACGTGTTCGAAAGGGCGCGGCCGGTCATCGACGCCTATGCCCGCATGGTCGGCCTGATGGGACCGGCCGGCAGCGGTCAGCTGACCAAGATGGTCAACCAGATCTGCATTGCAGGCCTCGTTCAGGGGCTGGCCGAAGCCGTGCATTTCGGGAAGAGCGCCGGGCTCGACATGGAGGCCGTTGTGGAGGTGATCTCCAAGGGAGCGGCCGGTTCCTGGCAGATGGAAAACCGCCACAAGACCATGATCTCCGGCACATACGACTTCGGCTTTGCTGTGGACTGGATGCGCAAGGATCTGGAGATCGTGCTGACCGAAGCCCGTCGCAACGGCGCCAAGCTTCCAGTCACGGCGCTTGTCGATCAGTTCTACGGCGAGGTGCAGGCGATGGGCGGCAAGCGCTGGGATACCTCGTCGCTGCTGGCTCGGCTGGAGGAGAAGTAGGCGCGCCTACTTCTTCTCCCACGTCCATGTTGACGAGATGTCAGTCCTCCTGGGACTTCGCCTGCTCCAGGATCATGTAGTCGAGCGGCATCTGCGTCGTGTACTTGATCTGCTCCATGGCGAAAGCCGAGGACACGTCGCGAATCTCGATCTTGGCGATCAGACGCTTGTAGAAGGCGTCATAGGCCGCGATATCCGGCACCACCACGCGCAGCAGGTAATCGACGTCGCCGCTCATCCGGTAGAGTTCGACCACTTCGGGAAATTCTCCGACGACTTCCGAGAAGCGCCGAAGCCACTCGATCGAGTGCGCATTGGTGCGGATCGACACGAAGACGGTAACCTTGGTATTGATCTTCGCCGGATCGAGCAGCGCGACGCGGCCACGGATGACGCCTTCTTCTTCCATCTTCTGGATGCGCCGCCAGCATGGCGTCGTCGACAGCCCGACCTTTTTTGCCAGATCGGCAACGGCGAGTGTCGAATCTTCCTGCAGAAGTCGCAGGATTTTGCGATCGAGACGATCCATTTCAATAGCCCCCTTCGAATATTATTTCTTCTATAGCGTCAAAAAGGGCCAATACCAGAGAGAATTCTCAAGATATCCGCAATGCAATTTCAGCGCGGAGCACCGGCAGCAGTTCGGCTTCGAACCAGGGGTTCCGTTTCAGCCATGGCGTATTCCGCCAGCTGGGGTGTGGAAGAGGCAGCAGCTTGGGTCCCTCCGCCCGCTCGAACGTCCGCCGCCAGTCCGCCACCGTCGCCGTCATCGAGGCCTGCCGCTTCGTGCCAAGATGATAGGCCTGCGCATAGGCGCCGATGACGAGGATGAGAGAGGCATTCGGCACGGCGGCGAGCGCCGTCTCTCGCCAGACAGGCGCGCATTCGCGCCTTGGCGGAATGTCGCCGCCGTGTCTGTCGTAACCGGGGAAGCAGAATCCCATGGGAACGATCGCGAACTTGTCCGGATCGTAGAAGGTCGGCCGATCCACGCCAAGCCAGTCTCGCAGCCGGTTGCCCGAGGGATCATCGAAGGGGACGCCGCTGACATGCGCTCGCATGCCCGGGGCCTGACTGGCGATGAGGATGCGGGCCTTCGCGGAGAGGACGAATATCGGCCTCGGCTCATGCGGCAACGGTGCGCCGAAAACCGGCGCATCACGACAGATGCGGCAAGCGGAAATCGTTCGCGAGAGTTGCTCGACGTCGTCTCTGGTCGGTTTCAGCGGGATGTCCATGCGGTCTCGATACGGCGCAGCAGCGCCTTGATCCAATCCATATCGATATGGGGCACCTCAGCGATTCCGCCATGGCGGGCGCGCCAGTCTCTCGGGCGATCGAAGGTGCCGGCCCAGAGACCTGCCCGGCGGGCGCGCGCATCCGCCTCCTCCACCTCGTAATCGCCGAAGGCGACGGCAAAACCGTCCTCGACCATCCGGGCGTTGAGGTCCTCGCCTCCAGCCGCACAGATCGCAAGTCGCCGGCCGTAGCGGTCATCCGCGCGGCCTTCGCACGCGACGGCGGTCTTGCCGATCAGCCGCGCCAGATGCCGTCGGGCCTCCTGCCCGCAATTCCAGTCCCTGCCATCGCGCTCGCAGGTCTGTTCGCTCTCGGGCGCATCGATGCCGATAAGGCGAATGCGATCTCGCCCGATGGCGAGCGTGTCGCCATCCACCACGCGCGGCTGGCCGATAACTGTCTCACCACCACCACCGGCAAGGCGACTGGCGGCAAGCCAGACGAGCCCTAGGAAAAGGATCGTCAACAGACCGTCCCGGACAAGCGACCGTCGCCGGCTTACCATGAAAAACACCTTAGAATTCGACTGTCTGAGGGCGGACCGAACGCGTTCAGGAAGCAAGTTCTTAACAATTCTTACCTAGAATCCGTTGGGTATCCGTCAGACTTTCCGGACAAGATGAATCAGGGCGTCAGCACATCGACCGACAAGATCATTGTCGACAAATCGCGCAGCCATCGCAACAAGGCTGTGTCGAAAACCGTGCGCGCGAATCGCGAACGCCTGCAATCCGGCCCTTCGAATGGCGCTGGCTTCGACAAGGAAATGCTGGCTCTCTACGTCGCCTCCGTCCTGCAGGGCGCAGCAGCGATGCCCATTCTCCTGATGATGATCGCTGCCGGTGGTCTCTACCTGACGGAAAACGTGCAGATCGTCGGTTGGCTCATCGTGGCCCTCGTCATCCATGCCCTCGGCCTCCTTTCAGCACAGCGGGCCAGACGAAAGGATCTGACCCCGGAGGCCGTCGTCTACTGGCGTCGGCGGTTCCTTGCCGTACAGGGGCTAATGGGTGTCGTGTGGGCGCTGTTCCTGCTGCAGGATTGCCAATCCTGCGTGCCGCGCGATTTCGGGCTGTACAAGGGCGTGGCCCTTCTCGTGGCCCTCGCCGCCACGGCCATTGCCACCATCCTGCTCCGCTATGCGCTGATCGTCACGTTTGCGCCCTGCGTCGCCCTTCTCACCGGTACCGCTATCATGGGTGGACGTGGGGATCTCGTCGTGCTCGCCATCGTCCTTTCGACGTCGCTTGCCTTTCTTGTCTACATGACGACGCGGATGCGACGCGCCAATATCCAGATCCTCTCCGTGCAAGCCGAGAAGGACGATCTGATCGCGGAACTGGAAGTCGCGAAATCCATGTCGGACGAGGCGCGCCGGCGAGCGGAAGAAGCGAACCTTGCCAAATCCCGCTTTCTCGCCTCCATGTCGCATGAGTTGCGCACGCCGCTGAATGCCATTCTCGGTTTCTCCGAGGTCATGTTCACCGAGGTCATGGGACCGCTGAACAACCCGATCTACAAGGAGTATACCGGCGATATCCACCGTTCCGGCAAGCACCTGCTCGATCTCATCAATGAAATTCTCGACCTCTCCCGCATCGAGGCAGGCCGCTACGACCTCAATGAGGAAGCGATTCTGCTGGCAGAGATCACCGAGGACTGCATTGGCATGGTGCAGTTGCGTGCCCGCACGAAGAGCATCACGATCACAGAACAGTTCGAGCACGGCATGCCAGCCGTCTGGGTGGACGAGAAGGCCATGCGGCAGGTGACGCTGAACCTGCTGTCGAACGCCGTGAAGTTCACGCCGCAAGGCGGGCAGATCTCGGTCAAGGTCGGGTGGACGGCCGGCGGCGGACAGTATCTCTCCATCAAGGACGACGGCCCCGGTATCCCGGAAGAGGAAATCCCCGTCGTGCTCTCGGCTTTCGGCCAAGGGTCGATCGCCATCAAGAGCGCGGAACAGGGAACCGGCCTCGGCTTGCCGATCGTGCAGGCGATCCTTGCAAAGCACGACGGCGAGTTCATCCTGCGCTCGAAGCTGCGCGAAGGGACGGAGGTCATCGCCATCCTGCCGGCGCGCCGCGTGCTTCAGACGGTCCCGGCCGTGCAGGAAACCGCCGCCGTGGCAAGACGTCGCAAAAGCTTCGCCTGATCAAGAGTCTTGGATAGCATCAGGCGGGCAGGACGTGTCCCTGCCCCACGACCTCAATTGCGACGGTCTCACCCGGTGCAGCGACGTCGAAGCCGGAGACGCGCAGATCGAGAACGGTGCGTGCCGGGCCTTCACCCACCTCCACCGTCAACCGGCAAAGACCGCCGCCGAACTCGCTATCGAGCACGCGTGCCTGCACACCCTTCACCAAATCGGCCCCGCCGAGACCGAGCCAGCGGATGCGCAACTGCTCCGGGCGGAGCATGACGAGCGATTTCGATGCAGCGTCGGAAGAGGCCTTGTCGGTCGATCCGACAGGAATAGGACCGAGAACGGTTTCCGCATGTCCTGCGATCACAGTCGCGTCCAGCAGTACCGCATCCCCCAGAAAGAGCGCGGTCTGCCGATCGGCGGGGCAGCGGTAGAGCGATTGCGGGCTACCGGCCTGAACCAGCCGTCCCTCCCGAAACACCGCGACATGATCGGCGAAAGAGAGTGCCTCGCCCTGATCATGCGTCACGAGAATGGACGTTGTTCCTGACGCCGAGAGGATGCGGGAGACGGTGCGACGCATGGTATCGCGCAGGCCGGTATCGAGGGCGGAGAACGGCTCGTCGAGCAGCATCAGCCGAGGTTCGAGCGCCAGGGCGCGGGCCAGCGCCACGCGTTGCTGCTGGCCGCCGGAGAGCTGGTGCGGACGTCGCGAGAGCATGTCCGCGTCGAGTTCCACTGTCTCCATCAATGCAGCGATACGCCTGTCGCGGCCTTCCTGCCGTTTCGGCAGGCCGAAACCGATATTCTCACCGACAGTCAGATGCGGAAACAGTGCGCCGTCCTGCGAAACGATGCCGATGCCACGCTTGTGGGCGGGTACATGAGTGCCCTCGCCCGCAAGCACCGTTCCCTCCAGCGTGATACGGCCGGCATCGGGCCGCTCGAAGCCGGCGATCAACTTCAGAAGTGTGGTCTTGCCGGAACCGGAGGGACCGACGATCGCCGTTCGCGCACCGGCGGGGACGACGAGGGAGACGTCGATCAGGGCGCGTGCATCGCGGCCGTAGGTCTTGCTGACGGATGAGATGGAGAGAAAGCTCATGCGGCGCTCCCGCTTGCGCGACTGGATTGGCGGTGAAGGACCAGCGTCAGCGGCAGGGACAGAAGGACCATCATCAGCGCATAGGGCGCGGCAGCGACATAATCGATCTCGCTCGTCAGCGACCAGAACTTGGTGGCAAGCGTTTCGACGCCGGTCGGCGAGAGCATGAGGGTGGCGGTGAGTTCGTTGGTGATGCCGAGTGCAACAAGTGCGGTGCTTGCAGCGGCACCGGGCGCAGCAAGGCGCATCGTCGTGACGCGGACGGCCTGCAAGGGTGCCCGCCCAAGCGCCATCGCGGCACGCTCGAGCTCGACGGGGGCCTGCGCGATGCTCGCCCGCAGCGCCACCAGGGCGCGCGGCAGGAACAGGAGGCCATAGGCGAGGAGAAGCGTCGCGAATGTCTGGTAGAGCGGCAGGACCAGCCTGACGGTGATGGTGACCAGCGCCAGCGCCACGACGACGCCCGGCAGGGAGCCGACATAATAGTGGCAGGCTTCCAGCACCCGTTGCAGGCGGCCGGGTGCGCGCACCGAGAGCCAGGCCATGGGCGCGGCGGCAATCGTGGTCAGCATGCCGCCCATGACGGCGAGGAGAACGGTCTGCAATACGGCATTGCCCACCGTCTGCAGCGGCCAGATCTCCAGCCCCCCAATCGCCAGCCACCGCGTCAGCGTCGTGAACGGCACGCCGATGGCGAGCGCTGCTGTCGCAAGGTTCAGCGCCAATGCCGGCCATACCCAGGCCCCGAGCGCGTGGCGCGTGACCATGCGCGGCGCACCGGAACCGACGCGGGCGTATCGCTCGCCGCCGCGCGCCAGCGCTTCCGTACCCAGCAGCGCAAGGCAGCAGAGGACAAGGACGCCGGAGAGCATGTTGGCGGCGGGGCCGTTGAAGGCTGACTGGAACTGATCGACGATGGCCGTCGAAAACGTGTCGAACCGGATCATAACGAAAAGGCCGTACTCGGCCAGAAGATGCAAGCCAACGAGCAAGCTGCCGCCGCAGATTGCGACCCGCAATTGCGGGAGGACCGCCCGGAAGAAGACCCGCCACGGGCTGAGTCCGAGGGACGCCGCGGCATCCTCGATGGCAGGATCCAGCCTTCGCAGCTGTGCGGCAACCGGCAGATAGAGGAATGGAAAGTAGGCCAGTACCGAAACGAGGACGCCGCCGCTGAGGCCTTTCAGGCCGGGAACGAGGCTGATCCAGGCATAGGAATGCACGAAGGCAGGAACCGCGAGCGGCACGACGGAGAACCAGGCCCAGAGCCTTGCGAACGGCAGGTCCGTGCGCTCCGTCAACCAGGCCAGCGCGACAGCCAGCACGATGGTCAGCGGCACGGTCGCCGCTTCGAGAAGCGCCGTATTGATGAGGAGATCGCCGACGCGCCCGCGAAAGACGAGCGCAACCACCTGATCCCACCCTGTCTGAACCGTGACGATGGCGACGAAACCGAGCGGGATGAGGCTGACCAGCGCCACGAGCAAGGCCGGCAGAGTCACCAGGGGATACGCGACACGCGCTCGCCGCCCCGATATCAGACGACCGGGCGTCACGCCCAGAGAGACAGCAAAGGACTTGGCATCGGCATGCGGCACGTTTGGCGCCTCTGTACGGAATGAAAGATGCGCGCCTCCTGCAAGGAAGCGCGCACGGCTCGCGATGACCTATTGCGGTGATTGTGGATGAAATCAATCCAGAATCTTCACGCAAACGTCATGTTGCGTCGACGTGACGCCGGCTCGGAGATCAAAGGATGCCGGCAGCCGTCATCAGGTCGGTGACCGACTTGCTGTTCAACGATTGCGGATCGACCTTCGGGTAGTCCAGCGTGGAAAGTGCCGGAAGCGCCGCGTTAGATTCCGCATCCTTGGAAACGGCATATTCGAAGGAGGTGCCATCGCGCAGGACGGCCTGCCCGCCTTTGCCCGTCAGCCACTTCAGGAAAGCCTGAGCCTCCGTCTTGTGCTGGCTGGAGGCGAGAACGCCGCCGCCGGAGATGCTGACGAAGGCGCCCGGATCCTGATTCTTGAAGAAGTGCAGGGAGACGTTCTTGCTGTTCTCGCCGGTCTTCGCCTGATCGCCGAAGTAGTAGTAGTGGTAGATCACCGCACCTTCGACCTCACCGGCATTCACGGCCTTCATGGCTGTCGAATTGCCCTTGTAGGCGGTGAAGTTCGTCTTCATCGCGGCAAGCCATTCCTTGGTGGCGGCTTCGCCCTTCAGCGCCAGAAGCGCACTGACGATCGCCTGGAAGTCGGCGCCGGCCGGGGACGCGGCCCACCGACCCTTCCACGCGGGATCGGCGAGGTCGAGCAGCGACTTCGGCAGCTTGTCTTCGGTCAGCTTGGTCTTGTCATAGGCGAAGACGGTGGAGCGGGCGGCAACGCCGACCCAATGGCCGTTGGACGGCTGGAAAGTCTCGGAAACCTGCGCAAGTGTGTCCTTGGCAACGGGTTCGAACAGGCCCGCCTGATCAACCAATGACATGGCCGGCGAATTCTCTGTCAGGAAGACGTCGGCGGGGGATGCGGCACCCTCCTGGACGATCTGGTTTGCGAACTCCATGTCGCTGCCCTTGCGCAGGGTCACCTTGATGCCGGTTTCCTTGGTGAAAGCTTCGGCCCAGGCAACGCCGAGGCTCTCGTGCTGGGCATTGTAGATGACGATGCCTGCGGATTCGGACTGGGCGAGCGCGGGGTTCATCCCGGCCAGAAGAGCAGCCGCAGCAACGAAGCCTGCGGCGCGAGCGGAAATTTTCATGACGACCTCCTGAGAGTGCCCGGGCGACGCGCCCGGCAGAGGCGGTATAGATAAGCTGAACCTAAAGGTCAACTTTAGAAGCGCTTGCTTTCAGACACAGTTTCGTAAGAACCGCACCGAACGGTGATCACCTTTGCGCTATCAAAGTCCGGTCAACGGCATGTCGGTCACGATATGCGAGAGGAAGACGACATAGAATGCATAGCCGGCGTTGGCGAGGATCAGGCAGAGGCAGGCCAGCGAGCCAAGATCCTTGGCGTTACGGCCCATTTCCGAGATTTCTGGCGATACACGATCGACGATTTCCTCGATCGCCGTGTTCAGCGCCTCGAACGCGATCATCAGCAGGAAGAGCAGCATCATCGCGACGTATTGAAACAGTGTTGCGCCGCTGATGGCGAAGGCCAGCATCGCCACGGCAAAGCCGATAAGCTCCTGCCGGAAAGCGGCTTCGCCGAGAAGACGCCGTGCGCCCCCCAGCGAGTAAGTCGCGGCGGCGAAGAAGTGTTGGAAGCCTGTGAGCTTTCGCGGCAGCTTCCGGCCATGCAGATTCTGGGTCGGCTCTCGCTCCTGCATGCGCAGCGTATTCCTGTCCATCTCAACTTCTTGCCACGCAGGGCGCGAAAGCGTCCAGTTCGCGATTATAGACATCCGTCTGGATGTTCATCATGCCGAGCACCGTGTGAAACAGGTTATCGTGCGACATGGCCGCATCCGAATAGGCGAGAAGGCACTTCGTATCAAGCCCCATGGTTCGTGCGTAGGACGGCGAGAACCAAGAGATGAAGGGAACATGGGTCTGCTCCTTCGGCGCGATCGCATAAGGCGCGCCATGGAGATAGATGCCGTTTTCCCCGAGCGATTCGCCGTGGTCGGACATGTAGATCATCGCGCCGGACATCGTGTTTTCGTGCTTTGCCAGCAACTTGGCGACACTGGCGAGAATATGGTCGGTGTAGAGGATCGTGTTGTCATAGGCATTGACGATCTCGTCATGCGAGCAATTCATCAGCTCGTCCGTGCGGCAGTCGGGCGTGAAGCGGCGGTATTCCGCGGGGTAACGGCCGAAATATCCCGGGCCGTGGCTGCCCAGCTGGTGGAGCACGATCACCGTATCGTGTTTGATCGTGGCGAGCTTGCTGTCGAGGCCATCGAGGAAAATACCGTCCAGGCATTCGCCTTCGTGACAGAGGGGGCTGTTCTGCCGGCCGTTGATCGCGGCATAGTCGATCAGCTTGGCGATGCCCTTGCTGCCCGTATTGTTGTCCCACCAGGACACGTTCACGCCGGCATGGGTAAGGACATCGACGAGGTTCTGGCGCGTGCGCGCCTTGCTCTCGCTGTATTCGGTCCGCCGGTAGCCGGAGAACATGCAGGGCAAAGACACGGCAGTTGCCGTGCCGCAGCTGGTCGTGTTGGTGAAATTGGCCACGCCGAGCGCTTTGAGTTCGGGATTGGTTTCGCGGACATAGCCATCCAGAGAGAAGCTGGCGGCGCGTGCAGTTTCCCCGGCAACGACCACGACGACGACCGGCTTCTTCTCCGCCGTAAGCCGATCTCCCGCCCGGGCGTCCGTGCCGAAGGGGGCGACCACGGCATCGACCTCCTTATAGGCGGAGAGCGCGAACCGGACGGCCGACGACAGCGGTGCCGCAGGGTTGAAGACGTTCAGCACCTCCTTCCGCTCGCGGGCGACAAAAGCGATGGCCGCATAGTTATAGCCGACGAGAACCAGCGCCACGGCAAAGGCCGGAAGGATCAGTGCGAGGTTTCGCAAGGCTTTTTGCAGGAACGGCCTGTGGCGGATGCGCACGAAGCCAATCAAGACGGCCGGCAGGACGGCGAAGACGAGGATATGAAGCACGAAGTGCGGCGTCAGCAGGTGCCCTGCCTCCGCCCCCGTCGTGACGAAGGCGCTCTCCACCATCTCCTTGTCCACGACGACGCCGTAGGTGTCGGTAAAGTAGGACGCGACGCCGGCGACGAGAACGCAGAGGATCAGGACCGGCTTGGTGACATAGCGGACGGAGAGCGTCACGAGGGCGCAGATGGTCAGGAGCGAGATTGCGACCGAGAAGGCGACGAGGCTTGTTTTGTTTGAGGAGAACGCTGCGGCGGTGCGGCTCCAGAAGGTGATGTTGGTGACGACAAGCAGATAGGCCGACACGATGAGGGTCAGCGGAATGCTGCCGATCTCGGGCCGCAGAGGCTTGGGGATTTTCAAGGGGTTACTCCCGTCAGAACGCCGGCGGGAACCCGTCAGGCTATGCTGAGGGTGTGGTAGTGCCGAAATCCTGTCGGGAAACTGTCAGGTCGCAATGCCCCGATATCGAGGGCAAGAGCGGGCAAGGCGCCACAAGGCATGGCGCCTCTTTTGCTATTCCCAGTCTTCTGCGGCCGGTTTCTGACCCTGACCGAGACGACGGTCGAGTTCCCCCGCCTCCGTTTCCGTCAGGCGCAGATCGAGCCGGATGGAGCCGTCCTCGAGATCTTCGCGATGATCGACGATCGCATGCTCGTAGAGCCAGGGCAGAAGCTGCAGCCGATCGACAGGCAGCGTGACCGTCGTCTCCATCATCACGCCGGAAAGGCGGCGATTGATTTCCTGCATGAGGGCATCGACCCCCTCGCCTGTTACGGCTGACACGGTGATCGTATTGGGCGTATGCACCGCTTTTTCGAGCAAAGCCGCATGCGGCTCTTCGTCCAGCCGGTCAATCTTGTTCCAGACCTCCAGCAGGCGTTCGGTCCGGGCCTTCTCGTCGATGCCGAGATCTTCGAGAATGCGCTCGACATCCTCGGACTGCGCCGCGTGGTCCGGGTCCGAGACATCGCGGACGTGCAGGATAAGATCGGCTTCAAGCACTTCTTCGAGCGTCGCGCGGAATGCCGCCACGAGATGCGTCGGCAGGTCCGAGATGAAGCCGACGGTGTCGGAGAGAATCACGGTGCGGCCCTGCGGCAGCTTCATCCGGCGCAGCGTCGGGTCGAGGGTGGCGAACAGCATATCCTCGGCCAGCACGCCAGCGCCGGTAATGCGGTTGAACAGCGTCGATTTGCCGGCATTGGTGTAACCGACGAGGGCGACGATGGGATGTGGCACCTTGCGGCGCTTGGAGCGGTGCAGCTGTCGTGTGCGACGCACCTGCTCCAGCTCCTTTTCCAGCTTGATGATCTTGTCCTGAAGCTGGCGGCGGTCGGCCTCGATCTGGGTTTCACCCGGACCACCCATGAAGCCCGCGCCGCCGCGCTGGCGTTCAAGGTGGGTCCAGCTGCGAACCAGACGCCCCTTCTGATAGTTCAGATGCGCCAGATCGACCTGCAACGTGCCTTCCTTGGTGGACGCACGACGGCCGAAAATCTCGAGAATGAGGCCCGTGCGGTCGATGACCTTGGCGTTCCATTCCTTCTCGAGATTGCGCTGCTGCACCGGCGTCAGCGGGTGGTCCATGATGACGAGGCCGGCATCCTGGGTATCCAGCAAATGGCCGATCTCTTCGATCTTGCCGCTGCCGAGCAGCGTTCCCGGCTTGGGCTGTGCGACAGGCACGACCAGCCCCTGCACGACGGAGAGATCGATGGCGCGTGCCAGACCGATCGTTTCCTCCAGACGCGCCTCGTCCGTGCGAACCGAATGCGGCTGCTCGGCGTGTTGCCGCCCGGTTTTCTTGACGACCGGGACGATGACCAGCGCCCGCATGTCGTCACGGTGCTTTTCGGTCTCGGGGATGATGCTGTCTGGGGTATCGTTGTGTTTTGTGATGGCTTCAGTCCGGTGTTCAGGAGGCGGATTCTTCGCTCTCGAACATCTGCATGGGCTGGCCCGGCATGATGGTCGAGATGGCATGCTTGTAAACGAGCTGGGAGTGCCCGTCGCGCCGCAGCAGCACGCAGAAATTATCGAACGAGGTAACGACGCCCGTCAGCTTGACGCCATTGATGAGGAAGATGGTGAGAGAGATCTTCTGTTTGCGAACCGTATTGAGAAAAAGGTCCTGCAGGTTCTGAGAACGTTCCGCCATAGCGCCGCTTCTTTCTTTATTGCCGGTTCGAAATCAACCGGTTGATACGTCTGTAAATCGAGAGTTGCCCCGCGCGCCTGCCCCTCAGACGCTGCGGAATCTGGTATCGCATCGAGGTCTCTTCCGCAATGTCGAAAAAGCCTGCGCGACGTTTCCGTGACACCGTGGGGTCCGCAGCGTTCCCTAGCTCTTACACACCGAGCGACTTAAGCTTGCGATGCAGGGCGGAACGCTCCATGCCCACGAACTCCGCCGTGCGCGAGATGTTTCCGCCGAAACGGTTGATCTGCGCGATCAGATAGTCCCGCTCGAACATTTCGCGCGCCTCGCGCAGCGGCAGCGTCATGATGTGCTGGTCGCCTTGGGCGGAGATCTTCGGCAGGCTGTCGCCCACTTCCGTCGGCAGCATGTCGGCCGAGATCACCGTGTCCGGGCCATCGGAACGCGCGAGGATCATCAGGCGCTCGATATTGTTGCGAAGCTGTCGGATATTGCCCGGCCAGCCATGTGCCTGCAGAACGGCCAGCGCATCGTCCCCGATCTTGCGCGAGCGAATGCCCGCCTGTTCGCTGATCTGGCGCATGAACATATCGACCAGGAACGGAATGTCCTCCCGGCGATCGGCAAGTGCCGGCACGCGGACGGGAATGACCGCCAGACGATGGTAGAGATCCTCGCGGAAGGCGCCCTCGGCAATCAGGCTCTCCAGATTATACGCGGTGGAGGAGATGATGCGGACGTCGACCTTGACCCGCTTCGAACCACCAACGCGCTCGAACTGCTGGTCCACGAGCACGCGCAGGATCTTGTTCTGCGTTTCGCGCGGCATTTCGCCGATTTCATCGAGATAGAGCATGCCGCCATGCGCTTCCTCCAGCGCGCCGGTCTTGCGCGGCTGGCCCGGCGTTCCCTCCGTGCCGAACAGGGCGATTTCCATGCGGTCGGGCGTGATCGCCGCAGCATTCAGCGCCACGAAGGGGCCGGCCGCGCGGGCGGACTTCTTGTGAATCATCCGTGCCACGAGTTCCTTGCCCGAGCCGGAGGGGCCGTGGATCATGATGCGGCTGTTGGTCGGCGCGACCTTTTCGATGGTCTGGCGCAGCTGCGAGACGGCGACGGAGGTGCCGATCAGTTCGACCGGATCGCCGGAGCGCTTCTTGAGCTCCGTCACCTCGCGCTTGAGCTTGGAGTTTTCCAGCGCCCGTTCCGCAATCAGGATCAGGCGGTCCGCCTTGAAGGGCTTCTCGATGAAATCATAGGCTCCGCGACGGATCGCCGAAACGGCGGTCTCGATGTTGCCGTGGCCGGAGATCATGACGACCGGCAAGTCCGGGTGCCGGCTCTTGATCTCGTCCAGCAGGGAAAGACCGTCGAGGCGACTGCCCTGCATCCAGATATCGAGGAAGACGAGGCGCGGCACGCGATCGGAAATGGCGGCCAGCGCGCTGTCGCTGTCGAACGCCATGCGCGTCTCGTAACCTTCGTCTGACAGGATGCCGGAGACGATCTCGCGAATGTCCTGTTCGTCGTCTACAACCAGAATATCAGCGGCCATCGGTCAGTTCCTTGCTTTGTCTGTCGTCGTCTTGGTGTTCCGCATCGGCGGAGCCCGTTCGTTTCGGATCGGGGCCGAAGAGTTCTGCGGGCGGGCCAGCGATACCCGAGCGGTTTCGCTCCGCCTCGACAACGATCGCCGGTGGCAGGATGATGCGGATCATCGCGCCGTGACCCTGATCGAAATCGGCCGGTGCGTCGTGCAGTTCGAGGTGTCCGCCATGATCCTCGATGATCTTCTTGACGATGGCGAGCCCGAGGCCGGTGCCTTTCTCGCGCATCGTCATGTAGGGCTCGAGGATCCGGTGACGGTTCTCGGTCGGCAGGCCTTTGCCGTTGTCGATGATATCGACCACGTAAGTGCCGCTCCTCTCGTTCAGACGCGAGCGGATCATGATCTTCGGCTCGTCGCGTTCCGCTTCGGCGGGCAGCGACTCGATCGATTCAACCGCATTTTTGATGATGTTCCCGAAAGCCTGCCCCAGCATGCGCCCGTCGAACGAGCCATCCAGAGCATCGTCGCCGAAATCACGGATGAACTGGATGTCGCTCGTGCCCATTTCCCGCAGGAAAACGGCATCTTTCAGGATCGCGCGGAGGTCGGAGCGCTCCTTCGTCGGCTTCGGCATGCGGGCGAAGGATGAGAATTCATCGACCATGCGGCCGATATCCTCGACTTGGCGAACGATCGTGTCGGTGCACTGGTCAAAAACGGCCCGGTCGTCCGGGTTGATCTGCTTGCCATAGCGGCGCTTCAGGCGCTCGGCAGAGAGCTGGATCGGCGTCAGCGGGTTCTTGATTTCATGCGCGATGCGGCGGGCGACGTCGGCCCAGGCGGTTGAGCGCTGGGCGATGACGAGATCGGTGATGTCATCGAGCGTAATGACGTAGGACTCGGCCGTATCGGTCGCCTCCTCGCGGGTCACCTGAACGTTCAGCGTGCGCTCCTTGCCGTTGCGCATGATGTTGATCTGCTTGCGGAAGTCGTTCCGCGGCCTGGAGATCGCCTCGGTCAGGACATCATCGATCTCAGGCGCCACATCCGCCAGACGCTCGCCGACGATGTCGAAGGTGGGACGGGAGAGGAAAACCTCCGTCGATGGGTTGGCGATGGTGATGCGGCGATCGTCCTCGACGCCGATGACGGCCGCCGTCACGCCCGACAGCACGGCCTCAATGAAGCGACGGCGGTTGTCCATCTCGTCCTTCGCTTCGAGCAACTGATGCTGCTGGGTGCGGATCTCCACGATCATCTTGTTGAAGGTGCGCGAGAGACTGCCGACATCGCCATCGACGGCGTGAACGGGTACGACGACGTTGAGGTTGCCCGAGGCGACGCTGTCGGCGGCACCGATCAACAGGCGGATGGGGCGCACGATCCGGTCCGCGACGGCAATGGCCGCCCAGATCGCCGCAAGCAGAACGATGAGCGCGAAGCCGAGATAGAGAACCCCGAAGGCGACCTGAAGCGAGGTCCGGCCGGCGGCCAGGTTGCGGTATTCCGCAACGTTCTCCTCCATCAGCCGCATCGAGTTCATCACCTTGGGATCGACGGTGCGAACGGTGTAGAGATAGGCCCCGGCGATGTTATCGAGTGGAATGATGGCGCCGACGAGATTGGTTATGCCGGGCGGGATGAGCGTCGGCTGGCCCGAGACGGTGCTGGCCAGAGCATCGACCGGTATAGCCGGCAAGGGCCGGTCGGTCGGGATATTGGCCTGGAGGATCGCCGAGCCATCCGCCCGCACGAGGAACGCACCGAGCATACCGCGTGCCCGCGCCTGCCGGGTCATCAGATCCACGAAACCGGTGCGGTCGAGACTGTAAAGCTGGCGATTGCGCTCGAGGTCGGTTGCCATCGACGCCGTTTGCCCCTGCAGATAGCTCGCGTTCTCCAGAACGTAGGCCTGTGCGACGTCGATCGAGGACCGCACGATCGCCTGCGTTCGCAACGAGAACCAGCGATCAAGCCCGACATCGAGCGTGATCGACGCGAAGATGGCGACGAGAATGGCGGGCGTAATGGCGACGATCGAAAACAGCGCGACAATGCGGACATGCAATCTTGCGGCCGCCCGGCCCTTGTTGCGAGCCCGGAGCAACCGCATGATCTCCCGGCCGATCAGGTAGATAAGGCCGATGACGAACAGGGCGTTGATCGCCGCAGAGGCTATGACGATGTTGGTTTCCGGCTTGATCGGCGTCAGGCCAAGCAGCACCAGCAGCGAGATGATCGCGCATGCAAGCGCACCGGAGGCCAGCACGAGGCCCGGCAGCGCAAAGGCGGCGCGGCGATCCGTGCCGTTGCCCGTCTCGTCGTTTGCCAATGGCAGTATCAGCCCTTCGGCCATGCGTATTCCACCCACTGGCGGTGTCCGGCAAGAACCGGTCCCGCTCGCCCAAGGATCTCAGCGACCCCGGACTTCGCCCGATGACCATGAGGCCAAACCCTGTCTTTCGGACGAGTCGGCTCATGTGTCATCCAAGCAACACAATGTGGCGTAAATGCAACGGTCGGTAAAGGGTGTCAAGCGTTCCGCGAGCTGCGATAGACGGAGACGCCCAGTTCCCGGATCTTCTTGCGCAGCGTATTGCGGTTGAGCCCAAGGAGATCGGCAGCCTTTATCTGGTTTCCCCGTGTCGCCGTGAGGGCAGCGAGGATCAGCGGATACTCCATTTCCGCCAGCACCCGATCGTAGAGGCCGGAAGGCGGCAGACCATCGCCGAAGCCTGCGAAATACTGGCGCATGTTCTCCTCGACCGCCTGCGAGATCGACATCGGCCCGGATCGCCCGCTTGCCTTTTCAATCGGGCTGTCGGGGATGTCGGAGCGAAGTTCACTCTCGATGATCTCGCGGCTGATGACCTCCTGCGGATAGAGCGCCGTCAGGCGTCGGACGACGTTCTCCAGCTCGCGGACATTGCCCGGCCAGGGATGGGACTTCATCAGTTCCAGCGCTTCCTGTTCGAAGCGCTTGACGTCGAGGCCTTCCTTCTCCGCCATCTGCACGAAGTGGCGAACGAGATCGGGAATATCCTCCGCCCGGTCGCGCAGCGGCGGCAGGCGCAGCGGCACGACATTGAGGCGGTAGTAGAGATCCTCGCGGAAGAGCCCTTGGTTGATCGACTGTTTCAGGTCCTTGTTTGTCGCCGCGACGATACGGACGTCCGAGCGGATCGGCGTGCGCCCGCCAACCGTCGTATATTCGCCCTGCTGC
The DNA here is from genome assembly GCF_900067135.1 of Rhizobium sp. 9140. Lineage (NCBI taxonomy): Bacteria > Pseudomonadati > Pseudomonadota > Alphaproteobacteria > Hyphomicrobiales > Rhizobiaceae > Rhizobium > Rhizobium sp. 9140. The sequence goes on along the minus strand of NZ_FJUR01000001.1, from coordinate 2,242,473 downwards.
AGAACGCGCAAAAGCCGGGTCTGAGCGTCCATCGGCATGTCGCCGATTTCATCAAGGAACAGCGTCCCGCCCTCGGCCTGCTCGAAGCGGCCGGTAGACCGGTTTTGCGCGCCGGTGAAGGCGCCCTTCTCGTGGCCGAAGAGTTCCGACTCGATCAGGTCGCGCGGAATGGCGGCCATGTTGATCGCGACGAAGGGGCCGTTGCGGCGTTTGCCGTAGTCGTGCAGCGCCCGCGCCACCAGCTCCTTGCCGGTACCCGATTCGCCGGTGATCATCAGCGTCAGGTCCGTCTGCATGAGACGGGCGAGCACGCGGTAGATTTCCTGCATGGCGGCAGAGCGGCCGACCAGCGGCATGCCGTCCTGCGTGTCGTCATCCATCTTCGCCGGCTTGCGCTTGGGTTCCGCCAGCGCGCGGCCGATGATGGCGACGAGTTCCGTCAGGTCGAAGGGCTTCGGCAGGTAGTCGTAAGCGCCCTTTTCCGACGCCTTGATGGCGGTCATGAAGGTGTTCTGCGCGCTCATGACGAGCACCGGCAACTCCGGCCTGGCCTTTTTGATGCGCGGCAGCAGGTCGAACGCGTTTTCATCCGGCATGACGACATCGGTCAGCACCAGATCGCCATCGCCCGCCGAAATCCAGCGCCAGAGGGTCGCGGCATTGGAGGTGATACGGACGTCATAGCCGGCGCGGCTGAGCGCCTGGTTCAGCACGGTACGGATGGCTGCGTCGTCGTCGGCAACGAGAATCGTGGCGCCAGTCATCGGGTCTTCCCTTTTACAGCAATGGGTTCGGGGTCCTCGGCGGTCGGTCCCTTCGACGCAGGCATGAGGACGCGGAATGTCGTACGGTTGGTCTGGCTGTCACATTCGACGATACCGCCGTGACCGCCGATGATCTTTGCCACGAGCGCAAGGCCAAGGCCCGAGCCGTTGGTCTTGGTGGTGATGAAGGGGTCGAACAGGTGCGGCACGAGGTCGGACGGCACGCCCGGACCGTTGTCATGCACGCAGAATTCGAGCGGCAGCGAGATCTTCTCCCGTGTACCGGCGACCGACAGGCGGATGCCGGGGCGATAGGCGGTGGTCAGCATGATCTCGCCATCCGGCTTGTCGCCGATCGACTCTGCGGCGTTCTTCACGAGATTGAGGAACACCTGCACCAGCTGGTCGCGATTGGCATAGACCGGCGGCAGTGAGGGGTCGTAATTCTCGGTGATGCGGATGCGGCGCGCGAAACCCGCCCGCGCCACGGCCTTCACATGGTCGAGGATCGAATGGATGTTGACGGGATGGCGGTCCACGGGGCGCTCGTCGGAGAACACTTCCATGCGATCGACCAGCGAGACGATGCGGTCGGTCTCGTCGCAGATCAGCCGCGTCAGCGCCCGGTCCTCGTCATTGACGGAGCTTTCCAGCAACTGGGCGGCGCCGCGAATACCGGAGAGCGGGTTCTTGATCTCATGCGCCAGCATGGAAGCAAGCCCGGTGACCGATCGGGCGGCGGCGCGGTGCGTCAACTGCCGGTCGATCTTGTCGGCCATCGAGCGTTCCTGGAAGACGATGACGACGCAGCCGGGTTCAGACAGCACTGGCGCGACGTAGAGGTCGACAAGCTTGTCGGCCCCCAGTCGCGGCGACGACAGGTCGACCCGGTACTCGTTAACCGCGGCCTTCCGCTCCCGAACCTGATCGATCAGCGTCAGCAGTGGACTGCCGAAGGGAATGAAGGTGCTGATATCGTGACGGGCCAGATAGTTGGCGCTGGCACCGAAGAAAGCTTCGGCTTCCCAATTCGCGAAAGTTACCAGCCCGGCCTCGTTGACGAGGACCACCGGGTTCTGGATCGCGTTCAGCACCGCCATCGGCAACACGCTCTTTGTGTCGTCGGTTATTTTGCCGCTCATGCCGCCATCGTCCTTTCAACCGCTGTCTCGCCATCCCGAAGAAGTTCGAGAAGACGCGATAGCGCCGCCTTGTGATCCGTCGCCGTCAACACGGACGCCTTGCGATGCCCGGGGGCATCGGGCGCGAACCGGTCGATATACCAGCCAAGATGTTTTCGCGCATGCCGAACACCCGTCTCCATGCCGTAGAAGGCGAGCATCATCTCGTAATGTTCAGAAATAACATCAAGACGCGCCTGCCCTTCCGGCGCGGCGCAGGCACCGGCGAGAACGCCTGCATGCCACGGCCGCCCCTGGCAGGCCCGTCCGGTCATAACCGCGTCGGCGCCCGAGCGCTTCAGAATTTCGTTCGCATCGTCCAGCGTCGCGACATCGCCATTGGCAACCAGCGGCAGGGACACCGCATCGCGCACGGCGCGGATCGCGTCCCAATCCGCGCGGCCCTTGTAGAACTGCATACGCGTACGCCCGTGGATCGTCACCATGCGGATGCCGGCCGCTTCCGCACGTCGCGCGATCTCCGGCGCGTTCATCGTCGTCTCGTCCCAGCCGAGCCGCATCTTCAGCGTCACGGGAATATCGACGGCGCGGACCGTCGCCTCGATCAGCGACAGAGCATGGTCGGGATCGCGCATCAGTGCCGAACCGGAGTAGCCTCCGGTGACCTTCTTTGCGGGACATCCCATATTGATGTCGATGACGTCGGCGCCGTTTCCGGCCGCGATCTTCGCGGCCTCCGCCATCCAGTGTGCTTCCCGCCCGGCCAGTTGCACCATATGCGGTGTGATGCCTGCATTTTTCAGCCGCGCCCAGCTCTCGCCCGCATTGCAAGCGAGCTCCCGGCTTGCTACCATCTCGGTCACGACGAGGCCTGCGCCGTAGCGCCATGCCAGTTGCCGGAACGGCAGATCGGTCACGCCCGACATGGGCGCGAGCACGACGCGGTTTCGAAACGACATCCCTTCGATCGCGAAGGGCGATGACAATGTCGGAAGATGCAAGTGATTATCTTTCAGGCACATGAATTTTCTGCACTATTTTTAGACATAGATATCGCTATTGCCAAGCGCTTTCACGCGACATCCGTAAATTTCCTCATTCGCCTGCCGGCTTCGCTGGCAAAGCCCATCGGCGCGGGTTAAACGCGCTCACACGGACCGCGCGGCACCCTCTCGCCGAGCGGCAATTCAGGGCAGGCAGGGAGGCGTCTTACAGCAGATGCAAAGAGAACGCGAACTTTCATGCGGTGTCGTCATCGTTGCGGCCGGACGCGGCGAGCGGGCGGGTGCCTCTGCAGAGGGGCCGAAGCAATATCGCCGCATCGGCGGGCGCCCTGTTATCGCCTGGACCATCGACGCCTTCGCGAACTGGGGCAAGGCCAGTGCCCTTGTCATCGTGATCCATCCTGATGACGCTGCGCTCCTCGATTCCGCGCTTGCTGCCTGTCATCGTCGTCCCGACATCACCATCGTCCATGGCGGCGCGACGCGGCAGGCTTCGGTCCTTGTCGGCCTGAAAGCGCTCGCCGATACGGGTGCCGCCTATGCCCTCATTCAGGATGGGGTGCGGCCCTTCATCGAGCCCGACCTTCTCGACCGCTGTCTCGACAAACTCGCCGCCGGCTTCAATGCCGTTCTTCCGGCCATGCCGGTGACCGATACGCTGAAGCGCGCCTATGCGTCCGGCGACGTGCTGGAAACCGTGTCGCGCGACCGGCTATATGCCGCGCAGACCCCGCAATGCTTCGCGCTTCCCTATATTCTGAAAGCCCATGAAGCGGCGGCCACGTCCAGACGCTCAGACTTTACCGATGACGCCTCGATCGCCGAATGGGCCGGGCTGCCGGTTGCCCTGGTCGAGGGTTCGGCGGACAATGTGAAACTGACGACCCGACAGGACCTTGCAATGGCGGACGAGAAACTGAGCGGACGCACGATCGATGTGCGGACCGGCAACGGCTACGATGTGCACCAGCTGGTGCCCGGCGATGGCGTCACACTCTGCGGCATCTTCCTGCCCCACGACCAATCACTGCTCGGCCATTCGGACGCCGACGTCGCGCTGCATGCACTGACGGATGCACTGCTCGCCACCTGCGGTGCCGGCGATATCGGCGATCACTTCCCGCCCTCCGACAACAGGTGGAAGGGCGCGGCGTCTCGGATCTTTGTCGAACACGCAGTAGGCATCGTGCGGGAACATGGCGGCGTCGTCATGAATGCAGATATCTCCCTCATCGCCGAAGCACCGAAGATCGGTCCGCATCGCGAAGCCATGCGGCAGGCACTTTCCGACATGCTCGGAATCTCGCTCGACCGCTGTTCGGTCAAGGCGACCACGAACGAGAAGATCGGCTTTATCGGCCGGCGTGAGGGGATCGCGGCGATCGCGACCGCTACCGTCAGCTTCCCGGGAGGCTTTCGATGAGCCTCTGGCCCGACGACATCTACCAGTCGGCCGAAAACCTGCTCGAAAGCTTCGTTGCGAAAGGATGGCTGGTTGCTACCGCCGAGTCCTGCACCGGCGGAATGATCGCAGGCGCGCTCACGGAAATTCCCGGCTCGTCCCGTGTGGTCGATCGCGGCTTCGTCACCTATTCGAACGCGGCCAAGATAGACATGCTCGGCGTCAGCCCGGCCACCCTCGATCAGTTCGGGGCCGTCTCGCGGGAAACGGCGCTTGAGATGGTCCGCGGCGTCTTGATGCAGTCGAAAGCGGAAGCAGCCGTGGCTGTGACCGGCGTTGCCGGGCCGGGCGGCGGCTCTGCGGAAAAGCCGGTCGGCCTTGTGCACATCGTCACTGCCACGCGCCGCGGCGTCATCCTGCACCGCGCCATGCAATATGGCGAGATCGGCCGCGACGAGGTGCGTCTAGCCACCGTCAGAACGGCGCTGGAAATGCTTCGGGAACTCGTGGATCAGGCCGTCGCGCCGGCATAGACCGCGTCCGCGCGCTTCTCGAAGGCTTCGGCAAAGAGCCGAAACGCCCGGTCGAACATCGAGCCCATCAGCGCGCCGAGAATACGGTTCTTGAACTCGTAATCGATATAGAAATGGACAGAGCAGCCGCCGTCCGGCGCTGGCTCGAACGTCCATCGATTGTCGAGGTAGCGGAAGGGGCCGTCGATATACTTGACCTCGATTCGATGCTCCGCCTGGTTCAGAAGCACCTGCGTCGTGAAGGTCTCGCGGATCGCCTTGTAACCGACCGTCATGTCGGCCAGAAGCAGCTCCTTGCCATCACGCTCCTTGCGCGTCCGCACGGTGAGCGCCTCGCAGAGCGGCAGAAATTGCGGGTAGGACTCGACGTCGGCAACAAGGTCGAACATCTGGTCGGGAGAGTGCTTCACCAAGCGTCTGGTTTCGAACTTCGGCATGAGACGCAGTTAGTCGGCGGCGGACGCAAGATCAAGGAGGCGCGCGACGTCGCTGCGCCTTTTCAGCGTGAAAATCGCCACGTGCTGCCCATGCAGCGCTATCTCGCGCTCGATGTGCGGAGCGACACGGCTCTCGAAGTTCCAGATATAGGCAAGAAATTCGCGGTCGGGCCACTGCTCGCGGCAACCCGGCGCCAGATCGGGGCGAACGCGGCCGAAGCTCTTGAGAACGCGGCGAAAGACGCTCAGCAGGCAGAGCCAGCGCGGAAGGCGCAGCCAGAGCACGACCTCGGTGCGCGGCATGCGCAGGTCGAAGCTCGACGATCCCGTGCCGTCCATGATCCAGCGCTCGGCCGTGACAGCCTTCTGTATGAGGGCGCGTTCCTCGACCCTGTCACGTTTCTTCCAGCCCGGAAGCCAGAAGAAAACCCTGTCCATCGAGATATGAGGCAGATCGAGCCGCTGGCCGAGCGAGCGCGCAAGCGTCGTCTTGCCACCTCCCGAACAGCCGATGACGCAGATGCGGTTTGCACGGGAGACGGCCGCTGCGGCTTCCGCAACGGTCTTGAGGTCATGCGGCATTTCCTGTCTCCGGCCCTGTCTCCCGGCCTCGCCTCTCGCAACGTGACGGGTGTCAACTGCCGGGCGGTCTCTCCCGGGCCTTGACGGCACCGACAGGGCGCCAGATCAGCCGCTGAAGTTTTAGTTTAACCAGCCAGTCCTCGAAATACCAGGAGATGACCTCTTTGCGACCGCTGACATAGGGAAGCTTCGCGCTGTCGAGGCCGATGAAGGGCAAAAAGGGATTGGGTCGCTGCGAGGCATAGAGTTCGACCCGAATGGAACGGCGTGCAGAATGGCCGCGTGCGTGAAAGCCGAAGGTATCGCCCACCACCAGCGTATTGGCAGGCACCGCAAACCGCGTCGGCTGCGGCAGGCGGAGCCACTTCAGGGCAGCGAGGGGAATACGAAAAGCCCCACCTCCCCGACGCTCCGCTGCCAGCACGCTCTGCCGCTTGTGCCAGGCGAGACGACGCGGCGTCAGCTTATGCGAGCCGGCGACATAGGTGAAAGGACCCTCGTCCTCCGGCACATCGTAGAGGAAGTACCAGGCCTTGGCTGTCGAGTGAAACGTGTCCATGTGAAGATCGGTCTGCGGATCCTTGCCGCCCTTGGAGACGGAGGGTTCGCCGAAGATCGTCTGGATGCTGAGAACGGGTTCGACGTCGAAACCGCCGACATAGCGGATAGGACCGGTCCAGCGCTCGTCTTTGAGGAAGGCAGCAAGGGTGGGCGCGTGCTCGAGAACATCGGGCGTCAGGGGAATGCGCCGTGTTATCGCGCCGCCTTCCCGCATCTCGCGCGCTGGTGCCTGCAAAGCCTCGACCTCAGCCACCAGGGTCCGGAACTGGCTGTCATCCAGTAGATTGCGGCGCTCGATGTAGCCATTCTCCGCGAAGAAATCCCGCTCCATTGGCGTCACGAGGTGGGCCAGCCGCTTACGCCGCCACTCCGTGACCCGCGCTGCAGCCTTCACCCGCCAGACATGCAAGCCTTTGCGGTTCAGGCGTTCGCTGCCGAGGACGTCGTTCTTGAAGTCCTTGCGACCGGTGACGATCTGAAGCGTGTGGAGCGGCGCCAGTGCCATGCCGCCCAGGCGCTGGCCAAGACTCCGCATTCCGCTGGTCCCCGGCTTTCCCTTAACCGACATGTCCATCTGACTGACTCCGTGCCTCAAACGCTTACCGCGTAAGCCTACACGAACAATGTCAGCAGGGAAATGGACGAATGAAGGCTCGTGCCAAACGGCATCTCTGCCGACGCGACCTCTACTCCGCGGCGAGCAGGACCTTCTTTTCGCGTGCGGCCCGCAGGCGGGCGAAATCGTCGCCCGCATGGTGTGAGGAGCGCGTCAGCGGGCTTGAGGCCACCATGAGGAAGCCCTTGGTATAGGCGACGGTCTCGTAGGACTTGAACTCTTCGGGCGTGACGAAGGCCTCGACTTTGTGGTGCTTGCGGGTCGGCTGCAGGTACTGACCGATGGTCAGGAAATCGACATCAGCCGTGCGCAGGTCGTCCATCAATTGCAGGACTTCGTTTCGCTCTTCGCCAAGGCCGACCATGATGCCGGACTTGGTGAACATGGTGGGGTCCAGCTCTTTCACGCGCTGAAGCAGGCGGACGGAGTGGAAGTAACGGGCGCCGGGACGGACGGTCAGGTAATTGCCCGGCACGGTTTCCATGTTGTGATTGAAGACATCGGGCTTGGCCGCGACGACGCGCTCCAGCGCGCCGGGCTTCTTCAGGAAGTCCGGTGTCAGGATCTCGATGGTCGTTTCCGGTGAGGCCGCACGGATCGCCCAGATAACTTTCTCGAAGTGCTCGGCGCCACCATCCGGCAGGTCGTCGCGATCGACTGAGGTGATGACCACGTGCGACAGGCCCATCTGCCGCACCGCCAGTGCAACATTCTCGGGCTCCGCCATGTCGAGCGCATTCGGCTTGCCGGTCGCGACATTGCAAAAGGCACAGGCGCGGGTACAGATCTCGCCCATGATCATGAAGGTCGCGTGCTTCTTCTCCCAGCACTCGCCGATGTTCGGGCAGCCCGCTTCCTCACAGACCGTCACCAGCTTGTGCGAGCGCACGAGATCGCGCGTTTCGTGATAGCCCTTGGAGGTCGGGGCTTTCACGCGAATCCATTCCGGCTTGCGCAGCATCTCCGTGTCGGGCTTGTGGGCCTTTTCGGGATGGCGCACGCGCGGCGCTTCATTCGCGTTCTGGGTCCGGTCGAGAATGGTGACCATAGGTCCGATCTTTCTTCCCGCTTCCGCCCGTCCGTGGGGCCGGACAAGCCATCAGCTTCTCGTGCTCGTCTTCCCGTCCACAAGCTTCCCGCCTGCCCGCAAAGACGTTCGAGCCGGCGACACCGCCCGCTCCTGCTGTCTGCCGGTCCGCCAAAAGCGGACCGTTCATGCGTCCAACCTCAGATGCGACTGCGCGCATCCGACGTCAAGTCACGATCACGCGTTGAGGGCGCGACCATAGGCATCGAGCACACTTTCCTTCATCGTTTCCGAAATGGTCGGATGCGGGAAGATGGTGTGCATCAGGTCTTCCTCGGTCGTTTCGAGGTTCATGGCGACGACGAAGCCCTGAATGAGTTCGGTCACTTCGGCGCCAACCAGATGCGCGCCGATCAGTTCGCCCGTCTTCTTGTCGAAAATGGTCTTGACCATGCCTTGGTCTTCACCGAGAGCGATCGCCTTGCCGTTGGCGACGAAGGGGAAGCGGCCGACGCGGATCTCGCGGCCTTCCGCCTTCGCCCTAGCTTCGGTCAGACCGACGGAGGCGACCTGCGGGTTGCAGTAGGTGCAGCCCGGGATCTTCAGCTTGTCCATCGGGTGTACATTCGGCAGGCCCGCAATCTTCTCGATGCAGATGACCGCTTCATGCTCGGCCTTGTGCGCAAGCATCGGCGGACCGGCAACGTCGCCGATGGCGTAGAGGCCGGGTATGTTGGTCTTGCCGTAGCCGTCGATGACGATACAGCCGCGGTCGGTCTTCACGCCCAGCGCTTCCAGGCCGAGGTTCTCGATATTCCCGACGACGCCGACGGCCGAGATCATCCGATCGGCCGTGATCTTCTCGATCGTGCCATCCTTCTTCTCGACATGCGCGGTGATGCTGTCGGCGCCCTTCTCCACCTTGGAGACCTTGGCTTCGAGCAGGATCTTCATGCCCTGCTTGTCGAACTGCTTCTTGGCGAAGGCCGAGATCTCGGCATCCTCGACCGGCATGACCTGGCCGAGCACCTCGACCACCGTCACATCGACGCCCATGGTGCGATAGAAGGAGGCAAACTCGATACCGATGGCGCCGGAGCCCATGACCAGCAGCGACTTTGGCATCCGCTCGGGCTTCATCGCCTCGAAATAGGTCCAGATGAGATTGCCGTCCGGCTCGATGCCGGGCAGAGCGCGCGGACGGGCGCCGGTGGCGACGATGATATGCTTGGCGGTATAGGTACCCTCGCCCAGCGTGTTCTTCGGGATCGGACCCTGCGGCTGAACGATCGGCTTCGTGATCGGTCCGACGACGATTTCACCAGGCTTCGTCAGCTTGGCCTCACCCCAGATGATGTCGACCTTGTTCTTCTTGAACAGGAAGCCGACGCCGCCGTTCATGCGCTCGGCGATGCCGCGCGAGCGGGCGACGATAGCCTTGATATCCGGCGAGATCGTGCCTTCGAGCGTCAAGCCGTAGTTCTTGGCATGCTGAGCGCTGTGCAGCACATCGGCCGAACGCAACAGAGCCTTGGTAGGAATACAACCCCAGTTGGAGCAGATGCCGGCCAGATGTTCGCGCTCGACGACGGCCACCTTCAAGCCCAGCTGCGCTGCGCGGATCGCCGCGATGTAGCCGCCCGGACCGGAGCCGATGATGATGACGTCGTAGTTCTGAGCCATGCCTTGCGTTTCCTGTTTTCAAGGCGCGCCTTGGGCGCTGCCGTTCTATGTCTTCTACGACCGCATTGTCCCGCAGCGAAGCAAAGAGGCTTCGCCTGGCCATGCTTTAAAGGCCGAGCATCACACGGACGATCGGCTCAAGGCCGCGTCCGATCGCTCTTGTGTTTTCCGCATCGAGATGGATGCCGTCTATCGGCGTCGTCTTCGCCACCGATCCGGCATCGAAAAATCCGCAGCCCGTTTCATCGGCGAGGTCCGCATAAAGCGAGGCGAGCATGGCCGACTGTTCGCGTGCGCCGGCAAACATCGCCGCGAACGCTGCATTTGCTGTTTCGCAAGCCGCTGGAGGCGCGACGATCAAAATCTCCGGCGCCTCGGCCTTAAACGACCATGCGTGGTGCCGGACGAGTTCGATCAGCCGCTCGACACCCTGTACTGCGCCGAAGGCCGTGCCGTGTACGACAGGCTTCATGTCGTTTGTGCCGAGCAGGATGATCACGAGATCGATCGGATCATGACTGTGCAGCACGGTCGGCAGGATGCGCGCGCCATTCCGGTCTGCATCCGCCAGATGATCGTCGTAGGCGGTCGTCCGACCATTCAAACCTTCAGCGATGACATGAACGCCCTCGCCCAGCGCATTGCCGAGCACCGTTGGCCAGCGATCCGCAAGCGCATGCCGCCCGGGTGCTGCCGCATCGTAACCCCAAGTGAGGCTGTCGCCGTAGCAGAGAACTGTTCTGGTGTTACTCATCGTCCGTCATTCCTGCACCGCCAGATGGCCTGTCGAGCCTGAGCGGCAGATATGCCCGCCGCGGCTCCCTATTGGCCGTTTGTCAGTTTCTCGACCTTGCGTTCCAGCTCGAAAATCCGCTCCTCGAAATCACCGGTCACGAATTTCGACATCATCGTATCGGCGGTCAGAGCCTGCCGAATGGTTTTCTGGCCACTCTCAAGCTTGTCCAGATGTTTCTCCACATTCTCCAGACGCTCATGCACCTGACCGAATTGTTCGCGAATCTCCCCACGCATCTCATGCAGCAGAGGTATGATCATGCTTTCCGGTTCATTCGCCATCGACGATCTCCTTCACACCCATCCATTGTACCAGCATGCTCTGATATGGCGAGGCCATAGCCAAATGTCACGGGGATGCACGACGAAACAGGTGAGAAGGTCCTCCCCCTGAAGGGAGGACCAGACGCATGGATTACACCAACATGCCCATCGGGTTCTCGATGTAGCGTTTGAAAGCCCCCAGCAGTTCGGCGCCCAGCGCACCGTCCACCGCGCGGTGGTCGGTGGAAAGGGTGACGGTCATGACGGTCGCAACCTTCATCTCGCCCTTCTTCACGACGACACGCTCCTCGCCTGCACCGATTGCAAGGATCGTCGCATGCGGCGGGTTGACGACGGCGGCGAAGTTCTTGACGCCCATCATACCCATGTTGGAGACCGCCGTGGTGCCGCCCTGATATTCCTCGGGCTTCAGCTTGCGACCCTTGGCGCGGGCGCCGAGGTCCTTCATCTCGTTGGAGATGGCCGACAGGCTCTTCAACTCGGCGGAACGGACGATCGGCGTGATGAGACCGCCGGGGATCGACACGGCCACGCCGACATCGGCATGCTTGTGCTTGACCATACTGGTCTCGGTCCACGAAACGTTCGCATCCGGCACGTCGCGAAGGGCGAGCGCCAGCGCCTTGATGACCATGTCGTTCACGGACAGCTTGTAGGCCGGCTTGCCGTCCCTTTCAGGAGCAGCGGCGTTCAGCTGCGCGCGCAGCGACAGCAGGGCATCCAGTTCGCAATCCACGGAAACGTAGAAATGCGGAATGGTCTGCTTGGACTCTTGCAGGCGCTTGGCAATCGTCTTGCGCATGCCGTCATGCGGCACGAGATCGTAGGAGCCCTCGGCGAAGTTCTTCAGAACCTGCTCGTCGGACATGCCCTTCGGTGCTGCGGTCGTGGCCGGAGCAGTCGCCGTTGCCGGTGCTGCGGATGGCGCGGACGCCGCCTTGCCAGTGCCGCCGGCGACCGCCTTTTCGACGTCGCTCTTGATCACGCGGCCCTTCGGCCCCGTGCCGGTGACGGCGGAGAGGTCGAGGCCGGCTTCCTTGGCGAGGCGTCGGGCAAGCGGAGACGAGAAGACGCGGTTGTCGCCATCCGTTTTCGCAGCAGCCGGAGCCTGTGCCTGCGTTGCGGATGCCGTCTTCCCGGCGGCAGGCGCTTGCGCCGTTGCCGGCTCGGAATCGGCCTTTGCAGGCTGGGGCTCGGCCTTCGGCGCGGAGGCGCCGCCACCCGAAGCCGCAGCGCCGACATCTTCGCCATCAACGGCGAGAATGGCGATCAGAGCGTTGACCTTGACGCCTTCGGTACCGGCGGGAACGACGAGCTTGGCGACGACGCCTTCATCGACGGCCTCGACTTCCATCGTTGCCTTGTCGGTCTCGATTTCAGCAATGACGTCGCCGGACTTGACGGTGTCGCCTTCTTTCACGAGCCATTTTGCAAGGTTGCCTTCCTCCATTGTCGGAGACAGCGCGGGCATGGTGATGTTGATCGGCATGATCCCGCTTCCCTTACTTGTAGCAGACGGTCTTCACCGCCTCGATGACTTCACCGACATTCGGCAGAGCCAGCTTTTCGAGGTTCGCCGCATAAGGCATCGGAACGTCCTTGCCGGCGATCGTCAGGATCGGCGCGTCGAGATAATCGAACGCCTGCTGCATGACGCGGGTCGCGATCTCGGTGCCGACGGAGGACTGCGGATAGCCTTCCTCTACGGTGACTAGACGGCCGGTCTTCTTGACCGATTCGATGATCGTCGGCAGATCCATCGGGCGGATCGTGCGCAGGTCGATCAGTTCGACATCGATGCCGTCCTTCTCAAGTTCGGCAATCGCCTTCAGCGAGTAGGTCATGCCGATGCCGAACGACACGATGGTGACGTCCTTGCCGGTCTTGTGGATGCGCGCCTTGCCGATCGGCAGAACGAAATCATCCATCTTCGGCACGTCGAAGGACTGACCATAGAGGATCTCGTTTTCGAGGAAGATGATCGGGTTCGGATCGCGGATCGCGGCCTTCAGAAGACCCTTGGCATCGGCAGCGGAGTACGGCGCGATGACCTTGAGGCCCGGGATGTGGCTGTACCAGGCTGCGTAATCCTGGCTGTGCTGAGCGCCGACGCGAGCAGCGGCACCGTTCGGGCCGCGGAAGACGATCGGGGCACCCATCTGGCCGCCCGACATGTACAGCGTCTTGGCGGCCGAGTTGATGATCTGGTCGATCGCCTGCATGGCGAAGTTGAACGTCATGAACTCGACGATCGGCTTGAGGCCGGCCATGGCCGCACCGACGCCGACGCCGGCAAAGCCGTGCTCGGTGATCGGGGTATCGACCACGCGACGCGCGCCGAATTCCTGAAGAAGCCCCTGCGTGATCTTGTAGGCGCCCTGATATTCGGCAACCTCTTCACCCATGATGAAGACGTCGCCGTCGCGGCGCATTTCCTCGGCCATGGCGTCGCGCAGCGCTTCGCGCACCGTCGTGGAGACCATTTCCGTGCCGGCCGGGACGTCCGGGTCCGCGGCGACATCGACCTTCGGTGCTGCCGGAACCTTGCTGTCGGCTTTCGACGTCGGCTCGTCGCTCGATTCGCGAGCCTTGCCGCCGGCATCGTTTCCGGTTGCGGTCGGCGTGTCGGCATCGGCCTTCGGCGCAGCAGGCTTGGCGTCCGCAGCCGAATCAGCGCTTTCGCCTTCCTGCAACAGGACGGCAATGGCCGTGTTGACCTTGACGTTTTCAGTGCCGGCTTCGATCAGGATCTTGCCGATCGTGCCTTCATCGACGGCTTCCACTTCCATGGTCGCCTTGTCAGTTTCGATTTCAGCGATCACGTCGCCGGAAGCGACGGTATCGCCTTCCTTCTTCAACCATTTGGAGAGCGTGCCTTCTTCCATGGTCGGGGAAAGGGCGGGCATCAGAATTTCAATAGGCATGGATCAATCCCTCGTCCCGGATCACAGAAGAATATCGGTGTAGAGCTCGGTTACATCCGGCTCCGGATCGTTCTGGGCGAAATCGGCACTGTCGGCCACGATGTCGCGGACGTCTTTATCGATCGCCTTCAGCTCGTCCTCGGTGGCCCAGCCCTTCTCCAGCAGGCGAGCCTTCACCTGCTCGATCGGGTCGTGCTCGGACCGCATCTTCTGAACTTCGTCCTTGGAGCGATACTTCGCCGGGTCGGACATGGAGTGGCCGCGGTAGCGGTACGTCTGCATTTCGAGAATGACCGGACCCTTGCCTTCGCGGCAATGGGCAACGGCTTCCTCACCGGCCGCCAGGACCGCACGAACGTCCATGCCGTCGACCTGATAGCCGGGAATACCGATGGCGGCGCCGCGCTGAGAGAAATCGACGCCGGCGGATGCGCGGGCGACCGAAGTGCCCATGGCGTAACGGTTGTTCTCGATGATGTAGATGCAGGGCAGCTTCCAGAGGGCCGCCATGTTGAAGCTCTCGTAAACCTGGCCCTGGTTGGCTGCGCCGTCGCCGAAATAGGCGAGCGAGACGTTATCATTGCCGCGATAGCTGTTGGCGAAGGCCAGACCGGTGCCGAGCGACACCTGCGCGCCGACGATGCCGTGGCCGCCGTAGAAGTTCTTTTCCTTCGAGAACATGTGCATGGAGCCGCCCTTGCCCCTGGAGTAGCCGCCCTGGCGCCCCGTAAGCTCGGCCATCACGCCGCGCGCGCTCATGCCCGTTGCGAGCATGTGGCCGTGATCGCGGTAACCGGTGATGACCTGATCACCCTGCTTCAGCGCCATCTGCATGCCGACGACGACAGCTTCCTGGCCGATATAGAGATGACAGAAGCCGCCGATGAAGCCCATGCCGTAAAGCTGGCCGGCCTTTTCCTCGAAACGGCGGATGAGGAGCATTTCGCGATAGGCCTTCAGGTCCTGTTCGCGGTCGAATTCTACGATCGTGCCGTTGGCGAAATCCTTGCCTGCGGACTTGCCGGCTGACTTGCCGCGGCTGGATACGGACGCGTTCTGACGCGGAGCCATGCGATCCTCCCTTTGGTTTGCGTTTTGCGGCTACCATAGGGAAAGACTGTGACAACAGCAATGCTATATTTGCATGGCTTATATTCGGCACAAGCAGCTGAAAAAACTGTACAAATCCTGATTAACGTCTTTTCGGTTAACACGCAACCTCAGTGGAAGATGACGATCTCGTCAGCGCGGGACATATTCAGCCCGAAACGCGCTTTTTCGTCCAGCATATCCCGCTCCATCGAGCCGTCGCTGAGCAAAGCAACTTCCTTTTCAAGGATTTGACGCTTCTCCGTCAGCTCTTTCAATGTCGCCTGTCGCTCCACGCGCTGACGGTCGAAGACCTCCGTTGCCCGCAGCCCGAAGTCGCCGTGAATCGAATGGTAAGAGAAATAGGAAAGGAAGGCGACTGTGATGAGCGGCATGGCAAACCGCCCGAGTTTCCGCTTCCGATGATGCTTGGTCCACATACGCTGACGCCCTGCTACGCTACTGGCCATCAAGCTAACAGGCATGTGTTAATCGAGCGTTGACCATAACGAACATTGGAACGTTCCCCGGCCGAAACGGAAAAAGCCCGGGCATCCTTGCGGAAGCCCGGGCTTGCAAAAGAACGGCGTGTGAAGGATCAGCCGCGCAGGATGGAGCGACCCATATACTGCGCCTGGGGGCCGAGCTGTTCTTCGATGCGGATCAGCTGGTTGTACTTCGCGGTCCGGTCGGAACGGGCCAGCGAGCCGGTCTTGATCTGGCCGCAGTTGGTAGCAACGGCAAGGTCCGAGATTGTCGAGTCTTCCGTTTCGCCGGAGCGATGCGACATGACGGCGGAGTAGCGGGCCTTGTGCGCGGTTTCCACGGCGTCGAGCGTTTCGGACAGCGAGCCGATCTGGTTGACCTTGACGAGGATCGAGTTGGCGACACCCATTTTGATGCCATCGCGGAGGCGCTTTGAGTTGGTGACGAAGAGATCGTCGCCCACGAGCTGGACGTTGGAGCCGATCTTGTCGGTCAGGTATTTCCAGCCGTTCCAGTCGTCTTCGCCCATGCCGTCCTCGATCGAGAAGATTGGGTACTTGGCAGCGAGTTCCGCGAGGTAGTCGGCCATGGCTTCCGGCTCAAGCACGCGGCCTTCGCCTTCGAGGTGGTACTTGCCGTCCTTGAAGAACTCGGTCGAGGCGCAATCGAGCGCGATGTACATGTCTTCGCCGGGCTTGTAGCCGGCCTTTTCGATCGAGCTCATAATGAAGTCGAGCGCTGCCGGTGCCGATGCGAGACCGGGGGCAAAGCCGCCTTCATCGCCGACATTCGTGTTATGGCCGTCGGCCGAGAGCTGCTTCTTCAGCGTATGGAAAACTTCCGAGCCCATGCGCACGGCGTCGCGGATCGAGTCTGCGCCGACGGGAACGATCATGAACTCCTGGAAGTCGATCGGATTGTCGGCATGCGCGCCGCCGTTGATGATGTTCATCATCGGTACCGGCAGGTAATGCGCGTTCGGGCCGCCGATATAGCGGTAGAGCGGCAGGCCGGCCGACTCGGCAGCAGCCTTGGCAACGGCGAGGGAAACACCGAGAATGGCGTTGGCACCGAGGCGCGACTTGTTCTCGGTGCCGTCGAGCTCGATCATGACCTGATCGATCTGGATCTGGTTCTCGGCATCAAGTCCACCTATGGCTTCATAGATTTCGCCGTTGACGAATTCGACGGCGCGCTCGACGCCCTTGCCGAGGTAGCGCGAACCGCCATCGCGAAGTTCCACCGCCTCATGCGCACCCGTGGACGCGCCGGAGGGAACGGCAGCACGGCCGAAGCTTCCGTCTTCGAGATGCACGTCGACTTCGACCGTCGGATTGCCGCGGCTGTCCAGAATTTCTCGGCCGATGATGTCGATGATGGTTGTCATGGTCTCTTCCCTGTCCTTGGGTTTTGGGCGGATGGCCTGTCTTAATCGACGGCTATGAAATTACAATGGCAGCGTCGATCGGCTGTTTAGCGCTTCGCGATAGAATCGAAGGCGAGCAGCGTTTCGAGAAGACGCGGCATGGCGTCGATATTGACCATGTTCGGCCCATCCGATGGCGCATTGTCGGGATCCTCATGGGTTTCGATGAAGACACCGGCGACGCCGACCGCAACGGCAGCCCGCGCCAGTGTCTCCACAAACTCGCGCTGACCGCCTGAGGATGTACCCTGCCCGCCCGGCTGCTGCACGGAATGCGTCGCATCGAATACCACGGGCGCACCGAGCCCTGCCATGATCGGCAGCGAGCGCATGTCGGAAACGAGCGTATTATAGCCGAAGGAGGCGCCGCGTTCGCAGAGAAGAACGTTCGGATTTCCGCTCTCGGTGAATTTCGAGAGCACGTTCTTCATGTCCCAAGGCGCAAGGAACTGGCCCTTCTTCACGTTGATCGTGCGACCAGTCTTTGCGGCGGCAACCAGCAGGTCCGTCTGGCGGCAGAGAAAGGCCGGGATCTGGAGAATATCGACCGTCGGCGCGACGAGCGCGCAATGCTCTTCGGTATGGATGTCGGTGAGAACGGGAAAGCCGTATTCCGCCTTCAGATCGGCGAAGATCTCCATTGCCTTTTCGAGCCCGATTCCGCGCTTGCCGGACAGCGACGTCCGGTTGGCCTTGTCGAAGGACGACTTGTAAACGAGGCCGAGGCCGAGCTTGTCGCAGAGTTCGACCATGCGGCCGGCGATCATGAAGGCGTGGTCGCGGCTCTCCATCTGGCAGGGGCCGGCGATAAGCGACAGCTTCGAGCCTTGCGAAAAGGTCACTGCGCGAGCGCCCTCGCCGACGATGACGGATTCATTGGTTTTCATGGTCATTCTCCAAATACGAAGATGGCGCCCTGTCCGGGTGCCGGAGGCACGATCAGGCGGCCGTCCCGTTTGACATGGTCGATGCGGTTGCCGGCCAGCAGGGTTTCGGCGGCAGCGACATCGCCGACGGTGAAGACGATGGCGCGGGCTTGCAGCCCCCGCTCCTCCAGAGGCGCATCGACACCGAGGAAACCGCGCATTCCCGCCTCGTTCAGAACGGAGATGTGGGCATTGGCGGCCTGAATGTCCATGCCGAACGAATGCGCCTCCGTTTCGCGTTCATCGACGACCTGTTGAAGAAAATACTGGAAGTCGGTCGGGTTAGGCTCCGACAGGATCACCTGCCGGATGCCGGTCACGCCATTTGCGTGCGTTTCGAGCGCCGTGCGGTCGGACGGCAGTGGCAGGACGCGCTGGCAGGTGAAGCAGAACAGATCCGGCGCGCGCAGGTCGCTCGCAAAGGCCAGACGAAACTTTCCGATCGCCTCCTCTCCGTCCGGCCGTTTCATCGGCCGGGCGAATTCGAGCATGTCGCCGCCGGACAGACCATGGTCCTGAAACCGGGCATGATCAGCGACAGCATCGTCTGTGGAAAAGACGAGCGCGGAGAAACCATCCTGGCCACGGCGAAAGCGATAGGCGAGGTCTCGCGCGACGAAGGCATTGCCCTGAATGGCCGCGGCTTCGCAGTCTTCCCGCTGCGCAATGGCAAGCGGTTCCAGATAGGTCTTGTCGGCTAGGAAGACGCAGGCATTCTCGGTACCGAACGGGTGCAGCGCGTCTCCGGCGACGGTGAAACCAAGACCGGACAAGCGCTCGCGTGCGGTGGCAAGCGCACCGACTGGAAGGACGAGATGATCGAGACGGCGGCGGACATGGCCTGCGATTGCCGGTCGGTCGTCTCTCATCGTCCGCTTCTCCTCGTCACGCCGGCAGGAACCCAACGTTCACCGGTGCTTGGCATCTTCGGGCCGACAATTCAAGGCTGGAGTTGGTGCGGCAGGACTGACCTGATGCTTCGAGCCTAATTGCAGTTTCGCAACTGGCTGGCATAGGAGGAGGCAAGCGCTGCCGAACGTCGCGCCGTTGCCTGCAGGCCGGCATTGCCGCGCCAGGAGCCGCGTGCATATCCTGCGTCACCCGAATAATAGGCGAGGTAGAGATTGTAGGCATCGTTCAGGCCGATGCCGTTCTTGCGGTGATTGCGGGCGTGATACCAACCCACGAAGTGGATGGCATCGGAGAAGTTGGAGCGCTTGGCCATCCAGCGTCCCGTCGAGGCGCGGTACTCGTTCCATGTGCCATCGAGCGCCTGCGAATAGCCATATGCGCTGGAGACCCGCTTCCACGGGATAAAGCCCAGGAGCTTCGTGCGCGGCGGCTTGGCATGCGGGCGAAAATTTGACTCGGTCTGGATCGTTGCCATCAGGATGGGCACGGGTACGCCATACTGCTTCTCGGCGTGCCGTGCGGCTCGTTGCCAATTGTTGAACAATCCGTCGCGCTGCTCGAAGATCGCGCAGGCGTTCCGGGTGTTCTTGGGCGCCGTTGCACAACCGGCAAGCGCCATCAGGGCGACGAAAATCAATACACGCATCGCTCTCGATCCAAGGTTCGAAAGAGATGAATGACAGGTAAATGTTAAAAGAAGGTTTTGATCTAATCGGATAGGACGCCAGCAGTCAGCTATCCGGCTGGTCATCGTCTTGCTGGGAAGCAAAACTGCGACCTCTGTATAGGATCCGCAAAATCATGACGTCTTCACCCAATACGGAAAAAGCCACCGTTGCGCTTTTTTCAAAACCGACCGTTCTGAGGTAAATGCCGTATCGGCGCCGAGCGGTGCCACGCTTCGGAAACGTTTCGAAACCAAAACAAAACCGCTCAAGGCGATCAATATATGCAAAGGCGATGCGCTCACCGGCTGCTATCAAGATATGGTCAAGAAGGTCTTCAAGATCGCGTCGCGCATCGTCACTGAAGCGAACGCGATACGTCATACTTTTAGGCGGGCTGCCGTTTCATGTACATGCCGACGGAAGCCATCGAAGGCTTCTTCGAGAGATACGGACTTTTCGGGATTGGCCTTCACCTCATGAGCGGTCGGAACAACGTCATCTCTCAGCCAGCAATCGAGCGCTTCATCCTCTGCGGCAAGCGTTAGCAGACCGTCTCGGACGACGTCGCTCTCGTTCAGGTACTCTCCGGATGCGACCTTTGCTTCGACCAGTGCGACGATGTCGTCTGGAAGATTGACCGTCATAGAGCCCATAAGCACACCTCTCCTTAAGCCCTGAATGAACCCAAGCTAAGATATCTCGCCATCGTGCGCAATGATCGTCGGCCTGCCGGAAAAACGACAGGCCGACGCATCAATGTTCATACCAGCCGCGTCTGCTCCACCGCCGCTTCGATGAAGCTTGCGAAGAGCGGATGGGGATCGAGCGGACGGGACTTCAGTTCCGGATGGTACTGGACACCGATGAACCAAGGGTGATCCGCATATTCGATCGTTTCCGGCAGCACGCCATCCGGCGACATGCCTGAGAAGACGAGACCGCAGTTTTCAAGCCGGTCTTTGTAGTCGATGTTCACTTCGTAGCGGTGGCGATGACGCTCGGAGATATCGGCGGAGCCGTAGATATCCGCGATCTTCGTGCCCTTCTTCAGCGAAGCCTTGTAGGCCCCGAGGCGCATGGTGCCGCCGAGGTCGCCGGAGGCCGTGCGCTTCTGAAGCTCGTTGCCCTTGATCCACTCCGTCATCAGGCCGACCACAGGCTCGGCCGTGGGACCGAACTCCGTCGAAGAGGCCGTCTCGATACCGGCAAGGTTCCGCGCCGCTTCGACGACGGCCATCTGCATGCCGAAGCAGATGCCGAAATACGGCACCTTACGTTCGCGGGCGAAACGGGCTGCCAGGATCTTGCCTTCAGAACCGCGCTCGCCGAAACCGCCGGGCACGAGAATGCCGTTGACCTTTTCGAGGTAGGGCGCCGGATCTTCCTTCTCGAAGACCTCCGACTCGATCCATTCGAGCTTGACCTTCACCCGGTTGGCGATGCCGCCGTGGTAGAGGGCTTCGATCAGCGATTTATAGGCATCCTTGAGACCGGTATATTTACCGACGATAGCAATCGTAACCTCGCCCTCCGGCGTGCGAATCCGGTCGTAGACATCTTCCCAGCTATCGAGGCGCGGCTTCGGCGCGGGCTCGATGCCGAAGGCGGCGAGCACTTCCGAATCGAGGCCTTCTTTGTGATAGGCGATCGGCACGTCGTAGATGCTGGCCACGTCGAGCGCCTGGATGACGGCGGACGGACGGACGTTGCAGAACAGCGAGAGCTTGCGGCGCTCGGCTTCGGGAATCTCGCGGTCGGCGCGCACGAGCAGGATGTCCGGATGGATGCCCAGCGCCTGCAATTCCTTGACGGAATGCTGCGTCGGCTTGGTCTTTAGCTCGCCGGCTGCTGAAATATAGGGCATCAGCGTCAGGTGGACGTAGATAGCGGCGCCGCGCGGCAGGTCGTTCTTCAGCTGGCGGATCGCCTCCATGAACGGCATGGCCTCGATGTCGCCGACCGTGCCGCCGATCTCGCAGATGACGAAGTCGTATTCCTCATTGCCCTCGGTGACGAAATTCTTGATCTCGTTCGTCACGTGCGGGATCACCTGCACGGTCGCGCCGAGGTAGTCGCCGCGGCGTTCCTTGTCGATGATGTTCTTGTAGATACGACCGGTGGTGATGTTGTCGGTCTTGGTGGCCGAGCGGCCGGTGAAGCGCTCGTAATGGCCAAGATCGAGGTCGGTCTCAGCGCCGTCGTCGGTGACGAACACCTCGCCGTGCTGCGTCGGGCTCATGGTACCCGGATCGACGTTCAGATAGGGGTCGAGTTTGCGAAGCCGCACCCGATAACCACGGGCCTGCAGCAACGCGCCGAGAGCGGCTGCGGCAATCCCTTTTCCAAGGGACGAAACCACGCCGCCGGTGATGAATACATATCGCGCCATGGGCTTGACCGGATACCTTTTCGAGATCGATTCCGCCATCGAAAAATGCCGCACTCCCCAGATTTCGAGGCGCTGGCATCGATGACGCACAAAAGAAAACCGGCGGAAACAGGTTCCGCCGGTCGGATTTGGCTGCGCTCGGCTTACTGCGCGGTCGGTGCGCCCGTACCCGTTGCCGCAGGCGGCGTGGCAGGTGTCGCTGCGGGTGCAGCCGGTGCCGGTGCGGCAGGAGCCGCCGGCGCCGTCGTGCTGGACGGAGCGGAGGGCGTCGTTGCAGCAGGTGCAGTCGTCGTGGGCGCCGGCGTTGCCGGGGCTGTAGCCGCCGGTGCCGGGGCTGCAGGCGTCGTGCTGGCGGGTGCCGTGCTGGCGGGTGCATCGCCGCCGGTCGGAACGCCATTGCTCGGGACGACCGGTGCAGGGGCTGCCGGTGCCGAAGGCGTCGTCTGGCCACCGCCGAGCGAATCAAGGACACCGTTGCCATTGTTGGTCGTTCCGGGAATACGGTCGAGGACGTCGGTCGCGTTCGGCTGATAACGAGCGTAGATGCTCATGGCCAGAGCAAGGACGAAGAAGAGCGTTGCCAGGATTGCCGTCGTGCGCGTCAGCGCATTGGCCGTGCCACGGGCAGACATGAAGCCCGAACCGCCGCCGACGCCGAGACCGCCGCCTTCCGAGCGCTGGATCAGGACGACGCCGATCAGCGCCAGCACGACCATGAGATAGATGACAAGCAATACTTCCTGCATTTCGTCCAGTCCTGGCTTGAAGCGCGCCGGACCCGGCGATGTCGCCGTTCGTCACCCGCGCTTGACGTCTCTTTTGCCGCAAATCTTCACGAAAAGCCGGGCACGGAACGGCCGCGTGTTCCCGGCCGCGTCCTCGCAGCGAATTTCGGTTTCGTGGGCTCAATATACCAAGCAGCCCGCTATTCCAAGCCCCGATGATCAGCCAAGCAACTGCTCGTACGCACCATAGATGGCGAGGAAGTCCTGCGCCTTCAAGCTCGCGCCGCCGATCAGCGCGCCGTCGACATTTGCGATACCCATCAGCTCGACGGCATTGCCGGGCTTGACCGAGCCGCCGTAGAGGATGCGCATCGCCGCGCCTTCGTCGCCGAACCGGGCCTTGAGCTCGCTACGCATGAAGGCATGAGCCTCCTCGATGTCGGTCACGGTCGGTGTCAGGCCGGTCCCAATCGCCCAGACGGGCTCGTAGGCGATGACGGTATTGTCAGCCGTGATGCCATCCGGCAGCGAGCCGTCGAGCTGGCGCTTGAGGACATCCAACGTCTGGCCTGCCTTGCGCTCATCACCGGTTTCACCGATGCAGACGATGGCGGTAAGGCCGGCTGCCAGAACGGCTTGCGTCTTCGCGAGCACAATTGCATCCGTCTCGGCATGATCGGTGCGGCGCTCGGAATGGCCGACGATGACGTAGGTGCCGAAGCAGTCGGCGATCATTTCGGCAGAGATATCGCCCGTATGCACGCCGGACACGGCGACGTGGCAATCCTGCGCGCCGATGGCGAGCGGGCTATCCGTGCAAAGCGCCGTGGCAACGTAGAGCAGTGTTGCCGGCGGGCAGATGAGCGCCTCGACCTTTTCGGACAGCGGGCCTGTGACCCCCTCGGCCATCGCCTTGATCTGGTCGAGAGAGGCGCGCAGCCCGTTCATCTTCCAGTTCCCCGCAACAAGCGGACGCACATCAGGTGTCATTCGGCTTCTCTCCCGTTTTCCGACGATGGATCGGCCGTAGCAAATCCGCCCGGTCGTGGAAAGCATTCATCACGCATGGAACATCGGAATCAGAAACGCGGGCGGTTCCCCGCCCGCGCGCCATATTCTCAGTCTTGGCCTCAGCCCATCTGACTGCCGACGAAATCCTTGACGATCCGAATGATGCCGCGGCCGAGGAGATCGTCGAGCGCATCGACGAACTGATCGACATGGGCGCGCTCGCAGATCAGCGGCGGCTCCAGGCGGATAACGTTGCGGTTGTATTCGGTGAAGGCGACGAGCGTGTCGTAGTCCCGCAGGAGCAGCGCGCCGATGAAACCGGAGAGCGAGCCCTTGAGCTTGTCGTCGAGCATGCCGATGACGGGTCGCAGCACTAGCGGCATCGTCTGGCTGAAGTCCTGGAACTCGAGCCCGACCATGAGGCCCTGCCCCCGGACCTCCTTGATGATCTTTGGATATTTCTCGCGCAGTGCGTCGAGCCGGGCCAGCAGGTAGGCGCCCTGCTCCGCCGCATTGTCGATCAAGCCGTCGTCATACAGAATGTTCAGCGCTTCGATGGCGGTGACGCAGGCCTCGCCCATACCGCCGAAGGTCGCCATCGCGTGGATCATCGCCGTCTTCGGCGTGCCATAGGCTTTCATATAGATCTCGCGCCGGGCGATCATGGCGCCCACGGCCGCCTTACCGCCGCCGAGCGACTTGGCGAGCGCGGTGATGTCCGGCACCACATTCTCATGCTCGAAGGCGAAGAACCGGCCCGAACGGCCGTAACCGCACTGGACCTCGTCCGCGACCCAGATGACGCCGTAGCGGTCGCAGAGCGCGCGGAGTTCCGTCCAGAAACCATCGGGTGCGCGTATGATGCCACCGCCGCCCTGGATGGTTTCCAGAACGATCGCTCCGATCTGGGGATCGGCGCGGAAGGCGTTCTCGATTGCCTGGATATTGCCGAAGGGTACGCGGACAGTATTCCCGGAGACCGCGAAATCGGCGCGGTAGAGCGCGCCGTCGGTGATGTTCAGCACGCCCTTCGTCTTGCCGTGGAACGAATTCTCGGCATAGACCACCTTCGGCCGCTTCGGGCCGGCTGCGCGTTCGGCAAGCTTGACGGCGGCTTCCATGACCTCGGAACCGGACGAACCGAGGAAGACCATGTCGAGTTCGCCGGGCGATACGGTCGCGAGATTCTTCGCAAAGGCCGCCGCGTATTGCGACATGAAGGCAATGGCGATCTCGTGGCGGTTCTCATCCTGAAAACGCTTGCGGGCTTCGAGCAGACGCGGATGGTTGTGACCGAAGGCGAGCGAGCCGAAACCGCCGAAGAAATCGAGGATCTTCCGGCCGTTCTGGTCGGTGTAATACATCCCCTCGGCGCTCTCGATCTTCACCTTGTGGAAGCCTAGCAGCTTCATGAAGTGGAGCTGGCCGGGATTGACGTGATCCTTGAAGAGGGTCGTCATTTCCGGAACGGTCAGGGCCTTGGCGTCCTCGACCGTCAGGAGATCGGGCTTGGCAACCGGTTTGCGCACGGGCTGGGGGGCGTCGATGGCGGTGGAGTCAACGAGGACACGGGCGGGCGTATCGAGCATCTTGATCGTTCCCTCTTATTCGGCCGGCAGGGCGGCGGGCGTGCCGACGGTGCCTTTGGATTTCTTCGCGCGATATTCGTCATAGGCGGCGATCAGCATGGCGCCGTCGTTGAACTGGGCCTTCCAGCCGAGTTCCTGCTTCAACTTGCCGGTCTCGCGAACGCACATCTCGTCGGCGATCAGGTACTGTTCCGGGTCCATGATCGGCAGGTTGATCGCATCGAAGGCAGCAAGCGTTGCCTTGACGGCAAAGCCTGGCGTGGGAATCAGGATGGATTTGGAGCCGGCATGCTGGATCAGACCGCCCAGAAGCTGGCGCACGGAGGGCGGATTGTCGGAGCCGAGATTATAGGCTTCGTTCGGCACGCCGCCCTTCCAGGCGAGACGCGCGGCTTCGGCGCAATCGAACACGGAGATGAACTGGTAAGGCGCCTTGCCCGAGCCGATCATCGGCACCGGCAGGTTGGCGTCGATCAGCTTGAACAGCTTTTCCAGGATGCCGAGGCGGCCCGGACCGATGATCAGACGCGGACGGAAGATCGAGATCCGCATGCCCTTCTCGCGATAGGCGTGGCAGAGTTGCTCCGTCGCCCACTTCGACTTGCCGTACTCGCCGAGCGGCTTGACCGGATGGTCCTCCGCCTGCGGCGATTGCACCGTGTGGCCGTAGATCATGTCGGTCGTGAACTGGACGAGACGATTGGCGCCCGAAGCCGCCGTCGCCTTCATGATATTTTCGGCACCGTAATAGTTGACCGGCCAGAAGAACTTCCAGCGTTTGGCGCGCACCTGCAGCGGCGACAGCATCTTGGCCGCCATGTTGTAGACCATATCGTCGGGGCCGATATCGACCTTCATCACCTGATCGAGATCCGTCACGTCGCAATGGACGAAGCGGACACGGCCATGGGCGTAATGCGGCAGGTCGGACTTGACGATGTCGGCAATCAGAACCTGTTCGCCTTCGTTGACGAGGCGCTCGGCGAGATGGCGACCGACGAAGCCGTCGCCTCCGAAAATGACGTGTTTCATGTCGGGCTCCCAATATGGATGGATTTTGTGGCCGGGGTATCGATCGCTGCGGCTTCCGCGGGCGTCGTGCGGCCGGACTGTGCGATGAGGACGGTTCCCACGCAGATGAAGCCGATACCGGCGATGCGCCAGGCATTCAGGTCCTCGCGGAAGATGAAGTAGGCGAAAACGGCGACGGCCACATAGGCAAGACTGAGGAAGGGGTAGGCGAAGGACAACTCGACCTTCGACAGCACGTAGAGATGCGACACCATCGAGATGGCGAAGGTGGCAAGCCCGGCAAAGACCCAGGGGTTGAACAGGATCTGAAAGAACCGCGCGATCGCGGTATCGGGCGTGAACGTCAAAGGACCGAGGCTCAGCATGCCCTGCTTCAGCATCAGCTGTGCCGCCGCATTGGTCAGCACGGTAAACAATATGAAGGCCAAATATTTCATGTCGTATTCCCTTTTCGGGCACCCTGTCCGGGCTCGTTCTTGGCTGGATTTCACCTTACGGAAGAGAATCCACTATTCGGTGAAACTTGCTGATTTCTTTTATTAAAATTGATCGTATCCCGTGCTTTAGACAGCCATAGCGGTGCGCCGCCAGAAGTCCGACATCATCGCGGGATCCCGCATCGACTCGAGCTTTCGCCATTCCGGGAAAGACGCCTCGAAGGTCTGCGGGCTCATACGCGCATCCTTGTAGGGGTTGACCGCACCGCCAGCAGACACAACGATCCGGTCGAGCCTATCGAGGAGCTTCAGGGTGCCCTCGCCCTGGTTGGCGAAATCGAGGGTGAGCGTGAAACCGGGGCGCGGGAAGGAAAACAGGCCGCGCGAACGGTGCTCGCCAAAGCGTTTCAGAACCGTCAGGAAGGAGCCATGTCCGGCGTCTCGGGCCGCTTCCATCAGCCGCGCGGTGACCGCAGGTGCGACATCGGCGGGATAAACGCTCTGGTGCTGGTATAGGCCCTTCGGCCCGTAAAGACGGTTCCAGTTCCTGATCGCATCGAGAGGATAGAAATAGCCGGACCATTTCACCGTCTCGACCGTCTCGCCGGGTTTCGCCTTGCGGATATAGGCGGCATTGAAGGCCGTAAGGGTCAAGCGGTTGAGAAGGCTGAAGGGCGGCGTGACCGGGACCGCGAGCGTGCGTCCGCGCGGCAGATCGGGGAATTCGCAGGAGGCGTCGGCATGGTCGCCGGCCAGGAGTATGCCCCTGCCCGCCTTGCGGCCCGTGGCCAGTTGATCGATCCAGGCGACGGAATATTCATGCTCGGCATCGACGCGGTCGATCATGCCGAAATAGTCTTCGAGGCTGTCGAAGCGGATGGCGTGCTGCTGGATGTGGGCTGAGGGCACCTTCATCATCTGGAGGTCGACATCAAGGATAAGGCCGGTCAGGCCCATGCCGCCGATCGTGGCGCTGAACATCTCCGGGTTCTCGGTCTCCGAGCATGTGAGAGTGCCACCGTCGGAGCGCAGCAGCGTCAGCCGCCGGATATGGTTTCCGAAGGTCCCGCGGGCGTGGTGGTTCTTGCCATGTACATCGTTGGCGATCGCGCCGCCAAGCGTGACATGGGCCGTGCCGGGGGTGACCGGCAGGAAGAAGCGATGCGGCACGGCGCGCGCGAGAATGGCCGACAGAGTGACGCCGGCTTCGGCGGAGAGAATGCCGGTACCCGGGTCGAAGGCGTGGATGCGACCGCGCTTGCGGTTGTCGATCAGGAGGCCCCGATCATTATGGCAGCTATCGCCATAGGAGCGGCCGTTGCCAAAAGGCAGATATCCGCCCGGTGCGGCCGTATGGATATCGTCCTCGAAGGCATCCGGGCTGATGGTATGGCGCCCGCGCGTGTCGAGGCGGCCCCAGCTGTCGAAATTCACGGCCATCGGTGTTTTCGTCGCGCCCGTCATTGAATACCGACCGCGCCGATCATCACCAGCACACCGCCTGCGGCCATGGTGGCGATGCTGCGCCAGTCGCGCATGATGAAAACGACCGGATCCTCATGCAGCGCGCCACGTCGGGCGAGCATCCAGATGCGCAGCAGCATGTAGAGGACCATGGGGCAGAGCGGCCAGAGCGCGGCGGGCATGCTGTACATCTGCTGCATCTCGACGCTGTGGATGTAGAGCGCGAGAACGAGCGCGGAGGCGAAGGCCGAGGAAACGCCGGCCTGGCCGACCATCTCGAAATCGACCTGCATATAGCCGCGCCCCGGAACCTGCGCACCGGCTTCGCCGCCATGCTCGTCCAGCTCGACATAGCGTTTCACCAGCGCAAGGCTGAGGAAGAAGAAGATCGAGAAGGCGAGAAGCCAGAAGGAAAGCTCCGTTCCCGTCGCCGTCGCACCTGCGACGATGCGGATCGTGTAAAGGCCCGCCAGCGTGAAGACGTCTACCAGCAGTTTCCGCTTTAGGAAAAATGTGTACGCCGTGGTAATTGCGAGGTAAATTCCAAGTGTCAGAATGAAGTTTCCTGGCATCGTCATCGTCAGCGCGCCGGAGGCGATGAGGAGACTTGCAGCGAGTGCCAGGCCGGTCGGGACGGACATGCGCCCGCTCGCCAGCGGCCGGAACCGCTTCTTCGGATGGCGGCGGTCATTCGTCAGGTCCGAGATGTCGTTGATGACATAGACCGCAGAGGCGAGGAAGCTGAAGGCAAAGAAGGCGAGGATCGTGTTGATCAGCGCTTCTTGCTGGAGGATGTCATGATCCAGCGCCATCGGCACGGCGATCAGAATATTCTTCGCCCATTGATGGATACGAATGGACTTCAGCGTGTCCTTGATACCGATCGTGCCGGTCTCAAGACGCTCGGCACCATGTCGGCGGCGCCATGTTTCCGCTGCGCGATCCGGTGCGACGACGATGGCCGTGCGGGCGGCATCGAACACGGCCACGTCATCCCGGCTGTTGCCCATGTAGTCGAACCCGGCCTCGCCATAGCGTGCGACCAGTTCCTCGCGCTTGCGATGGCTTGTGAGGTTGTGGGTGGATGAGGAATGCAGCACGCCGGTGAAGATGCCTGCATGGGCTGCGACATCCAGCGCCACCCGTTCGGCGGCGCCGGTGACGAGGACGATGTCGCGGCCGCTCGCCCGCTCCCGCTGCAGCCGCTCCATCACCTCGGGGCGATAGGGCCAGTCGCCACCCGTGCGTCCGGATCGGGCTGCGACCTCGTGTTTGAGATGCGCTTTGCCCCGCAACGCCCAGACGACGAGCGCGAACAGCATCAGCGGATTGCGAAACAGGACGACGGCGACGCCTTCCCACAGCGTATCGGCTGCGACAAGCGTACCATCCAAATCGACGCAAAGCGGAACAAGCCGTGTGTCGGTTCGCGCATCCATGATTGCACCCCGGTTTTTTCAACTGCCGGGAGACTGTCACGCCGTGCTTTCCGAAAGACGAACACGACCTGCAAAAGGGTTGGGACTTCAATCGGTGGTTAATGAAGGGAAAATCGCTCAGGTTGCATCTATCGCGAAAGGATCCAATTGATGGCATCCCGCCAGTCTGTCATCCTCACCGGCGTTCCGTGCGTGCCTGTCTGGAACAGGACGAAGCGCGTGGGGTAGCCGCCCTTCCTCAGACGCCCGTAGAGTGCAGCCTGATCCTCCGCTTTGTACGTGCCATCCGCGCTGCCATGGCTGAAGAACATGGGCATCTTGCGAGCGAAGGCCGCGCTCTTGCCGAAGTCGGGATCGGTCGCCCCGCCCATGATCATCATCCCCGAGAGTTGCTTGACCGCCGCGGCATTTCGCGTGACGCCCCAGCAGAGGAAGCTGCCCATCGACGCGCAGGACAGGATGATCGGGCGACCGGGAGAACGACGCGCCAGCGCATCGATCAGCCCGGCAATATCCGCAGCGCCATCCGTATCGAAAGAGCGGGCACTTGGCGCGTAATAGGCGCCGCCGTTTTCCACGGCGAGGTTCTTTAGCCGATTGAAGTTGCCGCCAAAGGAGTAGTCGTTTGCGCCCAGCCGCCGGTCGCCGCCGCGACCGTGAATGAAGATCACCGTGAAGGCGGCATTCTCCGGTGCGCCCACCCGGAACACATCGAGCCCGCGCCCGCCAATATCGACGGTCTCGTTCGCCTGCACGCGCTTGATTCCCAGAGAGACATAGGGCCGCTTGACGCGTCGTTCGGGGATCTCGTCCCGGCCATTGATGTCACGCATCTCGTCGTAGTCTACCGTCAGCCAGTTTCCGTCGTCGCGTGATTCCAGAATGCGACCATATCCGAAAAGGTCGTCCTTGAACGGCTTCAACGTCGCAGCGCCCGCCTCGGTGAAGCCCATGGCAAGGGCAAAAACCAGGGCAAGAGCGCGCGATGCGGCGATGCGTTTCAAAGAAAGTGTGGACCGGGCCATGTCTTGTTCCCTTTTTGATCTCTTTGGCGCGCTTGGCTCTTTCGCCGGACGGCCGGCCCTTGTATGAAGAGGCGGGCAGACGACGGACAGGCGATGCCCGACCTACAGGATCAGCCGACACATCGAAAGACGTTTGACGCACCAGATGACGGACAGCAACGACCTTTTCGCGAACACACCGCCCGCTCCCCGGAAGCCCTCCGAGCCGAAGACGCTCGACCCGACGTCGTCTGCCGGTAAGGCAGCGGATGCAAAACCCGGCGCCCCGGCGAAGGCAGAGGAACCGAAAGCAGCCACGCGTGCTCCGGGAACCCCCGCCTCTCAGCTGAAGGCCGACACGGGCGATTACAACGCGTCTGCTATCGAAGTTCTTGAAGGCCTCGAGCCGGTCCGCCGTCGCCCCGGCATGTATATCGGTGGCACGGACGAGAAGGCGTTGCACCATCTGTTCGCCGAAGTCATCGACAACTCGATGGACGAAGCCGTGGCGGGCCACGCCAATTTTATCGACGTCCATCTCGACGCCGAAGGGTGCCTCGCGGTGACCGACAATGGTCGCGGCATCCCGGTCGAGAACCATCCGAAATTTCCGGGCAAGTCGACGCTCGAAGTGATCATGACCGTGCTCCATGCCGGCGGAAAATTCGACAGCAAGGTCTACGAGACATCCGGCGGTCTGCATGGCGTCGGCGTGTCGGTCGTCAACGCACTGTCCGATGTGCTGGAAGTGGAAGTCGCGCGCAACCGGCGGCTCTATCGCCAGCGTTTCTCTCGCGGCATCCCGCAGGGCGGCCTTGAGGAACTGGGCGACGTACAGAACCGGCGCGGCACCCGCGTGCGTTTCCATCCCGACCCGGAAATCTTCGGCCCCCACGCCAAGTTCGAACCGGCACGGCTCTTCCGCATGGCCCGCTCCAAGGCCTATCTCTTCGGTGGCGTCGAGATCCGCTGGTCGTGCGATCCGGCGCTGGTCGAGGGAACGGACACGCCTGACAAGGCGGTCTTTCACTTTCCCGGCGGCTTGAAGGATTACCTCAAGGCGACGATGGGTTCCGAGTTCACGGTGACGCGCGAGATCTTCTCCGGCAAGACGGAAAAGACCGGCGGCCATGGCGCGCTCGAATGGGCCGTGACGTGGTATGGCGGCGATTCGGTCGTCCACTCCTATTGCAACACCATTCCGACGCCCGAGGGCGGGACGCATGAAGCGGGCCTGCGCATCGCGCTGACCAAGGGTCTCAAGGCCTATGCGGAGCTGACGCAGAACAAGCGCGCGGCGATCGTCACCACGGACGACGTGATGATTTCCGCCGCCGGCATGCTGTCCGTGTTCATCCGCGAGCCGGAGTTCGTCGGTCAGACCAAGGACAAGCTCGCGACGGTCGAGGCGCAGCGCATCGTCGAGAACGCGATCCGCGATCCGTTCGACCATTTCCTCGCCGGCAATCCGCAGGAAGCGGCAAAGCTTCTGGAGTGGGTGATCGAGCGCGCAGACGAGCGCGTCCGACGCCGCAAGGAAAAGGAAGTGACCCGCAAGAGCGCGGTGCGCAAGCTGCGCCTGCCGGGCAAGCTTGCCGATTGCTCGCAGAACTCGGCACTGGGTGCCGAACTGTTCATCGTCGAAGGCGATTCGGCCGGTGGCTCGGCCAAGCAGGCGCGCAACCGCTCCAACCAGGCGATCCTGCCGCTGCGCGGCAAGATCCTCAACGTCGCCAGCGCCGGTCGCGAAAAGCTGGGCGCAAACCAGCAGATCTCCGATCTCGTGCAGGCGCTCGGTTGCGGCACGCGGTCGAAATATCGTCAGGAAGACCTGCGCTACGACCGCGTCATCGTGATGACCGATGCCGACGTGGACGGAGCGCATATCGCCTCGCTGCTGATCACCTTCTTCTATCAGGAAATGCCGGAACTGATTCGCGGCGGTCATCTCTATCTCGCGGTGCCCCCGCTTTATCGCATGACGCAGGGGACGAGGACGCTCTATGCGCGTGACGACATCCACCGGGTCGAGCTGATGGAGAAGGAATTTACCGGCCGCGGCAAGGTCGAGATCGGACGCTTCAAGGGCCTTGGCGAGATGATGCCGGCGCAGTTGAAAGAAACGACGATGGATCCGGCAAAGCGCACGCTCCTCAAGGTCTCCATCGATGATGTCGATTTCGAGGGAACGCGCGACGCTGTGGACAATCTCATGGGAACCAAACCGGAAGCCCGCTTCCGCTTCATCCAGGAACGGGCTGTCTTCGCCGAAAACCTCGACATCTGATCGGCAACGTTGTGTCCGTCCCTTTTGATCAGGCGACGATCTTTTCCATGAAAAGGCTGAGCGGATCGGGCTTGTAGCTTCCGAACGGCTCGATGTCGCGGTAGCCCGCCTTGCGGTAAAGACTGATGGCTTCCGGCTGGTAGATCCCGGTTTCGAGCCGGACCGTCGTCAGTCCGGTGTCCCGCGCGGTCTGCTCGATCGCGTCCAGGAGAGACCGTCCTGCGCGCATGCCACGCGCCTTCGGGTCGACGAACATCCGCTTGATCTCGCCGCTGCCATCACCGGCCGCCACCAGCGCGCAGCAGCCGATGATGGCGCCGTCATGCCGCGCGACGAGAAACGAGACTTCCGGCTTTTCCAGCGTCTCAAGATCGACCAGATGGTTGCTCTCCGCCGGGTAAAGCGACTGGGCGTAGGCGTCCGACTGGTTGAGAAGATCGATGACGTCAGGTTGACGCGGGGGTTCTTTTCGAATGTCCAGAGTCACTTGGCTTCGTTTCCTGAGAAAGAGAATCTGCAAGGTGAAGAGCAGCAAAAGCTGCTTCAGCTGTTTCTATACCGATTCTGACAGCGATCCAGAGGGTACGATGACGGCTTGTGCGTGCTGCGGTGAAGCCAAAACGAAATCGATGACCGCTGGGATGTTCGCGCCATAATTCCGAGCTACGATTTGTTTACCATCGTCTTCGAAACAGGAGAGAGAACAGATCATGGTGACTGCAGCGCTTGTCGTGATGACGATTCTCGGATGTGACGACAGCGTCAGCCAGTGCCATTACGTCGATACGGTAAAGGGCTCATGGGAAACGGTGGCCGCCTGCGACGACCAATCCCAGCGAAAGCTCCCCGCCTATTCGAATGCCAGTTATCCGGTGATCGTCGCCATGTGCGAGAAGACCGTGGACGCATCGATTGCAACGGCAGCGGAAAACGACACCGTCGCTCCTTCCACACCCCCGCTCGCCTCCACGCCCTCGCCGGCATCCCTCCCGACAGCAGCATCTGCGAACGCACCACCCGCTCCACATCCGGCCGATGCCGCCTCTGGAGAGCGTCAGCCGCTACCCCAGCGGGCTTACGCAATGATCCGCGGCGTGTTGCCGGACACGCAGAAGATCCGCCATGCGATGTCCGTTCCCGTTCACTATCTGGGTGACGGCTATTCCTGGGTTGCAACGCGAATCGCCCGTTGACGTCCGGCGAACGGCGCCCTCGACGTGCCTGCGGTCAGATGATCAAGCCGGCAGCAATCAGGCTTGTGGCGGTTCCCGCGATGGTCTCGCGCTCCGGGCGCGTCGTCCAGCCGAGCAGGCGTCGTGCCTTTTCGCTGTTCACGCGGTTGTCGCGTCCAAGCTCCTTCACGATCATGGCAAGGCCGGGATGCATGGAGGCTGCAGCCTTGGCCGTCCAGTTCGGAACGGTCATCCCGGGCAACTTCCCCCCTCTCTCGGGAACCGCCTCGCGGAGAATGGCGACGATGTCCGCGATGCTCAGCGACTGCCCGGCGATGATGAACCGCTCGCCGATCGCGGCCTCGGTCTGGAGCGCCAAGACATGCGCCGTCGCGACATCGCGGACATCGACGATGGGCACGGAAAACTTGGGCATGGCGGGATAGCGGCCGTTCAGCAGATTGCGCACGGTCCCGACCGAGGTCGCCACCGTCTTTCCGATCATCGGACCGAGGATCATGCCCGGGCAGAGCACCGTCAGGTCGAGACCCAGCGCTTCGGCCTCGGCCCAGGCGGCGCGCTCGGCGAGCGTCTTCGACGCGTAGTAGACGGTGGCGAACTTGCCGTCCGCGTCCGTCCAGTTGCGCTCGTCATAGGGGGCCACGCCATCGCCATACATGACGGCGGCAATCGATGAGGTCAGCACGACGCGGCGAATACCGGCGTCGGCCGCTGCCCTTAAGACGCGCCGGGTGCCCTCGACAGCCGGCCGAATCACGTCCTGCGGATCGTCCGGCGTCTTGGCCGGAAAAGGCGATGCTGTGTGGAACAGAGCATCGGCACCGTTCAGCGCCGCCGACCAACCGTCATTGGATTCCAGATCCGCGAGGGCGACAGTGAGATTGTCGGCGGGCTGTCCGTGCATCTCTTCAAGAGCCATCCTTGCCTGCTTGCCGCGAACGGCCGAGCGAAAGGTTCCGCAGACAGCATAGTCCTGCCGCAAGAGGGACAGCGTCAGATGGCGGCCAAGAAACCCACCCGCACCGGTGACGACGGCTCGCCGATTCGCTTCGGACATGGAGCTTCTCCTTGTGCAATAATCTTCGCCATTTCCGGCGTCACCCATGCCTTACAGTATCCCGTCAGCAATCGGAATTCGTTGCCGGACGAAAGCCTTCCGACATGCGGCGTACTCGAGCCGATGGGACGACGCGCGCCTGTGTCAGGCCGCCTGTCGTGCAGCCAGTTGCGCGTAATCGCGGGCGAAGCGCCGCTGCTCGGCGATGGCGAGCTTTTCCACACATTCCGACAAGCCGGAGCTATCCGGCGTCTGGCGCAGGCGATGGACGAGGACTGCGGCGATGGACGCTGCGGGGAGATGGCTGCCCTGTCGTCGCTCTCTCCGCCAGATCAGGATGGCTTCTGCGAAAAGCGCACCGATCTCGCGACCAAGACCGCCCGATTCGAACAGAGCCTGGAGCGCTTGCGTCCGTCCGTCCGAGAGAATGGAGCGCACCCGCTTTTCGCCAACATGGGTCAAGTCCACGATGGCGGCTGCGAAGAAGTCGATGCGGCCATGGCAAAGTGCGTTGACCAGCAAGGCAGGCGTCAGGCGTCCGGTCGTGCGGAGTTCCGCGATCAAGGCTTTGATATCCACGTCCGCGACCTCGCCCGCCATGTCGATGGCGGCGGTTTCGCAGGCCTGCCGAGCTACACGCTGTAGGCGTTCGGTCCCGACCACGGCTTGGAGGAAAGCCACGCCGTTCAGCGCGGTGCCCACATGCTCGACCAGAACCTGCCGCGCATCTGCCGGCAGATCCTCGCGCTCCAGAAGCATGTTGCGCACGGTGCAAACATCTCCATGACGATCCGCGAGACGCTTCAGGGTTCGGCGCGAAATGTCGGCCGAGGAATTTTCGAGGAGGATCACGACCTCCGGCACACCGCCGATTTCGCCGATGGCAGCCGCCACAGTGCGAGATACCGTTTTCCGGGAGGCGATGAAGGCGCGCAGCTCGGGCGTTCCGCGCGCCGCAAGATCGATCAGATCGTCATCGGAGAGAACGGGGGAGCGGGTGGCGACGGCGAAGGCGATCTCCGGCTGGTCTTCGGCCAGCGACAGAATGATTGGACGTGGGGCGTCCCTCGCCGACGCCAGCGCTTCGGCAAGGGCCAGACGCACCTTTGGTGAGGGATCGTCCAGAAGAAAGGTCATCGCCATATCGGCTGCATGCCGGTCGATC
The DNA here is from genome assembly GCF_900067135.1 of Rhizobium sp. 9140. NCBI lineage: Bacteria > Pseudomonadati > Pseudomonadota > Alphaproteobacteria > Hyphomicrobiales > Rhizobiaceae > Rhizobium > Rhizobium sp. 9140. The sequence continues at coordinate 2,206,419 of NZ_FJUR01000001.1, read as the reverse complement.
CGGTTGCCATCCTTCGCACAATAGGCGCGCGCCAGGGCGCTGGCAGCGCGGGCGCGGTCCGTTGCCTTTGCGGTTTCGACCCAGCGGAGAAATGCTTGTATGATCACCGACGCCCCACTACGCAAAACGAACAAATGCTGATGTCGTCACGTTAAATGCGAAACGTTTAAGATTGGTTCACCATGTCGATTAACGCCAGCGAAACCGGTCCGATCGTGCGGCTGACCCCGGGCGATACGCCAGCTGACGCAGCTTTTGCCGTCGTGATCGGGTTGGAAGACCCTGTTCCGACACCGCGCCCGCAGCGTCTGCTCCTCGAGGTTAGCCTCGATGCGGTTGAGCGAGACGATACCATAGCCGTTTTCGAAACGCTCCGCCCGGATGGGATCTTGCTGCCAGACTGTCGGGGACGCGCCGATCTGCAGGCGGCGGACATCGCGCTCGGCGTGATCGAGGCCGAAGCGGGCCTTGGGGCCGGCAGTCTTTCGATCCTTGCTGTCTTCGGCACGTCACCGGCAAGTTTCCTCGGTACCGAACGCCTGTCCGGCGCGTCGGCGCGCCTGATCGCGCTGGTGCTGGACGAGGACGCACTTGCCGATGCCCTCGGCCTGCCGGGAAAGGCGGCTCGGTCCACATCCCCGGCCGTCATCATGGCGCGTGGCTACATGATTCTGCAGGCTGTGAGCGCCCGCGTACCCTGTTTCTGGTCCCTGCCCTCGGGAGAAACCGATGGGTATGCGCTGGAGCGCCTGCGCGATTCCGCGCTGGATCACGGATTCCGGAACGTGCTTTTGCGGACGGCGGCGCAATGGGTAACGCTGGGGCAAGACAGCCGCGCGGACTGATATTTTCGAGCGGGGCGTCCAACTCCTACAGCTCAGCGCTTCGGGCGAAACAGTTCGAAGACATCGCCGGCGTCGGCATAATCCATGTAGCCGAGCCGACCGACCGGACGCGCCTTCGCCATGTCGAAGCGACCGTCTCGCAAGGCTTCCTCGCGGATGTGGATGCCGACCACCTGCCCGATGACCACATGGTTTTCGGCGGGCTCGCCGGACAAGGTCTTCGGCCGGAACATCTCCGTCATCCGGCATTCGAGCGCAGCATAGGCCTCGCCGACGAACGGCGCCTGGACGAGGTTTCCATCGACCGGCGTCAGGCCGGCGGCGGCGAACTCGCTTTCCCCGTGCGGCAACGGGGCCGAGGAGCGGTTCATCGGGTCGATGAGGTCGCGGCTGACGAAGCTTGCGGTGAAGACGCCGGTCTCCTCGATATTGCGGACCGAGTCCTTCCAGCCGGAGGACGAGAACATCACCATCTTCGGCTTATCGCAGATGGCGTTGAAGAAGGAGTAGGGCGCGAGATTGAGGCTGCCGTCCTCTGCCCGCGTGCCGATCCAGCCGATCGGCCGCGGCGAGACAATGGCCTTGAACGGATCGTGCGGCAGGCCGTGGGCGTTGGTTTCGGTGGGATAAAACATCATAGAGCCCTTACGCGTCGCTGCCGACCCAGGTGACGATGTCGGAGAGTGCCGGACGCGGACGCTCCGTCGGCGGCACCTGCGGCGAGCCGACATGGATGAAGCCGGCAACCTTCTCATTGTCCCGAATGCCGAGAACCGGAAAGGCGCGCTGATCGAATGCGAACCACTCGCTCAGCCAGTTCGAGCAATAGCCGAGCGCATTGGCAGCCATCAACAGGTTGAGGCAGACGGCGCCGGCCGACATGATCTGTTCCCACTCTGGCACCTTGGCATGCGGCGCGGCCGTGCTGACGACGGCGACGACGACCGGCGCGCGGGTCAATCGCGTGTTTTCGACCTTGATCATCTCCTCGGAAAGATCCGGTTTCGCCTCCAGCGCCAAGCGGGCAAGATCCGCACTGATACGGCCACGTTCTTCGCCGCGATAAACGATGAAGCGCCACGGCGCGAGCTTGCCGTGATCGGGAACGCGCGAGGCGAGCGTCAGCATCTCCTCGATCTCCGCCTGCCCAGGTCCGGGTTCGCACATCTGAAAGGCGGGGATGGAGCGGCGCGTTGCGAGGTAGTCCTTGAGGCCGGGAGCCGTCGTCATGTCGGTCACTTTCACGGAAGCGGTCCTGCGACGGAGGCCGTCGCATGCCGGAATATCGTCTGCTGCCGACGTTATCCGCCGGCCGGAATGGCTTGGCACGAAGGCCCGAGCGTGGCGCCGCCTACCGATATGCACAACGGAAGTGCTTTAACCTTGCGCAACCCTGTACCGGTCCTGCACATTATGCAGTAGGTTGCCGCAGATGATGTCCATTGCCGGCAGCCACGAATTCGCCATACCGGCGTCTCAAGTGGAGCTACCTCGTCAGGAAGTCAACCGTATCATGCGTTACCCGGCTCTTCTTACCTGCCTGCCCTCGGCCCCTCGTCCGGGCCTTGCCCTTGCTGCCATGATTGTTTTCGGCGCGGCTGGTGGCATGGCTGGCAGCGCATGGGCGCAGGACGTGCAGGACGATCCCTTCAAGAGCTTCCCCTCGATCTCCGCTCAGCCAAAGATGCCCAAGCTAAACAGTTTCAGCCCGGTTATTCCGAGCGAAGCCGCGCACGGACCGACCACCCGCGACGTGCGGCTGGAGGCACTGCTGAAGGACAAGGGCGGCGCCGTGGAGCAGGGACTGACGTGGCGCGTGTTCAGCCCCATCCCCGGGTCCGACGGAAAGCTGCCGCTGGTGGCGACGTCGCAGGGCGGCTCGGCCGCATTCCAACTGGTGCCGGGCGAGTATTTCGTCAACGTCGCCTTCGGGCGCGCCGGCGCCACACGCAAGATTCGCGTTGCGGAAACCGGCAGCTTCGAGCGACAGGTGCTGGTGCTCGACGCAGGCGGCGTCACGCTCAACGCCGTCTCCGGCGCGGACGTGCGTATCCCGCAGGGCGAGCTTTCCTTCTCGATCTTCTCTTCCGATGTGAAGGAGGACGGCGAGCGGGCGCTGGTGGTGGCGGATGTGAAGCCCAGCACCGTCGTGCGGCTGAACACCGGCACCTATCACGTCGTGTCGAATTACGGGTCCGTGAACGCGGTTATCCGCGCCGATATCCAGGTGGAAGCGGGCAAGCTGACCGAAGCGACGATCCAGCACCGGGCGGCAAAACTGACCTTGAAACTGGTCGCTGAACCGGGCGGTGAGGCGATCGCCGACACAGCCTGGTCAATCCTAACGGCATCCGGCGACGTGGTCAGCGAAAGCGTCGGCGCCTTTCCGACGCTGGTGCTCGCCGAAGGCGACTACAGCGCCGTGGCGCGCAACAATGAGAAAATCTACCAGCGCGACTTCACCGTGACGGCGGGCGTGAATGCCGATGTCGAGGTGCTGCTATCAAACACGGCGGCGCAACCGGGCGCCCAGTCCGCAGCCGTCGCACCGGGCAACGCTCAGGACTGAGTGGCGTACGTCGCCCGCGACCTACCCCATTTTCCCCGCAACCTCCCCCACGCGCTATCTGATGTGAAAAGCCGGACCTCCCGGCCCGGCTTTTCCTTCATCTCATTATCTGTTCGAGCACTCAGACCGCTGCTGCGGCGCGTGCTTTCCTCGCTTCGGCTTTGCGGCGAAGGTCTGGCGGTGTCGCTTCTTCCACGAGGCTTGCGATCGCTTCATCGAGCGTCATCGGCGTCTGAGCCTGCGAGCCCAGACGGCGGATGTTGACCGTGCGTTCTTCCGCTTCCCGCTTCCCGCAGACGATGATGACGGGCACCTTGGTGACGGAGTGTTCGCGGACCTTGTAGTTGATCTTCTCATTGCGGAAGTCGGTCTCGACCGTGAGACCTGCCTCGCGCAGGAGTTCGGCCACTTCCTCGCCGTAGGCATCGGCCTCGGAGGTGATGGTGGCGACGACGATCTGCAGCGGCGAGACCCAGAGCGGCATGTGGCCGGCGAAGTTCTCGATGAGAATGCCGAGGAACCGCTCCATCGAACCACAGATGGCGCGGTGGATCATGACGGGCTTCGTCTTCTCCGAGTTGCTGTCGATGTAGAAGGCACCGAAGCGCTCTGGCAGGTTGAAGTCGACCTGCGTCGTGCCGCACTGCCATTCGCGGCCGATGGCGTCCTTGAGCGTATATTCGAACTTCGGGCCGTAAAAAGCGCCCTCGCCCGGCAGGATGCCGGTCTTGATGCGGCCTTCCGACTGCGCCTCGATGGTCTTCAGCACCTCCATCATCACGCTCTCGGCGCGATCCCAGAGTTCGTCGGAACCAACGCGCTTTTCCGGGCGTGTGGAAAGCTTGACCACGACCTCGTCGAAGCCGAAATCCTCATAGACCGAGAGGATGAGGTCATTGATGCGCAGGCATTCGGCAGCCATCTGCTCGTCGGTGCAGAACACATGCGCATCGTCCTGCGTAAAGCCGCGCACGCGCATCAATCCATGCAGGGCGCCGGACGGTTCGTAGCGGTGAACATTGCCAAATTCCGCAAGCCGGATGGGCAGTTCGCGGTAAGACTTCAGGCCGTGCTTGAAGATCTGCACATGGCCCGGGCAGTTCATTGGCTTCAGCGCGAAGACGCGATCGTCATCCGTATCGTCGCCCGCGACCGTCACCTTGAACATGTTGTCGCGGTACCAGCCCCAGTGACCGGACGTTTCCCACAGCGACTTGTCCAGAACCTGCGGTGCGTTGACCTCCTGATAGGTGCCGGCGAGGCGACGACGCATGTAGGCGACGAGCGTCTGGAAGATGCGCCAGCCCTTGCCATGCCAGAAGACAACGCCCGGTCCCTCTTCCTGGAAATGGAACAGATCCATTTCGCGGCCGAGCTTGCGGTGATCGCGCTTTTCGGCTTCTGCCAAAACATTCAGATAGCGGTCGAGGTCTTCCTGGGTATGCCAGGCCGTGCCGTAGATGCGGGTCAGCATCGGGTTGTTGCTGTCGCCGCGCCAGTAAGCGCCGGCGACCTTCATCAGCTTGAAGGCCGTGCCAATCTGGCCCGTGGATGCCATATGCGGCCCGCGGCAGAGATCGAACCAGTCGCCCTGATAGTAGATCTTGAGGTCCTGTCCCTCGGCGATCGCATCGACCAGTTCGACCTTGTATGCCTCACCCTTATCGGCAAACACTTGACGGGCTTTGTCGCGCGGCCAGACTTCCTTGGTGAAAGGCTTGTTGCGCTGAATGATCTCCTTCATCCGCTTTTCGATCTTCGGCAGATCGTCGGGCGTGAAGGGCTCGGCCTTGGCGAAGTCGTAATAAAAACCGTTCTCGATGACAGGTCCGATCGTCACCTGCGTGCCGGGCCAAAGCTCCTGCACGGCTTCCGCCATGACGTGGGCGGCATCGTGACGGATCAGTTCCAGCGCGCGCGGGTCTTCGCGGGTGACGATCTCGAGGCGGCCGTTTTCGACCGGATCGGACAGATCGCGCAACGTACCGTCGAGCGCGATGGCGACGGCCTTCTTGGCAAGCGATTTGGAAATCGACTCAGCGACCTCCCGGCCGGTCGTGCCGGGCGCAAATTCGCGAATGGAGCCATCGGGGAATGTGAGGGCAACGGACATGCTGTTTCTCCTATCCAGTCCCGCCAACGAATGCGGGTGGGTATGCAATGAATGGGACCGCTTGCGGCCGGTATGCGGGTGCAAGCGGTTCTTCTCTACGAACGCGCGCGGTATAAAGGCATTTGCCGAAAGTGGAAAGAGGCTGGGATTGCCGCAGACCTCAGGATCGGCGGCGCCAGGGTGCCAGCCACCGAAGTTTGCCGACAAGCTGTGGCGGCACCGGATCGAGCCCCCCCTTGCCGCCGGGGCCGCAACGGGCGATCCGGTAGAGCGTCATCCAGCTGCCGGGCCAGAGGCCGTGGCGGGCAATCGCCTCATAGCCGTACTCCGAACAGGTCGGGATATGGCGGCAGCCGTTGCCGATGAAGCTCGACAGGGTTAGCTGATAGAGGCGGATCAGAGCCATGCCGGCAAGGCGTCCCGGCGTGCGTGGGAACGGACCCCGCCAGTTGCGGCCGCGATAGGGGCCTCGTTGCCCGGCATCATGCCGGCAGTCGGCTTTGCCGTCGCACATGGTCAGGCGGTCGCCTTATCCATTTCGGACGTCTCGGATCGGGCGGCTTCCACCTGGCCGATGGCGTCCACGACCGCGTCGAAGGTCAGCATGGTCGATGCGTGCCGGGCCTTGTAGTCTTTGACGGGTCGCAGAATGCGCATGTCGGCGAACCGTCCGTCCGGCCCCTCGCCGTCTGCCTTCAGCATGGCGAGCATCGCGTCGCGCGCCGCCCGCACCTCCTCCACGCTGGCGCCGACGATGTTGCGCGCCATAATCGATGACGAGGCCTGGCCCAGCGCACAGGCTTTGACATCGTGGGCGAAATCCGTGATGTGCCCATCGACCATCCGGATGGTCACCTTGACCTTGGAACCGCACAGTTTGGAATGCGCGGAGGCCTCCGCGTCGGCGGGATCGAGCCGTCCGCTGCGAGGAATGTTTCCGGCAAATTCGAGAATGCGGCTGTTGTAAATGTCATCCATGATACGGCCATCCCGCTGGCAGGTCCGTCCGCAGGTCGAACGGGCGCAATCGATATGATTTCGCGTGGATATAAGAAGCAGGCGGAGGATTTTCTCCACCATAGCGGAAAAAAGAACCAGGGCGTCGCGTCCGGCTCTTTTACACACCTTGGCTTATATTATATGGTAGCGACGGAAAAGGCGACAGGGCAGAGCCGCTGCTGTCGCCTGTTGTTTGGGGAACCGTGCCGAACGGGAGAGAGCTTTGACCTCTCTTTCTGCAAAGCCCCGGAGCCCGCCAACGGCAGCCGAAGCTTGGCAACAGGCGACCGGTGAGTGGCGAGTTGTCCGTAAAGATCAACGTCAAGCTACGCGCCACGCAGCAGAGGCCATCATGGATGCCATCGTGAAGAATTTTCCGTCGCAAACGGACGTGGACGGTCGGCCGTCGCAGGAGGAAGCCGAGGACGCCGTTCGCGTTCTCCTGCGTTGGGCCGGCGACGATCCGCAGCGCGAAGGCCTGCTCGACACGCCGAAGCGCGTGGTGAAAGCCTATAAGGAACTCTTCTCCGGCTACGATCTCGCTGCCGAGGACGTGCTCGGCCGCACCTTTGAGGAAGTCGCCGGCTTCGATGATATCGTGCTGGTGAAGGACATCCCCTTCCATTCGCATTGCGAGCATCACATGCTGCCGGTCGTCGGTCACGCGCATGTCGCCTACCTGCCGGAAGGTCGCGTTCTCGGCCTCTCAAAAATCGCCCGCGTCGTCGATATCTTCGGTCGCCGGCTGCAGACGCAGGAAACCATGACGGCGCAGATCGCCAGTGCGATCAACGAAACACTGCGCCCGCGTGGCGTCGCCGTGATGATCGAGGCCGAGCACATGTGCATGGCCATGCGCGGTGTGCTGAAACAGGGTTCGACCACACTGACGACCACGTTCACGGGGGCCTTTAAGACGGATGCAGCGGAGCAGGCACGCTTCCTGTCGATGGTGCGCGGGTTTCGCTGATTCAGCATAGACGCAGAGTGGAGACAGGGCCGGCAACGCACTGCGTGCCGGCCGTCTTCATGTTTGGTCGCATCCTTGTCGAGCGCCATTGTCGCGCTCGCTGGCAGGCTGTAAAATCCTCGAATGACGCGCATCCGCACAGCGCGCTTGTTCGATTCAGCCGGAGTTTCCGTCATGCCTCTCGTTTTTGCCCAGCCGTCGTCCGATCATAACAAGGTTGAAGAAGGGCTCGCCTTTACGCCCCGGTTCGATTCGCACGGGCTGATGACGGCTGTCGTGACGGATGCGGAAGACGGGATGCTGCTGATGGTGGCGCACATGAACGCGGAAGCGCTGGCGCTCACCGTCGAGACCGGCATTGCGCATTACTATAGCCGCTCCCGCAAGACGCTGTGGAAGAAGGGCGAAACGTCGGGTAATCTTCAGACGGTGGTCGAACTGAGGACGGACTGTGATCAGGATGCCGTGTGGCTGAGGGTCAAGGTCGCAGGCCACGATGCGACGTGCCACACCGGACGGCGCTCGTGCTTCTACCGCTCCGTTGATATTGCCGATGGTGCGGTGACGCTCACCGTCCGCGACGATATCAGGCACTTCGATCCCGATACAATCTACGACAAGAAATGAGCATCTGCTTTTATTTAAGACAGTTCTTGCGGCTTTAAACGAAGTTTCAACGCAGTTGGCGCTGTAATGAATCAGGATAGGTCAATGTCTTCGGTTAGGCTGGGCCGTTTTGGTGGACAGGTGCCCCATGCTGAACTGGACATTCTCTCGACATGGAACGGGTGCGGAAAATCCGGCACCGCATGACGGTATGGGCAGCGCGCCTGTCCGCCACAAGCAGGAAGGAACCGGCCAGGCCTTGACCGTCGCTCCGGAAAAAACACGGATCGCGCTTGCGCTGGGCGGTGGCGCTGCCCGCGGGTGGGCGCATATCGGCGTGCTGCGCGCGCTGGACGAGGAAGGTATTCCCGTCGGCATGATCGCGGGTACCTCCATCGGCGCCCTCGTCGGCGGCTGCTATCTCGCGGGCAAGCTGGATGAGCTGGAGGCCTTCGCCCGATCTCTGACGATGCGGCGCATCGCCGGCCTGCTGGACCTAGCCATAGGCGGCGGCGGGTTGTTCGGCGGGCTGCGGCTGACCAGGCGGATGCAGGAGCATCTGGACGATGTGCTGATCGAAAATCTCGGGCGCCCTTTCGTCGCCATCGCCACCGACATCAAGTCCGGACACGAAGTCTGGCTCACTGAAGGGTCGCTGATCACAGCCTTGCGGGCATCCTACGCTTTGCCCGGCATTTTCGAGCCGATCCGCTGCAACGGCCGCATGCTGGTCGATGGCGCACTGGTCAATCCGGTTCCGGTGTCGGTGTGCCGCGCCTACGAGCAGCCGCTCGTGGTGGCCGTCAATCTGCAGTATGATCTTTATGGTCGTTCGGCGGTCATCAAGCTGCGGGCCGGCGATCCCGTCGCGCATCCCGAACCCCAGCAGACGGCGACGCCCGTCGCGCGCCTTGGCATGACCAGCGTCATGGTCCAGGCCTTCAACGTCATCCAGGATCGCATCTCGCGCGCGAAGCTCGCCGGCGATCCGCCGGACCTGTCGCTGCATCCGAAGCTGAGCGATATCGGACTGTCGGAATTCCACCGTGCCGGCGAGGCTATCGATCGCGGCTATGTCGAGACCAAGAACCGCCTGACCGAACTCAAGCGCCTGCAGGAGACCGTGCTGCGCTGATCGCGTGCCACGGCCTCCCCTTTCTCCAGTCAGCCGGCGATGTAGGCCTTGATCTCGCGAGTCTCATGCTCGATCGCGCGGATATGGCTGCGAACCGCATCCCCGATCGAGACGATGCCGACGAGGCGGCCGTTACGGGCGACAGGCAAGTGGCGGGCGCGGCGACTGTTCATGATCTCCATTACAGCCTCGATCTCCATCTCCTCTTCGCAGGTGTGGACATCCCGGCACATGACCTCTGCCACGGTCCGGTCAAGGCATTCGGCGCCATACCGCGCGACGGCGGCGACCACGTCGCGCTCTGCCAGCAGACCCGTAATCGCTTGCGCATCATCGAGCACCACGATGGCCCCGATCCGGTTTTCGGCAAGAAGCGCGACGGCTTCCCGCACCGCCATGTCCGGTGCGATGGTCACGACCTTGCGGCCCTTCTCGTCCAGTATCCTCTTCACCGTCATTCGAAACCTCCCGTTTCCGACGCGCCTGAGACAGTTTGACGCATATGGAGAATACTCCATCCGTCGTGAAAACGGAAACGCGGGCGACCGAAATTCAGGTCGGGCTTTCAGTCCTGCTGCTCGCGCTCGTTATATCCGGTCGGTGGGTCGATCAGACCGAAGAACAGGAAGCCGAAGAGGAAGCCACCGATATGCGCTTCCCAGGCAATGCCGGCACCACCATCCAGAGTGAACAAGCCAAGCCCGATGAGAAGGTTCGTGGCAAACCAGACGCCTGCAAAGAAGAGGACTGATCGATTGGACAGAGCCTCCCTTATGCTGAGGCGCGGGTTGCGATGAGCGAACTGGCGGCTGATGCGGCCGCTTGGCGAGAAGACGAAACGAGCGGCCGCCCCCATCAGGCCGGCGACGACGCCGGAAGCGCCGATGACGACCGTCATGTCGCCCCAGTGAAGCGCGAGGTGCAGCCCGACAGCCGCGATGGCGGAAAGACACCAAAAAATCGCCAGTCTGCCGGCGCCAATCCGGCGAACGACCGGCGCGCCGAAAGCGAGCATCCAGAAGGCGTTGAAGATGAGGTGTTCCCAGGATCCGTGCAGGAAGGAATAGGTGATCGGCGTCCAGAGCCATGCAAGCCCCTGCTCCGTGAGCGCATGATCGTAACGGGCGGGCAGGAAGGCGAAGTTGAAGATCAGCTCGTCATCGATCTCGACCGAGAGAAGATACATGCGCACAGCATGGATGACAACGAGAACCGTCAGTATCCAGGCGAGGCTCGATGGCAGGTTGAAGGCTGGCTCTCGAGCCGCTGTTTCAAGCGCGGGTGGTGCCGAATCATATCCGGCTTCGCTCGCACGGTCAGCCGCCTCGCGGGCCTGCCCGTCCGGAGCGCTCTTATCTTTCAGGTGCGGCTGCGGCGTGTCTCCTCCCGCGATTGCGCGTCCGTCACTCGTGTGAACTCCGGGATGTCGCGGCGTGCCGGGCGGTGGCACGTTGTCTTGGTCGGTCATGGCAATATGCTTTCGATCGTCGGATGCGAGCGGCGGTTATCTCCTGCCCGGCTGCGGCTGGCAAGCACTGCTCTCTCGCGTGGACACGCCCGTGCGGAAGACGACCTTTCCCGAGGCAATGGGTCTCTCGGCCAACTCCCGCACCGCCCCTCGCTTGACCGCTTCGTTATCCTTAACAGCCCTGTGGCACGGGACTTGCGAGGCTACAGCTGCAGAGCGCCAATACGTCCCCCATCGCTCCGATTCGGGACGGTTGTGCACCAAAGCGGGACGATCCATATGAAGACGCGCACATCCGCCGACATTTTCCGGTACTGGCAAAGCCTTCGCAACAACGGCCGCATTCCGTGCCGCGATCAGCTCGATCCCGGCGCGATCCGCCACGCCCTGCCGGATGTCTTCATCCTCGAGGACGCCGAGGCTACGCATGGCCGCGTCAATTCTCCCCGATTCCGTCTGGCGGGTACGCGCCTCTGCTCCCTGTTCGTGCGCGAACTGCGCGGCGCACGGCTCGACAGCCTCTGGTCTGCCTCTGATATGGAAGAGCTGTCCGCCGTCACGCGTCGGGTCATGATCGCAGGTGAACCCGCCGTGATCACCGCATCCGGCACAACGACGCAGGGCGAGCAACTGAATATGGAACTTGTCCTTCTGCCGCTCCGGTCACGCGATGGCCGGACCGACCGGATCTTCGGCTCGCTGACCCCCCTCTCGCGACCGGTCTGGATCGGCGCTCGCCCTCTGCCTTTCCTCTCGCTCGATCACATCAACTATCCGGATCGGAACGCGCCCGTGGCCGAGGTCGCGGCACGTGCAACGGTGGCGCGCAGCTTCGCGTCACAGACGCGCGATTCGGCGCTTCGGCAAGTGATCGCCCGGGTCATGCACCTCTCGGTTATGGACGGCGGCAAGGGTCGATAAGGTTGCATTCGAAGACTCTATTAACCCGTGTCTAGTATTCGTTATGACGCAAGGTCCATGGGCGCGTCGCGATGTTCAATTTCAATCAATCTCAAGCCGCGACGTCAAAGCCGCATGATGAAGGCGCGTTTCAGCGCGTCACCGTGAACCTCAGCGGCCGCCTGATGCTGGCCAGTCACGATGAATATGATTGTGTTGCTACGGAAATGTCGCCCGGCGACGTTTTCCTCGCCACCACCGCGCGTCCGCGGATCGGCGAACGCGTGATCGCCTATGTCGATCACGTTGGCCGCATCGAAGGTCTGGTATCACGGCTGGCCGACGGCTTCTTCACGGTCCGCATCAACGCGACCGAGCGCAAGCGCGACAAGCTTGCGGCCCAGCTCACCTGGATTGCCAACAAGCACGAACTCGGTCTGCCGGAAGACCGACGCCACGACCGACTGGCGCCGCGCAAGACCCATACGGATATCACACTCGAAGACGGCACGCGTTACGCCTGCCGCATCATCGACCTTTCGCTTTCCGGTGCCGCCGTCGATACGGAATTCCGTTTCGAACTCGGCACGCCCATGCTGCTCGGCAACATGCGCGGACGCATCGTGCGTCACTTCCAGGAAGGCGTCGCCATCGAGTTCCTGGGCGTCCAGTCCCGCGATACGCTGCGCGAATTTCTCTAAAACTCTCTTATCGACATCCGACGGATATCATCCGTCTTTGTATCGCGCGCGTTCGAACCACGCGCTGTGCGACCGGGACCGCCTGTCGACCGATAGGGATCTGACGCGCCTTTGCGGGTATATCTCATCGGTGCGGACGATGCGTCCGTGAAAAGGCAGAAAATGGCCTTTCCAGTTTATCCTAACCAGATCATGAACAAAAACGCGGCCTGTTTCCCATGACTGGACGTGAGCTTTCTTTAGAAAGTACGCACTTCCGTAGCACGGCCTCGGACGGACGGCGGACATAGGCCCTTCGGCATTTACCATTTTCCATCATCGTATCAGTGACTTACCTAAATGCCGCAGGCTCCCGCTTACCTGGATGGATCAAATTTTCGAAAAAATCGCTTCAAATACCGCTCAAATACAGATCAAATTTTCTGCGTATTTTATATTTAGTTGATCTGTATTTGTACTTTGTTTTACTTCGCATTTTTGGCTGAGGTCAAAATGTCCATGTCATTCTGTGCCTGTAACGGGGACACAGACAATGACAAAAACAAAAAGCTTCAAGGCAGGCATCTTCGGCGCACTCGGATTTCTCGCCTTGGCGACCTCCGCATTCGCATTCCCAGCCAACATGGAGACCGAGGGTCCGACCAACCCGCCTGTCGGCCATTATGAATTCTGCCGCACGGCACCGGACGAATGCCGTGCCAATCCGACCAAGGCCGCGCCGCTGGCGCTGACGCGCGAGACCTGGAAGACCATTCTCGAGGTCAATTACGACGTGAACGAACAGATCACTCCGATGACGGACAAGGAAATCTACGGTGTCGAAGAGCACTGGGCCTACCCGGATACCGTCGGCGACTGCGAGGATTATGTTCTTCTGAAGCGTCGCGAACTGATGCAGGCGGGCATCGCGCCGGGCAACCTCCTGATCACCGTCGTGCTCCAGCCGAATGGCGATGGCCATGCCGTGCTGACCGTGCGCACGGACCGTGGCGACTTCATTCTCGACAACATGCGCAGCAAGGTGCTGATCTGGTCGGATACCGAGTACACCTACCTGAAGCGCCAGGCGGTGGACAATGCCGGCCGGTGGGTGAAGCTTCAGGACGGCCGCGCCGTCGCTGTCGGCAGCGTCCAGACCCAGTAGGACCTCGACCACGCTTACTTCTACGACCCTGAGTTTGGGTCTGCATGGTGATCCCCGTCACCCGCGGCCCTCTCGGCCGGCTCCGCTGTCCCCGGAGCCGGCCTTTTTCATGCCCGGTCTCCTTTCATGCCCGGTCTGCTTTCATGTCCGGTCTGCGGCGCATCGGATTTACGTAAAATTAACCTTCTTGCCCCAGCCTGATCCGGTATCGATTTGTGGTTCGTTCATCCGTGCCCATCGATCCTGTGTCGACATGACACAGGCGCGCGCCGCGCCGGGAGGGATGCTGGGACGATCGGATGACCACTTCATCAGAGCTCGCTGCACCATCCGGAGTATCCGGCTCTGCCCTCGGGAATCCGGGCTCGCGCCTTCTCCTGCGCGCCGGCCTGATGCTCGGTCTGCTTGCTTGCCTCACGGTGGCGATCTGCGTCGGTGGGGAGCGCATCGGCACGACGCTTGCGCTCGGCGGCAACACCACCACTACGGACGACCACAATATCGTGATCGGAACGGATCACTTGCGCCTGCCATCCAATCACATCCGCTTTGCCGAGCAACGCCAGACAGGCGCTGCCGAGCGTGTCGACATCTATGCGACGTGGCCGGAGATGCAGGGCTATAGCGACGCGACGCGGAGCCGTTTCAACGATGTCACACGCACGGACGGCCTGATCTTCCTGCAGATCTCCCAGAGCACCATGTCGCGCGATATGTCGGGCCGGATCGGGCCGATCTACAGCCATCTGTTCGAGGGAAACCCGTCTGCAGGGCCTGCGGGGCTGACGGCGCACCGCATGAAGGCCGGATCAGGCTACGGCGCGGAAATCTTCTTTACCGGACCTTCCGGCGCTCCGGGTACGTCTGGAGATTACGGTGTTCGCTGCATCCTGCCGGAACGTGCGGAGCTTGCGACCAGCGCGGACTGCCAGCGCGACGTTCACGCCGGCCAGGACCTTGTTGTGCTTTACCGGTTCTCCAGCCAATTGCTGCCACAATGGCGCGCCATCGACGAGGCCGTTCTCCGTTTCGTCGAGGCGAAGCTGGTTCGCTGACGGTCATCGGCGCAGCATCGCAGCATCTGTGCCGATTTCGAAACCAATCCTTCATCATAAACCGATTGGTAACGCTGTGAGGATAATGTCTGGGGAACGGTCGTCCGTAGGGGGGCGATGCCCGGACGACAATTTTTGATCTGAGAATGAAGAGAAGCGTAGTGTCCATGCCAACATTGAACGGTTCCACCGAGCGTCAGCCGACCCCATTCTTCAAAGCGGCTTCACGTATGATCGTTGCCTCCGTCGTGGCGGTCTGTGTTTTCGCAGCACCCGCCCTGGCTGCCAATTACGCCGGCATCGTCGTCGATGCGAAGACCGGCAAGGTGCTCTACAGCGAGGATGCCGATAGCCTGCGCTATCCTGCTTCGCTGACGAAGATGATGACCCTCTACCTCACCTTCGAAGCGCTGGAAGCCGGTAAGGTCCGCAAGGACACGCCTGTTCCCTTCTCCAAGAAGGCCTCCGCCGAACCACCGTCCAAGCTCGGCGTGCGCGCCGGCCAGACGATCACTGTCGAGCAGGCCATCCAGGCGCTGGTCACGCGCTCCGCCAACGACGCTGCCACGGCACTCGGCGAGCTTCTCGGCGGCTCGGAAGACCGCTTCGCCCGGATCATGACCAGCAAGGCCCGGGCGCTCGGCATGACGCGCACCACCTATGGCAATGCCAACGGCCTGCCCAACGACCGACAGATGACGACGGCCCGCGACCAGGCACGCCTCGGCATGGCACTTCGCCAGCATTTTCCACAGTATTACAGCTATTTCTCGACCCGCAGCTTCCGCTTCGGCAAGCAGGTCATCGGCAATCACAATCGGCTTCTCGGCAATGTCCGCGGCGTCGACGGCATCAAGACGGGTTATACCCGTGCCGCCGGCTTCAACCTCGTAACCTCGGCCCAGGCCGATGGCCGCAGCATCGTCGGCGTCGTGCTCGGCGGCAAATCGGGCGGTGCCCGCGACGCCCAGATGCGGGCTCTCGTTGCCAAGTACATGCCGGCAGCCTCGCGCAGCGGCAGCGGCAATCTCGTTGCGGAGACGCAGGATGCGCCGACCCTTTCGGAAACCGAACAGCGCGCCGTCTCGACGGCAGCTGTCACCGGCGGCAGCTTTAACCTGCCCAACAGCGGTCCTCTGCCTGGCGCACGCTACAGCGAAGAAACGACCCGTAGCGTCGAAGTCGCCTACGCCGCCGAACCCAAGGTCAGCGCCAACCCGGTTCTCGCCGCCAAGCCGAACACGCTGGAAGCCCAGAGCCAGAAGCTCGCCTCCCTCGGCACCAACGCCCCGATCGACCGTCAGGTCACCAATTCCGTTGCCAAAAAGGTCTCCGAGCCCGTCACCGAAGACGAGGTCGTTGCACCGTCTTCCGGCTGGATCATCCAGATCGGCGCAACACCGGACAAGGGCCAGGCCGTGACCCTTCTCGGCAATGCCAAGGAAAAGGGCGGCAAGGCACTGTCTGCCGCAAAGCCCTTCACCGTCGCCGTCTCCAGCGGCAGCAGCCAGCTTTACCGCGCTCGCTTCGGCGGCTTCTCCAGCCAGGACAAGGCCATCAATGCCTGCTCCGCCCTGAAGAAGAAAGGCTTCGCCTGCTGGGCTGCCGCTCAGTAAACCTATCGCTCAAGGGCAGGCCGGCGTTGACGCCGACCTTCCCCGTCTTTCGAGCACCGGCACGTCCCAGTTTTGCCGGTCTCCTCCTCGGATTTGTTTTGCGTAAACGGGGTCAGTCATGTCGATGAATGAGAATGGCTCGGGAGCACCTCTGGTTCCCGACAACAAGGTCCGCCGCGCGCCGCGCCGGGGACTTCATCCGCTCCACGAGGCGGCGATGCGGATTGCAGAACTCGGGGCCAAGCCCCGATCGAAAACCAAGGATCTGGTGGGAATGCTTCTTACCCATGGCGCCCGGGCCTGGCGCTCGACGCAGCCGGATGTTTCGATCCACCTCCACGTCACGGCGCCCTCCTCACGCCGCCCGGTAAGACTTCGGATCAA
The DNA here is from genome assembly GCF_900067135.1 of Rhizobium sp. 9140. Classification (NCBI taxonomy): domain Bacteria; kingdom Pseudomonadati; phylum Pseudomonadota; class Alphaproteobacteria; order Hyphomicrobiales; family Rhizobiaceae; genus Rhizobium; species Rhizobium sp. 9140. The sequence continues at coordinate 2,189,914 of NZ_FJUR01000001.1, read as the reverse complement.
GTAGCATCCGGTCAGAAGCCAACAAGAAACGCCCGCCGCGTGGTTTCCGCCGGCGGGCGTTTTCGTTCAGGTGATGTTGTTCAGAGAAGGCCGAGTTCGGTCAGTTCGCGGCGCAGCTCGCTCGGCATATCTGCCGTCTCGGAAGCGAGATCGCGCGGCGCGTCGGCTTCGGTCAGGTAGCGCCAGCCCTGAAAGGGACGCCTTGGCTGGAAATCCGTATCGATGACCTCAGGCCCGAGGATGAGATTGCAGCGCCCGATGCCTTCGCCGTCCGTGAAGGTGGTGATGTCGAGCAGGCGCTGGCGGGCCTGCACCTGGCCCTTGATAACCCAATAGAGGGAGCCGCCGTCCAGCAGTTCCTCCATCCGCTTCGGCACCATGCGGGTGGTGTGGAAGGAGTGCGGCGCGTGGCCGGCGGACATCGCGTTCAGCGCCCGGTGGGCGACCCATTCGCGCAGATCGTCGATCGACGTCGCGCCGACGCAAAGCTTGAGAAGATGCAAGGCCATGATGCCGCGTTCAACACCCTTGGCGCCGCCCCGTCAAGAGGCGTGCGTCCTCAGCACTCGACCACGTTGACCGCGAGACCGCCGGTCGAGGTCTCCTTGTACTTGTCGTGCATATCGACGCCGGTCTGGCGCATGGTTTCGATGCAGGCATCCAGCGGCACGAAATGGCTGCCGTCGCCTTTCAGGGCGAGCGACGCCGCTGTCACCGCCTTGACGGCACCGAGCGCGTTGCGCTCGATGCAGGGCACCTGCACCAGCCCTCCGACCGGATCGCAGGTCATTCCCAGATGATGCTCCAGCGCAATTTCGGCCGCGTTTTCGATCTGCTCCGGTGTCGCGCCCATGACGGCGGCAAGGCCAGCGGCAGCCATGGCCGAGGCGGAGCCCACCTCCCCCTGACAGCCGACTTCGGCACCCGAGATCGAGGCGTTGAACTTGATGATGCCACCGATAGCGGCAGCCGTCAGGAGATAGTCGCGAATGCCGTGATCATCCGCATCCTCGTGAAAATGCAGGTAGTAACGAATGGTCGCTGGCACGACGCCGGCCGCGCCGTTGGTGGGCGAGGTCACCACCCGGCCACCGGCCGCATTCTCTTCGTTGACGGCCATGGCGTAGACGCTCAGCCAATCGTTGGCCAGCAGCGGATTGACCTTGTTGGAGCGCCACTCCTGCTCCAGCTTGTCATGGATCATTCCCGCGCGGCGGCGAACCTTCAGCCCGCCCGGCAAAATACCTTCCTGCGCGAGCCCTCGCTCGATACAGCTCTTCATCGCGGCCCAGATCCGGTCGAGGCCCGCATCCAGCTCCTCGCGCGACATGGAACATTCCTCGTTCGCGCGCTTCATCTGCGCGATCGAGAGACCCGACCGCGCCGCCATCTCCAGCATCTGCTTCGCATTGGCGAAGGGATAGGGCACCTTGACGCCGCCCGGCTTGGTCTTGGAAGCGCGGATGGCTTCGAGTTCCGTGTCCGTCACGACGAAGCCGCCGCCGATGGAATAGTATATCCGCTTCAGCAGCAGGCGACCGTCCTTGTCGAAAGCCGAGAAGGACATGCCGTTGGCATGGCCGGGAAGCGGCACTTTCTTGTCGAAGACCAGATCGATCCTCGGCTGGAACCGGTAGGTCGGATGACCCGGCGGCGTGATCTCTCCCGTCCGCTCGACGGCGTCGATGATCGCGTCCATGCGGTCGGGATCCACCCTGTCGGGACGCTCGCCCATCAAACCCAGGACGACCGCCCTGCCCGAACCGTGGCCGATACCGGTATAGGCGAGCGAGCCGTGCAGGCTTGCGGTGATGGAGGCCACAGCGGCACCGGCCGGACGTGGCCAGTCCGGGGACAGGATCAGCTCCAGAAAGCGGTTGGCCGCTGACATCGGCCCCATTGTGTGGGAGCTCGACGGTCCGATGCCGATCTTGAAGACGTCGAAAACCGAAAGAAACATCGAAACCCCGATCTGCGCCGGATCTGCGCATTCCTCATGGCCGACCATAGGCCATTGCCGGCCTCTTCGGGCGGTGATCGACCGACATCCGGTGAGGCGCGCGCGACATGCAGATCCGCCCTGCTTTGCAGCATATTGCTTTTTCGGGCGAGCATGCCACAAGAGCCGCATGGTTCTGGTCGATTATATCGCGCTTATCGTGTTCGCGGCTCTATGGGGCGGCTATGTCTGGGTGACGGACCGACGCACCGTCTTCGGCCGGACGAGCCTGTCGCGGCTGATGATCGAACGCCGGCGCCGCTGGATCCTCAATTCGCTCAATCGCGACCTGAAGATGATCGACACCCAGATCATCGCCGGCCTGCAAGCCGGCACCGCCTTCTTCGCATCCACCTGCATCTTCGCGCTCGGCGGCTGCTTCGCCCTGCTCGGCCGGGCGATGGAGGCGCAGGCAATCTTCAACGACCTTCCCTATGTCTTCCAGGGTGGCCGCACGGCCTTCGAGCTTAAGGTCGGCGGTCTCACCTGCATCTTCGGCTATGCCTTCTTCAAGTTCGGTTGGTCCTACCGGCTGTTCAACTATTGCTCGATCCTGATCGGCGGCATTCCCATGCTGTCGGAAACGAAGATGGACCGGGCGTTTGCGGAACGCGCGGCCGAGCGGGCAATCCGGATGAACGTGGTGGCCGCCAAGCACTTCAATGCGGGACTGCGCAGCATTTTCCTGTCCATCGGTTATCTCGGCTGGTTTGTCAGCCCTTACATCCTGATGGGCGCCACCTGCGTCGTCATCGTCGTCCTTTTCCGCCGCCAGTTCTTTTCCGAGGCGCGGGAGGCGCTGCTGGAGCCCTGATGTTATAGGGTAAAATCCACACGTCTTTTCCCCGACTTTCGAGAATGCTCCATGTCGCAGACCTCGCCCAAAACCTCCTCGTTGCCACCGGCAGAAACGCGTCCCGCGCGCCGTCGTCTCGGCTGGCTGGATGTCGTTCGCGGCATCGCTATTCTCGCCATGGCGAGCTATCATTTCTCTTGGGATCTGGAATATTTCGGCTATCTTGCGCCGGGAACCGTCGGCACCGGGCTGTTCAAGTATTATGCGCGGGGCATTGCCAGCAGCTTCCTGCTGCTTGCCGGCTTCAGCCTCGTGCTCGGCCATTTCCCCCGCTTTCGGGGCCGACCGTTCCTGATCCGCTTTGGAAAGATTATCGCTGCCGCCGCCGTGATCAGCATCGCCACGTGGTTCGCCTTTCCCTCAGGCTTCATCTTCTTCGGAATACTTCATTCGATCGCCGCAGCCAGCCTCATCGGTCTCCTGTTTCTCCGCCTCCCGGTCGCGGTCACGCTCGTGGCGGCCGTCGCCGCATTCGTCGCGCCGCTCTACCTCCGCTCGGCTTTCTTCGATACGCCGGCGCTCTGGTGGGTCGGGCTATCGGAAACGCTGCCACGGTCGAACGATTACGTCCCGCTCCTCCCCTGGCTTGCCCCGTTCCTGACCGGCATCGCACTCGGCCGCATCGCGCTCGCCTCGAAATGGCTCGACCGGGCTGCACCTCCAGAAGGTCAGCCCAACAGACTCGCACACGGCCTTGCCTTCGCCGGCCGGCACAGCCTACCGATCTACCTCATCCATCAACCGCTGCTGTTCTCGCTGGTCGCCCTCGTCGCCATGGTCTATCCGGCACCCCGGCCCGATCCGCGACCGGCCTTCCAGTCCAGCTGTATGGCAACCTGCACCGGCGATCAGACGCAGGCTTTCTGCACGCGCTTCTGCGGCTGCACGCTCGACAGGCTGGTGGAACAGAACCTGCTCGACCCACTGGACCGGGGTCTGATCGATGGGCGCACGGATGCGCGGGTCGCCGACATTGCGGGGCAATGCACGATGAAGGCCCAGGAATAGCATCGCAAACGAAAACGCCGCGACAGACGTCTGTCGCGGCGAAAGTCATGTAACGATATTGGGCGGGATCAGGTGCCGACGCCGATTTCAGCCAGCCGTGTCAGGCAGGCTTCCTCGACATTGCTCATTTCCTCGAGCGTTTCCTCGATGTCGCGGCGCTTCTGGATGAGTTCTGTGCGCTTGTCCTCAAGCCGCTTCATCATCAAGCGGAGTTGCCCGGCCTCGCCCGGCGGCTCCTTGTAGATCTGTATGATTTCCCGGATCTCCGCAATGCTGAAGCCGATCCGCCGTCCGCGCAAAATCTCCTTGATCAGATGCCGGTCCGTCGAGCGGAAAAAGCGCGTTCGACCGCGCCGCTCGGGATGGATCAGCCCTTCGTCCTCATAAAAACGAAGCGTGCGTGTCGAGACACCGAATTCCCGTGTCAGTTCCGTAATGGTATAATACTTGTCCAAACCATGCCTCATCTGCCAGATGGAAATCTTGAGCGACATTTACGTAAAAGTCAATGCGCACGAACAGATCGACATGTATCTGCGAGAACCGCCGCGTCATGCCTCAATCTAGTGAATACCGAACCACCATGAGGCGAGGCCGAGGAACGCGAAGAAGCCGGTGACATCCGTCACGGTCGTCACGAAGACGGCCGAGGACACGGCAGGGTCCGCGCCGAACTTGTCAAGCAGCAGGGGAATGAAGATCCCGGCCAGCGCTGCGGCGATCATGTTGATCAGCATGGCTGTGGCGATGATCCCGCCGATCTCGGGGCTTTGGAACCATGTGCCCGCGGCAAGACCGATGAGGAGGCCGAACAGAGCGCCGTTGATGAGGCCGACGCCTGCCTCGCGCCGGATGACGCGGAAGGCGTTGTGGATGTCGAGATCGCGTGTCGCGAGCGCACGCACCGTCACCGTCATCGTCTGCGAACCCGCATTGCCACCCATGCCGGCGACGATGGGCATGAGAACGGCGAGCGCGACGATATGCTCGATCGCCTTGTCGAAGAGACCGATGACGGAGGCGGCCAGCATGGCCGTGAACAGGTTGACCATCAGCCAGACGACGCGCGAGCGCGACGTATCCAGGACCGTGTCGGACAGTTCTTCGTCACCGACGCCGCCGAGGCGCATGATGTCCTCCTCGGCCTCTTCCTGGATGACGTCGACGACGTCGTCGATGGTCAGCACGCCGACGAGGCGCTGATTCTCATCGACGACGGCGGCCGAAAGCAGGTTGTACTGCTCGAAAACCTGCGCCGCCTCTTCCTGGTCCATCTCGGCCGGCACCGGGTGGTTGGTTTCGCGCATGATCGATTCGATCTTCACCGAGCGCTTGGTGCGCAGGATGCGGTCCAGGTCGATGGTACCGAGCAGGCGAAAGGTCGGGTCGATCACAAAGATCTGGGTGAAGCTTTCGGGAAGCTCCGTGTCCTCGCGCATGTAGTCGATCGTCTGACCGACCGTCCAGAACGGCGGCACCGCGACGAATTCCGTCTGCATGCGCCGGCCGGCGGTCGATTCGGGATAATCGAGCGAGCGGCGCAGACGCACGCGTTCCGTAAAGGGCAGCTTTGCGAGGATCGCTTCCTGATCCTCCTGGTCCATGTCCTCGAGAATGTAGACGGCGTCGTCCGAATCCATCTCGCCGAGCGCCGCGGCGATCTGTTCGTTCGGCAGGTGCTCGACGATATCCATACGGATCGCCTCGTCCACCTCCGTCAGGGCCGAGAGATCGAAATCGTCGCCCAGCAGCGAGACCATGGCGCGGCGCTGTTCGGGATTGATGGCTTCGAGAAGGTCGCCCATTTCGGACGCGTGCAGACGCGCCACGTGCTGGCGAAGATACAGCACATCGCGGTCGGCGATCGCGGCGCCGACATGCATCAGGTAATCGGAGCGGACCGATCCGTCCTCGGCATAGATGTCGGCCCCATCATAGGCATCGTCCGCCTCGAGAACGCGCGTGTCCATGTCGTCGCCGGTGTTGCTCATCTGCCCGCCTCGCGATCGTTCAGCCGTTCCGGGCGCCGGAGCGATGCCCGGGGCTTGAGGGAAGGCTCTGCCAGTGTGTCGATGGTTACAGACCGGAAACCAGGGCCGGCCGCACTCCCTGCTAGACCATGAAAAGGCGTGGGTCTACCGAAGATGACGCGCATGCGCGCCATATCGGACAGATTTGTTCAAGCTGTTGCAAGACCTCACAAATCACCTCCGAATTTGCCTTCGCGTCTTCACAGGGCGAGGATGTCGATACGCACCGGGCACCCCGGTGATATAGGGACGAGTGGAAGCCGGCACACGTGCCGTATCCTCACGACTCCGGAGCCTTCGCATGACGATCAGACCGATCATCCCCTACCCCGACACCCGACTGAAGACGGCGGCAGAGCCTGTCACCACCTTCGACAGCGACCTCGCCGCGCTCGCCGCAGATCTGCTCGACACCATGCGCGCCGCCCCCGGCATCGGCATCACCGGCCCGCATATCGGCATCCTCAAGGCAATCACCGTCATCGAGACAGATGAGAAGACGGGTCCACGGATCTTCATCAATCCGGAGATCGTCAGCGCCTCCACGGCGACGACGCGCCACATGGAAGGCAGCGTCTCCATGCCGGGCTTCACCGACGAGGTGGAGCGGCCCACAACCGTGATCGTGCGTTATCAAACACTTGAGGGCGTCCGGCGCGAGGAGGAAGCGCAAGGTCTGCTCTCCGTCTGCCTGCAGCACGAAATCGACCAGCTCAACGGCCTCTTCTGGCTGCAGCGCCTGTCGCGACTGAAGCGGGAGAGGCTGGTGAAGCGCTATGAGAAGGCTTTGAAGATAGGATGACGGAGGTACCAGCCAATGGCATGATTGGGTCTAACCCAATGACAAGACACAAAAAAACCGGCGCAAGCCGGTTTCTTTTTGGTGCGGTCGAGAAGACTCGAACTTCCACGGGTTGCCCCACAGCGACCTCAACGCTGCGCGTCTACCAATTCCGCCACGACCGCATCGTGGTAGATGCCGAATTGCTCCGGCAGGGGTGCGTTTAGCAAAAGGATTTCGGGGGCACAAGGGCGTAATGCGGAAAAGTTGGCGGCGGTGAAAACTATTTCCGAGGTCTGTGGACAGAGCCCGGAAATGCGCCTTTAACCCTTGGTGAACACGCCCCATCTACAGGGCTGATCGGTTAGCCGGATCGCTTTTCGCAAGAGCCGTCGCTGATTTTCACTCCAATGAGCCTGCACGGCATGAGATCGCTTCGCGCCGACCGCAGCATATTCAGGACAGACCATGCAGCGCGACGCTCTCGACAGTCGTTTTCTTGCCGGGGGCGACTGTCCTCCGGTTCGGTGGCGGATCGCGGAGGGCCTGGTGCCCTATGAGGCGGCCGTGGAGACCATGGAGCGCGAGGTAGCGGCCATTGCCTCCGGCGAAGCCGACGAGCTCGTCTGGCTGGTCGAACATCCGCCGCTCTACACCGCCGGCACCAGCGCGGATGCGGTCGATCTGGTGATGCCAGATCGCTTCCCCGTCTACGCGACCGGGCGCGGCGGCGAGTACACCTATCATGGCCCAGGGCAGCGCGTGGTCTATGTCATGCTCGACCTCAAGCGGCGGCGGCAGGACGTACGGGCCTTCGTGGCGGCGCTTGAGGATCTCGTCATCCGCACGCTCTCCAGCATGAACGTCACCGGCGAGCGGCGCGAGGATCGCGTCGGCGTCTGGGTGCGCCGGCCGGAAAAGGTGCCCCTGCCCGATGGCACGCCCGCTGAGGACAAGATCGCGGCGATCGGCATCCGGCTGCGCCGCTGGGTGAGCTTTCACGGCCTGTCGCTGAATGTGGATCCCGACCTCGACCATTTCGGCGGGATCGTACCCTGCGGCATCCGCGGCCATGGTGTGACCAGTCTTGTCGATCTCGGCCTGCCGGTGATGATGGAGGACGCCGACATGCGGCTTCGGGATGCGTTCGAAGCGGTCTTCGGGCCGACGGTTGCGGATGCGGCTGTCAGTGCGCCGGCTGGCGACGCTCCCGCCAGATCATGAAGAGGCCGGACCCGACGATGATGGCGACGCCCAGCCATTTGGAAGCCGTCGGGAACTCGCCGAAGACGAGATAGCCGAGCGCCGTTGCCGCGATGATCTCGAAATAATGCAGCGGCGCCAGCACTGAGGCAGGCGCGGCCTGGAACGCCTTGACCACCATAAGGTGCCCGTAGCCCGAGATCGCGCCGAGCGCGATGACGAGCACCCAGCCGAGCGGCGTGTGTGGCAGCGACGGCACGAAATCCGCAGCCCCCATGCCATGGCCGATGGCAATCGTCGCTATCATGAACAATGTGCCGCCGACACCGGCGAAGGTCTGCATGGCGAGCGGACTGTCGGCAGCGCCGGAGGCACGGTTCATCAGGAGATAGCAGGCGAAGAGAAAGGCGCAGGCGACCGGCATCAGCGCGGTGAGACCAAACACCTGAAAGCTCGGTTGGATGACGATCATTGCGCCGAAAAAGCCGATGCCGATCGCCACCCATCGTCGCCAGCCGACCTTTTCGCCAAGGACCAGCGCCGACAGGCAGGTGAGGATGAACGGCTCGACGAAATAGATCGCGAAGACGTCGGCAAGCGGCATGTATTTGACCGACACAAAGAAGAACAGCGACGCGGCCGCGAGCAGAAGGCCGCGCAGCATGTTGTACCACGGCCTCTGCGGCACGAGGGCCTTTGGGCCGCCGAGCCGAAGCAGCATCGGCAGGGTCGCGACGAGCTGGAAGAAGAAGCGGTAGAACGTCACCTGCGCCGGCGACATGCCGAGTTCGACGGCCATATATTTGGCGATGGCATCCATGCAGGGCAGGATCATCATGGCGGCGAGCAGCAGGAGGACCCCCTGCATGACCGTGGCCGGCAGGACCATTGTGGGTCGAGCGGACGGAGATGGATGTGTCATGCGAATCAGGCTCCAGGTCCGGTGTCGGACGTGCTTATGGCAATGCCCTTGCACGGCTTTCCGCAAGGCGTGTCTCGACAGATAATTGACGCTGCAGGCTCTTTTCTTTCCCTGTCGCGGCTGTAGGCTCAGGCATAAGGAAGGCTCCGTGCATTCGCGGTCAGGAACGCGTTTCAACGGGCTCAACGCGTCGTTCCAAGGTAGTCGGCGCGGTGCCGGAGCACGATCAGGGAGAACGCCATGCGCGTATCGACGGAAGCCATGATGACAATGCTGCGGCAGCCCCGCGACACGGATACGCCCGGTGGGCGGCTCTTCCGCGCACGCGGCGCGCTCAACCTCAGCCTTGCCGATCTCGCGGAACGCCTTGTCGTTTCGCCCGATATGGTTTCGGACTGGGAACGTGACCGGAGCGAGCCGGAGGGCGAAAAGCTGGCGCTGCTCGCCGACCTGCTGGGCGTCACACCGAAATGGCTGATTGCCGGTATCGCCGAACCCTCCGGCGTCATGCTTTCACCATCGGTCGCGCAGTCCCTGCTCGATGAGTTGGCCACCGCCAAGGCGTTGCATGCGCAGACCGGCAAGGCGATAGACGTGCTTGAGACCTCGCTTCGCCGCGTCCTAAAGGGTATCTGAATCGCAAGCCCCGAATCGTGGACTTTGGTCCGCGTGACGCCACGACCAACCAAGACCTTCAAATCCAGGAGACATTTCATGGACGTTCGCGCTGCTGTCGCCGTTCAGGCCGGCAAACCCCTCGAGATCATGACCGTACAACTGGAAGGCCCACGGGCCGGCGAAGTGCTGGTCGAGGTCAAGGCTACCGGCATCTGCCATACGGACGAGTTCACCCTCTCGGGTGCCGATCCGGAAGGCCTGTTTCCCGCCATCCTCGGCCATGAGGGTGCCGGCATCGTGGTCGATGTCGGGCCTGGCGTGACGTCACTGAAGAAGGGCGACCACGTCATTCCGCTCTACACGCCGGAATGCCGCGAATGCTATTCGTGTCTGTCGCGGAAGACGAACCTCTGCACGTCCATCCGCGCAACGCAGGGCCAGGGCCTGATGCCGGACGGCACGTCGCGGTTCTCGATCGGCAAGGACAAGATCTTCCACTACATGGGCTGCTCCACCTTCGCGAACTTCACGGTCCTGCCGGAAATCGCGCTCGCCAAGGTCAACCCGGACGCGCCGTTCGACAAGATCTGCTACATCGGCTGCGGCGTGACGACCGGCATCGGTGCGGTCATCAACACGGCGAAGGTCGAGATCGGCTCGACCGCCATCGTCTTCGGCCTCGGCGGCATCGGCCTCAACGTGCTGCAGGGCCTGCGTCTGGCCGGCGCGGACATGATCATCGGCGTCGACATCAACAACGACCGCAAGGCCTGGGGCGAAAAGTTCGGCATGACGCATTTCGTCAATCCGAAGGACGTCGGCGACGACATCGTGCCCTATCTGGTCAACCTGACGAAGCGCAACGGCGACACGATCGGCGGCGCCGATTACACCTTCGACTGCACCGGCAACACCAAGGTCATGCGACAGGCGCTCGAATCGTCGCATCGCGGCTGGGGCAAGTCCATCATCATCGGCGTCGCCGGCGCGGGCCAGGAAATCTCCACCCGCCCTTTCCAGCTGGTGACCGGCCGGAACTGGATGGGCACCGCCTTTGGCGGCGCGCGCGGCCGCACGGACGTGCCGAAGATCGTCGAATGGTACATGGAGGGCAAGATCCAGATCGACCCGATGATCACCCACACGATGCCGCTCGAGGACATCAACAAGGGCTTCGACCTGATGCATTCGGGCGAAAGCATCCGCGGCGTCGTGGTCTACTGATGTCAAAGCCCGCCTACAGGGTCGATCTGCGGACGATGGATGCCTTGTCCGCAGCCGACCTTTACGCCCTGCTGAAGATGCGCGTCGATGTGTTCGTCGTGGAGCAGGAATGCCCCTACCCGGAACTCGACGGCAAGGATCCGGCCGCTTTGCACCTGCGGCTGATCGAGGGCGACGCGCTCGTCGCGTCCGCCCGGCTCGTCAAGCCTAGGCAGCCGGGCGATCCGGCCCGCATCGGCCGCGTCGTCGTGTCGCCGGAGCATCGCGGGAAGCGGCTCGGAGACGCCTTGATGCGCGAAGCGGTGTCTGCCTGCGAGCGCGTATTTCCGGGCGTGCCAATCGCGCTTTCGGCGCAGAGTCATCTGCACGCGTTCTACACCGGTTTCGGCTTCGTCGTAACATCCGACGAATATCTTGAAGACGGCATTCCGCATGTGGATATGCTGCGGCCCGCCTCACACCGATCCACGGACATCTCATGATCTACGTCGATGCCGATGCCTGCCCCGTCAAGCCCGAGATCCTCAAGGTCGCCGAGCGGCACGCCCTGCCGGTTACGCTGGTCGCCAATTCCGGGCTGCGGCCATCGCGCGATCCGATGGTGACGCATGTCATCGTGTCGTCCGGCTTCGACGCGGCCGACGACTGGATCGCGGAACGCGCAGGCCCGGGCGATGTCGTCATCACGGCCGACGTACCGCTGGCCGGGCGCTGCGTTGCCAAGGGCGCGCTGGTGACCGGGCCGACGGGCCGCGTCTTCGATGTCGCGAATATCGGCATGGCAACCGCCATGCGGGATCTCGGCGCGCATCTTCGCGAGACCGGCGAGAGCCGCGGCTTCAATGCCGCCTTCACGGCGCGAGACCGCTCGGCCTTTCTCGAAACGCTCGACCGGCTCTGCCGGCGGGCAAAGCAGGTCTGAGGTGATGGCGCGCGCAGACAGCGGTCTCGTTCCCCGGCGGCACCTGCCCTTCGCGCTGGGCGCAGTCGTCGCCGCCCTGTCGCTGCCGGTCGGCTTCATCGAGAGCGAGCGATTCGCGATAGAACTTGCCGCCGTTCTCTTCTTTCTCGTCTACCTCGTGATGATCGCAATCCGTATTCCCAAGCTCAGCGGCGCCTATCTCAAGGAGAACGCTGCCGGCACGGACGAGCCGGAGATCGTCATCCTCGGCGTCACGCTCGCCGCCGTCGTCATCTGCCTCGTCTCCCTGTTTCAGGCGTTGAACGAGAAGGACGGGGCGCCCCTTCCCGAGCAGATCCTCGCCTTCGCCTCGGTGGCGCTCGGCTGGATGACGGTGCATACGATGGCGGCCATTCATTATGCGCACCGCTACTGGAGCCCGGAGCTTTCCGATGTCAGTGCAGGGGAGGACGGCGATTGTCGCGGGCTCGATTTTCCGGGCACGGACATGCCGGGGATTTTCGATTTCCTCTATTTCTCCTTTGTCATCGGCATGACGGCGCAGACGTCCGATGTCGCGATCAACACGACGGCGATGCGCAAGATCAACCTGCTGCACGCCATCGTCTCCTACTTCTTCAACACCGTGCTCATCGCCGTAGCGGTCAATGCCGCGGTCGCCCTGCTTTGACGCATCTTCCGGTTTGCCCCAAGGGAGTCTCCCATGAAAGTCCTGTCCCAGAACGTCGCCTTCGGTGGCATGCAAGGCGTCTATTCGCATCGCTCGGAAGCCTGCGACTGCGATATGACCTTTGCCGTCTTCGTACCGCCGCAGGCGGTCAGCCAGCCCTGCCCGGTCGTCTGGTACCTCTCCGGCCTGACCTGCAGCCATGCCAACGTGATGGATAAGGGCGAGTACCGGCGACTGGCGGCCGAACTCGGCCTCATCATCGTCTGCCCGGACACCAGCCCGCGTGGCGACGACGTCGCGGACGAAGCGGCGAACTGGCAGATGGGCAAGGGCGCCGGCTTCTATCTCGATGCGACGCAGGAACCCTGGGCGCGCCACTATCGCATGGAAACCTATATCACGCAGGAACTGCCGGCGCTGATCGCCTCGCAGTTTCGCGCCGACATGAACCGACAGGCGATCTTTGGCCACTCCATGGGCGGGCATGGTGCGATGACGATCGCTCTCAAAAACCCGGATCGCTTCCGCAGCTGCTCGGCCTTCGCCCCCATCGTCCAGCCCTCCACAGCCGATTGGTCCGTCGGTGCTTTCGAGAAATATCTCGGCGCCGACAAGGCCGCGTGGCGCGCCTACGATGCCTGCGCGCTGGTCGAAGACGGCGCGCGCTTCCCCGAATTCCTGATCGACCAGGGTACGGCCGACGGGTTTCTCGAAAGCGGCCTGCGTCCCTGGTTGTTCGAAACCGTGATCGAAGGCACAGGCATTGCTCTGACGCTGCGTATGCAGGAGCGTTACGACCACTCCTATTACTTCATCTCGACCTTCATGGACGATCACCTGCGGTGGCATGCGGAGCGGCTGGCCTGATGCCGGGGACGACGGCAGTCCTCTCTCCCGCGTCGGTCCATCAGCCCGGAGGATCCGGGCGATGCTGAACGTTCTCCTCGTCGCAGTGGGCGGAGCTCTCGGCTCCGTCCTCCGTTATCTCTGCGGCGTCGCCAGCGTCCGGCTGATGGGTGCCGGCTTTCCTTGGGGCACGCTGTTCGTCAACATCACCGGGTCGTTCCTCATCGGCGTTCTTTCCGAGGTCATCGCCCGGCGTTTCGGTGCCTCGCCGGAGTTGCGCCTCTTCCTCGTCACCGGCGTTCTCGGCGGTTACACCACCTTCTCGGCCTTCTCGCTCGATGCCGCGATGCTTGCCGAACAGGGTCATTTCGGCTCGGCGGTGCTCTATGTTGCCCTCAGCCTCGTGCTTTCCGGCCTCGGCGTCTTTGCAGGTCTGGCCCTGATGCGCGCAATCGTCTAAAGCGGGCGCTTGAAGACGATGATGGATGGCAGGCCTTTGGCCGCCGAGGACGAAAGACCAGGGACATGGCGGGTATCGAGCACAAGACGGTGGAAGCCGACGAAAACGGCATGCGCCTCGATCGCTGGTTCAAGGTGCATTATCCCGGTCTCGGGTTCGGGCCTTTACAGAAGCTGCTCCGCTCCGGTCAGGTTCGCGTGAACGGCGGGCGTGTCAAATCCGACTTCCGCGTGGAAGCGGGTCAGTCCATCCGCATTCCGCCGATGGATGTCGATGAAAACCGCAAGACGGGACCGATCCCGAACCACGATCTGAAGCATTCGTCCGACCACGAGCTTCTCTCCCGCATGCTGCTGCATGAAGATGCCAAGGTGATCGTGCTGAACAAGCCGCCGGGCATCGCCGTGCAGGGCGGCTCCGGCCTCAACCGGCATATCGACCAGATGCTGGAAGCCTGGACGAGCCCGAAGGGCGAAAAGCCGCGGCTCGTGCACAGGCTCGACCGCGACACATCAGGTGTTCTGGTCGTTGCCCGTACCCGCGGCGCTGCCCAGAAGCTGACGGCCGCGTTTCGCGAGCGCGACACGAAGAAGACCTACTGGTCGCTGGTCAAGGGCGTTCCGCGCAAGCGCGAGGACAAGGTGTCCAGCTGGCTCGTCAAGGAGCAGACGCCCGATGGCGACCGGATGCGCATCGCTCGCCATGGCGACGACGGTGCGGACCATGCGATTTCCTACTACCGGGTTCTGGAGCAGGCGGGTCAGAACTTTGCCTGGCTGGAGATGGAGCCTTACACCGGCCGAACCCACCAGCTGCGCGTCCACGCCCTCCATATCGGCAATCCCATTATTGGCGACCCCAAGTACTTCGACGACGCTCCCGGCTGGAATTTCCCCAGCGGCGTCCAGAACCGCCTTCACCTTCACGCGCGCAAGATCGACATTCCCCATCCCGATGGCGGACGTCTGACGATCACGGCGCCGATGCCCCAGCATATGGTCCAGACCTGGAACCTCTTCGGTTTCGACATGGCCAATGCCGGAGAGGAATGATGCGACTCGTCCTGTTCGACTGCGACGGCACGCTGGTCGATAGCGCCGGCGTGATCCACGCGACGATGGCGCGAACATTCGAGGCCTTCGGCCTTACGCCGCCGGCACTCGAGGACACGAAATCGATCATCGGCCTGACGCTCGATATCGCGATCTCCCGGCTGACCGGCGAACCGCATGTCAACGACCAGGCACTCGCGATGACCGCGCATTACAAGGACATCTATACGGACGTCCGGGCCTCCGGCATGTCCGAGCTTCCCTTCCCAGGCATCGCCACCATGATGGAAACGCTCTCGCAACGCGACGATCTGGTGATCGGTGCCGTCACAGGCAAATCCCGGCGCGGGCTGGATATCATCCGCACATCACATGGCTTCAATTTCACCGTCTCGCGCACCGCTGACGACTGCCCGTCCAAGCCGCATCCCGCCATGGTGAGCGAATGCTGTGCGGAAGCCGGTTTCGATGCCCGCGCCACGCTTGTCATCGGCGATGCAATTTACGATATGCAAATGGCAAAGAGTGCGGGAGCGACGGCCATCGGCGTTTCCTGGGGCTATGCGCCCACAAGCGCCCTCCTTGCCGCCGGCGCCGACCATATCGTCCAGACGCCGGACGATATTCTTGCCCTGCTGGAGACTGCGCATGTCTGATATCCGCGACGAATTCACGAACACGTTCAGCGATCCTGACCCGGTTCGCCGGGCGCAAATCCAGATGCTGAAGCCTTTGCCGAAGCGTTTCTACAAGGAGGTCTCGATCGGCCGCGGCGAGGGCGACAGTTTCGCGATCCTGCTCGACGGACGCCCGGTTAAGACGCCTGCCAAGCAGGTACTGGCCGTGCCGACCGAGGGACTGGCGGAACTTCTGGTGGCGGAATGGGATGCACAGGTCGAGAATATCGATCCCGGTCTTATGCCGGTCACGCGTCTGGTCAACAGCGCGCTGGATGGCGTGGCGAAGGACATTCGCGGGGTGTTCGAGGACATTTTGAACTTTGCCGGAACCGACATGCTCTGCTACCGCGCCGACCAGCCGGAAGGGCTCGTGGGCCGCCAGCAGGCGCAATGGGATCCCATCCTCGCCTGGATGTCGGAAACGTTCGGCGCTCGTTTCATCCTTGCAGAAGGCGTCATCCACCAGCGCCAGCCACAGGCGGCCATCTCGGCCTTTGCCGAAGCGCTGCGGGCCTATGCGACGCCGCTCGGGCTCTCCGCCATCCACGCCATGACCACACTCACCGGCTCCGCCATCCTGCCGCTCGCCATTGCCGAGCGTCGCCTGAACGTGGATGAGGCCTGGGCGCTCGCCCATCTCGACGAAGACTGGCAGATCGAGCATTGGGGGACGGACGACGAAGCCTTCCAGCGCCGCGAACTTCGCTGGCGCGACATGCAGGCAGCCAATGCCGTGCTCGATTCGCTGCGAACGGCCTGAGACTCAGGCCGTCAGCTTCAGACCGGCGATACCGGCGACGATGAGGCCGATACAGCCGAGCCGAAGTGCCGTTGCGGGCTCTGCAAACAGGACGATACCGAGAATGACGGTTCCAACCGTGCCGATGCCGGTCCAGATCGCATAGGCGGTTCCAAGCGGCAAAGTGCGCAACGCCATGCCAAGGAGCGCGATGCTCGCCACCATGGCGGCAATGGTCAGGATGGTGGGAAGCGGCTTCGAGAAGCCCTCGGTATACTTAAGGCCGATGGCCCAACCGATTTCGAACAGTCCGGCGAGAAAAAGCAGAAACCAAGACATGGAGATCACTCCGGTGAGGAGCGAGGCCGTCCCCGCATTGGTTTGATCTCGCGGTCGTCCGCTGCGCACTTTATGCCATATCCTGCGAGATTGCGCAATCTTCAGCGGTCGCCGCCCCTCTCCTTGCGCAGCTTATCCCACCATTCCAGCCGCTTGCGGATGTCGCGCTCGAAACCGCGCTCGGGCGGATCGTAAAATGTCTGGCGCCCCATCTTCTCAGGAAAATAATCCTGACCGGAGAACGCGTCGGGCTCGTCATGATCGTAGCGGTAGCCATCTCCGTAACCCTCGCCCTTCATGAGCTTGGTCGGGGCGTTGAGAATATGCTTGGGCGGCAGCAGCGAGCCGTTCTGCTTGGCCGCCCGCATCGCCGCCTTGTAGGCCGTGTAGATGGCATTCGATTTCGGCGCCGTCGCAAGATAAACGCAGGCCTGCGCCAGCGCCAGTTCACCCTCCGGCGAACCAAGATAGTCATAGGCATCCTTGGCGGCATTGCAGACCACGAGCGCCTGCGGATCGGCCAGACCGATATCCTCGACAGCCATACGCACCAGACGTCGACCGAGATAGAGCGGGTCCTCCCCGGCATCGAACATGCGGCAGAGGTAGTAGAGCGCCGCGTCCGGGTCCGAGCCGCGTACGGCCTTGTGAAGCGCCGAGATCAGATTGTAGTGACCATCCTGCCCTTTGTCATAGACCGGCGCCCGACGCTGGACCACGTCCTGCAGTCCGGCAACGTCGAAAGTCTCGCCCTTCCGCGCAGCGCGCCAGACCTCTTCGGCCAGCGTCAGCGCCGCGCGCCCATCGCCATCCGCCATCCGGATCAGGCTGGCCCGCGCGTCCCTGTCGAGCGGCAACGGTTTGCCCTCAGTCGCCTCTGCGCGGCCCAAGAGTTCCGCCAGGCTGTCCTGATCATGGGAGCGGAACGTCAGCACGCGGGCGCGTGACAGGAGAGCCGCGTTGAGCTCAAAGGACGGGTTCTCCGTGGTGGCGCCGACAAGAATGATGGTGCCGTCTTCCATGACCGGCAGGAAGCTATCCTGCTGCGCGCGATTGAACCGATGGATCTCGTCCACGAAGAGCAGGGTCTGACGGCCGGACATGCGGCGGGCGCGGGCCGTCTCGAAAACCTTCTTCAGATCGGCCACGCCGGAAAAGATCGCCGAAATCTGCTCGAAAGCCAGCCCCGTCTCGCCGGAAAGAAGCCGGGCAACGGTCGTCTTGCCCGTGCCCGGCGGACCCCAGAAGATCATCGAGCCGAGGGAGCCCGAATCGATCATGCGCTGCAGCGCGCCGTCTTCCCCGGTCAGATGGGTTTGACCCGTGACGTCGGCCAAAGTTTGCGGTCGCAGTCGGTCTGCCAGCGGCCGCTTCGCCTGCATTCCCTCCGGCTCATGCGGCGCGAACAGATCGCTCATCGGAAGAACTGACGAATCCGCTGCCCATCGCGCAGGATCTCGACCCGCCAGAATGCCGGATCATCCGCCGTCGCCTTCACCAACGTCTCGGTCTTGTCGATCGGCACGCCATTGACGGCAAGGATGATGTCTTTCGGCGCGAAGCCGACACGAGCGGCGGGCGAACCCCGATTAATCGCCGTGATCACGACGCCTTCCGACGTCGCCGGCATGCGGAGCTCATCGGCAAGACGTGGCGAGAGGTTTCCGACGACGGCGCCGGCAAACGGCGTGCGGCCCTCGATTAGCCTCTCATCACGCGGTGCCGTCTCCGGCGCCCGCTCGAGCCGGAGCATGACGTCGCGCACCTTGCCGTTATCGGCGACGCTCAATCGCGCATCCTTGCCGATGCCAACGGTGGTCAGGCGATAGCCGAGTGCGTCAGGATGTTCGACCGGAATGCCGTTGACGGCGGTGACGACCTCGCCGGGGCGGATGCCGGCCTTCTCGGCCGGGCCGCCTTCAATGACGGAACTGACGAGAGCACCGCGCGCGCGATCGAGACCGAGCGCGTCGGCGACTTCCGATGTTACGGGCTCGAAGCTCGCGCCGATGAAGGGCCGCACGAAGCTCCCGGTTCCACCCTTTGCCGATTCAATGAAAACCTTGACCAGATTGGCAGGAATGGCGAAGCCGACGCCATTCGATCCACCACCGCGCGAGAAGATGGCGGTGTTGATGCCGATGAGTTCGCCCTTCATGTCGATCAGGCCACCACCTGAGTTCCCCGGATTGATCGCTGCGTCCGTCTGGATGAAGAAGCCGAAGTCGCTGCCCGGCGTCACCTGGTTGCGCGCAAGCGCAGACACGATACCGCTCGTCACCGTCTGCCCGACGCCGAAGGGGTTGCCAATCGCGAGCACAAGATCGCCCACCTCCACGCTATCCGAATCACCGAGCGGAATCGTCTGGAACGGAACATTTCCTTCAATCTTCAGCACAGCGAGATCCAGACGGTCGTCCTTCAGCACGACCTTGGATTCGAACTCACGGCCATCCGCCAGCGCAACCTTGATATCGTCAGCGCCCTCGATGACGTGATTGTTGGTGACAACGATGCCATCTGCCCCGACGATCACACCGGACCCCAGCGACGACTGCTTCTCGGAGCGGTTCGGCATGCGCTGGCCGAAGAACTGCTGCAGGAAGGGGTCGTCGGCCAGTGGAGACCGGCTCTCGACCAGCTTCTCGGCATAGACGTTCACAACGGCATTCGCCGTCTGCTTGACGAGCGGCGAGAACGACATCTGCATATCCGCCCGGCTTTCGGGGACCGCCTTCGTCATCCCGTCCGTGGCCGTGCTGGTGGCAGCTACCGGCGTCGTGACCGCACTGGTCTCCACCTGATCCACCGTTGGATAGGACACGCTAAGATCGGTCGGCGCCACAAAATGCGCAAGGAACATGATGATGACGAGGCCGGCGATACCGGACAGGACGAGCGACAATGGCGAGCGACGCATGGAGGAACCCCTGGTGAAACGAGGACTGGCCGGAGCGATTCGGATGAACGCGTGTCCACGCGAAAACTCCGGGTCGTTGTTCTATGGCATTGTCCGACGGCGAAGCGAACGCGTTCCATCCGGAAATGCTCTTGGGATGAGAAATAGGATGAAGCGCTTGGAAAGCAAAGACATCGTCTGCGGCAAAAACAAGACGCGCATTGTTCTGCCAGCCATCACCCGCGAGCAAGTCCCCAAACGAAAACAGCCGGACTTTCGCCCGGCTGTTTTCAAATGCAAAGACCTGAATCAATCAGGCCGCTTCAGCGGCTTCCGTTTCTGCGACGACACGGGCCTTGTCGGCCGCGCCCTTCGCATCAACGTCGCGATCGACGAACTCGATGACAGCGATCGGTGCGTTATCGCCCTGACGGTAGCCGGCCTTCATGATGCGAAGGTAGCCGCCATTGCGGGTGGCGTAGCGCGTTGCGATGGCATCGAACAGCTTGGCGACGACGGTGACGTCACGGATCTGCGAGATGGCCTGACGACGGGCGTGCAGGTCGCCGCGCTTGCCGAGCGTGACAAGCTTTTCAACGATCGGACGGATTTCCTTGGCCTTCGGCAGGGTCGTGATGATCTGCTCGTGCTGGATCAGCGAAGCCGCCATGTTGGCGAACATCGCCTTGCGGTGGCTGGCGGTACGGTTCAGCTTGCGGCCGGCTTTCTTGTGGCGCATGGCTATTCTCCTTTATGCAGGTGTCACTCTCTCTGGAGGACCTGCCGTTTCCTGGCACATACAGGCACCAAACCGTCTCCGGCCGGGCCTGCTGTTTGACGGGGAAAGGCAGAGTTTGGACCTGCCTTGTCTATTTTTCAAATCGCGGAATGCGAGCGGAAAACCGCTGCACAATTTTCCTCATCCCGCGATCAATACTGGTCTTCGTAACGCTTTGCGAGATCTTCGATGTTCTCGGGCGGCCATGCGGGCACTTCCATGCCGAGGTGCAGGCCCATGGAAGCGAGAACTTCCTTGATTTCGTTCAGCGACTTGCGACCGAAGTTCGGAGTCCGGAGCATTTCGGCTTCCGTCTTCTGAATGAGGTCGCCGATGTAGACGATGTTGTCGTTCTTCAGGCAATTTGCCGAGCGAACGGACAGTTCGAGTTCGTCCACCTTCTTGAGAAGCGCCGGGTTGAACGCGAGTTCGGTAACGGCTTCCTCTTCGGCTTCCTTCTGCGGCTCGTCGAAGTTGACGAAGACGCCCAGCTGATCCTGGAGAATACGCGCTGCGAAAGCAACGGCATCTTCGCCGGTCACGGAGCCGTCGGTCTCGATGGTCATGGACAGCTTGTCGTAGTCGAGAACCTGGCCTTCACGGGTGTTTTCCACCTTGTAGGACACTTTCTTGACCGGCGAGTAGAGGCTGTCGACCGGGATGAGTCCGATCGGTGCATCTTCCGAACGGTTGCGATCCGCCGGAACATAGCCCTTGCCGTTGTTGACCGTGAACTCCATGCGGATCTCTGCGCCCTCGTCGAGCGTGCAGATGACATGGTTCGGGTTCAGGATCTCGATGTCACCGACCGTCTGAATATCGCCAGCCGTGACCACACCCGGGCCTTGCTTGCGAACGACCATGCGCTTGGCATCGTCGCCGTCCATCTTGATCGCGATTTCCTTGATGTTCAGGACGATGTCGGTGACATCTTCGCGAACACCCGGGATCGACGAGAACTCATGCAGAACGCCGTCGATCTGCACGGCCGTGACGGCGGCGCCGCGAAGCGACGAGAGAAGAACGCGGCGCAGCGCGTTGCCGAGGGTCAGACCGAAGCCCCGTTCCAGCGGTTCCGCAACCAGGCTAACCTTGGTGCGACCGGAAGACGCGAACTCGACCTTGTTCGGCTTGATCAGTTCCTGCCAGTTTTTCTGAATCATATGTTTTGCCTTCCGTTCATTGCCACCATCCAGTCGTGGCAACGGAGCCCTGAAGCGCCGGCGAGAGCGATCTCCCGCCGGACCTGATGACGAGTGCGTATCAGACGCGGCGCTTCTTGCGCGGACGGCAACCATTGTGCGGGATCGGCGTCACGTCGCGGATGGATGTGATCATGAAGCCGGCGGCCTGCAGAGCACGCAGAGCCGATTCACGGCCGGAACCCGGGCCGGTGACTTCGACTTCGAGCGTCTTCATGCCGTGTTCCTGCGCCTTCTTGGCAGCATCTTCAGCGGCGATCTGAGCGGCGAACGGCGTCGACTTGCGCGAGCCCTTGAAGCCCTTCGAGCCGGCCGACGACCATGCAATGGCATTGCCCTGCGCATCGGTGATGGTGATCATCGTATTGTTGAACGACGAGTTCACGTGCGCGACGCCCGTCGAGATATTCTTGCGTTCGCGACGACGTACGCGTGTGGCTTCCTTGGCCATGTTTACCTTTCACGGATCTCTGCACCGCCGTAATTCCAGCGGCTACACCGGGGAGCCCTGCTCCCCACTTTCATCAGCAATGCCGGAACCCTTCATGGGCTGCCCGCCATCGCGGCGATATCAACGCTGCCGTATTTCCAGCAACTCCACCGAATGATGGCCAAGCCATCTTCGACATACCAAAAAGAGGCCGGTGCTTCGCACCAGCCCCCTCACCCCCGTTACCGGGAGATTATTTCTTCTTGCCGGCAATCGCCTTTGCCGGACCCTTGCGGGTGCGGGCATTGGTGTGCGTGCGCTGGCCGCGAACGGGCAGCGAGCGGCGATGACGCAGACCGCGATAGCAGCCGAGGTCCATCAGACGCTTGATGTTCATCGACGTCTCGCGACGCAGGTCGCCTTCGACCTGGTATTCACGGTCGATGGCTTCGCGGATCTGAAGAACTTCAGCATCCGTGAGCTGATGCACACGACGTTCAGCCGGAATACCGACCTTTGCGACGATTTCCTGTGCGAATTTCGGTCCGATCCCATGAATATAGGTCAGCGCGATAACAACGCGCTTTGCCGTCGGGATGTTGACGCCAGCGATACGAGCCACGTCTGTTCTCCTTGCTTCCAGTTGCCATCCGGCAATAGGTGCTTCTATGCAGCCTTGAATAGCCGTCAGTTTCAATTTTCGTTCGGAACACGGGACAAATGCCGAGCCCGGACTTCACTTGTGAAATCCGCGCCATTCCCCTGCATGTTGCGAGTTAGCGCGGTCTTTAGACGGAATCGGCCGGAAAAGTCAACTCCCGGCCAGTCCTTTTCTTGCCCAACAAGGCTTTGCGCCCGGTATCGTCAGGCCTCAGCCGCAGCCGAAGCAAGAATCTCGTTGATCTGTCGGGTAACAGTCTCGACAGGCGCCATTCCATCCAACGTCTTCAGCTGGCCGGTCTTTGCGTAATGCTGCGAAAGCGGCGCCGTCTTCTCGCGATATTCCACGAGACGCTTCTTAACCGATTCTGGATTGTCGTCCGAGCGAACTTTGCCGCCGGCCGCCAAGGTTTCAGCGACCCGATTCTCGATCCGGCGCAAAAGAGCCGCTTCATCGACCTTAAGCTCGATAACGGCATCCAGCTTCAGCCCCTTGCCCTCGAGCATCTGCCCGAGGGCGACCGCCTGCGGAACCGTCCGCGGGTAGCCGTCCAGAATGAAGCCATGCGCACAGTCGGGAGCGTCGATGCGATCCGAAACGATCTCGTTGACGATCTCGTCCGACACGAGCTGCCCCGCATCCATGACCGCCTTCGCCCGCTTGCCGACGTCGCTCTCCTCCGCAACGGCGGCCCGCAGCATGTCACCGGTCGACAACTGGGGAATGCCGAAGCGTTCCGTCAGAAGCTTGGCCTGCGTCCCCTTGCCGGCCCCGGGCGGCCCTAAAAATATCAGTCTCATCGGCCCCTCTTCCCTCCACGCAACTTCGACTTCTTGATCAGACCCTCATATTGCTGGGCGATCAGATGACCCTGGATCTGTGCTACAGTATCAAGCGTTACGCTGACAACAATCAAAAGCGATGTACCACCAAGGTAGAAGGGCACGCCCGTCTGCGCGATGACGAATTCCGGCAGGATGCAGACGAAGATCAGGTAGATCGCACCGACGACAGTGATTCGCGTCAGGACGTAGTCGATGTATTCGGCCGTGCGTTCGCCCGGACGGATACCGAGGATGAAGCCGCCGTGCTTTTTCAGGTTGTCGGCCGTATCCTTCGGATTGAACACGATCGCCGTGTAGAAGAAGGCGAAGAACGCGATCATAGCGGCATAGAGCACCATGTAGAGCGGCTGTCCGTGGGCAAGCGAGCCGACGATGGTGGTTGCCCAGCCCGGAAGCGTGGCGCTGTCTGCGAAGCCCGCAAGCGTTGCCGGCAGCAGCAGCAGCGACGAGGCGAAGATCGCGGGAATAACGCCGGCCGTGTTCAGTTTCAGCGGTAGGTGCGACGTGTCGCCCTGGAACATGCGGTTGCCGACCTGGCGCTTCGGATACTGGATCAGCAAGCGACGCTGCGCGCGTTCCACGAAGACGATGAGCGCGATAACGCCGACGACCATGATGATGATGCCGAGAATCAGCGGTGTGGACAGGGCGCCCGTGCGGCCGAGCTCGAGCGTACCGGCGAGGGCCGTCGGCAGGTGCGCGACGATACCAGCGAAGATGATCAGCGAGATGCCGTTGCCGATACCGCGCGAGGTGATCTGTTCGCCGAGCCACATCAGGAACATCGTGCCGCCGAGCAGCGAGATGACCGTGGAGATGCGGAAGAACCAGCCTGGATCGTTCACAAGACCGCTGCCGCTCTCAAGGCCGACGGCGATGCCGTATGCCTGCAGCAGGCCAAGCAGCACCGTCCCGTAGCGCGTGTACTGGTTGATGATCTTGCGGCCCTGCTCGCCTTCCTTCTTCAGCTGTTCCAGCGAGGGAACAACCGAGGTCATGAGCTGGACGATGATCGAGGCGGAGATATAGGGCATGATCCCGAGCGCGAAGATCGCCATGCGCGAAACCGCGCCGCCAGAAAACATGTTGAAAAGGCCGAGGATGCCGCCGCTCTGCCCCTGAAAGGCCTGGGCGAACGCATCAGGATTGAGGCCCGGCAGCGGGATATAGGTGCCGAGCCGGTAGACCAGCAGCGCGCCGAGCGTAAACCAGAGGCGCTTCTTGAGGTCCTCCGCCTTCGCGAACGTTCTGAAATTGAGATTGGAGGCGAGCTGTTCCGCTGCAGAAGCCATGCGATTCTCCGCGTAGCCAGTTCCGAACCCGCGGCGTCAGACCCGGCCGACTCCGGAAAAGCTTGAATTACGTTTCTGCACGACGTCTTAGAACCAAATCGATTGAAAGAGCAATCATGCGCTTGTCGATATCTCCGGGCATATCGTCACATCCGCCAAGCAGATGTCGTTCGGTCGCCTTTGGAGATCCGGCCCGGAGATGCCGGCCAACTGACCCACCTCCCCTGCCTTCTACGCCTCGCCCGCGCCTCTCGCGCGTCCTCCAGACGCAATAAACCGCCCGGTGTGTAACACCCCGGGCGGTCCGTCTTCAAGATTATTCGCTGGCAGCGACTGGCTTGGCAGACAGCAGCTTGATGGAGCCGCCGGCCTTTTCGATCTTCTCGATCGCGGACTGCGAGGCACCAGCCACTTCGATCGTCACCTTGCCCGTGAGTTCGCCGTCCGAGAGAACGCGAACGCCATCGCGAGCGCGACGGATGATGCCGGCAGCCTTCAGGGCAGCTGCATCGATCGTGGCGGTGGCGTCGAGCTTCTTGGCGTCGATTGCGGTCTGGATACGGCCGAGCGACACGACAACAAAGTCCGAACGGAAGATGTTGTTGAATCCGCGCTTCGGCAGACGACGGTAGATAGGCATCTGACCGCCTTCAAAGCCGTTGATCGCGACGCCGGAACGGGCCTTCTGACCCTTGACACCACGACCGGCCGTCTTGCCGGAGCCGGAGCCGATACCACGACCCAGACGCTTGCGCGAATGGGTGGCACCTTCGTTGTCTCTGATTTCATTCAGCTTCATAATGGTATCTCCCTCACTTCTCGTCGATAACGCGGACGAGGTGCTGGACGGACCGGATCATGCCGCGAACGGAAGGCGTATCTTCCAGCGTGCACACCCGGTGCATCTTGTTGAGACCCAGGCCGATCAGCGTTGCACGCTGGCTGGCGGGGCGGCGGATGGGGCTGCCGATCTGCTCGACAGTAACCGTCTTACCGGTGGTTTCAGTGGCCATCGTACGGACTCCCTTATTCTTCCGACGTGACGCCAGCCGCTTCGCGACGGGCCTGCAGCGTGGCGAACTTGAGGCCGCGCTGTGCCGCGATATCCTTCGGGTGCATCTGGTTTTTCAGAGCATCGAAGGTGGCGCGGATCATGTTGTAGGGGTTGGACGAACCGGTCGACTTGGCAACGACGTCGTGCATGCCGAGCGTTTCGAAAACAGCGCGCATCGGGCCGCCGGCGATGATGCCGGTACCAGCCTTGGCCGAACGCAGCAGGACCTTGCCGGCGCCGTGGCGGCCGTGAACGTCATGATGCAGGGTACGGCCGGAGCGCAGCGGAACGAAGATCAGTTCGCGCTTTGCAGCTTCGGTGGCCTTGCGGATTGCTTCCGGCACTTCACGCGCCTTGCCGTGACCGAAGCCGACGCGGCCCTTCTGGTCGCCGACGACGACGAGAGCAGCAAAGCCGAAACGACGGCCGCCCTTCACCACCTTGGCGACGCGGTTGATAGCAACGAGCTTGTCAACGAATTCGCTGTCGCGCTCTTCGCGGTTCTGGCGGTCGTCGCGAGAACCTCTTCTTTCTTGTGCCATTGTCCTTTTCCTTTTTCTTTTCCGGGTGCAATCGGCAGATTGATCGGTGCCGCCCCTCGGATGTTCGAGAGAACGGCGAATTCCCGACATGGCTTCGGCCCGGATGTACCGGGCCGGCCCGTCGTGGAAATGGGAGCCTTACTTGTCTAAGTCAGATTCGGAAAGCCGGTTCTCGACTTTCCTCATCAAACTTAGAAGTTGAGGCCACCTTCGCGGGCGGCTTCAGCCAGGGCCTTGATACGGCCGTGATAGATGAAGGCGCCACGATCGAAGACGACGTCCTTGACGCCGGCTTCGGATGCACGCTCCGCGAGGAGCTTGCCGACGGCAGCTGCTGCTGCCGTGTCCGCGCCTGTCTTCAGAGACGTGCGCAGACCGGTGTCGAGCGTCGAAGCGGACGCCAGCGTCGTGCCGGCGACATCGTCGATGACCTGTGCGTAGATGTTCTTCGACGAGCGATGAACCGACAGGCGCGGACGGCCGTTGGCGACCGCCTTGATTTGACGACGAACGCGCGAAGCGCGACGTACAAGATTATCTTTCCTGCTAGCCATTTCGCGTGATCCTTACTTCTTCTTGCCTTCTTTGCGGATGATCCGCTCGCCCGCGTACTTCACGCCCTTGCCCTTGTAGGGCTCGGGGCCGCGGTATTCGCGAATCTCTGCGGCCACCTGGCCGACCTGCTGCTTGTTGATACCCGTGACGACGATTTCCGTCGGCTTGGGAACAGCGATCGTGATGCCTTCCGGCGTCTGGTAGACGACGTCATGGCTGAAGCCGAGTGCCAGCTGCAGGTTCTTGCCCTGCAGGGCCGCACGGTAACCGACGCCGTTGATTTCAAGCTTGCGCTCGAAGCCATCCTTCACACCCTTCAGGATGTTCTCGACCATCGTGCGGGACATGCCCCACTTGGAACGAGCATCCTTGG
This sequence comes from Rhizobium sp. 9140, assembly GCF_900067135.1. Lineage (NCBI taxonomy): Bacteria > Pseudomonadati > Pseudomonadota > Alphaproteobacteria > Hyphomicrobiales > Rhizobiaceae > Rhizobium > Rhizobium sp. 9140. Next base: position 2,162,934 of record NZ_FJUR01000001.1, on the reverse strand, counting down.
ACTGGCCGACCGGCTCGACAACAACGGCGTTGTCTTCCAGCTTTACAGAGACTTCGTCGTTCGCGACGAAGAAAAGTTCGCCCTTCGGGCCCTTTGCCGTCACCTTCTGTCCATCGACAGTCGCGGTGACACCAGCGGGAACCTGAACGGGCTTTTTACCGATACGAGACATGTTTCAATCCTGTCTGTTCGTTCTGGAGATCCCTATTCCGTATTAGAATACGGAGCAGAGAACCTCGCCGCCGACGTTCTGTTCACGAGCCTGGTGATCGGCCATCACACCCTTCGGAGTCGAAAGGATGGTGATGCCGAGACCGTTCGCGACCTGCGGAATGGACTTGACCGAGACATAGACCCGGCGGCCCGGCTTGGACACGCGGCCGATCTCACGGATCACCGACGCGCCTTCGTAGTACTTCAGCTCGATGTTGAGCTCCGACTTGCCGTTGTCGAAATCGACTTCGGAGTAGCCGCGGATGTAGCCTTCCGACTGCAGCACGTCGAGAACGCGGGCGCGGAGCTTGGAAGCCGGCGTCGTTACGTTCGTCTTGCGGCGTGCAGCGCCGTTACGGATACGGGTGAGCATATCGCCCAAGGGATCAGTCATTGTCATTTGCCCGTCTCCTTACCAGCTCGACTTCACGATACCCGGAATCTTGCCGAAATTGCCCAATTCGCGCAGGGCGATACGGGACATTCCCAGCTTCCGGTAGTAGGCGCGCGGACGGCCGGTGACTTCGCAACGGTTGCGAACGCGGGTCTTCGACCCATCACGCGGCAGGCTTGCCAGTTTCAGAGTTGCCTTGAACCGCTCTTCGATCGGAAGAGACTGGTTCATGATGGTCGCCTTCAGCTCGGCCCGCTTGGAGGCCTGCTGGGTAACCAGCTTGCGGCGGCGCTTGTTCTTTTCAACTGCGCTCGTTTTCGCCATGAAACGTAATCCTTCTGCTTGTCGTTACGGCTTACTGGCGGAACGGGAAGTTGAACTCTGTAAGCAGAGCCCGCGCTTCGTCGTCCGTCGTAGCCGTCGTGCAAACGATGATGTCCATGCCCCACATCTGATCGACCTTGTCGTAGTTGATCTCAGGGAACACAATGTGCTCCTTCACGCCCATGGCGAAGTTGCCACGGCCGTCGAAGGACTTCGGGTTCAGGCCGCGAAAGTCGCGAACGCGCGGAAGCGCGATGTTGATCAGGCGGTCCAGAAATTCATACATGCGTGCGCCGCGCAGAGTAACCTTCGCGCCGATCGGCATGTCTTCGCGCAGCTTGAAGCCGGCGATAGAGGTGCGGGCTTTGGTGACGACCGGCTTCTGGCCGGCGATCGCTGCAAGGTCGGCAGCCGCAATCGTAGGCTTTTTCGAGTCAGCCGTCGCTTCGCCCACGCCCATGTTGATGACGATCTTATCGAGCTTCGGGATCATCATTTCGTTGGCGTAGGAGAACTTCTCCCGGAGCGCCGGACGAATGCGAGCATTGTACTCGCTCTTGAGCCGCGGCTCATAGGTCTTGGTCTCAGCCATCAGATAACATCTCCCGAACGCTTGGCCACGCGAACCTTCTTGTCGCCATCGATGCGGAAACCAACGCGGGTGGCCTTGCCGTCCGTGTCAGCGATCGCGATGTTCGACAGGTGGATCGGGGCTTCCTTGTTGATGATGCCGGCTTCCTGGCTCTGGGTCTGGCGCTGGTGACGCTTCACCATGTTGACGCCACGCACGACAGCCTTGTCGTCCTTCGGCATGACCTGGATGACTTCGCCGGTCCGGCCCTTGTCCTTGCCGGCGAGTACGACGACCTTGTCGCCCTTACGAATCTTGTTCATCTCTAATCGCCCCTTACAGTACTTCTGGAGCCAGCGAGATGATCTTCATGTGGTTCTTGGCGCGAAGCTCACGCGGAACCGGTCCGAAGATACGGGTGCCGATCGGCTCTTTCTTGTTGTCGATAAGAACGGCTGCGTTGTTATCGAAGCGGATGACGCTGCCGTCCGGACGACGGATGTCCTTGGCGGTGCGTACGACGACCGCCTTCATCACATCGCCCTTCTTGACGCGGCCGCGCGGGATGGCTTCCTTGATGGAAACGACGATGACGTCGCCCACGGAAGCGTACTTGCGCTTGGAGCCGCCCAGCACCTTGATGCACATGACACGACGTGCACCGGAATTATCCGCCACGTCGAGGTTTGTTTGCATCTGAATCATGTCAGGTCGCCTTCTTGTTGTGACCGAACCGGTTGGGATCTCCTCATCGTGAAGGAGAGCCCCCTGTTCCGGCTTATGAAAATTTGCATGCGGCGCGCTGCACCCTCTTGCGAAGGGCGGCACGCCACAATGCTTTCAATGGCATTCCCAGTCCCTCGCCTCTCAAGAGAAACGGGCGGGACATGATGCGACAGCGCGGGATCGGTCTTGCCAGGGTGGTTTCCTGAAGACAGGACCTTCCGTGCGCTCAAAGCAAAAGAACGCTCGTAACCCCGAGCGTTCCGTGGCTGCTTCATACAGAGATTCTCGCCGATTACAAGAGGCGACGTCCCAAACCCCAGCCAAATTGACCAGAAGCAGGACGACCCTCGCTCTTACGAAGACGCCGCGCTTCCGTGTCTTGCGACACTGCGCGGCGCCATCGGCGTAACGTCTGGTCGAAATTAGGCCTGGGCGGAAATGACCGTCCAGGTCTTGTCCTTGGAGATCGGCGCGCATTCCTGAATGGAAACAAGGTCGCCGACCTTGAACTGGTTCTTCTCGTCGTGCGCCTTGTACTTTTTGGAGCGACGGACGGTCTTCTGGAGGATCGGGTGCGCAAAGCGGCGCTCGACCCGTACGACGACGGTCTTCTCGTTCTTATCGGAGACGACGGTGCCCTGCAGAATGCGTTTCGGCATTTTTCTTGGTCCTTAAGCCTTGGCTTCTGCCGCCTTCTGGCGGGCAATTGTTTTGATGCGCGCGATGTCCTTGCGGACCTCGTTGATGCGCGACGACTTTTCAAGCTGGCCGGTCGCCTTCTGGAAGCGCAGGTTGAACTGCTCCTTCTTCAGCTTGGCAAGCTCGTCGTTGAGCTGGTCGGCGCTGAGCGCCCGAACGTCATTGGTTTTCATGGGGCTTCTCCTTACTCCGCAATGCGCTGAACGAAGCGCGTCTTGACGGAGAGTTTCGCAGCACCAAGACGAAGGGCTTCGCGTGCGAGCTCCTCGTTGACGCCATCGATCTCGAACATCATACGACCAGGCTTGACCTTGCACGCCCAGTATTCGACGGAGCCCTTACCCTTACCCATGCGGACTTCGGTCGGCTTCGCGGTAACCGGAACGTCCGGGAATACGCGGATCCAAACGCGGCCAGCACGCTTCATGTGACGCGTGATCGCGCGGCGGGCCGCTTCGATCTCGCGCGCATTGACGCGGTTCGGTTCCAAGGACTTCAAGCCGAATTCACCAAAAGCAAGATCAGATCCGCCCTTGGCTACGCCCTTGATGCGGCCCTTGAATTGCTTGCGATACTTCGTACGCTTTGGCTGCAACATTTTTTTAATTCTCCGATATTGGCTGCCAAACGCGACTGTTACGCGTTTTCACGACGGCGATCACGATCGCGATCGCGATCACGTCCACCACTACCCTGACTGTCACTCTCGCTCGCACGGCGCTCGGAGGCCATCGGATCGTGTTCAAGGATTTCGCCCTTGAAGATCCAGACCTTGATGCCGCAGATGCCGAATGCCGTCACAGCTTCGGCAACACCGTAGTCGATGTCGGCGCGCAGCGTGTGAAGCGGAACGCGACCTTCGCGATACCACTCGGTACGGGCGATTTCGGCGCCACCCAGGCGACCGGCGCAGGTGATCTTGATGCCTTCGGCACCCAGACGCATGGCCGATTGAACCGAACGCTTCATCGCGCGGCGGAAAGCTACGCGGCGCTCGAGCTGCTGAGCGATCGACTGAGCGACGAGCGTCGCGTCGACTTCCGGCTTGCGCACTTCAACGATGTTGAGGTGCGTTTCCGAGTTCGTCATTTCCGACAGCTTGCGACGCAGCTTTTCGATGTCCGCGCCCTTCTTGCCGATGATCAGACCCGGGCGAGCCGAGTGGATCGTGACGCGGCACTTCTTGTGCGGACGCTCGATGACGACCTTCGAGATCCCGGCCTGCTTCAGTTCGTCCATCAGATACTTGCGGATCTTCAGGTCTTCGTGGAGCAGCTTGCCGTATTCGGCATTGTCAGCGAACCAACGGCTATCCCACGTCCGGTTGATGCCGAGACGGAAACCGATTGGATTGATTTTCTGGCCCATTATGCGGCCTCCCCTTTGGCTTCCACTTCACGAACAATGATCGTCAAGTGTGCAAACGGCTTTTCGATCCGCGATGCACGGCCGCGACCACGAGCGTGGAAGCGCTTCATCACCATCGACTTGCCAACGAAAGCTTCCGCAACGACGAGCGAGTCGACGTCGAGGTCGTGGTTGTTCTCGGCGTTTGCGATGGCCGATTCCAGGGTCTTCTTGACCGTGCCGGCGATACGCTTGCGGGAGAATTCAAGTTCGGCCAGAGCACGGTCGACCTTCTTGCCGCGGATCATCGCGGCAACGAGGTTGAGCTTCTGGGGGCTGACGCGGATCGTGCGCGCAACAGCCTGCGCTTCATTATCCGCCAGCCGACGTTCGGCTTTTGCCTTACCCATCGTTACTTCCTCTTTGCCTTCTTGTCCGCACCGTGACCGTAGTAGGTCCGGGTCGGAGAGAATTCACCGAACTTGTGACCGACCATGTCTTCATTGACATTGACGGGAACATGCTTGGAACCGTTGTAGACGCCAAAGGTCAGACCGACGAACTGCGGCAAGATGGTGGAGCGGCGGCTCCACATCTTGATGACCTCATTGCGCCCGCCTTCGCGAACCTTCTCAGCCTTCTTGAGAAGATAGCCGTCGACGAACGGACCTTTCCATACTGAACGAGCCATTTGTGACTACCTCTTCTTACTTCTTGCGCTGATGGCGCGAACGCATGATGAACTTGTCGGTCGACTTGTTCGAACGCGTGCGCTTGCCCTTGGTCGGCTTGCCCCACGGAGAAACCGGGTGACGGCCGCCCGAGGTACGGCCTTCGCCGCCGCCGTGCGGGTGGTCGACCGGGTTCATGACAACACCGCGGTTATGCGGGGTCTTGCCGCGCCAGCGTGTACGACCGGCCTTGCCGTCGTTAATGTTGCCATGATCCGGGTTGGACACGGCGCCGATCGATGCGAGGCAGCTCGCATGAACCAAGCGCTGTTCGCCGGAGTTGAGGCGCAGGATCGCCATGCCCTGGTCACGACCGACGAGCTGCACGTAGGTGCCTGCCGAGCGCGCCATCTGGCCACCCTTTCCGGGCTTCATTTCCACGTTGTGGATGATGGAGCCGACCGGGATGAACTGCAGCGGCATGGTGTTGCCGGGCTTTACGTCGACAGCCTTCTCGGAGGCGATGACCTTGTCACCTACGGCGAGGCGCTGCGGCGCGATGATGTAGGCCTGCGTGCCGTCTTCGTACTTGATCAGCGCGATGAACGCCGTACGGTTCGGGTCGTATTCGAGACGCTCGACCGTGCCATCAACGTCGAACTTGCGACGCTTGAAGTCGATCAGGCGATAAGTCCGCTTGTGACCGCCGCCGATGAAGCGAGCCGTGATACGGCCGAGGTTGTTACGACCACCGCTTTTGGTGAGACCCTGTGTCAGCGCCTTAACCGGCTTGCCCTTATAGAGCGAGGACCGATCGACGATGACCAGCTGACGCTGGCTCGGGGTCGTCGGATTGAAACTTTTCAATGCCATTTTCTTGTTCCCTTTTGGGTCTTTACCCGGGGGTTATGAAACCGCTCTGGGTTTAACCTTTAGAGTCCGGTGGAGACGTCGATGGACTGACCGTCAGCAAGTGTGACGATCGCCTTCTTGACATCTCGCTGCCGGCCAGCGAAGCCACGGAAGCGCTTGAGCTTGCCCTTGCGGAGAAGCGTGTTCACTGCCGTAACCTTGACGCCGAACAGAGCTTCGATCGCAGCCTTGATCTCAGGCTTCGATGCGTCCTTGGCGACGTTGAAGATGATCTGGTTCTGTTCAGAAACCAGCGTGGATTTTTCAGTGATCGACGGAGAGAGGATCACATCGTAATGGCGAAGATCCGTCACTTGAACCGCTCCTCCAGAGCCTCGATCGCATCCTTGGAAAGCACGAGCTTGCCGCGGCGCAGAATGTCGTAAACGTTGATGCCCTGGATCGGGAGAACGTCCACGTTCGGGATGTTCTTGGCCGCGAGCTTGAAGTTGTTGTCGAGCTCGGCGCCGCCGATGAACAGGGCGTTGGTCAGGCCCAGCGATGCGAATGCACCGGTCAGGGACTTCGTCTTGGCTTCCGTCGCAACCAGGCTGTCGATGATGATCAGTTCATCGGCCTTCAGCTTGGCAGAGAGGGCGTGACGCAGGCCGAGCGCGCGAACCTTCTTGGGAAGGTCATGCTCGTGGCTGCGCGTGACCGGGCCGTGAGCCTTGCCACCGCCGCGGAACTGCGGAGCGCGTGCGGAATGGTGACGAGCGCGGCCCGTACCCTTCTGCTTGTACATCTTGGCGCCGGTGCGGGAGACTTCGCCGCGCGTCAGGGTCTTGTGCGTGCCCTGTTGCTTCTTGGCGAGCTGCCAGCGGATGACGCGGGCGATCAGGTCCTTACGGACATCCAGGCCGAAGATGGCATCGGACAGGGAAACCGTGCCTGCGTCCTTACCATCCAGTGTGGTGACGGTGAGATCCATTATTCGGCTCCCTCATGTGCTGCTGCGCGGACGCCGGCCGGACGCGGAGCGTTTTCCGGAATGCCGGCCTTGATGGCGTCGCGGACGACGATCCAGGAGCCCTTGGAGCCGGGTACGGCACCCTTGACGAGGATCAGACCGCGGTCTTCATCGGTGGATACGACTTCGAGGTTCTGGGTGGTGATGCGCGTCTGGCCCATATGACCAGCCATGCGCTTGCCCTTCCAGACGCGACCCGGATCCTGATTGGAACCGGTCGAACCATGCGAACGGTGCGAGACCGAAACGCCGTGCGTCGCACGCAGACCACCGAAGTTGTGGCGCTTCATGGCGCCGGCAAAGCCCTTACCGATCGAGGTGCCGGTGACGTCAACCAGCTGGCCGGTGACGAAGTGGCTTGCCGTCAGCTCGGAGCCGACGTCGATCAGGTTTTCCGAGGTTACCCGGAACTCGACCAGCTTCGCCTTCGGCTCGACGTTTGCGGCGGCGAAGTGGCCGCGCATCGCCTTTGGCGTGTTCTTGACCTTCGCCTGGCCTGCGCCGAGCTGCACGGCGACGTAGCCGTTCTTTTCTTCCGTGCGCTGGCCCACCACCTGGCAGTTTTCCATCCGCAACACGGTCACTGGAATGTGCTCGCCGGCGTCGTTGTAGACCCGGGTCATTCCCACTTTCTGTGCAATCACACCTGAACGCATCGGTTCATTCCTCTTCAGAGTCCCTGTCGGGGGAAACCCCTTCAGCCTCTTTGTTCAAGGCTTCCGTCCGGCATTCGCGCCATTGGTCACCCGTTTCTGGAAGTCGTTGGACGGAATGTCCACGTACCTTCCTTGTTATATCCACCCGGTCCGAAGCGTTCCGGGAGGGGCCTTTAGAGCTTGATCTCGACGTCGACGCCGGCGGCCAGATCGAGCTTCATCAGGGCGTCGACCGTCTGCGGGGTCGGGTCGACGATATCGAGAAGACGCTTGTGCGTGCGCATCTCGAACTGTTCGCGGCTCTTCTTGTCGACGTGGGGCGACCGGTTGACCGTGAACTTTTCGATACGCGTGGGCAGCGGCACGGGGCCACGGACGCTGGCGCCCGTACGCTTGGCCGTCGACACGATTTCGCGCGTGGAGGCATCGAGGATCCGGTGATCAAACGCCTTGAGGCGGATGCGGATATTCTGGCCGTTCATTCGACTAGTCCTTTTTTCCGTATGGGCAACTGGCCATACGCCAAATCTTCAATTGTTACGGTCGGCCGCGTCTTGTCAAAAAGCGCAGGAACCGGGTTGTTAGCGCCCGGTCCCTGCTAGGTCAACGGCCCAGCCGCTGATTACTCGACGATCGAAGCCACGATGCCGGCGCCGACGGTACGGCCGCCTTCGCGGATTGCGAAGCGCAGCTTTTCTTCCATCGCGATTGGAACGATCAGCTCGACGGCGACGGTGACGTTGTCGCCCGGCATGACCATTTCCGTGCCTTCCGGCAGCGTCACGATGCCCGTCACGTCCGTTGTGCGGAAGTAGAACTGCGGACGATAGTTCGTGAAGAACGGCGTATGACGGCCGCCTTCTTCCTTCGTCAGGATGTAGGCTTCGGCCATGAACTTCTTGTGCGGCTTGACCGAACCCGGCTTGCACAGGATCTGGCCACGCTCGACGCCGTCACGGGTGACGCCGCGAACGAGAGCGCCGATGTTGTCGCCGGCCTGGCCCTGGTCGAGCAGCTTGCGGAACATTTCGACGCCGGTGACGGTGGTCTTGGACGTCGCACGGATGCCGACGATCTCGACTTCTTCACCGACCTTGACGATGCCGCGCTCGACGCGACCGGTCACAACCGTACCACGACCCGAGATCGAGAACACGTCTTCGATCGGCATCAGGAACGGCATGTTGATCGGACGCTCAGGCGTCGGGATGTACGCGTCGACAGCGGCCATCAGTTCGCGGATGGCGTCTTCGCCGATCTTCTTGTCCGAATCTTCGAGAGCGGCCAGAGCCGAGCCCTTGACGATCGGAATGTCGTCGCCGGGAAAGTCGTAGGACGACAGGAGTTCGCGAACTTCCAGCTCGACAAGCTCGAGAAGTTCTGCGTCGTCAACCTGGTCGACCTTGTTGAGGAACACGACGATGGCGGGAACGCCGACCTGACGGGCCAGCAGGATGTGCTCGCGGGTCTGGGGCATCGGGCCGTCGGCTGCCGAGCAGACGAGGATCGCGCCGTCCATCTGCGCCGCACCGGTGATCATGTTCTTGACGTAGTCGGCGTGGCCGGGGCAGTCGACGTGCGCGTAGTGGCGAGCCGGCGTCTCATATTCGACATGTGCCGTCGAGATGGTGATGCCGCGGGCCTTTTCTTCCGGAGCGGCGTCGATCTGGTCGTACGCCTTGTATTCGCCGAAGTACTTCGTGATCGCTGCCGTCAGCGACGTCTTGCCATGGTCGACGTGACCGATCGTTCCGATGTTCACGTGCGGCTTGTTGCGTTCAAACTTGCTCTTTGCCATTTTCGGCTCTCCATCTGTGGCCCCTTGCGGGGTTCAATTCTGTTTTAACGGGCGTCAGTCAAGCTCCGGTCACTTCTGACCGGAGTACTTCGCCTGGATTTCGGTTGCGACGTTCGACGGAACCGGTGCGTAGTGATCGAAGACCATCGAGTACTGCGCGCGGCCCTGGCTCATGGAGCGCAGGTTGTCGACGTACTTGAACATGTTGGCCAGCGGCACGTTGGCAGCGATTACCACGGCGATACCGCGGCTTTCCTGGCCCTGGATCTGACCACGACGCGAGTTCAGGTCGCCAATGACGTCGCCGACGTAATCTTCCGGGGTAACGACTTCAACCTTCATCATCGGCTCGAGCAGCTGAGCGCCGGCCTTGCGCGATGCTTCACGGAAGCAGGCACGCGATGCGATTTCGAAGGCGAGGACCGAGGAGTCGACATCGTGGAAGGCACCGTCGATGAGCGTCGCCTTGACGCCGAGCATCGGGAAGCCCGCCAGCGGGCCGGAAGACAGAACGCTTTCGATGCCCTTCTGAACGCCGGGGATGTATTCCTTCGGAATGGAACCACCGACGATCTTGGACTCGAACTTGAACTCGTCGCCATCCGGGTTGGGTTCGAAGACGATCTTGACGCGCGCGAACTGGCCGGTACCACCGGACTGCTTCTTGTGCGTGTAGTCTTCCTCGTGCTTCTTCGTGATGGTCTCACGATAAGCAACCTGCGGCGCACCGACGTTGGCTTCGACCTTGAACTCGCGACGCATGCGATCAACGAGAATGTCGAGGTGAAGTTCGCCCATGCCGGCAATGATCGTCTGGCCGGACTCTTCGTCCGTCTTGACGCGGAACGACGGGTCTTCGGCAGCCAGACGGTTGAGCGCGAGGCCCATCTTTTCCTGGTCGCCCTTGGACTTCGGCTCGATGGCGATCTGAATGACCGGCTCGGGGAATTCCATGCGCTCGAGGATGACCTGCTTCAGGGGATCGCAGAGCGTGTCACCCGTCGTGGTTTCCTTGAGGCCAGCGAGAGCGACGATGTCGCCAGCGAAGGCTTCTTCGATGTCTTCACGGGAGTTGGAATGCATCTGCAGCATACGGCCGACGCGCTCGCGCTTTTCCTTGACCGTATTCATGACCGACGTGCCCTTTTCGAGCTTGCCGGAATAGATGCGGGCGAAGGTGAGCGAACCGACGAAGGGATCGTTCATGATCTTGAACGCGAGCATGGACAGCGGCTCTTCGTCCGTTGCATGACGCTCGATTTCGGCTTCCGTCTTGACGTCGATACCCTTGATGGCAGGGATGTCGGCCGGCGACGGCAGGTAGTCGCAGACGGCGTCGAGCAGGGGCTGAACGCCCTTGTTCTTGAAGGCCGTGCCGCAGAACATCGGGTGGAACTTGACGTCGATGGTGCCGCGACGAACGAGAGCACGGATCTGATCGTTGTCAGGCATGACACCGTTCAGGTAGTTCTCCATCGCTTCTTCATCGATATCGACAACCGTCTCGATCAGGAGCTCACGATATTCCTGAGCCTTGTCCTTCATATCGTCCGGAATTTCGACGACGTCCCACTGGGCGCCGAGCGATTCGTCACGCCAGACGAGAGCATTCATCTCGATCAGATCGATGACGCCCTTGAATTCGGTTTCTGCACCGATCGGCAGCTGCATGACGACCGGGATCGCGCCGAGACGCGACTTGATCATGGATACCGAGCGATAGAAGTCAGCGCCCGTCTTGTCCATCTTGTTGCAGAAGATCATGCGCGGAACGTTATACTTCTCAGCCTGGCGCCAGACGGTTTCCGTCTGCGGCTCGACACCGGCGTTGGCGTCGAGAAGAGCGATAGCGCCGTCAAGAACGCGCAGCGAACGCTCGACTTCAATTGTGAAGTCGACGTGGCCGGGTGTGTCGATGATGTTGAAGCGACGCATGGTGCCATCGCGACCCTTCCAGTAGGTCGTGGTCGCAGCGGACGTGATGGTGATGCCGCGTTCCTGCTCCTGCTCCATCCAGTCCATGGTGGCAGCGCCGTCGTGCACTTCGCCGATCTTGTGCGACTTGCCTGTGTAGTAAAGAATCCGCTCGGTGGTCGTGGTCTTGCCGGCGTCGATGTGCGCCATGATCCCAAAATTGCGGTAGTCTTCGATTTTATATTCGCGAGCCATGATGGACTGCCTTTCGAAAATGTACGTCGATTACCAGCGATAGTGCGAGAAAGCGCGGTTGGCGTCGGCCATCTTGTGCGTGTCTTCGCGCTTCTTTACTGCGCTACCGCGATTGTTCGCGGCGTCCATGAGTTCGCCGCAGAGGCGATCGATCATGGTCGTTTCGTTGCGCTTGCGAGCTGCGGCGATCAACCAACGGATGGCGAGAGCCTGACGGCGCTCCGGACGAACATCGACCGGAACCTGGTACGTCGCACCGCCAACGCGGCGCGAACGGACTTCTACGTGCGGAGCGATGTTGTCGAGAGCCGAATGGAACACGGCGACCGGCTCCTGCTTCAACTTGCCCTGAACGGCATCGAAAGCACCGTAAACGATGTTTTCAGCAACCGACTTCTTTCCATGAAGCATGATGGCGTTCATGAACTTGGTGACAACGAGATCGCCGAACTTGGGGTCCGGATTGATCTCACGCTTTTCTGCACTATGGCGACGGGACATATGTTTCGTCTCTCAACTTTATCTTTGTTTACCCAGCGAAATGGCGCTGGCGGTCGATTACTTCGGACGCTTCGCGCCGTACTTCGAACGGCGCTGCTTACGGTTCTTGACACCCTGGGTATCGAGAACACCACGGATGATGTGGTAGCGAACGCCCGGCAAGTCCTTGACGCGGCCGCCGCGGATCATCACGACGGAGTGTTCCTGCAGGTTGTGACCTTCGCCCGGGATATAGCCGATGACTTCGAAGCCATTGGTCAGGCGGATCTTGGCAACCTTACGAAGTGCCGAGTTCGGCTTCTTCGGGGTTGTCGTGTAGACGCGTGTGCAAACGCCGCGCTTCTGCGGATTTTCCTGAAGCGCCGGTACCTTGTTGCGCTTGACCTGTGCCTGACGCGGCTTGCGGATCAGCTGGTTTACGGTAGGCATATAACCATCCCTTGCAAAATCTTCGTTACCCTCTCGGGCGGATCAATGCCGTCTCCGGCTTTTGCGTACGCGTGGAAATGCGCGAACAAGGGCCGATCCGCGTTTCAGCAGATGCCCCATGAAAAGCAGAGGACGCCGTTTTCCGGCGTCTTGCGTGCAGCATTCTTGGTCTTCGGCGTGCGTTTGAACCTTGTTTGAGGCGAACTCCAGAACGTGTCGTTCCGAACCAGCCAGCCTCACATGGGCTCCGATGAGGCGGGGTGTACTGTTTTACCCCCCTCCCGTCAAGGGCAAATCCTAAAGATTCTCCCCTCCTGTCCGGCCGAAACCCCGCAAATGCGGGGTTTCCGACGCGGGGGGACGGGTTGCGAGACGGAGTCCAGGGCAGCACGTCATCGTCCGTCATGAGAATCGGCAACAGCTTGCAGAAAGAATCGCTTCTGCTCGAAGATGCCGCGGGAACGAATTGTCGGGACCGCCGCTTTTGATATAGATCACTTCATTGGCGCTCAATGCTGCATTTTCAAAGACCCGACAAGAGGAGTCTCCATGACGGTCCTGCCCGACAACGACAACAATTCCGACGATCCCATGGTCTTCATCATCATCGGCAAGGCCTTTGAAGAGGACGGCGGCGGAGAAGGTGTCGATATTCACGTCGTGCTCCGTGCGGCCGACGATGACTCCGCTGTCCGTGAAGCTCTGAACGCTCTGGCCGAGGAAGGCTTCCTCGAGGCGGACCTCGACCAGATTGGGATGCTCGAAGGCGTGCCGGAAGATGAGCCGCATGCGTCCGCTTACAAGGGTGCGCTGGAGGGAGAGGTGGCGATCATCCGGTTCAACTGATCACGCCCGAAGTCTGAACCGCCCTCACCTTCTGAGACTTCCAAACGTCAAAAGCCGCCCGGATCGCTCCGGGCGGCTTTTTTTAGGGGTCGCGTCTGACGATTACTCGGCAGGCGCGTTCTCGCTGGCCATATCGGCGAGCATAGGCGTTGCCGTATCCGCTCCGGTCGACTTGCGGCGTTCCTCGAGGATCATCTCGTCGCGCGCCGTGGCGATGCGACGGATCTGCGTCATGGTGCCGCCGGTGCCGGCCGGGATGAGGCGGCCGACGATGACGTTTTCCTTGAGGCCCTGGAGACCGTCGGTCTTGCCGGCGATCGCGGCTTCCGTCAGCACCTTGGTCGTTTCCTGGAAGGACGCGGCCGAGATGAAGGACGGCGTTTGCAGCGACGCCTTGGTGATGCCGAGCAGGACGGGATCGCCGTAAGCCGGCTTCTTGCCCTGTTCGATCAGCTGGTCGTTGACGTCTTCCAGTTCGATCCGGTCCACGCTGTCGCCGACGATGTAGGTCGAGTCGCCGGCGTCGGTGACTTCCACCTTTTGCAGCATCTGGCGAACGATCACCTCGATGTGCTTGTCGTTGATGACGACGCCCTGCAGGCGGTAGACTTCTTGGATCTCGTTCACGAGGTAGGAAGCCAGAGCCTCCACGCCCTTGATCGCCAGAATGTCGTGCGGCGCCGGGTTACCGTCGAGGATGTAGTCACCCTTTTCGATATAGTCGCCGTCCTGAAGGTGAAAGGGCTTGCCCTTCGGGATCAGGTACTCGACCGGCTCGACACCGTCTTCCGCCGGCTCGATCAGCACGCGACGCTTGTTCTTGTAGTCGCGACCGAAACGGATCGTCCCGTCGATCTCCGCGATGATCGCATGGTCCTTCGGACGACGCGCTTCGAAGAGCTCGGCAACACGCGGCAGACCACCGGTGATGTCCTTGGTCTTGGCGCTTTCCAGCGGCGAACGTGCCAGCACATCACCCTGAGACACCTTCGTACCGGGCTCCACCGACAGGATCGCATCGACCGAGAGCAGGAACCGGGCTTCGCCACCGCGCGACAGCTTGGCAACGACGCCGTTCTTGTCCTTGATGACGATGGCCGGCTTCAGGTCGATACCCCTTGGCGTCGAACGCCAGTCGATAACCTGACGCTTGGTGATGCCGGTCGCTTCGTCGGTCGCTTCGAGAACGGAGATACCATCGACGATATCCTCGAAGTGAACCGTCCCTTCGACTTCCGTCATCATCGGACGCGTATAGGGGTCCCACTCTGCGAAGCGCTGACCGCGACGAACCTTGTCACCGTCATCCACGAAGATCTTCGAACCGTAGGCCACACGCTGCGAGGACCGTTCCACGCCGCGCTCGTCCAGGATCTGGATCGCCATATTACGGCCCATGGCGATGAGGATGCCATCGGAGTTGCGCAGCATGTTGCGGTTCTTGATCTGGATCGTGCCTTCGTACGATGCTTCCAGGAACGACTGGTCAACCACGTTTGCCGTGCCACCAAGGTGGAACGTACGCATGGTGAGCTGCGTGCCCGGCTCGCCGATCGACTGGGCCGCGATGACACCGACCGCTTCGCCCATGTTGACAGGGGTACCGCGGGCAAGGTCGCGACCGTAGCAGACGCCGCAGACGCCGGTCTGGATTTCGCAGGTCAGGGCCGAGCGGATCCGGATCGACTGGATGCCTGCCTTTTCGATCTCGACGACGTCGGCTTCCAGGATCATGCGGCCAGCATCGACGATGCGCTCACCCGTGACCGGATGATCGATGTTGTCGAGCGCCGTACGACCGAGAACGCGGACGCCAATGGAGGCAACGACCTGACCGGCATCGACAATGGCGGTCATGGTGAGGCCGTTTTCGGTACCGCAATCGACCGAGTTGACGATGCAATCCTGCGCAACGTCAACGAGACGACGCGTCAGGTAACCGGAGTTCGCCGTTTTCAGGGCGGTGTCTGCGAGACCCTTACGGGCGCCGTGGGTTGAGTTGAAGTACTCGTTAACGGTCAGACCTTCCTTGAAGTTCGAGATGATCGGGGTCTCGATGATTTCGCCCGAGGGCTTGGCCATCAGACCACGCATCCCGCCCAGCTGACGCATCTGGTTCGGAGAACCGCGCGCGCCGGAGTGCGACATCATGTAAATCGCGTTCATTGGCTTCTGACGGCCGTTGTCGTCGAACTCGACGGCCTTAATGCGGGCCATCATGTCTTCGGCGACCTTTTCAGTGGCCTTGCCCCAGGCGTCTACAACCTTGTTGTACTTTTCGCCCTGGGTGATCAGGCCGTCATTGTACTGCTGTTCGTATTCCTTCACCAGCGACTCGGTGTCGCCGACGATCTTCGCCTTGGTTTCCGGAATGACCATGTCGTCCTTGCCGAACGAAATGCCGGCGCGGCAGGCGTGGGCAAAGCCGAGCTGCATGATGCGGTCGCAGAAGATGACCGTGTCCTTCTGGCCGCAATGGCGGTAGACCGTGTCGATCATCTTGGAGATGTTCTTCTTGGTCAGCTCCTGATTGCAGACGTCGAACGGCACGTTGACGTTCTTCGGCAGGAGTTCGCCGATGAGCATGCGGCCGGGGGTCGTTTCGAAGATCTTGGAGAGCGGCTTGCCGTTTTCATCGACCGACTTGAAGCGACCGCGGATCTTGGCATGCAGCGTGACCGACTTGTTGTCGAGCGCGTGATGCAGCTCCCCGATGTCGGAGAAAGCCATGCCTTCGCCCGGCTCGTTCTGGTTCATGATCGACAGGTAGTAGAGCCCGAGAACCATGTCCTGCGAGGGAACGATGATCGGCGCGCCGTTGGCCGGGTGCAGGATGTTGTTGGTCGACATCATCAGCACGCGGGCTTCGAGCTGGGCTTCGAGCGACAGCGGCACGTGAACGGCCATCTGGTCGCCGTCGAAGTCGGCGTTGAACGCCGTGCAGACGAGCGGATGCAGCTGGATGGCCTTGCCTTCGACCAGCGTGGGTTCGAAGGCCTGGATGCCCAGACGATGCAGCGTCGGCGCGCGGTTCAGCAGAACCGGATGCTCGCGGATAACCTCGTCCAGGATATCCCAGACTTCCGGCTTTTCCTTCTCGACCAGCTTCTTGGCCTGCTTGACGGTGGACGAGAAGCCCTTGGCGTCGAGGCGAGCGTAGATGAACGGCTTGAACAGTTCGAGCGCCATCTTCTTCGGCAGGCCGCACTGGTGCAGCTTCAGTTCCGGACCGGTCACGATGACCGAACGGCCGGAATAGTCCACGCGCTTGCCGAGCAGGTTCTGGCGGAACCGGCCCTGCTTGCCCTTCAGCATATCGGACAGCGACTTCAGCGGGCGCTTGTTGGCACCCGTGATGACGCGGCCGCGACGGCCGTTGTCGAACAGCGCATCGACGGATTCCTGCAGCATGCGCTTTTCGTTGCGGATGATGATGCCGGGTGCGCGCAGTTCGATCAGCCGCTTCAGGCGGTTGTTGCGGTTGATGACGCGGCGGTAGAGATCGTTCAGGTCGGACGTCGCGAAACGACCACCGTCCAGCGGCACGAGCGGACGCAGGTCCGGCGGGATCACCGGAACGACCTTCATGATCATCCATTCCGGGCGGTTGCCGGATTCCATGAAGTTCTCGACGATCTTCAGGCGCTTCATCAGCTTCTTCTGCTTCAGCTCGGACGTGGTGTCAGCCATGTCCTGGCGCAGATCGCCGGCGATCTTCTCGAGATTCATCGAGGCGAGCATCTCGTAGATCGCTTCCGCGCCGATCATCGCCGTGAACTGATCTTCGCCGAACTCGTCGACGGCGATCATGTACTCTTCTTCCGAGAGAAGCTGGTTCTCTTTCAGAGAGGTCAGGCCCGGCTCAGTGACGATGTAGTTTTCGAAGTAGAGAACGCGTTCGATATCCTTCAGCGTCATGTCGAGAAGCGTCGAGATGCGGCTCGGCAGGGACTTCAGGAACCAGATGTGGGCTACAGGGGCAGCGAGCTCGATGTGGCCCATGCGCTCGCGGCGAACACGCGACAGCGTGACTTCCACGCCGCACTTTTCGCAGATGATGCCCTTGTACTTCATGCGCTTGTACTTGCCGCACAGGCACTCGTAGTCCTTGATCGGCCCGAAGATGCGCGCGCAGAAAAGGCCGTCGCGTTCCGGCTTGAACGTACGGTAGTTGATGGTTTCCGGCTTCTTGATCTCGCCGAACGACCACGAGAGAATCTTCTCCGGCGACGCGATCGAGATACGGATCGAATCGAAGGTCTGTGCAGGCATCTGCGGATTGAAAAGGTTCATGACCTCTTGGTTCATGCCTATCTCCTTTGGGGCAAGGCCCCTTATCATGAGCGCGGGTGGCCGGCATTTCCCGGGACGCCGGCCCCTCTGCTCGTCAAACGGATAAAACCGCATCGGGTGCGGCTCAGCGCCCTGCCCCGTCACCCCTTAGAAGGATGACCGGCAGGACCTGCGCGCGCCTGGTCGCGGCGCGCGCGTCAATCGCGTTTTATTCAGCGGCGTCCGGCAGCTGCGTCGGCTGGAGCTCTTCAAGCTTCGAGTTCTCAAGCTCGACGGACAGGCCGAGGGAGCGCATTTCCTTGACGAGAACGTTGAAGCTCTCCGGAATGCCTGCCTCGAACGTGTCGTCGCCGCGCACGATCGCCTCGTAGACCTTTGTACGCCCGGCCACGTCGTCCGACTTCACCGTCAGCATTTCCTGCAGGGTGTAGGCGGCGCCGTAGGCTTCCAGAGCCCAGACTTCCATTTCCCCGAAGCGCTGACCGCCGAACTGGGCCTTGCCGCCAAGCGGCTGCTGGGTGACGAGCGAATAAGGACCGATCGAACGCGCGTGGATCTTGTCGTCCACGAGGTGGTTCAGCTTCAGCATGTAGATGTAGCCGACTGTCACCTGACGGTCGAACTGGTCCCCTGTGCGGCCGTCGTAAAGCGTGGACTGACCGGAAACGTTCAGGCCTGCCTGCTCCAGCATTTCGTTGACGTCGGCTTCCACCGCGCCGTCGAAGACCGGCGTCGCGATCGACACACCGCGGCGTGTCTGCTCGGCCAGACGAACGATGCTATCGTCGTCGTAGTCCTTGATCGGCTCGCCCTTCGGACCGGATCCGATGACGCTGTCGATGACATCGCGCAACGGCTGGATTTCAGCCCCTGCCTTATAGGCATCGAGCATCGCGCCGATCTTGCGACCCATGCCGGCGCAAGCCCAGCCGAGGTGCGTCTCGAGGATCTGGCCGACGTTCATGCGCGACGGCACGCCCAGCGGGTTCAGAACCACGTCCACATGCGTACCGTCTTCCAGGAATGGCATGTCTTCGATCGGAACGATGCGCGACACGACACCCTTGTTGCCGTGACGGCCGGCCATCTTGTCGCCCGGCTGGATCTTTCGCTTCACAGCGACGAAGACCTTGACCATCTTCATGACGCCCGGAGGCATTTCGTCGCCGCGCTGGACCTTTTCGACCTTGTCCATGAAGCGATGCTCGAGCAGCGACTTCGACTCGTCGTATTGACCCCGCAGAGCTTCGATCTCGCCCTGAGCCTTTTCGTCCTCGACGGCGAACATCCACCACTGCGAGCGGGGATATTCGGAGACGATCGCGTTGGTCAGCTCCGTGCCCTTCTTGAAGTTCTTCGGACCTGCAACGGCGGCGTGGCCGCGCAGCATGTCGATCAGACGGGCATAAACGTTGCGGTCGAGGATCGCCTGTTCGTCGTCGCGGTCCTTCGCGAGACGCTCGATTTCCTCGCGCTCGATCGCCATCGCACGTTCGTCCTTTTCAACGCCGTGGCGGTTGAAAACGCGAACTTCTACGATGGTCCCGAACGTGCCCGGGGGCATACGCATGGACGTGTCGCGGACGTCGGAAGCCTTCTCGCCGAAGATAGCGCGCAGGAGCTTTTCTTCCGGCGTCATCGGGCTTTCACCCTTCGGCGTGATCTTGCCGACGAGGATGTCGCCCGGCTGCACTTCCGCACCGATATAGACGATGCCGGCTTCGTCGAGGTTCTTCAACGCCTCTTCCGAAACGTTCGGAATGTCGCGCGTGATTTCTTCCGGACCCAGCTTCGTGTCGCGCGCCATTACTTCGAATTCTTCGATGTGGATGGAGGTGAACACGTCGTCGCGCACGATGCGCTCGGACAGCAGGATCGAGTCCTCGTAGTTGTAGCCGTTCCAGGGCATGAACGCGACAAGCGCGTTGCGGCCAAGTGCGAGGTCGCCGAGGTCGGTCGAAGGACCGTCGGCGATGATGTCGCCCTTGTTCAGGATGTCACCGACGGTAACCAGCGGGCGCTGGTTGACGCAGGTGTTTTGGTTGGAGCGCTGGAACTTCTGCAGGCGATAGATATCGACACCGGACTTGCCGGACTCGAGATCTTCCGTTGCGCGGATAACGATACGCGTCGCGTCCACCTGGTCGACGACGCCGCTACGGCGAGCCGCGATGGCAGCGCCCGAGTCGCGGGCAACGACAGGTTCCATGCCGGTGCCCACGAACGGCGCTTCGGCGCGCAGCAGAGGCACGGCCTGACGCTGCATGTTCGAGCCCATGAGCGCACGGTTCGCATCGTCGTTCTCGAGGAACGGGATGAGAGCGGCGGCAACGGACACGAGCTGCTTCGGCGAGACGTCCATCAGGTTGATCTGGTCGCGCGGCGTCAGCATGACTTCGCCCGAGTGACGGCAGACGACGAATTCTTCCTCGAATTCGTTCTCGGCGTTCAGCACGGAGTTGGCCTGTGCGACGTGGTACTTGGCCTCTTCCATCGCGGAAAGGTAGACCACTTCGCGCGTCACCTTGCCGTCCACGATCTTGCGGTACGGGCTTTCGATGAAGCCGTACTTGTTGACGCGGGCGAAGGTTGCGAGCGAGTTGATCAGACCGATGTTCGGGCCTTCCGGCGTCTCGATCGGGCAAATACGGCCGTAGTGGGTCGGGTGAACGTCGCGGACTTCGAAGCCTGCGCGCTCGCGGGTCAGACCGCCCGGTCCAAGAGCCGAAAGACGGCGCTTGTGGGTGATTTCCGAGAGCGGGTTCACCTGGTCCATGAACTGCGACAGCTGCGAGGAACCGAAGAACTCGCGCACGGCGGCAGCTGCCGGCTTCGCGTTGATCAGGTCCTGCGGCATGACGGTGTCGATCTCGATCGACGACATGCGTTCCTTGATGGCGCGCTCCATGCGGAGAAGGCCGAGACGATACTGATTTTCCATCAGCTCGCCGACGGAACGAACGCGGCGGTTGCCGAGGTTGTCGATGTCGTCGATTTCGCCCTTGCCGTCACGCAGATCGACCAGCATCCGGACCACGGCAAGGATGTCTTCCTTGCGCAGAACGCGGACCGTATCGGCAGCATCGACGTCGAGACGCATGTTCATCTTCACGCGGCCGACGGCGGAGAGATCGTAACGCTCCGAATCGAAGAACAGCGTGTTGAACATGGCTTCAGCCGAATCCATGGTCGGCGGCTCGCCCGGGCGCATGACGCGGTAGATATCGAACAGAGCGTCCTGACGGTTCTCGTTCTTATCGACGGCAATGGTGTTGCGGATGTAGGCGCCGACATTGATGTGGTCGATGTCGAGAACCGGGATCTCATCGAAGCCCGCGCCCAGGATCACGCCGAGCGTCTTCTCGTCGATCTCGTCACCGGCTTCCAGGAAGATTTCGCCCGTTTCCATGTTGACGAGGTCTTCGGCAAGATAGTTGCCGTAGAGATCGTCGTCGGAAGCCTTGATAGCCTTCAGACCCTTCTCGGTCAGCGAACGCAGCAGACGCGGCGTCAGCTTCTTGCCGCTTTCCACGACGACTTCGCCGGTGTCGGCGTCGATCATCTCGGTGATGGCCTTCTGGCCCTTGAGGACCTCCGGCTGGAACGGAATCCGCCAGCCCTTGCCGTCACGCTTGTAGAAGGACTTCGTGTAGAACGTCTCGAGGATCTCCTCGCCATCCATGCCGAGTGCCATCAGCAGAGAGGAGACGGGGATCTTGCGGCGACGGTCGATACGTGCGTGCACGATGTCCTTGGCATCGAATTCAATATCGAGCCAGGAACCGCGATATGGAATGACGCGTGCAGCGAACAGCAGCTTACCAGACGAGTGGCTCTTGCCCTTGTCGTGGTCGAAGAACACGCCCGGCGAACGGTGCATCTGCGAAACGATGACGCGCTCGGTGCCGTTGACGATGAACGTACCGTTGTTCGTCATGAGCGGCATGTCGCCCATGTAGACGTTTTGTTCCTTGATATCCTTGACGGACTTCGCGCCCGTATCTTCATCGATATCGAACACGATGAGGCGCAGCGTCACCTTGAGCGGCGCTGCATAGGTCAGGTCGCGCTGACGGCATTCATCGACGTCGAACTTCGGGGGCTCGAACTCATAGGAGACGAACTCCAGCATGGAGGCGCCGGAAAAGTCGCTGATCGGGAAGACGGACTTGAAAACCGACTGCAGTCCCTCGTCAGGACGGCCGCCAGCCGGCTCCTTGACCATCAGGAACTGGTCGTAGGACGCCTTCTGAACCTCGATAAGGTTCGGCATTTCTGCGACTTCGGGGATTTTGCCGAAAAACTTGCGTACGCGCCTGCGACCGTTAAACGTAAGGGTCTGAGCCATCGTCGCTCCTTCAATATGTGCATCCGGGCCTGCAACGGACGGGGACCGATGGCCAGTCGACCCCGTCTAAGATGGATTGCTCAATCTCGTCTCGCGGCCCAGGACACAAAGCGCGGAATGCCGTGTCGTCCAGGTGCCGGGACCATCCTCTTGAAGAACCCATTACCAAAAAGCCGATTATGTGGGGGCTTTCGGGTAATACGTTCGAAAAACGGTCAAAGAGAGGCAGCCCTCTCGGGCCGCCTCTCTCTGTCACAAAGCCAGATTACTTGACGTCGACCTTGGCGCCAGCATCTTCGAGCTTCTTCTTGAGGTCAGCAGCTTCAGCCTTGGTGACGCCTTCCTTGACGGCCTTCGGAGCAGCTTCGACCAGGTCCTTGGCTTCCTTGAGGCCGAGGCCGGTGATCGCGCGGACTTCCTTGATGACGTTGATCTTGTTAGCGCCGGCTTCAGCCAGGATAACGTCGAACTCGGTCTTTTCTTCTTCGACGGGAGCAGCAGCGCCAGCACCGCCGGCAGCAGCAACAGCTACCGGTGCAGCAGCGGAAACGCCCCACTTTTCTTCGAGAAGCTTCGACAGTTCTGCAGCTTCCAGAACGGTCAGCGAGGAGAGGTCTTCAACGATCTTAGAGAGATCAGCCATAGTCATAGTTCCTTTTGTTCAATTCGAACCGATGTTGATATAAACAGCGAAAAACCGCCTTATGCGGCTTCTTCGTCCTTCTTGGCGTAGGCCGCGAACACGCGGGCAAGCTGGCTTGCCGGTGCTGCAACAACGCTTGCGATCCGGGTAGCCGGCGTCTGGATCATGCCCAGCAGCCTTCCACGCAGTTCGTCCAGCGAAGGCAGGGTCGCAAGCGACTTGACGCCTTCCGCATTCAGCGTTGTGGTGCCCATGGAACCACCGAGAACAACGACCTTGTCGTTGGTCTTGGCAAAATCCACGACGACCTTGGGAGCCACGATCGGATCAGTGCTGTATGCAATCAGCGTCTGACCCTTGAAGAGATCGATGATCCCTTCGGACTCCGTACCCTGAAGGGCAATCTTGGCCAGGCGGTTCTTCGCGACTTTGACGGTGCCGCCAGCTGCGCGCATCTTCGAACGAAAATCGTTCATTTGCGCAACGGTGACGCCGGCATAGTGGGCCACGACGACCGAACCGGAAGCCTTGAAGACTTCGTTCAGCTCCGTGACGAATTCGCGTTTTTCCGCTCTTTCCACTGCCTATCTCCAGTTGGCAGACCGCAATCCTGCAGGCCTGCCGGGTTTGCCTTTGCCGCGCGGGATACAAACGATCCCGCGCGACGCTCGAGGATCCTGTCCCCTGCGAAGCGCTGCGAGGCGCTCACAAGGCAAGCCGAGGTTCGAACCGATGTTTCCCTCAGCCGGAGCCTCGGGACAAATTCGGGTCTCACCCGTCTCATGCAGGCATCAGTGATTAAGGGATAACCACCTGCAATCTCGGACAGGAGTTCCGGGCCGAAGCCCGGAGATCCGGTCCCGAAGGACCGGAATTCACGTTCGGAAAGGCTTGCGCCCCACCGAAAAAATCAGGCGACGCTGAGCGTCGACAGATCGATCTTGACGCCCGGACCCATGGTCGAGGAAATCGCGATGCGCTTGACGTAGTTGCCCTTGGCACCTGCCGGCTTCGCCTTCACGACGGCATCCGCAAATGCACGGATGTTTTCTTCCAGAGCGCCCGGAGCGAACGATGCCTTGCCGATACCGGCATGGATGATACCAGCCTTCTCGACGCGGAACTCGACAGCACCACCCTTGGAAGCCTTGACGGCGCCGGTGACGTCCATGGTCACGGTACCGACCTTCGGGTTCGGCATCATGCCACGGGGGCCGAGAACCTTGCCGAGACGGCCGACGAGCGGCATCATGTCCGGGGTCGCGATGCAGCGATCGAAATCGATCTTGCCGCCCTGGACGATCTCGACGAGATCTTCGGCGCCGACGACGTCTGCGCCAGCAGCGCGGGCTTCGTCAGCCTTGGCGCCACGTGCGAAAACGGCGACGCGAACGTCGCGGCCGGTGCCGTTCGGCAGGTTGACAACGCCGCGGACCATCTGGTCGGCGTGACGCGGGTCAACGCCGAGGTTCATGGCCACCTCGATGGTTTCATCGAACTTGGCGATCGCCCGTTCCTTAACCATGCCGATAGCGTCCGACAGGCTGTAGATCTTGGTGGGATCGACGCCTTCGCGGGTCTTCTGTACGCGCTTTGCAAGCTTTGCCATCTTACGCCACCACTTCCAGACCCATGGCGCGGGCGGAGCCCTCGATCATGGTCATCGCGCCTTCGATATCGGCTGCATTGAGGTCCTTCATCTTGGCTTCGGCGATCGAACGGATCTGAGCCTTGGTGAGGGTCGCGGCAGCGCCGCCCTTGCCCGGGGTCTTGGAGCCCGAGGTGATCTTTGCTTCCTTCTTGAGGAAGTAGCTGACCGGCGGCTTCTTCATCATGAAGGTGAAGGACTTGTCCTGGAAGTAGGTGATGACGACCGGGATCGGCATGCCCTTTTCCATTTCCTGCGTGGCAGCGTTGAACGCCTTGCAGAATTCCATGATGTTGATGCCGCGCTGACCAAGTGCAGGACCGATCGGCGGGGACGGATTTGCCGACCCTGCCTTCACCTGGAGCTTGAGGTGGCCCATAACTTTCTTAGCCATTACTCTCTGCCTTTTCTCTGTCCGACCCTCGTATGCACCGTGAAGGCGCACCGTGAACCGGGCGTTCGACCGGTTTCCCGGTCACGGATGCCGTATCTCGATGAAATGCGGCGGCTGCGGTTGCGTGGTGCGGTTCCCGGATCCGGCTAAGAGCCCTTCCCCTTCCACGCGGTGGCGGCGATATCGCCGCCTGAAGATCCACCCTCAGGCGGACCGTCATTACGTCGGCTCAGACCTTTTCGACCTGAGCGAATTCAAGATCGACCGGCGTTGCGCGACCGAAGATCGAAACTTCGACCTTGAGACGAGCCCGCTCTTCGTCGACGTCCTGAACAATGCCGTTGAACGACGCGAAGGGGCCATCCGAAACACGAACCTGCTCGCCGACCTCGAAAGAAATCGAGGGCTTCGGCCGGTCCACGCCGTCCTGGACCTGACCGAGAATGCGTTCGGCCTCATGGTCGGGGATCGGAACGGGCTTATTGTCGGAACCGAGGAAGCCGGTGACCTTCGGTGTGTTCTTGATGAGATGATAAGCCTCATCCGTCAGGTTGGCGCGAACCATCACGTAACCCGGAAAGAACTTGCGCTCGGCATCGACCTTACGGCCGCGACGGACTTCGACAACCTTTTCCGTTGGAACGAGGATCTTTTCAAACAGATGGCTCAAGCCCTTTTGCTTGGCCTTCTCTTCGATCGACTCGGCAACCTTTTTCTCGAAGTTCGAATAGGCGTGAACGATATACCAACGCGGAGCCATGTTCATTCCCACTCGATTAGATGCCGACATTGAGGACGAGGCCGATGAGCCAGCCCATCAATTGATCCGCAGCAAAGAAGAAAGCCGCAGAAATGATGACCATGATAAACACCATCAGCGTGGAGATCACAGTTTCCCGGCGGGAGGGCCATGTCACTTTTGCCGTCTCGGAGCGAACCTGCTTCAGAAACGTTACGGGATTTGTCTTCGCTGCCATTGAATGCTCACGCCTTGACGGCCCGTAAAGCTGAATGCTCAGCCCCACGCGCCGCGTGTCTGTTGGACCCTACATAAAGACCGATTCTGAAAATCACAAGGACTTTCCGATCTTTTAAGCGAATTATGCCACCCAACACCGAGGGCGTCCGGCGGACTTTTTAACACGTAAAGCGCCGTCGCTTCGACAGTTACGACGCGTTTCGCCGCTATGGAATGACGCAATCACATGTGAAATGGCAGGGGCAGCCGGGCTTGAACCGACGACCTGCGGTTTTGGAGACCGCCGCTCTACCAACTGAGCTATACCCCTTTACGGCGCAGACGGAACAACTCCTGGGAGCGTATCGTCGTCGTGTCGACCGTGCGCTCCTTTAAGACGGGCGGGGCGGATTGGCAAGAGCCCTTTTCATCTTTTCGGCCGGGACCACACCCTCCGTCGAGGAATTGAACGCGCAGCCCTACCAGTTGAACGCGTAGGACAGGCTGATGCTCGCTTGTCGTTCCGTCTTGAACGGCGCAGCAAGCGCGGCTGTAACGTTCATCTTCCGCGTGACCTTCTGCTCCACGCGAACAATGTTGGAGAAGTCGAGGGTCGCGGAGGAGTAGTTTGCTTCCGCGACAAGCGCCGTTCCCGTTGCCACGGCCGACAAACGGGCCGACTGGCTAAGAACGACATTGTCGCAGCGCTTGAGATGCGCGTTGCAAAAGACGTTGACGCTGCGGCCGCGCTCCAGATCGAAGCTTTCGGTGAGGATTCGCTTTCGATCCATGCCGACATCCAGGTTGCCATTCCCCGTCCTTGGGTCGAACACACCGTCAATGGTGCGGCTGGTAACCACGGCCGTGCTCGTGCCGCGGCGAACGGCAATGCGCGCCCAGACATCGACCGGTGTGTCCTCCACGCGGCCGGAGCGGCTGGCGGCTACCGCCACGTCGGCGCCTGCGCTCGCCTCTCCTGTCACCGGAAGCTTGATACCCATCCGCAGATGCATGCCATTTTCGCCCGACTTCGTCGGCTGCCAGATCAAGCGATCCTCTGCCTGCGCAGTATAAGGGAAACTGAACGCGACGAGCGCATAGCAAGAAGCGGCAAGAGCCGTCCGGGACATCGTGATCATTTATGTGTTCCACCGTTCGGGGCGGCCAATCGATTTCCATCGACGGACAGGCCCTGTCGAAAATCCACCACCTGGAACGCGGACCGCACAGGAGACGTTGATACCGCTCGCTTCGGATGGTCCGGCGGCGGACACTTCGGGACGCAATCGTGCGTCAAAGCTTTCTTAGGATAGTCTCGGCATCTCCATCGCGAAACCCCAAAAACTTGGGGGTCATTCTCCGAATCGCGGGGCGCGATCGAACCGCGCCACGCGATGGTTAAAGTAAAGGCATCAGCTGGCAATCGGCACGTATTTCCGCCAGTCATGCTCCTGGTTGAAACCAAGGACGTCGCGGATTTTCCGGTTCGACAGGAGACTCTCATAGGTCCCGAGTTCACGCGATACCGACACATTCGGGAAGAAATCCCGAAGAAGGTCCGCCGTCGGCGTATTGGCGGACGTCGTATCGTTGGCGGCGTTGAACACCTGGAAGCCAAGGCCGTCCTTCTCGATACCGAGCTTGCAGATCTGCCCGAGATCCCGTGCATCGATATAGCTCCAGGCGATTCGCTTGCGGATGGTCGGATCGGCAAACCACGTCGGGAACATGGCATATTCATGGGGCTCGATGACGTTGCCGATACGGATCGCGTAGATATCGATCCCGAAGCGCTCGGCAAAGGCCCGTGCCGTCTTCTCGTTCAGCACCTTTGACAGGCCGTAGCTGTCCATGGGGCTGACATCGTCGTCCTCCTCCAGCGGGAACCTGCCAACGTCGCGATGCCCCTCGGCAAAGCAGATGCCGTAAGTCGTTTCGCTGGAGGCGACGAGAATCTTGCGAACGCCGAATTTCGTGGCGGCTTCGATGACGTTGTAGGTTCCGATCGTGTTGATGCGGAATGTTTCGTTGTCAGGCTTGATCAGGATGCGCGGAATGGCCGCAAAGTGGACGACGGCATCATAGGGCTGCATGCCCCTGCCCTTGCCGATCGCCGCGCGATCGAGATCGGGCATGTCGGCGTGCATGGACAATGCGTTGAAGACCTGCCCGCTATCCGTGATGTCGACAATGAGATTGGTGACGCCGGGATGCTCCAACGGTACGAGGTCGAGATTGTGAACCTCATAGCCGGCGTCCAGCAGGTACGGCACGACATGCCGGCCGGCCTTGCCGGCGCCGCCGGTAAACAGAATGCGTTTCTTCACGGTATATCCTCCAGAATGGCAAGGCGGATTTAACGCATTGTTGGCCAAGAGCAAGCGGGAGGAGACAGGCGCGTTCGAACATCCGCGTTTCCCGCTCTGAAACGAGAAAAGCGCTACCCGAAGGCAGCGCTTTCCCTGATGTCATCTGTCGATCAATGGAGCGGCATAAAAATGCCGCGCCATCGTCGTTCAGGATTACTCGACGATCGAAGCCACGATGCCGGCGCCGACGGTACGGCCGCCTTCGCGGATTGCGAAGCGCAGCTTTTCTTCCATCGCGATTGGAACGATCAGCTCGACGGCGACGGTGACGTTGTCGCCCGGCATGACCATTTCCGTGCCTTCCGGCAGCGTCACGATGCCCGTCACGTCCGTTGTGCGGAAGTAGAACTGCGGACGATAGTTCGTGAAGAACGGCGTATGACGGCCGCCTTCTTCCTTCGTCAGGATGTAGGCTTCGGCCATGAACTTCTTGTGCGGCTTGACCGAACCCGGCTTGCACAGGATCTGGCCACGCTCGACGCCGTCACGGGTGACGCCGCGAACGAGAGCGCCGATGTTGTCGCCGGCCTGGCCCTGGTCGAGCAGCTTGCGGAACATTTCGACGCCGGTGACGGTGGTCTTGGACGTCGCACGGATGCCGACGATCTCGACTTCTTCACCGACCTTGACGATGCCGCGCTCGACGCGACCGGTCACAACCGTACCACGACCCGAGATCGAGAACACGTCTTCGATCGGCATCAGGAACGGCATGTTGATCGGACGCTCAGGCGTCGGGATGTACGCGTCGACAGCGGCCATCAGTTCGCGGATGGCGTCTTCGCCGATCTTCTTGTCCGAATCTTCGAGAGCGGCCAGAGCCGAGCCCTTGACGATCGGAATGTCGTCGCCGGGAAAGTCGTAGGACGACAGGAGTTCGCGAACTTCCAGCTCGACAAGCTCGAGAAGTTCTGCGTCGTCAACCTGGTCGACCTTGTTGAGGAACACGACGATGGCGGGAACGCCGACCTGACGGGCCAGCAGGATGTGCTCGCGGGTCTGGGGCATCGGGCCGTCGGCTGCCGAGCAGACGAGGATCGCGCCGTCCATCTGCGCCGCACCGGTGATCATGTTCTTGACGTAGTCGGCGTGGCCGGGGCAGTCGACGTGCGCGTAGTGGCGAGCCGGCGTCTCGTATTCGACGTGTGCCGTCGAGATGGTGATGCCGCGGGCCTTTTCTTCCGGAGCGGCGTCGATCTGGTCGTACGCCTTGTATTCGCCGAAGTACTTCGTGATCGCTGCCGTCAGCGACGTCTTGCCATGGTCGACGTGACCGATCGTTCCGATGTTCACGTGCGGCTTGTTGCGTTCAAACTTGCTCTTTGCCATGGGTATGTTTTCCTGTGATCAATGAGATACGGCCCGGCAGGCCAGTATGCCGCCGGCCGGTTTGGGGAGGCGTTTAAGGGTTTCGAAAGAATTGCGCAAGGCCTATTTGCGCGAGAGGGAATGGCCATCGTGTCGCCCGCGAGGTGCGGGCTTTCGAGGCTGTAAATGGTGGCATGCCTTGGGGAATGCAATGCCGCCGAAACTGCCGGCAGACCGCGCCGTGTGGAGACCTCGAAAGGCCTAGGCCTGCGACGCGACGGCTCCCGCCTGTCAATACAACGGATCACGTGTGGCGTGATCCTGCGAATTGGGCGGGAACAAGGCGGGAATGCCTTAGTTCGAAGAGCACGCAACCAAGAAGGAGAACGACATGCGTGCACTCAATCTCATTACCCTCATCCTGGTCATCGTCGGTGGCGTAAACTGGTTGCTGGTCGGTATCGCCAGCTTCGATCTTGTCGCCGCGATCTTCGGCGGTCAGGATGCCGCCCTCTCCCGGATCGTCTATGTGCTGGTCGGTCTGTCCGCCCTTTGGCAGATCATGCCGCTCTCCAAGGCCTTCTCGATCGGCGAACCCGCCGCCGAAGCCGGCCACTACACCCGCACCTGATATCCGACGCAACGCTCGCAGACGGCCGCCCTTGCCCACGCATCGGCGGCCATATGCGTTGAAGCAACGGCACGAAGACGAGAAATGGGAATGGCAATGCTGGAGCGGGTAGCGGGAATCGAACCCGCGTATTCAGCTTGGAAGGCTGCTGCTCTACCATTGAGCTATACCCGCGGGGGTCTTGATCCGTGCGACAGAATGGTGGAGGGAGTTGGATTTGAACCAACGTAGGCTGAGCCAACGGATTTACAGTCCGTCCCCTTTAACCACTCGGGCATCCCTCCAGTATTCCGTCGGGATCAAGCGACCAGTTCGATCTTCGGAAGCGGTTGTTTGTGCCGCCCCTTGATCTGCGCCGGGTATATGACCGCCTCGTTTCCTCCTGTCAACACGACGTCACCAGTTTTTTCAAAAGTTGGAAATCTTCCACAGGCGATACCGGAGGCATGCTGCCAATAGGCGCGTGAGCCGCGGGAAAATGGTTTCCCTGCCAGCCCTTGCCCGATATACATTCGGCATGAGCAAAGATCCTTCCGGCGACAAGAGCGCCAAAGACACCCATTACGCAACGCTGCGCCGGGCACATCGCGATCAGAAGCGCGAGCGCGGGGAAATTCCGACGCCGCCCGAAGATCGCCGCGGAAAGGGGGGCAAGGGAGAGTGGCAGGCGCCACCGCTCGCGCCCGATCAGGTCCAGCTTTACGGCATCCATACGGTCAAGGCGGCGCTGGCCAATCCCGAACGCAAGATCGTCAGCCTTTCGGCGACCCTGAACGCGCTTGTGCGCCTGGAAATCAAGAATACTGAATCTTTGCCCTTTCCGGTGGAGATCGTTTCGCCACATGATCTCGACAAGATCCTCGGTCCCGACGCGATCCACCAGGGCGTCATGCTGGAAACGAAGCCCCTGCCCGTGCGCCGGCTTTCCGCACTGAAGGACAGCCCGCTGATCCTTGTTCTCGATCAGATCACCGATCCGCACAATGTCGGCGCCGTCCTGCGCTCGGCCGTGGCGTTCGATGCCGGTGCCGTCATCACCACCATGCGCCACAGCCCGACCGAATCGGGCGTCATGGCGAAATCCGCCTCCGGCGCCATGGAACTGATCCCCTACATCCAGATCACCAATCTTGCGGAGGCGCTCGAAGAGCTGCACGGCCTCGGCTTCCACTCGATCGGTCTTGACTCGGAAGGTCCGGCACCGCTGGAAAGCACCTTCGTCGGGGATCGCGTCGCGCTTGTTCTCGGCGCTGAAGGAAGAGGGTTGCGCCAGAAGACACGCGACACGGTCTCGGCCCTCGCCCGCCTCGACATGCCCGGCCCCATCAAATCCCTCAACGTCTCCAACGCCGCCGCCATCGCCCTCTACGCCGCACGCGCCCATCTGAAACAGTAGGCAAGCACGGCACCGGCAAACATTTCCCACTTTACACGCCGGAGGAATCTGCTAATTCCTCCGCAGCTGCCCTTATAGCTCAGTTGGTAGAGCACCTGATTTGTAATCAGGGGGTCCCGGGTTCGAGTCCTGGTGGGGGCACCACAATCTTTTATATTCTGTAAAAAAATGATAGTCGGCGCCCGTGCCCTAGTTTGGGCCGTCTGCATGCCCTGGATTTCCAATTGGCCTCGTCGGAACGGTGATTACGATCGAGGTCGTTCCATCGAACAGAACTTATCAGCCACACGAGATAGCTGCCTAGTGTTCAGCATGTTCGCAGGGCATTTTTGATCGGCAGACGGCTCACAACTCCGAAATATCCGGCCGCTGATCCCGTTCATGGTACCGCATCTTCCAATGAATGATGTCGCTGTTTTGATGCAGGACGACGAGAAACCATGAGATGGAGACCGCGCCGACGGTAACGGAAACCACCGTGGCGGCGATGTCATTGAACTCCTTAACCAGGCACTTGGCGTCGGCATCGTAGTCCACGCCGCCATCCACCTCATATGCGAAGAACGTATCGTCCGGCGTTGCAACACCGAGCAAGGCGCCACTCAGCTGATCCGCCCCCACGAGCCGGGTCGGTCTTGTCTCGGACTGTCCGTAAGCCTGAACCTGCTGAAAGCTCCAGCCATAGATGTCAATCGCGCCGCTGGCCTTCGGGTTCTTTCGCGAATAGGTGCGAAGCGTGACGGATGCCGTTCCTTTCGCGATATCGCCGACCATGGCGACGGCTTTCGGCCAATCCACTATGCGCAGGAACATGCCTTCTCCATTTTTCAGCGTCTGCCGCAGAAAACCTCGCGGCACGGACGTTCAAGGTAACGCACTCCCTGCAAAAGCATAGATGCGCTCACTCTACCCGCCGTCATACCCACGTGCCTCCGCTTGCACACAAGCCTCGCTTCAGCATTGCGGGGTAATCCTCTCCCGACAATGGGAGAGACCTGTGGCTTCAGACGATATCTGGCAGACGGCGTGGGCCATCGTTGCCGAGCATATGACGCGGGGCGAGACGGACCCGACGAAGATGGTCGCCGATGGCATTCAGCGGGAACGCGACAGCTGGCATCGCGCCAGACAAAATACGGTCTCAATTTGCGGCGAGGAAGCACGGCATGAAGAATGCCTCGTTGATCGTCACCGCCTTCGTGGCAACAGCAGCAATTAGTTATGTCGTCTTTCGGTTCGCGTTGGCGCTGGCATAGTCTCGTTTCGAGGGACAGCAGCGGAACGCTTGCCCGACGTCTCTTGCCTCGTCTTCAGAGGTCACATTGCCTGGAACGTTGTGGGGATGTTGTCGTTAGCGTCGGAACGCTTAAAGGAGACACCCATGTCAGACGCAAGTAAACCGACGCCGCCCCATCCCGAACAGCAGCAGGCCCCTCCCGGGCTGACACGACTGATGGATCCTTTGCCGGATCACGGGGAGAAGACCTACAAGGGAAATCATCTCCTCAAAGGCAAGGTTGCCCTGATCACCGGCGGCGATTCGGGCATTGGGCGGGCCGTGGCCATCGCCTATGCCCGGGAAGGCGCCGATATCGTCATTTCGTATCTGAACGAGGATGAGGATGCGGAGGAAACAGCAAAGTGGGTTCGTGAAGCCGGCCGCAAATGTGTCGTCGTGCGCGGCGATATCCAGTCAGAAGATCACTGCATCTCGCTGATCGAGAAAACCGTTGGAGAACTTGGTCGCATCGATATCCTTGTGAACAACGCCGCCTTCCAGCGAACCTATGCGGACATTTCCGACATTACCGCGGAAGAATGGGACACTACCTTCCGGACCAATATCTACGCGTCGTTCTTCCTTTCGAAGGCCGCCGCACCGCACATGAAACCGGGCAGCGCAATCGTCAATACGACGTCGATTCAGTCAAGGCAGCCCTCGCCGCAGCTTTTGGCCTATGCATCCACAAAGGGCGCGATCTCCAACTTCACGGCGGGTCTCGCCGAGATGCTGGCCGAGAAGGGCATTCGCGTGAACGCCGTTGCGCCCGGACCGATCTGGACGCCCCTCATTCCCTCGACCATGCCGGCGGAGAAGGCCGCAGAGTTCGGCAAGCAGACATTGCTCGGCCGCGCCGGACAGCCGGGCGAACTTGCGGGCGCCTATGTGTTGCTCGCATCTGATCTCGGCAGCTACATGACCGGTGCCGTGATCCCAGTCACCGGCGGCGAGATCATGATATAGGCAACTCCGTCACGCTGGCTTTCACAGACGATGCGGCCGATTTCGGCGCATCGTCTTTGGTCCCTTGCGGCAACACCGTACGCTCCGGAAACGCGTGGTGTCTCTGGTTCTACGCATGGGTGGAGACTGTAGCCGCCCGTGAGACCCTTCTGAATCCCTTCCCATGAGACGTCCTTTCTTTTCGCTATCCCTTTCATACTGTGGGATTTTATGCATGATGACCCTCGGCCGGCGTCGGCCCCGGTCGCCCTTGGCGGCTTGTCCAGGCAATGGCAAGGCACATTATGCTCCGCACCTTCGAGACGATCGCCTTTGCTCCATCCCAGACGGAAGAAGCGCAGAAGGCGGCTGCGGAACTGACGGCCATCTACGGCAATGCAGATCCTGAGGCAGCCGACGTCATCGTCGCCCTTGGTGGCGACGGGTTCATGCTGCAGACGCTTCATAAGACGATGAACACCGGCAAGCTGGTCTACGGTATGAACCGCGGCTCCGTTGGATTTCTGATGAATCGCTACAGCACCGAAAACCTGCGCGAACGGCTGGAAAATGCCGTGGAGAACGCCTTCCGGCCACTGGAGATGCAAACGCGCGACAGCGAGGGGCAAACCTTCAGTGCGCTCGCGATCAACGAAGTCTACCTCTTTCGGCAGTCCTATCAGGCTGCCAAGCTGAAGATCACGGTCGATGGCCGCGTGCGGCTGGAGGAACTGATCTGCGACGGCATCCTGCTCTCCACCCCCGCCGGATCGACCGCCTACAATCTCTCCGCGCACGGCCCGATCCTGCCGCTCGAAGCCCCGCTTCTCGCCCTGACGCCGGTCAGTCCTTTCCGGCCTCGCCGCTGGCGCGGCGCCCTGTTGCCCAACAAAGTCACGGTGGAGATCGAGATTCTCGAGACGGACAAGCGGCCGGTCAATGCGGTGGCCGATCATGTCGAAGTGAAATCCATCGTCTCCGTGCGCATTGCCGAATCTGAGGAGATGACGGCACGGATCCTGTCGGACCCGGATTATTCCTGGTCGGATCGTATTCTCGCGGAGCAGTTCTCCAACTGATTCGATTCGAGATGAATTTTATGGCAGGCTTACGCAACCGAGTGGAATCGCCTGCGGGACGAGGTCGTCTGATGATGCGTAAAGTTTGGATCGCCATGCTCGCCGGAACGACGGCTTTCTGTCCGGTAGCCCTTCGGGCGGACGACGTGCTGCCGGCGAACGTCACCTTCGTGACAAGCTCCGGGTTCTGGGAGGACAGCGGCGATCCATCCGCTGGTCTCGATCCCCGGGGCAAGGCATCTCCTGCACCTGCAAGCCCTGCGCAGAAGGGCTATTATAAGCTGATCGCCCTCCGTCAGCCTGACGGTACAGCCCATATCGTGCTGCAACAGATCGCACTCGACCCGGCCGGACCGAAGATTGTATCGTCCGCCGAGCTCGATGAATTTTCGAAAATGAAGGCGTTCGTGACCGACATCCGGCCGGAGACATCCGACGGCGTGACACAGCAGCCGGGACTGTTTGCGACCGTCTATCTGCGCACGAACCCTGCGGCGAGCGATATCGAGACCTGGACGGTGCTGATCGATGAACTCGGCGACATCCGCATCGAGCGCGAATCGAATTAGCTCTGATTGGAGCAGACAGCGTGTCGCAGTCCGCCAAGAACGCGTGGCCGCGCTTTCGCGCGGCCACCGGTATCAGTTCAGATCGTCGACCGCAGCGTCGGCACCGCCGTTCACACGGTGTGCAAGCGCTGCTTCCATGAAGTCGTTCAGCTCGCCATCGAGCACATCCGAGGGAGCCGTGCTTTCGACGCCGGTCCGGAGGTCCTTCACCAGCTGGTAGGGCTGAAGGACGTAGGAGCGGATCTGGTGGCCCCAGCCGATCTCCGTCTTGGAGGCCGCCTCGGCGTTGGCCGCTTCCTCACGTTTCTTCAGTTCCGATTCGTACAGACGGGCGCGCAGCATGTCCCAGGCCTTGGCCTTGTTCTTGTGCTGCGAGCGCTCCTGCTGGCACTGAACCACGATGCCCGAGGGCATGTGGGTGATGCGGACGGCAGAGTCGGTCGTGTTGACGTGCTGTCCACCGGCGCCGGACGACCGGTAGGTGTCGATGCGGCAGTCGCTCTCGTTGATATCGATCTGGATCGAATCATCCACGACCGGATAGACCCAGACGGAAGAGAACGACGTGTGACGGCGGGCATTGCTGTCATAGGGCGAGATGCGTACGAGGCGGTGAACGCCCGACTCGGTCTTCATCCAGCCATAGGCGTTGTGACCCTTGACGAGAAGCGTGGCGGACTTGATGCCCGCTTCTTCCCCGTCATGGATTTCCATGAGTTCAACCTTGTAACCCTGCCGTTCCGCCCAGCGCGTGTACATGCGGAGAAGCATGTTGGCCCAGTCCTGGCTCTCGGTGCCGCCGGCGCCGGAGTGAACTTCGAGATAGGTGTCGTTGCTGTCGGCCTCGCCGGACAGCATGGCCTCCACCTGACGGCGGGCCGCTTCGGTGCGCAGGCCCTTCAGCGTGTCCTCGGCATCGCGGATGATATCGGCATCACCCTCTTCCTCGCCGAGTTCGATGAGCTCGATGCAGTCCTTCAGTTGCTGCTCGAAGGCGCGCACACTATTGATGCCCTCGTCCAGCCCCTGGCGCTCGCGCATCAGCTTCTGTGCTTCCGCGGCATCGTTCCACAGGGTCGGATCTTCCGCCTTGTTGTTCAACCAGTCCAGTCGTCTTACCGCCTGATCCCAGTCAAAGATGCCTCCTCAGCAGGCTTACGGCCTGCTTGATCTCGTCGACGATATTCTCGATTTCGTTGCGCATTGTCTCTTTTTCTTGATCGTGCCGGATTACGTGCCCGTGAAATAGCGACGCCCGCCGCCGATGTAAAGGCAGCGGGCGCATCGCGATCCAGCGTGGGCTAGAACAGGCCGTTGGAGCCCGATGTGACGGCCTGGTTGGCCTGCGGCGAGGTGCGCAGGATCTCCTCCGGCGGCACATAGGCATCGGCGCCGCCGATGACCGAGAAGGTGGCAGCGGGGCCGGTGCCCGGCTTGAACGCCTCGATGATCGTATCCGGATCGCCTTCGGCTGCCGCCATGCCGGTCTTCCGGTTGACGGGCACGAGGCTCATGCCCTCGGGCGGGATGAACTTGGTGGGGCGGGTTCCCGCGAGAGCTGCCTGCATGAACTCGTTAAAGACCGGGGCCGCGAGGCTGCCCCCGGTGCCGCCGCGCCCGAGCGGGGCCGGGTTGTCGAAGCCGAGATAGAGGCCGGCCACAAGGTCGGGCGTGTATCCGACGAACCAAGCATCCTTCTCGTCGTTGGTCGTGCCGGTCTTGCCGGCCACCGGACGATCGAGCGTGACCTTTCCGGCCGCGGTCCCCCGCTGCACAACGCCTTCCATCATGGACGTGATCTGGTAGGCCGTCATCGGGTCGAGAACCTGCTCGCGATTGTCGGTCAGCGTCGGCTCGTCCTGCTCCTGCCAGTCGGGTGCATTGCAGGTTTCGCAGGTCCGCTCTTCGTGGCGGAAGATGGTCTTGCCGTAGCGGTCCTGAATGCGGTCGATGAGAGACGGCTTGATCTGCTTTCCGCCATTGGCGAGGACCGAATAGGCCGAGACCATACGCATGACGGTAGTCTCACCGGAGCCGAGCGACATGGCGAGAACCGGCAGCATCTTGTCGTAGATGCCGAAGCGCTCGGCATATTCGGCGACGATGGGCATGCCGAGGTCGTTGGCAAGACGCACCGTCATCAGGTTGCGCGACTTCTCGATGCCGAGACGCAAGGTGGACGGGCCTGCCGAACCTCCGCCATAGTTTTCGGGACGCCAGACCTGGCCGTTCTGAGCCAGTTCGAACGGCGCATCGAGAATGACCGATGCCGGCGTATAACCGGTGTCGAGCGCGGCCGCATAGACGAAGGGCTTGAAGGAGGAGCCCGGCTGGCGCATGGCCTGCGTTGCACGATTGAATTCGGATTGGCCATAGGAAAAGCCGCCGACCATCGCGAGCACGCGGCCGGTCTGCGGGTCCATGGCGACGAGGCCGCCCTGAACCTTCGGTGGCTGACGCAGGCGATAGTCGCCATCCGTCTCCAGCGCCTCGACATAGACGACGTCGCCCGGGCCGACCACGCCTTCCGGCGAGCGCGCCGTGCGGCGATTGCCCTCGGACGAGCGATAGGCCCACTGCATGTTCTTTGCCGAGATCTGGCCGGTGACGCGGTCGGGGCCGACCTTACCGGCGCCGTCCTTGGACGGCTGAATGCCGATCTCGGCACCCTTTTCATCGACCGCAAGCACGACGGCGAGCTTCCACTCGGGAACGTCGGAGAGCGCGTCTAGCTTTCCGAGGGCAACGCCCCAATCGCCACCGATCTCGATGCTTTTCAGCGGACCGTGGAAACCACGGCGCTCGTCATAGTTGACGAGACCATCCTGCAGAGCCTTGCGGGCCTCCACCTGGATCTTCGGATCGAGCGATGTGCGAACCGAGAGACCGCCTTCATACAGCGCATTGTCGCCATAGCGCTGGATGATCTGACGGCGGACTTCCTCGGCGAAATAGTCGGACGCAAAGAGATGCGAGCCACCACGGCGCACGGAAACGCCGAGCGGCTGGGTCTTTGCCTCGTCTCCGTCCGCCCGCGTCACGTAACCGTTCTCGACCATGCGGTCGATGACCCAGTTGCGGCGCTCCAGCGCTGCGGCCTCGTGACGGAAGGGATGGTAATTCGATGGGCCTTTCGGCAGGGCCGCGAGATAGGCTGTTTCGGCGATGGTCAGTTCGGTCACCGACTTGTCGAAATAGGTCAGAGCCGCGCCGGCGATGCCATAGGAGTTCAGGCCGAAGAAGATCTCGTTGAGGTAAAGCTCGAGAATGCGGTCCTTCGAATAGGCCTGTTCGATGCGGAAGGAGAGGATGGCTTCCTTGATCTTGCGGTCGATGGTCTGGTCGGCGGAAAGAAGAAAGTTCTTGGCGACCTGCTGCGTGATGGTCGAGGCGCCCACGGGACGGCGGCCGGAGCCCATGTTCTGGACGTTGACAAGGATCGCACGGCCGAGACCCATGAGATCCACGCCGGGATGCTGGTAGAAGTTCTTGTCTTCCGCCGAGATAAAGGCCGCTTTCACGCGGTCGGGGATGGCCTGGATCGGCAGGTAAAGGCGGCGCTCGCGGGCATATTCGGCCATGAGTTCGCCATTGCCGGCGTGGACGCGTGTGGTAACCGGGGGCGCATAGCTGGCCAGCACCTCGTAGTCCGGCAGGTCCTTGTTGAGGTTGCCGAGATAGAGGGCCGCTGCCGCCGCTGCGATGAGGACGAGAAAGGCGCCGGCGCCGAAGAAGTATCCAATCAGTCTGATCATCGGTTGGCTACCGGTCCCTTCGTCGTCGCTATCAAATGAAAGGCAGCGATCTCGCCGCATCCTTCCGCATGTCGTCACCCGCAGCGTCGCGGCCTATGGGCTGCGATGTCTTCGCCGCAGAACTCAAGCTCGCCCCGCATCCATGCAGACAAAAGGCAGCCGAACACACAATCCGGGTCGACATCGCGTCGATGCCATCCGTTCCGGCCTATCGGCCTCTGCCAGTCGAGCATTCATACCCGTCTGGCGATTCCCGGGCCGTCAATTTAGGCTTGAGGGATAGCGACGGGAATGTGAGGAAAATAGGGCTCTTGATCCAGTTTAGCCCGTTCGGCGTGCGGATGCCACTGCGCCTGTGGCCCGGGCGACACGAAAAAATGCAAGTCATCCTTAATTTTAAGGTCACGTCCAGTAAAGCATCCGCATCCTGACGACGGCGGCCGTCGTCACTGATCAACCACCGTCGGCCATGGCACCGCCCCGGTAGCGCCGGACGGCGGCGGCGATGCGCTCGGAGACCTTCTTGCGCCAGGCCGGATCGACCAGCAACTTCTCGTCCTCCTTGTTGGACATAAAGCCGAGTTCGAGCAGGATGGAGGGCACGTCGGCCGCCCGCAGGACCTGAAAGCCGGCGAAGCGATGGGGATTGTTGATCAGGTTGATCTGCCCTTCGAACGACGCGATGATGGAGCGTGCGAGATTGACCGAGAAGGCCTGCGTCTCGCGCCGCGTCAGGTCGATCAGGATGTCGGCGACTTCGGCCGGCTCATCGGCCAGCGGCACGCCGGCTATTTGATCCGACAGGTTTTCGCGTTCGGCGAGGCTTGCCGCCAGATGGTCGGAAGCCTTGTCCGAGATCGTGTAGACGGTGGCGCCCCGGATATCGTGCTGCTTCAGCGTGTCGGCATGCAGCGAAATGAACAGCTTCGCCTGCTTCTGACGGGCGATGAGCACGCGCTCCGAAAGCGAGAGGAATTCGTCGTCGTCGCGCGTCAGCACGGCCTTGATGCCGGGCTCGCGGTTCAGCGTCTCCGCCAATTCCTTGGCGAAAGCCAGCGTGACGGCCTTCTCTTCCATCTTTGTATCGACGCCGATCGCGCCGGTATCGATGCCGCCATGACCGGCATCGACCGCGATGACGAAGTCGCTGGAGGCGGGCGCCGGCTCATCGACCCGCGGCGCCTTGGTCAGCGCGACGCTGCCGGTCCAGGTCTGCTCGGTCAGAAGTTCGGCGAAGCGCTTCTTATCGACGCGCTCGGCATCCAGCACGAGACGAAAGCTCTTGCCGCCATCGTCGGTCTTCACGTCGGCCACGGTGATCTCGACAGGCTTCGTCGCCGTGAGGACGATGCGGGCGCTGCTTGCGCCCATGGCGCCGAATCGGATGTCCTTGAAGAGCCCCCTCGCCTGCGCGTCTTCCGGCTTCACGCCGAAGGAGGTCTCGGGCAGATCGACGATGACGCGGGGCGGATTGTCGACATAGTGAACGAAGATGTCGGGCTTCCGGTCGAAATCGACGACGACGCGCGTGCGGGCATCGTCACCGGCGATGCGCATGCCATAGGCCAGAAGCGGGCCTTGTCCGGTGACCGGTTCCGCCTGAAGAGCACCGGCCGTTCCCAACGCGATGACGACGCTTGCGAGAAGCGCCGCAAGCGCGGACGACAGGCGCGAACGAGGTTCATGACCCGATGAGGCTCGCCCTGCCTTCGGTTGTCCGCTCGTTTTCCGCCCCGTCTTCCGCTGCAAAACGCTCTCCTTGCGAACACCTCGTCCAACCCAGTTGGCCGGCACACGCCGTCCGACGCGCAGCCGTGCCGCCCGTCCGATCCGCATCCTTGCCGCATCGAGGTTAATCAAGTCTTACCGAAAGGTTTTGGCCGGCTCGGCGTGCACGAGCGAGCGCAATGCCACTGCGCCAAAACGAGACAAGCAATTCCATCAATATTAAGGCGCAAGGGCTTTTCTCTTGCCATTGTGACATGAAAACCATAAACGTAGCAGAGGTAAAAAGTGTTGACGGGATAGATTCCACGACCGGGCAGCCAAGGGGCAAAACCCTGGCGCCAGAGCATGATCGGGAAGCGGACTACGCGCTTCCGGCCGTCATGTCCTCGCAGCAAGCGTGTTTCATCCGCCGTCGCTTCACTTTTCATCGCATTCCGAATCGAGAACAATCCGGCGGTGGCCGGAAGATACGGTGTCTGACACCACGCCCCGCAAAGGGCACACTCATCGGGCCACAAGGCCTATGACTTTGGCATTCCTTGTTTGGTATCTCATGTTGACGCAGCAGGATCGGTCAGAAGCGGAAAGCACCGGAAACGGAACGCTTGCCTCTGCCGTCCGGCTGTTTGCCCATGACCGGTATCCTTCGGGAATTTATCTATCCGGCGAACGCCGTGACCTGCGTGGGGAACCGCCTCCGGGACGTCCTTTTCCTGCCCTGTCACGCTCACGCCGAGGAGCACAACCTACATGGCAGAGAAAATGCTTATCGACGCGTCTCACGCTGAGGAGACGCGCGTCGTTGTCGTACGTGGCAACCGCATAGAAGAATTCGACTTCGAGTCGGAACACAAGAAACAGATCCGCGGCAACATCTACCTGGCGAAGGTAACACGCGTCGAACCTTCGCTTCAGGCCGCGTTCGTCGATTACGGCGGCAACCGCCACGGCTTCCTGGCTTTCGCCGAAATCCACCCCGACTACTATCAGATTCCGCTGGCAGACCGTCAGGCACTGCTGCGCGCGGAAGCTGAAGACGCCCGTCGCGACGACGATATCGAGCATGTCGAGACCGGCACGGACCTCGACTCCGATGACGATGCTTCGGAAGACGAGGCAGCAGACGACGCCGAAGAGCGTTCGCCCGCTGCTGCCGTCGAAGCCTCGCCTGCCGAAGCGGAAGTGCAGGACGAAGCAGAAGCCCCGGCTGAAACGGCCGCGTCCGACTTTGCCGTTTCCGATATTGCCGATGGCGCGGCCGCCGATGCCATCGAAGGTGTCGTGCAGAGCGAAGCCCCCGCCGAAACGATCGCTGCCGAGCCGGCCGCCGTCGAAGAAGCGCCCAAGGCCAAGCCGAAGCGCGCTCGCCGCTCCAAGAAGGCCATCGCCGCTGAAGCTGCCGAGGCGGAAGCTGCTGCCGAAAGCGTTTCGACCGCCGACGGCCCAAATGCCGACAATGTGGAGACCGATGAGGGCCGCGGCCCGAACGGCGAAATGGCCGCCATGGTCGATGCCGACACGATTTCTGAAGCGCCGAGCCGCCGTCGCGGCCACGACGACGACGATGACGACGGTCACCACGAGGAAAAGGAAGTCATCGAGTCGGTTGGCGCCGAAGATGCG
This sequence comes from Rhizobium sp. 9140, assembly GCF_900067135.1. Taxonomy (NCBI): domain Bacteria; kingdom Pseudomonadati; phylum Pseudomonadota; class Alphaproteobacteria; order Hyphomicrobiales; family Rhizobiaceae; genus Rhizobium; species Rhizobium sp. 9140. The sequence continues at coordinate 2,120,742 of NZ_FJUR01000001.1, read as the reverse complement.
ATGGAAGAAGTGCCGGACCGGAAGGAACGCCGCCCGCGCAAGCAGTACCGCATCCAGGAAGTCATCAAGCGTCGCCAGATCCTGCTCGTTCAGGTCGCCAAGGAAGAACGCGGCAACAAGGGCGCGGCACTCACCACCTATCTGTCGCTTGCCGGCCGCTATTCGGTTCTGATGCCGAACACGGCACGTGGCGGCGGCATTTCCCGCAAGATCACCAACCTGCCGGACCGCAAGCGCCTGAAGGAAATCGCCCGTGCGCTCGACGTTCCCCAGGGCATGGGCGTCATCCTGCGCACGGCCGGTGCCAATCGCACCAAGGTCGAGGTCAAGCGCGATTTCGAATATCTGATGCGCCTTTGGGAAAACGTTCGCACGCTGACGCTGGCGTCCACGGCGCCGTGCCTCGTCTATGAAGAGGGATCGCTGATCAAGCGGTCGATCCGCGACCTGTACAACAAGGATATCAGCGAGATCGTCGTTTCCGGCGAGGAGGGCTATCGCGAAGCGAAGGCCTTCATGAAGATGCTGATGCCGAGCCACGCCAAGGTGGTCCAGCCGTATCGCGACGTGCATCCGATCTTCTCGCGCTCCGGCATCGAAGCGCAACTCGACCGCATGCTGCAGCCGCAGGTGACGCTGAAGTCGGGTGGCTATATCATCATCAACCAGACCGAAGCGTTGGTCGCCATCGACGTCAACTCGGGCCGTTCGACCCGAGAGCACTCGATCGAGGACACGGCGCTCCAGACGAATCTGGAAGCCGCCGAAGAGGTCGCCCGCCAGCTTCGCCTGCGCGACCTTGCCGGTCTCGTCGTCGTCGACTTCATCGACATGGAAGAGAAGCGCAACAACCGCTCGGTCGAAAAGCGCCTCAAGGATCACCTGAAGAACGATCGTGCCCGCATTCAGGTCGGCCGCATCTCGCATTTCGGTCTTCTGGAAATGTCGCGCCAGCGTATCCGGGCGTCGGTTCTCGAATCGACGACGCAGGTCTGCGCACATTGCGCCGGTACCGGTGTCGTGCGGTCGCAGTCCTCCGTTGCCCTGCATGTCCTGCGCGGCGTCGAGGAATATCTCCTCAAGAACACGACCCATGACATCACCGTGCGTGCCACGCCGGAGATCGCGCTCTACCTGCTCAACTACAAGCGCTCCACGATCACCGATTTCGAGGCCCGCTTCGGCGTCGCCATCGTGGTCGAGGCGGATGCGCATGTCGGCGCGCTGCACTTTGCGATCGATCGCGGTGAAGCCGTCGAGAACCCGGTGAAGATCGAGCAGATTCTCCAGTTCGAAGCCCCTGTCGAAGACGAGGACGACGATATCGTCATCGAGGACGAGATCGAGGACGACGAGGAACTGCTGGTCGAGGCGAAGCCCGAAAAGGCCGAGCGTGCGGATCGCACAGAGCGCGAGAATGGCGACGATCAGAACGGTCGTAAGCGCAAGCGCCGTCGCCGCCGTCGTGGCGGTCGTGATGGCGAAGCCGAGACATCTGCCGATGCGGCAGGCTCCGATGTCGCTTCGGATGACGACGCCGACGACGGTGACGACGAGGACGAGGCAGATGATGCCGTGTCCGCGGATCAGATCGATGGTGTCAGCAGCGAAGACCGCCAAAAGCGCAAGCGCCGTCGTCGCGGCAAGCGCGGTGGTCGTCGCAACAAGGATGGCGAGATCGAAGCCGGGTCGGACGAAGCAGCAGCGGCGGATGCCGGTGACGCTGGCGCCAGTACCGACGCCCTGTCGCTTGCCGATGCCGTCGATGATGCGGGACACTCGGAAGAGGATGCCGTTGAGGATCAGGCGATTGCTGCGGAAGCAGACGGTCTGGCCGACGATGCGGTTGCCGAAACCGACGATCGCGGTGAAGCACCCGTTGCGCGCAAACGGAGCCGCCGCCGTCGTTCGCCACAGGATCTGGTAACGGATGTCGTTGCCCAGCCTGTGGCAGACACTGGCGAGGGTTCGACGGACGAAGCGGCGCAGGCTGCGGTCGAAGCCACGCCGGACGCCGTTGCCAGCGAAACGGCACCCTCCTCCGAGGAAGCCCGCACAGAAGAGGCATCCGCCTCTCTCGGCGAGAGCGACGAGGCCCATGTGGCGGTGGAGACGGCGGACGAAAGCCTGTCTGAAGCCTCGGACGACAAGCCGGTACGCAACAACCGTAACATCGAGACGATCGCCAGCGAACCGCTGGTCCGCTCCTCGGCAGCCTCCACCGATGAAGCGACCGAAGAGACGAAGCCCAAGAAGGGCGGCTGGTGGCAGAAGCGCGGTTTCCTCTAGGCCGCTGATGTTTGCTGAATGAACACAAAGGCCAGCCGGAGCGATCCGGCTGGCCTTTCTTGTTCTGCGCTCTCGGACTGCTGCGTGAAACCGATGAACGTTGGCACGCGCCTTTTGGCCCTGGAGTCCATGAGCTGGACGGTTACGGGCGCCTGCCGTAAACCTCAGGCTTTGAATCAAGTGGCTCCCGATCTGATTCCGCCAGTCCGTCGAACCCTTTGACCCCGTTAGGTTTTCAACCAACCCGCCATGCGCTCGATCGCGGTCTCTATGTCCGCCGGCGCGCCCGCATAGGAGAACCGCATGGCGCGGTGACCTTCGACAGGATCAAAGTCGCGGCCGGGTGTGGCCGCCACATTGATCTCGGCGAGCATCCGATGGGCGAAGGCCATGCTGTCATTGGTAAAGCGGCTGGCATCGACATAGGCATAGAACGCACCGTCCATCGGTGAGGCGATGGTAAAGCCGAGTTCCGGCAGGCGCTTGAGAAGAAGCGCGCGGTTGACCGCGTAGCTTTCCTTGTAGAGTTCAAGCTCGGCCGATGCGCCCAGCGCGGCCTCGGCGGCGATCTGCGACAGTTCCGGCGGCGAAATATAGAGGCTCTGCGCGATCCGCTCGAAGCCCCGCACCTTGTCCTCCGGCAGCACCATCCAGCCGATCCGCCATCCGGTCATGCAATAGTATTTGGAGAAGGAATTGATGATCACGGCGGCATCCGTCACGGCGAGCGCCGTCGTCTCTTTGCCGACGAAGGTCAGGCCGTGATAGATCTCGTCGGAGATGAAGGCGATGTCCTTGGCGGCACAGTAATCCGCCAGCGCCTGCAATTGCCGCCGTCCCGTCACGGTCCCGGTCGGGTTCGCGGGGCTTGCCAGCAGCACACCGCGGATCGGCCCGCCCTCGCGCAGCTCGGCGTCCACCAGCCCTTCTGGCGTCAGCGTAAAGCCGTTCGAAGCATCGGCATCGACCTCCACGACCTTGAGCCCGAGAGCGGCGAGGATGTTGCGATACGCGGGATAGCCCGGCCGCGCGATAGCGACCCGATCGCCCGGATCAAACAGCGCGAGAAAGGCGAGGTTGAAACCCGCCGACGAACCGGTCGTGACCGCAATGCGCCTTGGATCGACGGAGATGCCGTAATGCCGCTGGTAATGATCCGATATCGCGGTGCGCAGCGAAAGCGTGCCGAGCGCATCGGTATAGCCGAGCCGCCCGTGTTCCAGCGCCGCACGGGCCGCGTCGAGCGCTGCCTTGGGGGCAGGATGGCTCGGCTGTCCCACCGCCATGGAGATGACCGGGAAGCCGGCATCGCGCCGCCGTGTCGCCTCCGCCAGCACATCCATGGCATGAAAGGGTTCCACGGCGCTGCGGTGGGAAAGCGTGGTCATGGCGGCATCCTCGTTTCGCTCGGTGGATCAGGACGTCGAAGACATCCCGGTCCCGGCAGATCGCCATGGATTGCCCCAAGCGCGCCGGCTTCACAAGAGCAGCTTGTGACAAGGCGCATGCTCTCGACGTTTTGTTTTCCCCGTGCGTGTGCATGTGCTATCGCACGGAGATCGTACGCTGGCGTTTTCTCCGCGTCGGCAGCGCCATCTCAGCGAGGACCGCATGACCTTCCCCGTACGCCGACTGATCGCCGCATCGTTCCTGCTTGTCTCCACCATCGGCACCTTTGTCACCCCCGCACTGGCGCTGGACGACAAACAGAAAGCCGAGTTCGGTGCCTTCATCCGCGAATATCTGACCGCCAATCCGGAGGTCATGCTCGAGGTACAGGAGGCGCTGAAGGCAAAGCAGGCGCTGGCGCAGCAGCAGGTCGCCGAATCGGCGATCAGCGCGAACAAGGACACGATCTTCAACTCGAAATACGACGTGTCGCTCGGAAATCCGAACGGCGACGTGACCGTCGTGGAGTTCTACGACTACAATTGCGGCTATTGCAAACGAGCGCTTCCCGACATGGAAGCCATTCTCGAAGCCGACAAGAACGTTCGCTTCGTCCTAAAGGAACTGCCGATTCTCGGTCAGGAATCGCTCGACGCTCATCGGGTCAGTTCGGCCTTCCGGAAGCTCGCTCCCGAGAAGTACGGCGATTTCCACCGGGCGCTTCTGGGCGGTGAGGACCGCGCGACGGAGGAAACGGCGATGGCCGTTGCGACACGTCTCGGCGTGAAGGAAGCGGATATCCGTGCCAAGATGGTCGATCCGAGCCATGACGACGAGGTTCGCGAATCCTATACGCTCGCCAATGCGCTTGGCGTTACCGGCACGCCGTCCTACATCATCGGCAACGAGGCTGTCTTCGGCGCCGTCGGTGCCGACGATCTGGCGGCAAAGATCGCCAACATGCGCACCTGCGGCAAGACAGCCTGCTGACCTCGAGGCGACATGCCTTGTGGACAAGGCCTTAGTGAAGCGCTCGCAGCCATGCGGCGGACCCAAAAGGCTTTTTTTCAACGGACCAAACGTCTATAGCTGACGGCACGACGATAGGATGCTCACGAAATGCCAACGATTTTCGTCCTGAACGGCCCCAACCTCAACATGCTGGGCAAGCGCGAGCCCGGCATCTATGGCGGCCAGACCCTTGCCGACATCGAGGCAATGTGCGTTGCGGAGGGCGAGAAGCTCGGCCTGACGATCGACTTTCGCCAGACCAATCATGAGGGTGTGCTGGTCGATTGGTTTCACGAAGCCAGCGATAGCGTTGCCGGCATTGCCGTCAACGCCGGTGCCTATACCCACACATCGGTCGCCCTGCACGATGCGACGCGCGCCATCGGCATCCCGGTGGTCGAGCTTCATCTCTCAAACGTTCACGCGCGCGAGGAATTTCGCCATAAATCCATGCTTGCCCCAGCGGCGAAAGGCGTCATCTGCGGCTTTGGCGCGCAGAGTTACATTCTGGCGCTCAATGCGCTAAACACACTCCTTCAAACACAGAAATAAAAAGAACAAGAGGCTCTCATGGCTGACAAGAAGACCGGCATCGATCAGGCACTGATCCGCGATCTCGCCAATATTCTAAACGAGACCGACCTGACCGAGATCGAGATCGAGCAGGAAGACCTGCGTATCCGCGTCTCGCGCGCCGGAACGCCGCAATACGTGTCCGCACCGGTTCCGGCCGCCGCCCCCGTGGCTGTCGCGGCTGCTGCCGCCGCACCGGATGCCGCAGCCCGGATTTCCAAGAACGCGCTGACGGCCCCCATGGTCGGCACAGCGTATCTCTCGCCCGCCCCCGGCTCGCGTCCCTTCATCGAAGTCGGCGCCACGGTGAAGGAAGGCCAGACCGTCCTCATCATCGAAGCCATGAAGACGATGAACCAGATACCGGCGCCGCGCGCCGGCAAGGTCGTCGAGATCCTCGTGGAAGACGGCGCACCGGTCGAGTACGGCGAAGCGCTCGTGGTCATCGAGTAAGCCCATGCCCCTCATCTCCAAGGTTCTCATCGCCAATCGCGGCGAAATCGCGCTCCGCGTCCTTCGCGCCTGCAAGGAACTCGGCATCGCCACCGTTGCCGTGCACTCCACGGCCGACGCCGACGCCATGCATGTGCGCCTGGCGGATGAAAGCGTCTGCATCGGCCCGCCGCCCTCGCGCGACAGCTACCTGAACATCCACCAGATCGTCGCGGCCTGCGAAATCACCGGCGCCGACGCCGTCCATCCCGGCTACGGCTTCCTGTCGGAGAACGCGAAGTTCGCAGATATCCTCGATGCGCACGGCATCACCTTCATCGGGCCGACCGCGGACCATATCCGCATCATGGGCGACAAGATCACGGCCAAGGAAACGGCCAAGGCGCTCGGCATTCCCGTCGTACCCGGTTCGACCGGCGAAGTGCGTCCCGAAAACGCCCTGGAGATCGCTCGCGAGATCGGCTTCCCTGTCCTGATCAAGGCGACAGCCGGCGGCGGTGGTCGCGGCATGAAGGTCGCGCGCAACGAGGACGAAGTCGAGGAAGCCGTTTCCACGGCCCGATCCGAAGCGGCAGCCGCCTTCGGCAATGATGCCGTCTATATGGAAAAATACCTCGGCAAGCCGCGCCATATCGAAATTCAGGTCGTGGGCGATGGCGAGGGCAATGCCATCCACCTCGGAGAACGCGACTGCTCCTTGCAGCGGCGCCACCAGAAGGTGTGGGAAGAAGCCAACTCGCCGGCTCTCAACGTCGAGCAACGCATGAAGATCGGCGAGATCTGCGCCGATGCCATGCGCAAGCTGAAATATCGCGGTGCCGGCACGGTCGAGTTTCTCTACGAGAACGGCGAGTTCTATTTCATCGAGATGAACACCCGCCTTCAGGTGGAGCATCCCATCACCGAGGCGATCACGGGGATCGACCTCGTCCACGAACAGATCCGCGTCGCCTCCGGCGCTGGCCTGTCCGTCACGCAGGACGAAATCGTCTTCCAGGGCCACGCCATCGAGTGCCGGATCAACGCCGAGGACCCGCGCACATTCGTGCCCTCGCCCGGCACGATCACGCACTTCCACGCTCCGGGCGGTCTGGGGGTTCGCGTCGATTCGGGCGCCTATCAGGGCTATAAGATCCCGCCTTACTACGACAGCCTGATCGGCAAGCTGATCGTGCACGGGCGCACCCGCGTCGAATGCATGATGCGCCTGCGCCGGGTTCTCGACGAATTCGTCATCGACGGAATCAAGACGACGCTGCCGCTGTTTCAAGACCTGATCAACAATCAGGACATCGCAAATGGCGACTACGACATTCACTGGCTGGAGAACTATCTCGCACAGCCCGCGGAATAAAACTTCATCGGAGCGCTATCCCACCCTTTCGGGTTGTGGCGCTCCGGCTTCGCAAACGCGCTGCCCGATCCATCGGCCTTTGACCGGCACTGAGGCCTCGGGTGTGCAAACAGAGGCACAGCATGAGAGGCAGCCGCCGCAAGCAACAGGATATCACTCCCGATCTGCTGCTGCGCGCCTATTCGATCGGCCTCTTTCCGATGGCCGATTCGGCCGACGATCCCGAGATCTTCTGGGTCGAACCCGAGATGCGCGGCGTCATTCCGCTCGATGATTTCCACATCTCCCGCAGCCTTGCCAAGACGATCCGGCGCTCGCCTTTCAGCATGCGGCGCAACACTGCCTTCGAAGCCGTCATGGATGGCTGTGCCGCGCCAGCGCCAGATCGGCCCACCACCTGGATCAACGGCACGATCCGAGGGCTGTACACGGCCTTGCACATGATGGGCCATGCCCACTCGGTCGAGGTATGGGACGGCGACGAACTCGTCGGTGGACTTTACGGCGTCTCGCTGGGTAGCGCCTTCTTCGGCGAAAGCATGTTTTCCCGCCGCACCGACGCCTCCAAGATGTGCCTCGTCCACCTTGTCGAACACCTCCGCGACCGCGGCTTCATTCTGCTGGATACACAGTTCACCACGGATCATCTGAAGACGTTCGGCGCGATCGACGTGCCGAAGGCGGAATATGCCGGCATGCTCGCCGAAGCTATTGCCCAGCCGCACGCGCGGTTCTGACGCACGCCCGACAATTTCTACTGATGTAAAGAGGGTTCAGCGACAAACGCTGGTGATGTCACGTTCGATGAACGAATGAGGATTGCATCGACATACACCGCGACCAGGTGATGCGCAGTCGAGGGTCGAGTATGGAGTTAACCATTACTGGCTGTTTGAGGCACTGTCCGGGGGCGGAAGGTCGGACTTGGCTTTGCAGCTTTGCAGCCAAACATCGTAGACGGGATGCTCCACAGCATTGAGCCCAGGGCTGTCAGCGAACATCCAGCCGGTGAAGATGCGGCGAATCTTACGGTCGAGGGTAATTTCCTCGACTTCCACGAACGACGTGGTCTTTTGGGCCTCCGTGTCGTCGCGGCTGTAGCAGACGCGAGGGGTGACCTGAAGCGCACCGAACTGGACGGTTTCGCCGATATAGACGTCGAAGGTGGTGATGCGGCCGGTGATCTTGTCGATGCCCGAGAAGACGGCGACGGGATTGGCCAGACGCGCCGCATTCGTCGGAGGCGTGGTCATCACAAAAGCGGCGGCGGCGGTGGAAAGCAACAGGACAATGCGGTCGAAGGACTTGCGGCAGGTCACGACTTTGCGGTTTATCGACACGTTCCGGGTTATCCTGTTCACTGCCATTTCAGTCTCTCGCCAACGCCGACGTCCGGATCTGGTCGCTACACCCCGACGTCGCCCGTGCAAGCCCGGTTAATGTGCACCGTCCGTTTCGGCCAGCCTTTCAGATCGCGTGCACCGTGACCGTCCACGATGCTCGAGGATGGTCCCGTCGATGTAACAAGATACGGTGAGACTGCGCACGGAGCAATCTCAGCACCGGATGTAGATGCCAATCATGGCCGCGAGATGATGGTTCCGGCACATCGGCCGGAAACCGACAGTGCTTTACGAGCGGGGCGTCCACGCATCGTAGTCGCCTGTGACGCGCGGGCGTTCGCCCGGCTGGGCAAGCGAGCCCGGCGGGCGATAGGCTTGTGCCGTGCCGGTCATATTGAGGCGGTGCGGCTTCTGCCATTCGCGGGCGGCATAGGTCTCGTCGGCCGGCGAAACATCCGTGCGATGATGCATCCAGCCGTGCCAGCCCGGCGGGATCGCCGATGCCTCGGCATAGCCGTTGTACATGACCCAGCGGCGTGTCCGGCCTTCGGAGTCCTTGCCGCCTTCATAATAGGTGTTGCCGAGCTCGTCCTGCCCGACCCTCTTGCCGAAGCGCCAGGTATGAAACCGCGTCCCGATCGTCGAGCCGTTCCACCAGGTGAAAATCTGCAGAAAAGTCTTCATCGAACCGTCCTTGGACCGGCGCACGAAAGCCGCGCGCGGATGCCTTATGATTGCTTCTGCTTATGGCCTGCCGAACCGATCTTGTCCAGCCTGCCGCGTTTCTCGCAGCGTGTTTGCACTGTCTTAGCGAGCGCCCTCAGCGGGCGTCGTCCAGAACCTTTTCCATCTCCACCGTCGGCATGCCCCAGGCTTCCGAGCCCGGGCCGATCTCGGTGAAACCATGCGCCGCGTAGAACGCGATGGCAGGCGCGTTGTCGGTGACGACCTCTACCCGCATGTGTCCCGCATAGGGAAAGCAGGTTTCGAGTTCGGCGAACAGATCGCGGGCGATCCCCTGTCGCTGGAATGCCGGAAGCACGTAAAGCTGATGGAGGATGGCCGTCTCGTGCAGGGTTGGCGACATCGACGCATAGGCCATACCGCCAATGCGCTTGCCGTCGTCGGCCACCACGAACTCGCTGCCCTTGCGCTGCAGGTTCGCTTGGAGCGCCGCCACCGAGTGCCACTTGGCCGTCATCTCCGCGACCTTGTCGCCGCCATAAGTGGCGTCATAGGTCGCGTGCGCGGTCTCGCCCAGGAGGACACTGATCGCGGCAAGATCGCGTTCCGTCGCCGAGCGGACGAAAAACATGGCTACTCCTCGAGCCCGAGCTTCGCCTTGACCAGCGCCTGTACGGCCTGCGGGTTGGCCTTGCCGCCGGTGGACTTCATGACCTGCCCGACGAACCAGCCGGCCAGCGAAGGCTTGGCCTGCACCTTGGCAACCTGATCCGGGTTGGCGGCGATGATCTCGTCCACGGCTTTCTCGATGGCGCCGGTGTCCGTCACCTGCTTCATGCCGCGGGCCTCGACGATCTCGGCCGGGTCGCCGCCCTCGTTGAAGACGATCTCGAACAGCTCCTTGGCAAGCTTTCCGGAGATGACCTCGGACTTGATGAGGTCGAGGATGCCGCCGAGTTGCGCGGGGGAAACCGGAGTCTCTTCAATACCTTTACCGGCTTTGTTCAAGGCGCCCAGCAAGTCGTTGATGACCCAGTTCGCAGCCGCCTTGCCGTCGCGTCCGGCAGAGACGACCTCGAAATAATCGGCGATCGCTTTTTCCGACACGAGCACTGAAGCATCGTAGATCGACAGGCCGAGATCGCGCACGAAGCGCTCCTTCTTGTCGTCGGGCAGTTCCGGCAGATCGACCCTCAGCGCCTCGACGAAAGCCTCGTCGAATTCGAGCGGCAGGAGGTCCGGATCCGGGAAGTAGCGATAGTCATGCGCATCTTCCTTGGAGCGCATGGATCGCGTCTCGCCCTTGTTCGGGTCGAACAAGCGCGTTTCCTGATCGATCTTGCCGCCGTCTTCCAGAATCTCGATCTGCCGACGGGCCTCATATTCGATGGCTTGGCCGATGAAGCGGATCGAGTTGACGTTCTTGATCTCGCAACGTGTGCCGAACGCCTCGCCGGGGCGGCGCACGGAGACGTTGACGTCGGCGCGCATCGAGCCTTCATCCATGTTGCCGTCGCAGGTGCCGAGATAGCGCACGATGGAGCGCAGTTTCGTCATATAGGCCTTCGCCTCGTCGGACGAGCGCATGTCGGGCTTGGATACGATCTCCATCAATGCAACACCCGAGCGGTTGAGATCGACATAGGACATGGTCGGATGCTGGTCGTGCATCGACTTGCCGGCGTCCTGCTCCAGGTGCAGGCGCTCGATGCCGATTTCGATATCCTCGAAATTGCCTTGCCGATCGGGGCCGAGCGAGATGACGATCTGGCCTTCGCCGACGATCGGGTCCTTGAACTGCGAGATCTGGTAGCCCTGCGGCAGGTCGGGATAGAAGTAGTTCTTCCGGTCGAAGATCGAACGATGGTTGATCTGCGCCTTGAGCCCGAGCCCGGTGCGCACCGCCTGGCGAACGCATTCCTCGTTGATGACGGGCAGCATGCCCGGCATGGCCGCATCGACCAGTGAGACGTTGGCATTAGCGGCATTGCCGAAGGTCGTGGAGGCCCCGGAGAAAAGCTTCGAATGGCTCGTGACCTGCGCGTGCACCTCCAGGCCGACGATCACTTCCCAGTCGCCGGTGGCGCCGGGGATGAAGCGTTTCGGATCGGGCGTGCGAACGTCGACTAGGGTCATGGAAAAGCTCTTCCTGCAGGCTTCTTTTAGGTAGGTCCGGGTTAGAACAAATGCTTGAGGGGTGCAAGACGGGCGAGAATGTCCGACAGCGGTTTCAGGCGGGTCAGGCGGTCGGCAGCGTCACATGTCCCCGGCGCTTTCGACCTCGCGCAGTGTCCGGGCAAGGCCCACCTGCTCCACATCCCGATCCAGCCGAGCGAGGTAAGCGGTGGAGAACCAGGCGATCCGGAAGCCGTGATGGCGGAAGAAGGCGATGGCCGGCGCATTGCCTGCATGGGTCCGCGCCGTCATTTCCGGCAGTCCGGTGCCTTCCATATCGCGGCGTAGCGCCTCGGCCAGGGCGCTACCCAGTCCCTGGCGCTGGTGCTCCGGCATGATCCAGAGGTCGCTGACCTCGACATCCTCGTTCTCCCGCGCCGCCCAGCCGACGCTCGCGCCGCCCGTCTCGACCACGAGGGTGCGCGGCCAGCTATCGCGCAGGAAAGAGCCGAAGGAGTATTCGGCCGTGGTGCGCATCTTGGTCACATCGGCAAAGCCAACCACCGCCTGCTCCCAGGCGGCAAGGCCGATCTTCACCAGCCGAGGCACTTCATCCTCGCGTGCACCGCGTATCAGCACCATACCGTGTCCGATCCCCCACCGGTGCAAAGATCGCGCAGCCTACCACCACTTGGGCGGCGTGAAGCGTCCGGCGGCCTGCTCGATGACATGCGCGGTCTTGAACAATGTTTCCTCTTCGAACGGCTTGCCGATCAGCTGAAGGCCGAGCGGAAGACCCTTGGCGTCGAGGCCCGCGGGAACGGCGATGCCCGGCAGACCGGCCATGTTCACCGTTACGGTGAAGATGTCGTTGAGATACATCTTCACCGGATCGGCCGCGAGGTCCTGATCGGCGATGCCGAAGGCGGAGGATGGGGTGGCAGGCGTCAGGATCGCATCGACACCGGCATGGAAGGCGGTCTCGAAATCTCGCTTGATCAGCGTACGGACCTTCTGGGCGCGCAGGTAATAGGCGTCGTAGTAGCCGGCCGACAGCACATAGGTGCCGATCATGATGCGGCGCTTGACCTCCTGACCGAAGCCGGCCGCCCGCGTCTGCTCGTACATGTCGGCAATGTCCTTGCCGTCCACACGCAGGCCATAGCGCACGCCATCATAGCGGGCGAGGTTCGAAGACGCCTCGGCCGGCGCGACGATATAGTAGGCCGGCAGAGCGTATTTCGTATGCGGCAGGGAAATATCCACGATCTCGGCACCGGCATCCTTCAGCCAAGCGATGCCCTGACGCCAGAGCGCCTCGATTTCCTCCGGCATGCCTTCGACGCGATATTCCGCCGGTATACCGATCTTCATGCCCTTCAGCGACTGACCGATGGCCTTCTCATAATCCGGCACGGGCAGATCGACGGAGGTCGTATCCTTCGCATCGACGCTCGCCATCGACTTCAAAAGGATTGCCGCATCGCGGACGTCGCGCGCGATCGGCCCTGCCTGGTCGAGCGAGGAGGCAAACGCCACAATGCCCCAGCGCGAGCAGCGGCCATAGGTGGGCTTGATGCCGACCGTGCCGGTGAAAGCCGCCGGCTGACGGATGGAGCCGCCCGTGTCAGTGGCCGTGGCACCGGCGCAGAGGAAGGCCGCGACGGCTGCGGCCGAGCCGCCCGACGAGCCGCCCGGCACCCGATCATCCGTCGAGCCGGTCGCGCGCCAGGGGTTCTTCACCGGGCCGTAGTACGAGCTCTCGTTGGAAGAGCCCATGGCGAACTCGTCCATGTTCAGCTTGCCGAGCATCACGGCACCGTCGTTCCACAGGTTCTGCGTCACGGTCGACTCGTAACGTGGCGCGAACCCATCGAGAATGTGGCTGCAGGCCTGCGTGTGGACACCCTCGGTGCCGAACAGGTCCTTGATCCCGAGCGGAATGCCCTCCAGCGCGCCGGCCTTGCCGGCCGCAAGCCGCTCGTCGGAGGCCTTCGCCATCGCGCGCGCTTTCTCCGGCGTCACGGTGACATAGGCGTTCAGGGCGCCGTTCGCCGCGTCGATGGCGGAGAGATAGGCGTCGGTCAACTCAATGGCCGTGATGTCGCGGGCGGTCAGCCGGTCGCGGGCTTCGGCGATGGTGAGGTGGGTAAGTTCGGTCATGGCGAACGGGACTTTCGTAAACGGCAGGCGGGCGAAACGGACTTCGGAACGTGAGCAGGTCGGTTGTCTATTCGACGACCTTCGGCACGAGGAAGAAGTTCCGGTCGGAATTCGGCGCATTGGCGACGATATCGTCGGCCTTGTCACCGTCGGTCACGATGTCGTCGCGCTTCTTCATCGCCATCGGCGTGACCGATGTCATCGGCTCGACGCCGGTGACATCGACTTCGCCAAGCTGTTCGACGAAGCCGAGGATCGCGTTCAGCTCGCCTGTCATACGGTTGGCGTCGTCTTCGCTGACGGCGATGCGGGCGAGATGCGCGACGCGCTTGACGGTGGCGAGATCGACGGACATGGCGGACTCCGGGCCTGACGGGAAATGATCCCCCGCTATACTGACCGCGACGGGAGCGCGCAACGGGGGATTCCCTTCAAGACGCCGTTCGCGGCCGGATCAGACCGTGACCACACCGCCGACAGCGGGGACTTCGACCTTGGTGGTGGCCGGTTCCATAGCGGCGATGAAGAGGTCGGGTGTCTGGTCCACGATCGGGAAAGAGCCGTAGTGGCAGGGCAGTACGGTGCCGAACTTGAAGTAGCGCTGGCAGGCGAGCGCAGCCACGGCACCGCCCATCGTGAAGCGATCGCCGATCGGTACGAGGCCGATATCGGGCTGGTGGAGTTCCTGGATCAGCGCCATATCCGAGAAGATGTCGGTGTCGCCCATGTGGTAGAGCGTCGGTGCGTCATCGAAATGCAGCACGAGGCCGTTGGCACTGCCGAGCGAGTGCGAGACGCCATCCTCCGTGATCTGCGCGGAGGAATGCAGAGCATTGACAAAGGTCGAGGAGAAACCCTTGAGGTGGATCGTGCCGCCGGTGTTGCCCATTTCGAGCGCTGACACGCCACGTGAACCGAGCCAGGCGGCGAGGTCGGCATTTGCGACAACGGTCGCGCCGGTTTCCTTGGCAAGCGCGATGGTATCGCCAACATGGTCGCCATGCCCATGCGTGAGCAGAATATAGTCAAGACCTGCGGCCGCATCCTTGCGGGTCGATTCGTCGAAGGACGGGTTGCCCGAGAAAAACGGATCGATCAGGATTTTGGCTTTTGTCGTCTCGATATGGAAAGCGGAATGGCCGAGCCATTTGATCTTCATGACATATCTCCTGTCATCTGTAGCGGGCGCGCCCCGAACGCCAGCGGTAAAAGCTCGCTGGTGAAATTGGTGCCCGCGGAGCATATGGAACATCGACAGGCAAAGACAAAGGCCGCCGGAGAGGATTCAGCATGAGCGTGATGACAATCGAGGAGCTTGCGGGCGCGCTGTTGCCGCGTCAGGCGGTTGCCGGGCTCGATCTGGGCACCAAGACGATCGGCCTCTCGGTATCCGACCTCGGCCGGGGGCTGGCGACGCCGCGAACGGTGATCAAGCGAACGAAGTTTACGCTCGACGCGGTCGCGCTGCTGGCATTCGCCGACAAGGAAAAGATTGCCGCCTTTATCATTGGTCTTCCCGTCAACATGGACGGTTCGCTCGGTCCGAGGGCACAGGCGACACGCGCCTTCGTGCGCAATATGGAGCAGAAAACCGCCCTGCCCTTCGTCTATTGGGACGAGCGCCTGTCGACGGTGGCTGCCGAGCGGACGTTGATCGAGATGGACGTGTCGCGCGCCAAGCGGGCGGAGCGGATCGATTCGGCGGCTGCGTCCTTCATTCTTCAGGGCGCGCTGGACAGGCTTGCGTCGCTCGCTCGCGCCGCAGCGTCCTTGGACGATTGATCGCGCCTGCGACGATACCAGGAGAGAAGCGCCTTGCGCTTGCGCAGCGCTATCAAGCCAAAGACGACAAAGCTGTCGAAGATCATCGCGCGCGCCACGAGCGGCGGAATCGTCTCCGGCTCGATGCCGAGCACATTGCCGTACATCTGGAATACGAGGTCGTTCGCCTCCCGCGAGAGCATGAAGATGCCGAAGCTGATGTCGTTATAGGAGAGCGTGTACCAGCTCGTCAGGAACAGGACCGGCCCGCCCCAGAGGATCAGAAGCCACTTCATATCCGGTCTCCTCTCATGATCGCTGCGCCACGGGCTCCCAAGGCGCCGATCGATGCCACACCGCCAGTGGCAAGGACACAGGCGAGAAGAACGAATGCCGGCACGGCCACGTCCAGCGCGACAATCGCAAAGATCGACATGGGAATAAACGTCAGGGCTGCGCGCATCATGCGGGCTCCGTGCGGTTGCGATCCACAACACATGGCTCGTTAACCCTGTCCCGGCAACGTCAACCTTTTGTTAAGGTTAACGGGCGCGGAGCCGGCGCGGCATGCCGATCCATTCGTTCCAATCGATGCTCAGCTGGAAGCGGGATAGAGAAGATCGACGATCATCGCGCTGTCGAAACGCGAATCGAGCATGCCGTAGGTGGAGCGCCAGCCGGCTGCGAGCCGCGATTCCATGAAGGCATCCGCGATGCGTCCGGCACCGAGCCGGTAGAGCTCGGCGGCAGCGGCGGCAAGCGCGAGCTGCTCGACCAGCAGACGAGCCGCCCCCTCGTCGCGCTCGCAGAGCGAAATAGCAGCGCGCAGCACATCGATGGTCTTTCGCGCGGCGGGGCCGAGGTCCCGGCCGATGATCTCGAACAGGGCTTCGAACAGCTCGCGACCACGCTTCAGCACGCGCAGCACGTCGAGCGCCATCACATTGCCGGAACCTTCCCAGATCGCATTGACCGGCGCCTCGCGGTAATGCCGGGCAATCGGTCTTTCCTCGACATAGCCATTGCCGCCCAGGCACTCCATCGCCTCGGCGATAAGCGTCGGTGCGGTCTTGCAGACCCAGTATTTGACCACCGGCGTCATGATACGGGCATAGGCCGCTTCTTCCGCGCTGTCGCGTGCGCGGTCGAAGGCATCGGCAAGCCGGAAGGAGAGCGCGCTTGCGGCCGCCACATCCAGCGCCATATCGGCAAGCACGCGCGTCATCATCGGTTGCGCGACCAGCGGACGGCCAAGGACGGAGCGTCCGCGGGTGTAATGCACAGCTTCGGCGAGGCTGGCGCGCATCATGCCGGCCGAGGACAGGGCGCAATCGAGCCGCGTCAACGTGACCATGTCGAGAATCGTGGTGATGCCCCCATCGGGCGCGCCGAGGATGAAGCCGAAGGTTTCCGAGAATTCGACCTCCGAGGAGGCATTCGAGCGGTTGCCGAGCTTGTCCTTCAGCCGCTGGAACCGCAGGCCGTTCGCCGACCCGTCCTCCAGCAGGCGGGGAACGAGGAAGCAGCCGAGCCCTTCGCGCGTCTGGGCCAGCATGACGAAAGCGTCGCTCATCGGCGCGGACATGAACCACTTGTGGCCGGAAAGCCGGTAGATACCCTCGCCCACCCGCTCGGCTGTTGAGACATTCGCGCGAACGTCCGTTCCGCCCTGCTTCTCCGTCATGCCCATGCCGATGGTGACGGCGGACTTCTGCATGAAGGGCCTGTTCGAAGCGTCGTATTTTCGCGACAGGATTTTCGGCGCCCATTCCTTCTGCACCATCGGCGTCGCGGCCATGGCGGCCAGCGAGGCGCTGGTCATCGTCAGCGGGCAAAGATGGCCGCTTTCAAGCTGCGCGGTGAGGTAGAACCTTATGGCGCGGCTCTTGTGGTTGTGGCCGCGCTCGTCGGGCACGTTTTCCCAAATCGAGGAATGCAGACCCGCCGTCATGGAGCGGCGCATCAGCGCATGCCAGGCGGGATGGAAATCGACCACGTCGAGCCGCTCGCCGCGCGGCCCGTGGGTGCGCAGTTGCGGCACGCCCTGATTGGCCATGCGCGCGAGATCCTGCGCTTCCGGCGAGGTTACATAACGGCCGAGCCCGTCGAAATCGTCGCGCAACACCTTCGGCAGTCCGCTCGCGACGTCTGTCAGCAGGGGATCGGAACGATAGGCGTTGATGCCCGACCAGGGTTTCGGCTGGTTGAGGTCGTCAGGTGTCTGGTCAGGTCGAGTCACGGTCATGATCCGGTTCTAGCCGAAGTCCGGAACGTTAGGAACAGCACCGGATGCGCCCTCCCGCAAAATCGAATGTTGCCGTGATATTCGCCTTCGCGGCGCCGATGCGTGGGTGCCCCGAGCCATTGTCCTCACCTGTTCTCACGCGCTGCCTTGCCGCTCACCCGCACAGGCTCTATAGAGCGCGGCAACGCGACCATCTGAGGCGGGCTTCCCATGGATTTCTTTCCGCATCGCCATCTTCTCGGCATCAAGGGCCTGAACGAGCGCGATATCACCGGACTTCTCGATCTGGCCGACGAGGCGGTCAAAATTTCCCGTCAGCGCGAGAAGAAGACTTCGACGCTTCGCGGTCTCACCCAGATCAACCTCTTCTTCGAAGCCTCCACGCGGACGCAATCCTCCTTCGAGCTTGCCGGAAAGCGGCTCGGGGCGGACGTCATGAACATGTCCGTCGGCAATTCCTCGGTGAAAAAGGGCGAGACGCTCATCGATACCGCGATGACGCTGAACGCCATGCACCCCGACGTGCTGGTCGTGCGCCACTCCTCGGCCGGTGCCGCCGCTCTGCTGGCGCAGAAGGTTTCCTGCTCGGTCATCAATGCCGGCGACGGCCAGCACGAGCACCCGACGCAGGCGCTGCTCGATGCGCTGACCATCCGGCGGGCCAAGGGCAAGCTGTCGCGCATCATCGTCGCCATTTGCGGCGATGTGCTGCATTCTCGTGTCGCCCGCTCCAACATCCTGCTTCTCAACCAGATGGGCGCACGCGTGCGCGTGGTCGCACCGGCAACGCTTCTGCCGTCCGGCATCGCCGACATGGGCGCGGAGGTCTACCACTCGATGGAAGAGGGCCTGAAGGACGCGGATGTCGTGATGATGCTGCGCCTGCAACGCGAGCGCATGGCCGGCGCCTTCGTGCCCTCGGTGCGCGAATATTTCCGCTATTACGGTCTCGACGCTGAAAAGCTGAAAGCCGCCAGGGAGGATGCGCTCGTGATGCATCCCGGCCCTATGAACCGCGGCGTCGAGATCGCCTCCGAGATTGCCGATGGACCGCAGAGCGTCATCGAGCAGCAGGTCGAAATGGGCGTTGCCGTCCGCATGGCCGTGATGGAAGCGCTGCTCGTCTCGCAACAACAGGGCGGCCTCAACAACCAGGGTTCCCGCGCATGACCGATCTCGTCCTCACCAACCTGCGCATCATCGATCCCTCGCGCAACCTCGACGAAACGGGCGCGATCCTCATTCGCGACGGCGTGATTCTCGCCGCCGGCGGCGACGCGGCCAGCCAGGGCTCGCCTGAAGGCGCGACCGTTGAGGATTGCCGGGGCCTCATCGCCGTTCCCGGTCTCGTGGACGCCCGCGTTTTCGTCGGGGAACCCGGCGCCGAACATCGCGAGACCATCGCGTCTGCCGCGCAGGCGGCCGCTGTCGGCGGCATCACATCCTTCATCGCCATGCCGGATACCGATCCTGTTATCGACGATATCGCCCTGGTCGAGTTCGTCATGAAGACGGCCCGCGACAAGGCTGTCGTCAACGTCTACCCCGCTGCCGCGCTGACCAAGGGCCTGCACGGCACCGAGATGACCGAGTTCGGCCTTCTCAGCGAAGCCGGCGCCGTCTGCTTCACCAATGGCCGCGAGGGCCTGCACGATACGCTCGTGCTCCGTCGCGCGATGACCTATGCCCGCGAGTTCGGTATGGTGATCGCGCTGGAATCGCGCGACCAGTATCTGGGCGCCGGTGGCGTCATGAACGAGGGTCTGCTGGCGAGTTGGCTCGGCTTGTCCGGCGTGCCGCGCGAGGCGGAAATCATTCCGCTGGAGCGCGACCTGCGCGTCGCGGGCCTTACCCGCGCCGCCTACCACGCCGCGAAGATTTCGCTGCCGGAATCGGTCGATGCCATTGCGCTCGCCAAGACCCGCGGCGTCAACGTGACCTCGGGCATCTCGATCAATCATCTGTCCCTGAACGAAAACGACATCGGGGAATACCGCACCTTCTTCAAGCTGACGCCGCCGCTGCGCGGTGAGGACGACCGCAAGGCCATGGTCCAGGCGCTGGCAGACGGGCGGATCGACATCATCGTCTCCTCCCACGATCCGCAGGATGTCGATACCAAGCGCCTGCCCTTCGCCGACGCGGCCGACGGTGCGATCGGGCTGGAGACGATGCTCGCGGCCGCGCTGCGGCTTCATCATAGCGGCGAAGTCTCGCTGATGCGCCTGATCGACGCGCTCTCCACGCGGCCGGCGCAGATCTTCGGGCTCGATGCGGGTACGCTGAAGCCCGGCGCGAAGGCGGATATCACGCTGATCGATCTCGATGAGCCATGGATCGTCTCCAAGGAGGCCATCGTCTCGCGCTCGAAAAACACACCGTTCGAAAATGCCCGCTTTACGGGCCGCGCGGTTCGCACCTATGTTGCGGGAAAGTGCGTGTACAGCCTGTAGGAGGCTGACGCGAGGGGACATTCATGGACGTTTTCATGTGGCCGCTGCCGGCTCTGCCGACGCTCGGCTTCCTTCTTTTCGGCTATCTGCTCGGCTCGATCCCGTTCGGCCTCATTCTAACGCGGGCGGCCGGGCTCGGCGATGTGCGCAAGATCGGCTCCGGCAATATCGGCGCCACCAATGTGCTGCGCACAGGCAACAAGAAGCTCGCGGCCGCGACCCTGCTGCTGGATGCGCTGAAGGGTACGCTGGCCGCCGCTGTCGGTTATCATTTCCTCGGCCCGGAGGCCGGTATCGCCGCAGGGTTCGGGGCCTTTCTCGGGCATCTCTTTCCGGTCTGGCTCGGCTTCAAGGGCGGCAAGGGCATCGCGACCTATATCGGCGTGCTGCTCGGTCTCGCGCCTCCTGTCGTGCTCGTCTTTGCCGCCTGCTGGCTGATCGTCGCCAAAATCACGCGCTATTCCTCGCTGGCAGCGCTCGTCGCCACCGTCGTCGTCCCGGTAGTGCTCTTGGTCGCCGGCTATGGGCGCATCGGCCTTCTTTTCGTGGTCCTGAGCGTGATCACCTGGATCAAGCACCGCGCCAATATCGAGCGGCTGATTGCGGGAACGGAAAGCCGGATTGGCCAGAAGGGATAAGCTGCGATGAGCGACAGCGCGAAAGGCCAGACAAGCAAGGGCATCGCGCTGACGGATCGTCAAAGGATAGCCTGGCTGCGCCTCATCCGCTCCGACAATGTCGGCCCCGTCACCTTCCGCGACCTCATCAACCATGTCGGTTCCGCCGAAACGGCGCTGGAGATGCTGCCGGAACTCTCGCGCCGTGGCGGTTCAACGCGCGCCATCCGCATCGCCACGGTCGCGGAAGCCGAACGGGAACTGACGATCGCCGCCCGTTGCGGCGCGCGATTCGTCGGTATCGGCGAACCGGACTATCCGGCAGCCCTTCGCCAGATCGACGGCGCGCCGCCGCTTCTTGCCGTCAAGGGACGTGCGTCCACCGGCACCGCACCTGCGCTCGGCATCGTCGGCGCCCGCAACGCCTCCATCAGCGGCGCCAAGTTCGCCGCCATGATCGCCCGCGATGTCGGGCGGGCAGGCTATACGATCATCTCCGGGCTTGCCCGCGGCATCGACACGGCCGCCCATCGCGCGAGCCTCGACACCGGGACCATTGCGGTGCTCGCTGGCGGCATCGACAAGCCCTACCCGCCCGAAAACATAGCCCTGCTGGAGGAAATCACGCAAGGTGCGGGCCTTGCCATCACCGAGATGCCATTCGGATGGGAGCCGCGGGCGCGCGACTTCCCCCGCCGCAACCGGCTGATTGCCGGCGTGGCGCTCGGGCTCGCCGTCGTGGAGGCCGCAAGCCGGTCCGGATCGCTGATCACGGCACGCTACGCCGCCGATTTCGGACGTCTCGTCTTTGCCGTACCGGGGTCGCCGCTCGATCCCCGCTGCCACGGCACCAACGGTCTCCTGAAGGACGGCGCCGTGGTGACGACGGAAGCGCGCGACATTCTGGAGGCGCTTGCGCCGCTCAGCCGCATCGATCTGTTCGACCAGCCTCAGGCGCGCGAAGCGGAGAACGACATGGACATCGGCACCGAGAGGCGGCCCGTCGCTGTGCTACCCGGCGACCGGGAGCGCGAGGCGATCGTCGATGCGCTCGGGCCGACGCCGGTCGAGACCGACGACATCATCCGCCATACGGGCTTTGCCGCCTCGGCCGTCTATCTCGTCCTGCTAGAGCTTGATCTTGCCGGCCGGCTTCACCGCCACCCCGGCGGCCTCGTTTCTCTTGAGCCCCTTGGCTGACAGGGCGCGGCGGCCGGAAAGGAGGTCGCCCGCCTCGACATAGGCCATCTCCAAGAGGTAGCAGAGCATGTCAGCACCCTTTTCGTCCGCGACGCCACGCAGTTCTGCAAGCATCTGACGAATATAGGCAAGGCTCTCGTCGTCAGGTGTCGCGGGAACAGTAGCGTCTTTATGTACGGGCACCATGAATACGTCCTGTTGGGCTTGGCCTCGATCCCGAGCGGGCAACCGACAGCGTATGCGGCAACAACTTGTGCGGCCATCACCACTGCCTGTCCGTCGGTGCACTCTCTTCTCTCCCGCCGACGATAAAGCAAATATTCCTAATTGCAATAATAACATTATCCCTTAAAGGTTGTGGTGCGTTGTATTCCAGGCTGGCGAGCCTTCTGCCGCGACACCTTGTCGAAAGATCGTAAAACGCCTGCAAATGAACAGGTTGCGGGTCTATCGACCGTCCATGCAAACTGGCTAATTTCATGGTCGCCACTTGACCGCGACGAAATCCCCCTCCATGTCGGGGCTTCAAAAGTTCCCGGCGTGACGGCTGAGGGAAGTCCGTCACCCCTCTCTATGGTTGCTGAATCCTATGACCATGAATGTCGTCGTCGTTGAATCGCCGGCCAAAGCAAAGACCATCAATAAATATCTCGGCCCCGGCTACACGGTTCTGGCCTCGTTCGGTCACGTTCGCGACCTTCCGGCCAAGGACGGCTCGGTCAAGCCTGACGAAGACTTCGCCATGCTCTGGGAGGTGGACAGCGCGTCCGCCAAGCGCATGAACGATATCGGCGCTGCCCTGAAGAACGCCGACGGCCTCATTCTCGCGACCGACCCGGATCGCGAAGGCGAAGCGATCTCCTGGCATGTGCTGGATCTTTTGCGCAAGAAGAAGCTGATCGGCGACAAGCCTGTCAGCCGGGTCGTCTTCAACGCCATCACCAAGAAGGCCGTGCTCGACGCGATGGCCAATCCGCGCGACATCGACGTTCCCCTGGTGGATGCCTATCTGGCACGCCGCGCGCTCGATTATCTCGTCGGCTTCAACCTGTCGCCCGTCCTGTGGCGCAAGCTGCCTGGCGCCCGTTCGGCCGGCCGCGTCCAGTCCGTCGCGCTGCGCCTCGTCTGCGACCGCGAGTCGGAGATCGAGCGGTTCGTCTCCGAAGAATACTGGAACCTCTCCGCCATCCTGAAGACACCGCGTGGCGACGACTTCGAAGCACGCCTTGTTTCGGCCGACGGCAAGCGCCTCCAGGCGCGCTCGGTCGGCAACGGCGAACAGGCAGGCGACCTCAAGGCCCTGCTCGAAAGCGCGTCCTACGTCGTGGATACGGTTGAGGCAAAACCGGTCAAGCGGAACCCATCGCCGCCCTTCACCACCTCCACGCTGCAGCAGGCTGCATCCTCCAAGCTCGGCTTCTCCGCTTCGCGCACCATGCAGGTCGCCCAGCGGCTTTATGAAGGTCTCGACCTCGGCGGCGAGACGGTCGGTCTTATCACCTATATGCGTACCGACGGCGTGCAGATGGCCGCGGAAGCGATCGACGCCGCCCGCAGCGCCATCGGCGACCAGTTCGGCGCGCGCTACGTGCCGGAGAAGGCGCGCCTCTATTCGACCAAGGCGAAGAACGCACAGGAAGCCCACGAGGCGATCCGGCCGACGGACTTCACCCGCACGCCCGACCAGCTGCGCCGCTTCCTTGATGCCGACCAGCTGCGCCTCTACGACCTGATCTGGAAGCGCGGCATCGCCAGCCAGATGGCGTCTGCCGAGATCGAGCGGACGACGGTCGAGATTCTTGCCGAAAGCGGAGACCGCAAGGCCGGCCTGCGCGCCGTCGGCTCCGTCATCCGCTTCGACGGCTTCATCGCCGCCTATACGGACCAGAAGGAAGACGGCGAGCAGAGCGACGACGGCGAGGACGAAGGCCGCCTGCCGGAGATCAAGGCGCGGGAGACCGTCGCCAAGCAAAAGGTCAATGCGAGCCAGCATTTCACCGAGCCGCCGCCGCGCTATTCGGAAGCGAGCCTCATCAAGCGGATGGAAGAACTCGGAATCGGCCGTCCCTCGACCTATGCCTCGACGCTCGCAACCCTGCGGGACCGCGAATATGTCGTCATCGACAAGCGCAAGCTGATACCGGAAGCCAAGGGGCGTCTCGTCACGGCCTTCCTCGAAAGCTTCTTCCACCGCTATGTGGAGTATGATTTCACGGCCTCGCTCGAGGAAAAGCTCGACCGGATTTCGGCTGGCGAGCTGAACTGGAAGGACGTGCTTCGCGACTTCTGGAAGGACTTCTTCGCGCAGATCGAGGACACCAAGGAACTGCGCGTCACCAACGTGCTCGACGCCCTGAACGAGGAACTCGCACCGCTCGTCTTCCCCAAGCGCGAGGACGGCAGCGATCCCCGGATCTGTCAGGTCTGCGGCACCGGCAAGCTGTCGCTGAAACTCGGCAAGTACGGCGCGTTCGTCGGCTGCTCGAACTATCCGGAGTGCAACTTCACGCGCCAGCTGTCGTCCGATGGTGATGCAGAAGCGCAGGCATCGAACGAGCCGCAGGCGCTGGGCAAGGACCCGCATACGGACGAAGAGATCACGCTTCGCAACGGCCGTTTCGGCCCTTACGTCCAGCGGGGCGAGGGCAAGGAAGCCAAGCGCTCCAGCCTGCCGAAGGGATGGACACCGGCGAGCATAGACCATGAGAAGGCCCTCGCGCTTCTGTCGCTGCCGCGCGACATCGGCCAGCACCCGGAAACCGGCAAGATGATCTCGTCCGGCCTCGGACGCTATGGCCCGTTCATCCTGCATGACGGGAAATATGCCAATGTCGAGACCATC